>CANQRL010000001.1 GCA_947626275.1 uncultured Bacilli bacterium
GAATCTTTTTGGCGTGGGTTTCTTTCCAATTTATAACCTTCTATCAAAAATATATTGACTTTTAATAGTTAGTCACCGATTTCATTATAACAAAACTTTCCTTATTTGAAAAGTTTTGTTATAATAATTCGCTAGTAGGTGATGGTATGTTAGAGGAAGTAAAAATAGAATTGACAGAACAGTGTGAGAGAATGTGTGTCCATTGTTCGAGTAAGGCTAAAAAAGAGGATGCCATAAGTATTCCCCTACCTGTTGTGAAAGATGTCTTAAATGAAGCTTCTTCCTTGGGAGCAAGATCAGTCGTATTTACGGGAGGGGAAGCAACCTTATATCCTTCATTAATAGAGTTAGTCTCCCATGCGACTAGTCTTGGGATGAAAGTAAAACTTTATACCATGGCAACCCCTAATAAGGAAACGATTGAGTACATTCAAAAATTGACCTTTTACGGACTAAAGGAAATGATTTATTCGACGACTTATCGTTTGACAAGAGATCAAGTGGTGACGAAAGAATCCTTGGAAGCTTTCTTTCCTAAGTTATTACAGGAGACTTCGATTCAACTAGGGGTACACCATGCTGTTACGAAGGATACGTTGGGGGATATAGAAGATGCCTTACAACTTTTTCTTTCTTTACCAACTAATCGAACTACGCACTTTTCTCTTCTTCGGTATGTTCCTCATGGTAGAGGAGATGCTTCTTTGCTTTTGACAAGAGAAGAGACTTTAGAATTACGAAAAAAAATGCAAAAGTGGACGAGTCTCTACGGAGATAAAATTCGTCTTGGTAGTCCTTGGAATTATTTAGGAATCCACCATACACCTTGTACGGCTGCGATGGATACGATGATTGTTGGGTTTGATGGAAATGTCTATCCTTGTGATGCGATGAAGTATTTTGATTATCTAGGAAGTGGTGGTAATATCTATCAAAACTCTCTAGAAACAATCTATCATTCTCCTTATTTTGAAAGTGTTAGAAAGACGAAAGAATTAGTAGGAGAAACGTGTCAAGCCTGTCCAGAATTCGACTGTTGTAAAGGGGGATGCCTTGGACAAAAATTAGTTGCTTTTGTTGATACGGAACAGTTTACGTTTGCTAGTTATGGGAAGCAAGCTCTTCGTACGATGAAAGCTTTTGATACGGCGGAAAAGAAAAAATTAAATGGAGAGCTCGGTCTTGTAGGAGAATTAGGAGAATTTTTAGACTCCTTTAAAAAGTATAAAACCCATGATGTTGATGAAGAAGCGAAAGAAAAATTAAGAAACAATTTAATCATCGAAGCAGGAGATATTCTTTGGTATGTAGCGGCTTCTTTGGGAAGCTCTTATGGGCTTACTTTTGAGGATATCGGTAATCATTTGTTTGGAAGAAGCTCTAGACAAACAATTACGGAAAGTCTTTTGGAAGACTGTGTAAAAAGAAGAGATCCAGAATGTTTAAGAGTTACTAGCAGTCGGGAAATTCCTCTAAAAAGATTAGATGAAACTTTTGATTCTTCTTCTTATCAATTTGAAGATGAATGGAAGAATTTGATGGCGATTGCTTGTCGTGTTCTTTTCGTTCAAACAGGAGAAGAAGCCAAAGAAGAGTTATGCCGTTTTGTTACTTCTTTAAGTTTCATTGTACAAGGGGAACTTCACGTTTCTATGGAAGAAGTGGCTAGAAGAAATATCGAAAAGTTAAAAGTTCGTTATGAAAAGGGATTTGACAAGCAAATTGCTACTTCTCGTGTTACATTACTTACGGATTATAAACAAGAAGAGGTAGAAAAAGAGCGTCCTTATCAAAAACATATTTAAAAGAGGATTCTCTTTTTTTGGATGGTAAATTGTGTTACAATGATATCGTGGTAGTATGAAAGAGAAATTACAAAATTATTTTCAAAAATTAGTTGAAGAAGGCGTTTTCCCAGGGGTTAGTTATGCTATTTTTTATCAGGGTAAAACAGTAATCGATTGTGCGGGAAAAAAATCTCTTCTCCCAAAAGAAGAAGAGACAACTACGCAAACGCTTTACGATATTGCTTCTTTAACGAAAGTATTGGTTACGAATACGCTTTTTTCTATGGCAGAAGAAGAAGGATTACTTTCTGATACGGATACTTTTCAAACGTATTTTCCAACTTTCCCTTATGCGAATATTCAACTCCTTCATTTGTTGAATCACTCTTCTGGATTAGTTCCTAAGTATGATAAGTATCACTTAAAGGAAAAAGAGGAATTCTTTACGAAAATCAGTCAAAAAAATGAACCTGGAAAAGATGTTATTTATTCCGATTTAAATTATTTGTTGTTAGGCTTTTTATTGGAGAAAGTTTATCAGGAACCGTTGGATTCTTTAGCCGAGAAAAGAATATTTCAGCCTCTTCAAATGATGCATACGACTTATCATCCTAAAAAAGAGGATTGTGCGCCTACCGAAGATACTCTGGATAGAGGGTTATTGCAAGGACAGGTTCATGATGAAAAAGCTTATTTTTTAAATGGGGTAGCCGGTCATGCAGGGGTTTTTAGTACTTCCTCTGATCTTCTCCTTTTTGGTCAGATGATTCTTGCTAATGATGGGAGTTTTTTGAAAAAAGAAAGCATTGATAAGTGGTTTTCAAAAACGGTCACAGCTTCTACTGGTGTTTCTAGGAGTCGTGCTTGGATGATAGCGAATACTTATCGCGATACCAAAGAAATCGCTAGTGGGGATGCTATTTTTCATACCGGTTTTAGCGGTTGTGAATTTTTAATTGATCGAAAAAAGCAATGGATTTTAATTTTTCTTTCCAATCGGGTTCATCCAACACGAGAAAATCAGTTGTTCTCTGAAAGAAGAAAAGAGTATAATAAACGAATTTATGAAATCGTAAAGGAGGGATAGTATGGATTACATCAAGCAAAAGCTTTCACTGTTGACGACATCACCAGGATGTTATCTCATGAAAAATAAAGATGGCATCATTATCTATGTCGGAAAGGCTAAGAATTTAAAAAATCGTGTCAGTTCTTACTTTCGTGGAAAGCATACAGGAAAGACAGCGAAGCTTGTAAGTGAGATTGTCGATTTTGAATATATCGCTGTTGGTAGTGAAGTAGAATCTTTTATTTTGGAAAATAATCTCATTAAAAAATATAATCCCAAGTATAATATCCTTCTAAAAGATGATAAGAGTTATCCTTATATTGAACTTACCAATGAAGAGGTACCGAGATTAAAGGTTGTTCGTTCTTTATCACGGAAAAAAAGTCAAAAATATTTATACGGTCCTTATCCGAATGTGACAGCTGCTAGAGGAGTTGTCAATTTACTAAACCGGATGTATCCGATTCGAAAATGTAATACCTATCCTTCTAAACCATGTCTTTATTATCATATTCATCAATGTTTAGGCTATTGTACGGAATCGATTGCAAAAGAACAGATTGAGGAGATGAAAGAAGAGATTATTCGCTTTTTGAAAGGTGATCACTCTTTTATCACGAAAAGAATCGAAGAAGAGATGCAGAGTTATAGCATGGCGATGAAGTATGAAAAAGCCTTAGAGATGAAACAATTGCTCGATTATATTACGGTTACCTTAACTCATCAACAAGTAGAAGTAAAAGATGGGGTAGACCGCGATATTTTTGGCTATTTCGAAAATAAAGGGTATCTCAGTATTCAAGTCTTTTTTATTCGTGGTTCTAAAATTGTTGGGAGACACTCCAAAATATTACCAATTATCGATTCCTTAAAGGAAGAGTTAGAACGATATATTGGTGACTTTTATCACAATATTCTGATGCCAAAAGAAATTTTAGTTCCGGAAGTCGTCGATGAAGAACTTTTATCGACCTATTTAGAAGCTACGGTAAGAAAGCCTCAAAAAGGGGAAAAACTAAGACTAATTGAAATGGCGAATGAAAACGCTAAAATTGCTTTAGAGGAACAGTTTGAGTTGATTGAACGAGATGAAGCACGAACGCTAGAGGCTAATGAAGAACTTCGTAAAATTTTAGGACTAGAAACATTAGACCGGATTGAAATTTTTGATAATGCCCATCTCTTTGGTACGTATAATGTTTCGGGAATGGTTGTTTTTCGAAATGGAAAACCAGCGAAGAATGAATATCGAAAGTTTAAGATATCGGTTGATAAAAACGATGATTATAACACGATGAGAGAGGTTATTTATCGTCGCTATTTCCGAGTTTTGAAAGACAATTTAGAAAGACCAGACTTAATCATTGTCGATGGAGGATTAGGGCAAATTCATGCCGCTTTAGAAATTGTCGAAAGTTTAGGATTAAAGATTCCTGTTGTGGGATTAAAAAAAGATGATAAGCATACGACCAATCAACTATTAACGGCCTATGAAGCCTATGATATTGATAAGAAAAGTAATGTTTTCTATTTACTGGAACGAATGCAGGATGAGGTTCATGAATTTACGATTCATTATCACAAACAGATTCGTAGTAAGGGAACACTAGAAAGTGTGTTAGATCCTGTTGCTGGAATTGGGACAAAACGAAAAAAACAACTCATTCGGAAGTATAAGACCATTAGTCAAATGAAGAAGTTATCCGCCGAAGAGTTACAGGAGATTTTGCCAGAAAAAGTCGCGCAAGAACTCTACCAGTATTTACAAGATTATGAGAAATCATCATAAAATTTTTCACTTTTTCAAAAATGTGATATAATAGGTCCATTCGCAAGGAGGAATATTGACGTTATGTTAAAAGATAGGGCTATCAGCGCACATTTATTAGCGTTAGAAAAAAATGATATCGATGGAGCGATGAAAAGGGATCTCTCTAATAATCTATCTGTTCTTGTCGTTAGGATGATTGATAATGTAGAGGGAGCGAAAAGCCTTTTAGAACAAGAAAGAGATATCATTCAAGAAAGAGGTCTTGATGGCGATTATTTGTTTCAAAAAGATGCATCTGTACAAGATATTTTCCAAAGCTTTTATAAACATCGGAGAATAGATGATCAAGGAATGGAAGTTTTAGGAAATGATTTAATGCTTTCTGAAATGATGATGATGCTTGGAACGTTTTCTCGCTTTTCAGAAGAGCGTAGCAGTCATGTAGTAGCTCTTAAAAAAAGTATGCAGAAAGCGCAACGTAGAATTTCTAAAAAAGGAGTGTACGCTTTTTTCCCTTTAGAAGAAAAGGATGAAGATTTTCTTACTCTTCATATTGAAACGCTTCGTCAAATGAAATTAGACGAATATCAATTAGGATATTATATGAATCAGCAGTCATGGATTATTATGGAAGGTATTTTACGCCGACTAGGAATCAATCCCGAAGATGTTTCGAAAGAACAATGTGCGAAGATTACGGCAGAGAGCCGAAGACTTTGCGCAGAAAGTATGAAACTAGAATGCTTTTTTGTGAGAAGAAAGAGAAGAAGTCCGGCCGTTTCAGATGATATTAGCTTTCTTTCTCGGCAAGGAGAAACGACAAAAAGACTTGCTTCTGTTCTCTTGTGTGATGAGGAAGATGTGAAAGAAAAAGTCTACCGAATTTAAAAGGATGATTTATCCTTTTTTTTGATATATTTTTCCTAGGCTTTTGCATATAATTATGATATAATAACAATAAGGAAGTGAGGCCGTTGAGAGTTATCATCAGTGCGGGTGGAACAGGAGGACATATCTATCCTGCTTTAGCCATTATTCGAAAAATTAAAGAAAAAGAGCCTAACAGTGAATTCTTATATATCGGTACCCACAATCGAATGGAGAAGGATATCGTTCCCAAAGAAGGAATTCCTTTTCGCATGATTAAAGTATACGGATTTAACCGAAAACAATTATGGAAAAATGCCAATGTACTTTATCGCTTAGTCCTTGCTAAGAGAAAATGCAAAAAATGGATGAAAGAATTTAAACCAGACATTGTCATTGGGGTAGGCGGATACGTTACCGTACCTGTTTTAAAAGCTGCTCAGGAATTGGGGATTAAGACTTTTTTACATGAGCAGAATAGCATTGCTGGAAAAGCCAATCTAATGCTTGCGAAACATACGGATTTAATTGGCGTTTCCTTTGCTTCTAGTGCCTCTCAGTTTCCAAAAAATAAAACTGTTTTTACCGGTAATCCTTGTAGTGAGGATGCTTTGAAAAAAGAACCGATGAAAAAAGAAGATTTGGGGTTAGATCCCAATAAGAAACTCGTTTTAATGGTCATGGGCTCCTTAGGAGCTAGTACGGTTAATGAAGTATTAGTAGAAATGTTACCGAAGGTAGGAAACAAGCCTTACCAATATTTATTTGTGACAGGAAAAGGAGACTACGAGGAAATCGCTAAAAAAACGTTTCCAAAGAATGTGAAAGTGGTACCTTATCTCGATAACATGACGCGGATTATGAAAAAAGTCGATTTGATGATTACGCGTGCGGGAGCTTCTACGTTAAGTGAAATAACGGTTTTACAAGTTCCTTCTATTTTAATTCCAAGTCCTTATGTTCCCAATAATCATCAGTATAAAAATGCGATGGATTTTGTGGACAAAAAGGCTGCTATTTTAATAGAAGAAAAGGATTTAACAGCTGCTTTATTGTTAGAAAAGATAGATGAGATATTACTCTCAACACGGACCCAAGAAGAGATGAAAAAAAATCTTTCAACTATGGGTGTTGAAAACAGTGCCACAGTCATCTATGAAGAAATTCAAAAATTGATAGAGGGAAGAAAAAAAGATGGAAATATTAAAAGACATTCGTGATTTAAACGTCGGGGAAATCCTGGAGGATATCGATATGCGAGAATACACCACTTATCGTGCTGGTGGTCACGCACTAGGGTTGGTCTACCCAAAAGATGTTGAAGGGTTAATTGTTCTATTAAAATATCTAAGAGAAAACAATATTAAACATAAAATATTGGGGAAGGGTTCCAATCTCATTTTTAGTGATGAGAAATATGAAGGAATTCTTATTAAGCTAGACGCCCTAGACGAATTGGAAGTGAAGGGAAGAGAGATTCGGGTAGGTGCTGGATATCCTCTCATTAAATTAGCTGTTCGTCTTTCTCGTTTAGGATATACAGGGTTGGAATTTGCAACTGGTATCCCAGGAACTGTCGGTGGAGCTGTTTATATGAATGCCGGTGCCTATAAAAGTGATATGGGTTATATCGTAAAAAGCGTGAAAGTATTAACTCCTAGATATCGAGTAGTAGAGATGACAAATTACGATATGCATTTTCATTATCGTTCTTCCTTTTTACAACAAAATCCAGATTATATTTGTCTTGAGGCAACCCTTATCTTACAAAAAGGCGATCCCGATGAAATTATGCAATTAATTGATGATCGGAAAAGAAGAAGGTTAGAAACACAACCTCTCGAATATCCATCAGCAGGAAGTGTTTTCCGAAATCCAGAAGGGGACTACGCTGGACGACTCATTGAAGAATGTGGCTATAAGGGGTATTCCATAGGAGATGCTGAGGTAAGTACGAAGCATGCTAATTTTGTCATCAATAAAGGAAATGCCAACGGTAATGATATTAAGAAACTGATTTTAGAGATTCAGTCAAAAGTAAAAGAAAAATATGGGATTGAGCTAAAAATTGAACAAGAATTTGTAGAATAGGTGATACCATGAAAAAAGAGAAAATAGAAAAATCGCGCATTGCCCTTCAAAAACAGAAGGAAGTTCAAAAGCAAAAGAAAAAAAGAAAAATTCAATATATTAAACTTCTCTTTTTTCTTGTTTTTCTCCTTATATTAGGTGGTATTGGATGGCTGTTATTACAAGTACCCATTCAATCCATTGTCATTAAGGATAATATCTTTCTAAGTGATCAGGAAATCATTGATTCTGCTCATCTCCGCGATTATCCAAGTACGTTAAAGACACCAAGTTGGCAGATTCAAAAACAACTAGAGAAGGATATTTATATCCAATCTGCTAAGGTAGAAAAGAAAAATTGGTTTACGAAAGTCGTGATTACGGTAGATGAAAATAGACCTCTTTTCTATTATCAGGTAACGGCGAAGACGGTATTGGAAAGTGGCGATCAAGTAGAGGATACTTTTTCACTACCAACGCTATTAAACGAAGTTCCTTCGGATATTTTAGCGGAATTCATTGAGCAGATGAGTGGAGTTCCGTTAGATGTTCTAGAGCGAATGTCAGAAATCCGGTATTGTCCGAAAGAAGGAGATATGGAATTATTTTTGATTTCGATGAGTGATGGAAATTACGTCTATGTTACTCTAGAGACAGAAAATGGAAAGTCAAAATTTCAAAGAATTTATAACTATATCGAATATCTAGAAGGATCGAATGAGAAGAAAGGTGTCTTCCACTTGGATGGGGGAGAGTATTTAGAACCTTATAAAAAATAATGCTTGAAAAAGAAGGGAAAAACGACTCTTCTTTTTGCTTTTTCTTGGAATTTCTTTTACATTTCTTCAAATTTATAGTATAATATTGTTAGACTGTAGGAGATGATACTATGAAGCACATTTATACTAGCATGGATATTGGTTCTGATAGTATAAAAGTTGTTGTTTGTGAACTTTATCAAAATAAACTCAACTTGCTTGCTGCATCATCTTTTCCCTCTAGTGGAATTAAAAAAGGATTAATTACCGATGTTGAAGAAGCGGGAAAATCCGTTCGAGGGGCCCTACAAGAAATAGAAGCCATGATTGGTATTCCCGTTCATCGCGTTATCGTTTCTGTTCCTTCTTATTTTGCTGAATATGCCATTGTGAAGGCAACCGTTGATATTCCAGAGGAAACGGGTATCGTTACTTCTGAAGAGATTTCTACGGTCATTCAGAATGCCATCGCTTCAAAAAAGTTAGAAAAAAGAGAGTTTGTTACGATGCTTCCGGTGGACTTTAAAATTGATGATACTATGACGGTAAAAAATCCGACGAATCAGCGAGGAAAGACTCTTAGTGTAAGAGGGGTCTTAGTGAGTACGCCTGAGAAGAATGTCTATTCTGTCATCAGTCTTTTAGAATCTCTTGGTATAGAAGTGGTGGATATTACTTTAAATAATATTGGGGACTTATATGCTTTTAAAAATAAAGAGATGGAAAATAAAATCGGTATGATTTTAAATATCGGTAGTGAGACTACCAGTATTTCTCTTTATAATAAAGGGGTTATTGTAAAAAGTTCCGTTGTTCCAATGGGAGGAAAAAATATCGATAACGATATTGCCTACATGTATAAAACGGACTTAGAAACCTCTCGAGAATTAAAACATCACTTTGCTCTAGCGAACAAGCGAAGCGCGAATACAGGGGATATGTATGAGATAAAAACCTCTATCGATAGTGCTTTAAAAGTGAACCAATTTGAGGTTTCAGAAATTGTTTCTTCAAGGCTAGAAGAGATTTTAAATCTAGCAAAAAAAGAGATGAATATATTGACAAGCAAGCAAATTGATTATATGATAATAACAGGTGGTACTAGTAATATGGTAGATATTGAGTACACAGCTTCGCTTGTATTAGGGAAGAATGTCAGTATCGGAAATATCAAATTATTGGGTATCCGAGATAATAAATTTTCTTCTTGTGTAGGAAATATTGTTTACTTTATTAGTAAGCTAAAACTACGTGGGACGAATTATTCCATGGTAGGAAACGAGGAAGCTTCTCAGCTTGCCAATGTTCAAAAAGTTTCCGTAGAATCAGCGCATGATAGCATGTTAGGAAAATTGTTTGGATATTTTTTTAACGAACAATAGGAGGATAGAGATATGTTTGGATTAGAAATGGATCAAATAGCAAAGATTAAAGTAATAGGAATCGGTGGCGGCGGAAATAACGCTGTTAACCGGATGATAGATTCAGGGGTAAAAGGAGTAGAGTTTATTGTTGCTAATACGGATTTGCAAGTATTAAATGTCTCAAAAGCCCCTATTAAAATACAAATTGGTGAAAGCCTAACAGGTGGTCGTGGTGCGGGAGCAAAACCAGATATTGGAAGGGAAGCTGCCCTAGAAAGTAAAAAAGAAATCGAAGAGGCTCTAAGAGGGGCTGATATGGTATTCGTCACTTGTGGTATGGGTGGTGGAACAGGAACCGGAGCTGCTCCTGTCGTTGCTCAAATCGCTCAAGAATTAGGAGCTCTAACAGTAGGAATTGTTACAAAGCCTTTCTCTTTTGAAGGAAAGAAAAGAATGGAACAAGCGATTGCTGGATTAGAGGAATTAAAGAAAAATGTCGATACCCTAATCGTTATTCCAAATGATCGTTTAAGAGAGATTATTGATAAACAGACACCACTTCTTGATTCTTTCAAAGAAGTAGACAATGTCTTACGAAGAGGAGTTCAATCTATCTCTGATTTGATTGCCGTTGCCGGACTTATCAACTTGGACTTTGCCGATGTTAAAACCGTTATGGAAAAACGTGGTAGTGCTTTAATCGGAATTGGTATTGGTGTTGGTGAAAATCGTGCAACAGAAGCTGCTCGTCAAGCCGTATCTAGTCCACTTCTTGAAACGAGTATTAGTGGAGCAACCGATGCGATTATTAACGTAACAGGTGGTAATAACTTAACGTTATTTGAAGTAGAGGAAGCAAATGAAGTTATTCGTACGAGTGCCAATACGGATATGAATACGATCTTTGGTGCCGTTATTAATGAAAACTTATCGGATGAGATTATTGTAACCGTTATTGCTACGGGATTTGAAGATGATACGGAACCTTTATATCACTCTTATGCAAAACCAGAATCTCAATCAACGATGCGTCGAAGTGATAATAACGAAGATGATAGCGATGGCGGAGATGACGATATCATTCCATCATTCTTGAAAAAACGAGGAGGATTTTAATCCTCTTTTTTTTGACTAAAAAGTGACAAAATTCTCTTTCCTTTTCTTCTATACTGTTTTTGGTGATGCAATTGAAAGTGTATATCGATTTACTTCTTCTTTTCAATTTTTTAATCGATGCTCTTCTCCTTTTAAGTGTCGCTTGCCTTCTCAAACGAAAAGTTTCTTTTTATCGCGTTGTCTTCGCTTCTTTTTTAGGGAGTTTTAGTATTTTCTTTTTATTCCTTCCTCTTTCTAATCTCTTGTTACTATTTCTCAAAGTCTTAGTTAGTATTCTTCTTATTCTCATTACTTTTTCTTATCGAAACTTTTCTTATTTTTGGAAAAATATCAGTTATTTTTATTTTACAAGTATCGTCTTAGGTGGCGTAATCTACCTTTGGAACGTTAGTTTTCCCACCACTTTCTTTTCAAGTAGCTACGCTCTTAATTTTTTTCTTTTGCTCTTTCTTGCGCCAATTGCGATTGCCTACTATGTTCGTAAGATGAGAGGAATGCAAGAAAATTATCTTTTCTATCAAGAGGTACAATTTTCGCATCATCAACAAACGATTCGCGGAATTGGCTATCTAGATAGTGGAAATTGTTTGACTTATAAGCGAAGACCTGTTGTACTCGCCACGCATCAAGAATCTTTTTTATTAGATGACTATTTTCTTTTGCCGTATCAAACTGCTTCTGGAATGGGCATGTTAAAGTGTATTTTCTTAAGAGAAATGTGGGTTCAAAAAAAGAAATGGCAGAATATTTATCTAGGCGTTATGGAAGAAGAGATTGCCTTAGATGGCGTTGACTTTTTGTTGCATCATTCGATGATAGGAGGATTCTATGATTAAAAAATTATGGCAGTTTTTCCAAAAGCTTTTTCGAAAGCCAATTTACTTTGTCGGTAGCTTAGATAAACTACCGGAGCCTTTATCGAAAGAAGAGGAACTCTACTACTTACAGTTAGGAGAAAAAGGAAAAGAAAAGTTGATTGAGCATAATCTTCGTCTAGTAGTCTTTTTAGCAAAAAAATATGAAAATACGGGAATTGATTTAGAGGATTTAGTAAGTATTGGAACAATTGGCTTAATTAAAGGAATTAATACCTATAATCTAGATAAAAATATTAAACTGGCAACTTACGCATCTCGATGTATTGATAACGAAATCTTGATGTTTTTACGAAAAAATAAAAAAAGAAGAAGTGAGATTAGTTTTGAGGATAGTCTCAGTTTCGATAGTGAAGGAAATGAACTTCATCTAGAGGATATTCTAGGAACAGAAGAAGATATTGTCACGAAGGGATTAGAAAAAGAAACCGAAAAGAGATTGATGTATGAAGAAATTGAAAAATTAAATAAACGAGATAAAGAGATTATGATTTTACGCTATGGACTTCACAATCAAGAAGAAATGACACAAAAAGAGGTAGCGGCTACGCTAGGAATTAGTCAGTCTTATATTTCTAGAATTGAAAAAAAGGTGATTAATCGGTTAAAACTCCTATATAAATAAAGGAAAAATCGTGAAAAAATAGTGATTTTTATTGACAAACAATTTCGAATATTTGTATAATGAAGCTAGAATGAGGATAACTCATCGGGGAGGTTTTGAAATGAAAAAACAAAGTGTTTTTATCATCTTAGGAGTTGTCATCTTAGTTACGGTAGGAGTTGTTGCCTATTCTTTACTTTTTGGAAATCAATACATTATTACGTTTGATTCCGATGGAGGAACAGAAGTAGAAAGTCAACTGGTAAAAGTAGGGAAAACAGTAGAGGAACCATTAGATCCTGTTAAAGAGGGATATGAATTTGTGGAATGGCAGAAAGAGGGAGAAAAGTATGATTTCTCTTCGCCTGTTAAAAGTCGTTTTGAATTGGTTGCGAAATGGCATAAAAAAGTATCTGCCTCTGATTTAACTTATACGGTTACGTTTGATTCGAAGGGTGGATCAGAAGTGGAAGAACAAATGGTTTTAGCGGGAGATGTTGCGATAAAACCAACCAATCCTATACGAGAAGGATATCAATTTTTAGGTTGGTATTTAGGAGATAGCGTTTTTGATTTTTCGAAAACGATTTCAAAAGATATTACATTAGAGGCAAGATGGAAAGCGAATACAAATACAACTAGTCCAGAAGAAAAGGATGAAGAGACATCACAACCAGCTAGCGAATTAAAGGTAGGAGATCGTGTTAGAATCGTAGGGGAATATGCTTCTAGTGCGACATCTACCAGTGCTTTCCATAAAAAAGCGATTGGTTGGAAAAGAATTGTCTTAGAAATCCACGAAGGAAAAGAATATCCTTATCGCGTTGGAAATAGCAAAGGAACAACAGGTTACTTTAAAGCGGAATCTTTAGAAAAGATCAATTAAAGAAGAATTTTGATTCTTCTTTTTGTTTGCCAATAGTATCAAATTATGTTATGATGGTACCTAGGATGTGATGGCATGTTAATCGCTGAAAATATTGGATTACGTTATGGAAAAAGAATCCTTTTTGAAAATGTAAATTTAAAGTTTGAAAACAATCATTGTTATGGATTAATTGGCGCTAATGGAGCCGGAAAAACGACCTTCTTAAAGATATTAAGTGGAGAGATAGAATCTACTAGTGGAGAGATTATTATTGGTAAGGGAGAGAGAATATCAACTCTAGTTCAAAACCACAATGCCTATGACGAATATAACGTGTTAGATACGGTCATCATGGGAGATCAAGAACTTTATGATATCAAAGTAGAAAAAGATGCTCTTTATAGTAAGCCAGATTTTACGAATGAAGATGGTATTCGGGCAGGGATTCTAGAAGATTTGTTTTTAAAGAAAAATGGTTGGCAAGCAGAAGCGGATGCGGCAATTCTTTTAGATGGATTAGGCGTCGAAACGTTCCTTCACAATAAGATGATGAGAGAATTAAAGGAGTCAGATAAAGTCAAAGTTATGTTGGCGCGTGCTCTTTTTGGAGATCCCGATATTCTTCTTTTAGATGAACCGACCAATGGACTCGATTTAGAGAGTAAGAATTGGTTAGAGGAGTTTCTCATCGAATTTAAAAATACCGTCATTGTCGTATCTCATGATCGCTATTTTTTAAATAAAGTATGTACTCATATGGTGGATATCGATTATGAGAAGATGACATTATTTGCGGGTAACTATGATTTCTGGTATCAGTCTAGTCAGTTGATTCAAAAACAGATGCGAGAATCTAACAAGAAAAAAGAAGAAAAAATAGCCGAGCTACAAGACTTTATTCGTAGATTTAGTGCGAATGCATCGAAATCAAAACAAGCAACTAGTCGAAAAAAATCCTTGGAGAAAATCGTTTTAGAAGATATCAAACCTTCTTCTCGAAGATATCCTTTTATCCAGTTTGAACCTTCTCGCTATCTTGGAAAAGAAGTAATTCATCTCGATCGTGTATCCAAAGTAATCGATGGAAACGAGGTTTTAAAAAATGTTCGTCTTACTTTAAAACCAGGAGATAAGATCGCGCTTCTTGGAACCAATGAAGCAGGCAAAACAGCTTTACTTGAGATTTTAGCGGGTGTTATGGAACCGGATGCTGGTACCGTAAAAGTTGGTACAACCGTGATTCCTTCTTATTATCCGAAGAAAAATGATGCTTATTTTCACCAAGATAAGAATATGGTGGAATGGCTACGTGATTTCTCAGAAGTAAAAGAGGACGCTTTTGTAAGAGGCTTTTTAGGAAGAATGTTATTTAGTGGGGAAGAAGCTCTAAAGAAAGTAAACGTCTTATCAGGAGGGGAAAAGGTACGTTGTATGCTTTCTAAAATGATGTTAGAACATGGTAACGTTTTACTGTTGGATGAACCGACCAATCATTTGGATATGGAGTCTATTACCGCTTTAGATGAAGGATTGATGAAGTTTCCTGGTTGTATCGTGATTGCGACCTACGACCAACATTTAATTCATTCCCTCGCGACAAGAATTCTTTTTATCCGGGAAGATGGAACGATTAAAGATGTTGAAATGACCTACGAGGAATATTTAAAAAAATATGGAGAATAAATTTTTCTTAACGAATGCGATTGAAAAGATTGAAAGGGGAGAGAGCAGTTTTTTTCTAGACCCCAAAGAATTTATGGTTGTTTCCTCTCTTTTAAAAAAGAGGCACTCTCCTTATCAAGTTTTTAAACCTTACCCTCTAGCGGAGAAAGTACTCATCTATAAAGATACGTTACCAGCTATGGAACTCTTAGAAATTGTATCGAAAAAAAGGATTTCCCATCGCGCAATTTTGGGAACTTTCTTCGCCCATCAAATCTTACCTTATTTTTATAGTGATATCATGATTTCTGATCGCATTTATGTCATTGCTTTAAAACCGATTTCTCGGTATATGCAAGACCATATTTTAGAAATAGGAAAAGATCCGGTTCAACTTCTTCCCAGGGACTTTTCCTTATCTCAAACATTTGAGCCACGGTATGAAACCATTATTCTTCATGTTACGAGTTTACGCCTAGATAATATTCTTGCGAAACTTCTAAAAATTAGTCGAAAAACAGTATTAGAAAAATTAGCGGAAAAGGAAGTATTTCTCAATTATGAAGAGTGCATGCGAAAAGAAGTTCTTCTTAAAAACGGGGATGTTTTTTCGATTCGCGGATATGGAAAATATCGTTTTAAAGAGATGATTTATCAAAATAAAAAAGGAAATATGGATATTGAAATAGAAAAATATCAATAACAAAGAACATGAAAAAACCATATAGCTTTTGCTATATGGTTATTTTGTCGTTTGTTCAATACCAATATCGTGGTTTTTAGGACCGAAGACATAGTAAATACCAAAAGAACAAACACAAGCGACAAGAAATAATAAAATATATTTTAAAGCCCCTTTCATAGTCCCTCCTAAATTAATCGTATTTCTTGATCCGTATAAAATTGGTGGTTTGGATCAATTCTCTCATAGAATAAAATTCCTTCTAGGTGATCAATTTCATGTTGGAAGGCGATAGATAATTCTTCTCTTGCCCGGATACGAATCTTTTTGCCATTTTCGTCGAATCCTTCTACGGTTACTCTAGCATATCGTTTAATGTGTCCTTCTACTTCCCGGTTGACACTGAGACAACCTTCTCCTTCTTCTGCCGCAATCATTTCATCAGAATAACTTACAATCTTAGGATTGATAACGACATAGTTATGGAATTTGCCTTCCTCGTATTCATGAACGATAATGATAATTCGTTTGGATATTCCTAACTGAGGAAAGGCTAGTCCCATTCCAGGTCGTAAATCATATTTTTTTTCATATTCTTCAATTTGACTGTAAGTGAGTTCCTGAATAGAACGCTTAATATAGTCTTTATACTCTTGAGGAAGAGGAAAAGTAGCCTCTTCTGCTTTTTGATGTAGAATTTTTTCTTTTTCGTCTAGAATATTTAATTTTTCAAACATTTTCTCACTTCCAAGTAATCTTATTATAACAAATAAAGGAGTAAAAAGCAAAAGAAAAAAGAAGTAAACTACTTCTATCTTCTAGGACCTTGATTGTTATTATATCCGCCATCAAAAGCACGGGCACCTATAATAATAACTAAAAGAATAAATAATACTAAAAGGATGGCAGCACCATATCCAGATCCATAACCATATCCACCACCGGAACAGCATCCGCCATTGGTAGGGTATCCGCCGTATCCTTGGTATCCACCGTAATAATACATATAAACCTCCTTACTATTCAATATATCATATTGCAACTTTTTTCGTTTGTTCATGACGAATTACCATATTTTGGAAAAGTGCGAAAATTCGTTTGTCAAAGATGGGATAATATGATATCATAGTATATGAAATAAGATAGAAAAGGTGATAACATGTTGAAAGGCCTAAGAAGAAAATTTCAACTGATGGATAAGTGGTTATTATTAATAACCGTTTTTCTTAGTGTCTTTGGACTTTTTAATATTGTAACAGCCTCTTCAAGAGAAGCAGTAGTAGGAATGGATCAGTCTGTCTACTATTATTTTTATCGTCATTTAATTGTCTTACTTGCTGGATTAGTTGCCTTTTTTATCATTATTCATGTCGATACTTCGAAATACTACCGATGGATTCCTTTTATCTTTTTGCTAGTATTAGGATTAAATATTTATGTCATTATCAATGGAAAAATTACGAGAGGAGCCTTAAACTGGCTTGATTTAGGATTCTTTAACTTACAACCGAGTGAGTTTGCAAAACCAGTAATTGTCGTTGCGTTAG
This sequence comes from uncultured Bacilli bacterium, assembly GCA_947626275.1. Lineage (GTDB taxonomy): Bacteria > Bacillota_I > Bacilli_A > RF39 > UBA660 > UBA5578. The sequence goes on from CANQRL010000001.1 coordinate 17,041, forward strand.
CACTCTATATAGAGAAATTTGGAAAACGACTCCATAATGCCAAAGTAAAACATGGACCTCTCATCGCTGTTTTTTGTGCGATAGGACTCATTATTCCAGCTTTTGTCTTCTTTCAAAAAGATGTTGGAACGATGACCATTCAATTAGCTATTTTTGGGATTCTCTATCTTTTAAGTCCTATTTTACGAAAGGAAAAGTGGCGTGTCATTGGGTATCTATGCATAATCTGTGTCTTTTTAGGACTGGTATTGTATGCTCGTCAAGGATATATTTTATCGGAAGAACAGTTAGCGCGGTTAAACTATGTCAATCCATGTTCTCCGGAAAAATATAAGAAGAAGGGATATCAGGTTTGTAATGCCTATATCGCCATTAATCTAGGTGGATTCGATGGGGTTGGTATTGGTAAGAGTACACAGAAATATTCTTATATTCCGGAAGCTCATACCGATATGGTATTTGCGATTTTAGCAGAAGAGTATGGCTTTGTTGTAGGGGCGGGGATTATTCTTCTTTATATTGTCATTATCTATCGTATTCTAATGCTTTCTAGTAAAGCCAGTACGATTCGTGGTAAGTATATTTGTCTTGGGATAGCAACTTATTTATTTGCCCATATTTTTATCAACTTAGGAGGTATGTTTGGAGCTATTCCTTTAACAGGTGTTCCTCTTCCATTCTTAAGCTATGGAGGTAGTTTTACGCTTACTCTCATTGCTTCCTTAGCGATTGTTCAAAAAGTCCATATTGAGACGAAAGAAAAAATAACGTTCTAGGGGGAATTATGAAAGAGAAATTGGCGCGTTTAGAAAAGGCAATTCAAGATTCGGAAGGATGGGAAACTTCTAAAAGAAGGTCTTACTTAGAACCCTATTTTCAAGAAGTTTATGAGAAATTTCGAATCTCTAAAGAAGAAGATATGGCTTCTCTTTTGAAATTGTCCCAATTAGAAAATCAACTGACGGAACGCATTTTAGATGTTTCTCAAACGCGTAGACCTCCAAATAAGAATCAAAAAGAATATGTCTTAGAGCAAATTCTTTTCTATACGCGAAATAAGGCAGAAGAAGTATATCACTGCAATCTCGAGAAAGATAGTTTGCGAACGAGGAGCAAAGATTTCTGCCTTCTATTTTTAGAGATTGCTAAAGGCTTAGAAGTACCTGCGACGATGATTGAAATGGGAAGTCTTTTTGGCTTTCCTTATCCACATTATGTGATTCTCTGTTATGTCGACGGGTTTTATCTCTGCGATCTTACCTATCAAGAATTCTTTTTGCTAGGATATAATTTTAAAGACCGTTACTACCCACATCCGACTTATCTTCGAACTTGTGAGATTGGCGGAAGAATGTTAGAAAAAGGACGGATGAGCGCAGTTAAAATGATTTCGCTTGGCTATATCAAAGTAGATAGTGAAGACTTTCAAATTTACTGTGATGTCGCTTCTTCCTTTGGTGGGGTAGAGCCACTAGAGAGTACGCAACAATATTTAGAAAAATTTTTAAAGACGATAGAAAGAAGTAGTGAGAAAAGTGATCGTATACTGTTATCCAAAATGCATAACTTGTAAAAAAGCACTTGCCTTTTTAGATAAAAAGAACCTTTCGTATGAGCTTGTCAACATTAAAGAATGTCCTCCGACGAAAGAAGAAATTCGTTCTTGGCTAAAGTGGGTAGACGTAAAAAAACTGTTTAATACGAGTGGACTCGTTTACCGCGATTTGAACTTGCGGGAGAAACTAGATTCTTACTCTTTAGAAGAACAAATTGCTCTTTTAGCTAGTAATGGGATGCTTATTAAAAGACCGATTGCCGTTTTAAAAGACCGCATATTAGTCGGATTTCGTGAAAAGGAATGGGAAGATGCCTTCTCTCCTAATAAAAAATAGTAAATGAAATGGATTAGATGAAGAAATAGTCTTGCACTTTCCCTAAAAATAGTGTATATTATATTCGTACTTCTACTTGGATGAGAGAGTCTCCGACTCCGTCTAGGTTGAAGCGGATGATTGAGAAAGGAGAATTCATTATGGCTTTAACGAAAGAGAAAAAAGCAGAATTAGTTAAAAAATTTGGAAAAGATGAACATGATACAGGTTCTATTGAAGTCCAAATCGCTATTTTAACAGAAGAGATTAATGCTTTAACAGACCACTTTAAAGAACATAAGGGAGATCATCATTCTAAGAGAGGACTTCTTAGAAAAGTTGGTCAAAGAAGAAGCTTACTTAACTATTTAATTAAGAATGACGTTACTAGATATCGTGCGATTGTTAAAGAGTTAGGTTTAAGAAAATAACAATTTAAGGGAAAAAAACAAAGACACTCTTTTTTGAGTGTCTTTCTAGTAGATGGAGGAGTTTATGAAAAAAGTTTATGAATTAGATTTTAGAGGAAGAAAATTAGTTGTAGAGCATGGCGAACTTGCCAAACAAGCCCATGGTTCTGTTTTGGTTCGATATGGCGATACCGTTATTTTAAGTACGGTTGTCGTTAGTAAAACTGCCAATGTTCTATCTGACTTTTTCCCATTAATGGTGTTATACCAAGAAAAATTGTATTCTGTTGGAAAGATTCCAGGAGGATTTATTAAGAGGGAAGGTAGACCTACTGAAGCGGCTACGTTAGCGGCTCGTATGATTGATCGACCAATGCGACCACTTTTCCCAGAAAATTTTAGAAATGAAGTTCAAATTGTCAATACGGTTTTAAGTGTGGATCCTGATAATTCACCAGAGATGACCGCTATGTTAGGGTCTTCTCTAGCAACCTGTATTTCCAAAGTTCCTTTTGATGGACCAATAGCAGGTGTTAAAGTAGGAAGAGTAGATGGCAAGTTTATTATCAACCCAACGGTGGAAGAAGCAGAAAAGTCAGACCTTGAACTTACGGTTGCGGGAACAAAAGAAGCTATTAACATGGTAGAAGCAGGAGCAAAAGAGGTTTCTGAAGAAGACATGTTAGAGGCATTGATGTTTGGTCATGAAGCAATCAAGGAGTTAATTGCTTTTGAAGAGAAGATTATTGCGGAAATTGGCGTTGAAAAGATGGAATATGACGTTCTTGAGATTACTAATGAACTTCATGCAGAAGTTGAAAGCTTATGCGCTCACGATTTAGATCAAGCTCTTCGTATTAAAGATAAATTAGAAAAATATAATACCATCGATGAGATTAAAGAACGGGTAGTTGCTAAATACGAAGAAGAAAATGCCGATTTAAGTGAAGATGAGTTAAGAGAATTAACAACCAAAGTAAGATTAGTATTAGAAGATATCGAGTACAATTTATTCCGTTCAATTGTCGTAAAGGAAAAAATTCGTGCGGATGGTAGAGCGATGACAGAAATTCGTCCTCTTTCTACCGATATTGATTTGCTTCCTCGTACGCATGGCTCTGCTTTATTCACGAGAGGGGAAACGCAGAGTTTAAGTGTTACGACTCTAGGAGCTCTAGGAGAACATCAAATCTTAGATGGTCTTGATCTAGAAACCGAAAAGAGATTTATGTTACACTATAACTTTCCACAATTTAGTGTTGGAGAAACAGGACGTTATGGTTCCCCAGGAAGAAGAGAAATTGGTCATGGGGCTTTAGGAGAAAGAGCACTTGCTCAAGTGATTCCTTCTGAAGAGGAATTCCCATATACAATCCGTGTCGTTAGTGAGATTTTAGAGAGTAACGGTTCTTCTTCTCAGGCTAGTATTTGTGCTGGATGTATGAGTTTGATGGCTGCTGGTGTTCCTATTAAAGCGCCAGTTGCTGGTATAGCCATGGGACTAATTACCTATGGAGATGATTACACCATTTTAACAGATATTCAAGGAATGGAAGATCACTTAGGCGATATGGACTTTAAAGTTGCTGGTACGAGAAATGGTATTTGTGCTCTTCAAATGGATATTAAGATTAAAGGAATTACCAGAGAAATCTTAGAGAAGGCTTTAGCGCAAGCGAAAGTTGCTCGTATGCAAATCCTAGATGTCATTCAAGAACAAATTGCCGAGCCAAGACCAGAAGTATCTCAATACGCACCAAAGACGATGACCTTTATGATTAACCCAGATAAGATTAAAGAAGTTATCGGTAAAGGTGGAGAAACCATTACCAAGATTATCTTAGAGTGTAGTAATGTAACGGCTGTAAACGATGTTAATGCTGTTAAAGTAGACTTAGAAGATGATGGTAGAGTTATTATTTATCACACGAATAAAGAGATTATTGAAGCTACTGCTAATCGCATTAAAGATATTGTAAGAGAACCAGAAGTAGATAAAATCTATACCGGAAAAGTCGTTAAGATTTTAAGTGATAAAGGATGCTTTGTCGAGTTATGGCCAGGATGTGAAGGTATGGTACATATCGGTCAACTTGCCATGGAAAGAGTTGCGAAAGTAGAAGATGTCGTTAAGGAAGGCGATGAAATTATTGTGAAATGCCTTGGATACGATAATCGTGGAAGACTCAATCTATCAAGAAAAGAAGCTATTAAATAGCTTCTTTTTACTTGGTAATTAACGTATATATTTCTTCTGGTGTTCTTTGCTCTTTTGAATTTTTGTAATAAGGTTTTACGTGTAAATGGAAGTGTTTTACTTCTTGCACATCTCCATTGTTTTGCATAATCGTAAATCCGTCAATCGGTAATTTTTGAGATAACAAATCCATCACTTTTTTAGCGGCTTCTAGAACCGCTAATAGGGTATCTTTTTCAATGGACTGTAAATCTAATGTATGGTTTTTAGGAATGATTAGGGTATGTCCCTCACTATCAGGATGAATATCTAAAAAGGCGAATACCATATCGTCTTCATAAATTTTAAATGAAGGGATTTCTCCTTTTCCAATTTTACAAAATAAGCAATCGTTCATGTTTCACTCTCCTCAAAAACTATTATATCATAAACTTTTTTAAAAGCGCGGAAAAACTGAATTTGTAAAAAAATGACAGGAAAGGAGAATTTCTGTTCCTTTTTTCGACAATTTATGATATAGTAGAAGTGTAGAAAGGTAAGGAAACTATGAATAATAATATGAATCAAAATCCACAAATGAACCCAAATCCACAAATGAATCCAGGAGTACAACCACAACCAACACCAGTTCCACCACAACCAATGGGAGGAATGCCTGGACCAACACCAGTTCCACCACAACCAATGGGGGGAATGCCTGGGCCAACACCAGTTGCTCCACAACCAATGGGGGGAATGCCTGGACCTGCGCCAGTACAACCAGTTCCTCCAATGCAACCTCCAGTTTATAATCAACCAATGCAAAATGGAATGGCAAATAATCAACCTGCAGGGCAAAAGAAGAACATTGTACCAATTATTGCGATTGTTGTCGTATTAGTGGTTGTCGTAGGGGTTGTTTTATACTTCTTTGTATTTAAAGGTGGTAGCAAGAAACTAGAATGCTCTTTCGATTATGGAGATGATGATTCTTCTATGACCCAAAGTGTTACTTATACTTTTGATAAAAAAGGAGAAAAAGTAAAGAGTGCTAACACGACGATTACTATTGAAGCACCAGCTGATACATCAGATGAAGAATTCGATAGTGCTTATGAGGAATTAGAAAAACAATGTGATGAATATAAAGATAGTAAAGCGGTTTCTTGTAAAGTAAGCAAGAGTGGAAAGAAGATCACCGAATCTCTTACGATTGATGTTACAAAACTTAGTAAAGAAGAAGCAGAAGAAATAGATATGGATTTGGACGAAATTGAAGACTACAAATATGATGATGCTAAAAAAGATATGGAAGATAGTGGATATACTTGTAAATAGTATATCCCTTTTTTTATGGAAAAAAGCGATTGCTCGCTTTTCGTGAATACTTGCGGATATTCATTATTATTGTGAGAAAGTCTCGTAAAAATTATACAGGCCCTTTTGTTTTTTTTGGTTTTCTAGTATAATACTTTTGGAGATGATTTTATGCATACACTTGAAATCAAAGATTTAACGGTAACGGTAGAAGGAAAAGAAATTCTATCTTCTTTTACGTTAACCATCAAAAGTGGGGAGATTCATGCTATCATGGGACCAAACGGGACTGGTAAAAGTACTTTGACAAAAGTGATTATGGGAGACCCAACCTATCGAGTAGAGAAGGGAACTATTCTCTTTGATGGAGAAGATATTACGAAATTATCTGTTGATGAAAGAGCTCACCTCGGTCTTTTTTTAGGAATGCAGTCTCCAATCGCGATTGAAGGTGTCAGCAATGCTGACTTTCTAAGAACGGTTGTATCCTCAAAAGAGGGGAAGAATTTTAAACTATTTCCTTTTATTAAAGAATTAGATCAGGTAATTGATCAGCTAGAAATGGACCATGACATGATTGACCGGGATGTCAATCAAGGGTTTAGTGGGGGAGAAAGGAAGAAAAATGAAATTCTTCAAATGTATTTATTGAAGCCTTCAATGGTCTTATTAGATGAAATCGATTCCGGACTAGATGTCGATAGTTTAAGAATCGTAGGCGAAAACGTTACTGCCTATCAAAAGGAATCCCAATGTGGAATTTTACTCATTACGCATTACCGTAGATTGTTGGAATATATTCATCCAACGCACGTTCATATTATGATAGACGGTAAGATTGTGGCTAGTGGAGATTTTAAACTCGTAGATTATGTTGAAAAGAATGGCTATGAAAAAATGGAAAAAAAAGAAGTAATAAGTGGTACTTGTATCGTGAAGGAACTTGCTCGTCATGAATAGAATAACAGTAGTAGATGAGAATGTTGAATCTAACATTAGCAGTAAGCTATCTTTTCAAGTAGTGCCTTCGCATAATGAGTTTGAAATCGCTCGCTTAGAAATTCAAATTAAGAAGAGTTGTTCATTAGAGCTTTTCTTTACGTCTTCTTCGAAGAGATGGAAGATAGTGATAGAGGTAGCAGAAGGGGTTGATAGCAAGATTTATTGTTATCAAAACCTTTTGAATGGTAAGGTTCAGTACCGTTTTCAAATTCCTCAAAAAAGTACAGTTGAATTTTATAAATTTCAAGGAATTGCTTCTAGTAAGGAAATGGTAGAAGCTCACCTTTTAGGAGAGGGCGCCACTTTCCATTCCTTTTTAAAAGATATTTCGAAAGAAAAAGAGACCCTAGACTATTATATTTACCATGATGCCCCTAAAACCGTTAGTAATATCCGTAATAATATAGTAACGGTAGAAGAGGGGAAAGTAACGCTTCAAGTATCTACCTTTATTCCTAAAGGGATGGTTGGAAGTATCGCTAGTCAGAACAATCGAATCCTAAATTTTTCAGATAAAAAAAGTGAGATTAGACCAAACCTTTACGTAGAAGAGTATGATGTCAGTGCGAATCACTCTGCTTTGATTGGTCGATTCAGCGAAGAAGAACTCTTTTATCTCATGAGTCGAGGAATTTCCGAAAAAGAAGCATCTCGCTTGCTTCTTAAAGGATTTTTATTAAGCGATATTACGAATAAGAAGATGCGAAAAAAAATAGAACTATCTACTAAAAAAGAGTGGAGGTGAGTTATGAATCGCGATGATTTTTTAATTTATGAGGATGATATTATCTATTTAGATAGTGGAGCTACCACCTTAAAGCCAAAAGTATTATCAGATACGATGGCAGAGTATTATAATCATTATAGTGCGAATGCTCATAGAGGAGACTATGATATCAGTTTGAAAGTAGATACTCTCTTTGAAAGAACGAGATATCTTGTCAGCAATTTTATCAATGCCAATACGAATGAAGTGGCATTTACCAATAATGCTACCGATTCTCTATCAAAATTAGTATGGGGCTTCTTCGAAGACTATTTACAACCAGGAGAGGAAGTATTGATTACCAAAAGTGAACATGCTTCTAATGTTCTTCCTTGGTTTGAATTAGCGAAGCGAAAAGGAATTGTGGTACGTTATATTCCCCTAGATGAAGAGTTAAAAGTTACTTTAGAAAATGTTCGAAATGCGATTACGGAAAAAACAAGAGTCATTTCTCTAGCCCATATTACGAATGTGGTTGGTGACATTAGACCGATGGAAGAAATTACCAAACTAGCCCATGAAAAAGATATTTTAGTGGTCTGTGATGGAGCGCAGAGTGTTCCTCATATTCCTGTGGATGTCAAAAAGCTTGATATCGATTTTCTTGCTTTTTCTGCTCATAAGATGTGTGGACCAACAGGCTTAGGAGTTCTCTATGGAAAAGAGAAATACTTACGACAATTTCGGCCGCTTATTGTTGGCGGAGGAATGAATGCCTCTTTCGAGTTTGATGGTACGGTTGTCTACAATGAAATGCCTCATTTTCTAGAGGCGGGTACTCCTAATATAGCGTCTGTTATCGGGTTTGGGAAGATTATCGAATATTTAGAAAATATAGGCATGGAACGAATTCAAGCCTATGAGACAAAACTACGAAAATATGCGATACAAAGGTTAAAAGAAGTTCCTAATATCATTCTTTATAATGAACCTAGTGAATCGGGCATTATTACCTTTAATATCAAAGATATCTTTTCACAGGATTTGGCTATCTATTTAAATAAATACCATATCTGTGTTAGAGCAGGTAATCACTGTGCGAAGATATTAAAAGAGGATTTAGGGATTAAAAATACTTGTCGTGTCAGTCTTTATTTTTATAATACCGAAAAAGAGATTGATGCTTTGGTAGAAGCTTTAAAGAATCCAAAATTAAAAGAAGAAATCATCTAATGTTTCTTCTTTTTTATGGTATAATGAAATTGGTGATACTATGGCAGTAATTCAAGTATTAGATGAAATTTTAGCCAATAAAATAGCAGCCGGAGAAGTGGTAGAACGTGTCTCTTCGGTTGTCAAAGAATTGGTAGAAAATAGTATTGATGCGGATAGTACAGAGATTAAAGTAGAACTGATAGAATCCGGAACAAAAGAAATAAAAGTTGTCGATAATGGAAAAGGGATGGTAGAGGAAGATGCCGTTCTCTGTTTTTCTAGACATGCGACAAGTAAAATTAAAAGAGAAGAAGATTTGTACCATATCGGTACACTAGGGTTTCGTGGGGAAGCGCTTGCTTCCATTGCCTCTGTTTCGAAAGTATTGTTATCTACTTCCACTGGTGAAATTGGAACGGTTGTCAAGATGGAAGGGGGAAAACTGATATCCAAAGAGCGAGGAGATGCCCGTAAAGGGACGATGATTGTAGTAACCGATCTCTTCTATAATACACCTGCTCGTCTAAAACATTTAAAAAGTCTTTATACGGAATTAGCGAATGTAACAGAGTACATGAATCGGGTGGCACTTTCTCATCCCGAGATTCGTTTTACTTTCAGTAATGATGGAAAAGAACTTTTCAAAACGGATGGAAGTGGAAACCTACTCAAAGTAATTCACTATATTTACGGAGCTTCGCTAGCGAAGAAAATGATTGAGGTAACAGCAGAAAATGGCGATTATGAAATTACAGGATATATTAGTCTTCCAGAAGTTCATCGCGCTACACGAAGTGGGATGGTCACTTTTGTCAATGGCCGAATTGTTCGAAATGCGGATTTGAATCGTACCGTTAAAGAAGCTTATCATGCCTATCAACCAGATAATCGTTATCCTATTGTTGTTCTTTCTATTACCGTCGATACGAGTATTGTCGATGTCAATATTCATCCTACCAAAATGGATATTAAATTTGGAAAACAAGAAGAACTAAATAGTCTTGTCTATGAGATGATTACGACTTCCATTCAGAAGAAGACATTGATTCCCCATATTGAAGAAGAAAAACTCATACAAAAAGTTCAATACGAAGTTCCTACGCTTTCTTTTGATGAGGTAAGAGAACCGGAAGAACCTTTAACAATCAATGAGGATTTTGTTGTTGAGGAAGAAGAAGTTCAAGTTCATGAAGATGTCAAAGAAAAATTACCACCTCTTTACCCTGTTGGACTTGTCCATGGAACGTATATCGTTTGTCAAAATGAAAAGGGGATGTATCTCATCGATCAACATGCCGCTAAAGAGCGAATTAATTATGAAAAAGTAAAAGAGAAACTCCTACATCCAAGGAAAGAGTCCATCTCTTTGTTAATTCCTCTTACCATTGAATACCCAACTAATGAATTTATTATTTTAAAAGAAAATTTTGACTTATTGCGAGAGATGAATTTTGAAATTGAGGAGTTTGGGGTATCATCCGTCATCGTGAAAGCGCATCCTATTTGGATTCCAGAGGATTATGTAGAAGATAACATTAAGAAGATATTAGAAACAGTTATTCATAAAGAAAAACACTTTGATTTACAAGCTTTCTATGACCATGTATCCGCAACTGCTGCTTGTAAGATGAGTATCAAAGCCAATACGAATATAACCCTTCCAGAAATGGAGAATCTCATTTCCGATTTACGAGCTTGTGAAAATCCTTTTAACTGTCCGCATGGAAGACCTACGGTTGTCTATTATTCTAAACAGGATTTGGAACACATGTTTAAACGGAGTGGGTTTTAAAAGAATTTCTTGATTAGAAATTCTTTTTCTCTCTATTCGAAAACGATAGTTTATGATATAATCCTAGTAGGAGGGAATAAAATGAATGAAAAAAAGAATGAAAAAATTACATCACGCGAAGTAGATTTTGCGAAATGGTATACGGACGTTTGTAAAGCAGCAGACTTAGTAGACTATTCATCTGTAAAAGGAAGCATGATTATTCGCCCCTATGGATATGCCATTTGGGAAAATATCGTTGCTATTCTAGACAAAAAATTCAAAGAGACGGGGCATCAAAATGTCCAAATGCCGATGTTTATTCCTGAAAGTTTATTTAATATTGAAAAAGAACATGTAGAAGGGTTTGCTCCAGAGGTAGCTTGGGTAACACAAGGTGGAAAAGAAGAGCTAGAGGAGCGGATGATTGTAAGACCAACTAGTGAAGTTCTCTTCTGCGAACACTTTAAGAAGATTATCAAATCTTACCGGGATTTACCACTTCTTTATAACCAGTGGTGTACGATTGTCAGATGGGAAAAAGAAACGAGGCCTTTCTTACGTAGTAGAGAAATCTTATGGCAGGAAGGCCATACGATGCATGCAACTGCTGAAGAAGCAAAAGAAGAAACACTACGGATGTTAGGGGTTTATCGAGATTTACAAGAAAACTTTTTAGCAATCCCTGTTATTGTCGGTAAAAAAACGGAAAAAGAAAAGTTTGCAGGAGCGGAAGCTTCCTATACGATTGAAGCGATGATGTGGGATGGAATTGCTTTACAAAATGGTACGAGTCACTATTTTGGAAATGGATTTGCGAAAGCATTTGGTATTCAATTTTTAAATAAGAATAACGAATTAGAAACGCCTTATCAAACATCTTGGGGAGTAACTACTAGAATGATTGGTTCCATTATCATGGTTCATGGTGATGATCACGGTCTTGTGCTTCCTCCAAACATCGCTCCTACGAAAGTAGCGATTATTCCAATTGGTGAGGTAGAAGAGACAGTAGATAGCCTTACGAAAGAATTATCCGAAAAAGAGATTAGCTATATGGTTGACAGGACGGATAAGTCACCAGGATTTAAATTTGCCGAAGCCGAAGTAAAAGGTTATCCGATTCGCTTAGAAGTAGGAAAAAGAGATTTAGAAAATGGCGAAGTTACGATTGTTCGAAGAGATACGTTAGAAAAGCAAAAAGTAGCGAAAGAAAAAGCGGTATCGACTATCTTAGAATTATTGCCAGTTATTCAAAAAGAGATGTTAGAGCGAGCAAGAGTGAGAAGAGACTCCATGATTTATGAAGCTTCTACGTATGAAGAGTTTTTAGACCATACGAGAAAGCACAATGGATTTATTAAAACGAGATGGTGTGGAGACGAAGCTTGTGAATTGAAGATTAAAGAAGATACGACTTATAAGTCAAGATGCATTATTCGTGAAGTCGAAGATGGCAAATGTGTATGTTGTGGAAAAGATGCCAAATATGAAATCTATTTTGGTAAACAATATTAGGAGGAAATATGATAGAAGAAATATTAGAAAATACAGAATTAGAGATGGTAGAAGCCATTCAAAATATGGAGAAGAGATTTACCAATATTCGGGCAGGAAGAGCAAACCCTGCTATGTTAGATGGGGTAATGGTAAATTATTATGGAGTGGATACTCCTTTAAAACAACTCGCTACCATTTCCATTCCCGAAGCTCGTCAGTTATCTATTAAACCATATGATCGGAGTTCCATCAGTGCGATTGAAAAAGGAATTTATGAGGCAAATATTGGAATTACTCCTAACAATAATGGGGAAGTGATTATCCTAAATATTCCTGCTCTTACGGAGGAAACCCGAAAAGAATATGTAAAACAAGCAAAACAATACGCGGAAGACTGTCGCATTGTCTTAAGAAACATTCGTCAAGATGCGAATAAAGAAATCGGTAAATTAGAAGTACCAGAAGATGATGCAAAAGAGGGCGAAGAAGAAGTACAGGAACTTATTAATAAATACAATAAAGAAGTCGATGAAAAATTTAAAATCAAAGAAAATGAATTGATGAGTGTTTAACTCATCTTTTTGTTTACAAACTTATTTTCTCTTCAGAACTTTTGACTCTCTTTTTCTTCTATGATAAAAAACAGAAACTGGTAAGCATTACCGGGAAAATGAGAGCAAAAAGAGTATTTTGAAAGTGTTAAAATCTTCTATTTATGTTTGCACTATCATCCTATCTTTGATATAATGATTACGGTGAGAAATGTGTTTAGAGATGATAAAAAACAGGTTGACCATAAGACGTTGAATGAGGTTCTTGGTCTAACCAAAAACATTTTAAAAGTTCTTCTTATTTTGATGATTATTGTAATTTCTTGGGTGGGAATTGTCATTTTAAGAGAATTAAAAGTAGCGAATCTAATTGTCACTTTATTAGAGATATTGAGTCCACTTTTTATTGGAATTGTCATTGCTTGGTTATTCCATCCATTTGTGAAGTGGATGCAGAAGCATGGCGTAAAGAGAATTTTTGGAGTCATTATCGCTTATTTTTTACTTCTTGGAGGCGTCGCGGTTTTTATGGGGACATTAATCCCTATTCTATATGAACAGATTATCGATTTTGTGGGAACGATTCCTTCTCTTTTCAAAACGATTGAAACTTGGTTGAATCAAATTCTTTCTCGATTTGAAGTGATTGAGGCTTTCGATATGGAAAGCTTTAAAGAAGGATTATTCTCTCAACTAGAAAATTTTGGAAATGGCTTATATGAGTCTTTACCAGATATGATTGTCAATGTCGGAAGTTCCATTATTTCAGGTTTTAGTGCTCTTGTTATTGGACTGGTTATTGGATTTTTCCTTCTTCTTAGTTTCGATAATGTGGAAGAGACATTTATCTATCTATTTCCTAAAAAATGGCGAAAAGATGCGGACTATCTTTTCAGTCAAGTTAATCGTACTTTAAAAAATTATATTCGTGGAGTAGTGATTGATGCCTTTGTCGTTTTTATCGTTTGTTCGTTAGCGTTTAGTTTTGTAGGCTTAAGAGCACCTTTATTATTCGCGATTTTCTGTGCGGTTACCAATGTTATTCCTTATATTGGGCCTTATATTGGTGCGGTACCAGCGCTTATTGTTGGTTTTTCCATGAATCCAACGATTGGGTTATTGACGCTTATTGCCATCGTGGTCATTCAATTCTTCGAAGGAAATTTCTTACAGGAATATATCATGAGCAAGACGACCAAACTTCATCCTGTAACGATTATCATTGGCTTATTAATCTTTGATCATTTGTGGGGCATTATCGGTATGGCGATTTCGGTTCCAGTTATTGCCGTATTAAAAATCTTGTTCACGTTTATTGAAGAAAAAGTAAAATTTTTGGAAAGTTTAGAAGAGGTGGAAGAATGAAAAAGATTGTAGCGATTGTAGGAATGTGTGGAAGTGGTAAATCGGTTGCCTCTGAATTATTGGAATCCCTTGGCTGGAAAAAAGTTTACTTTGGTGGAGTAACCATGGAAAAACTAAAAGAAGCAAACTTAGAGATAACTCCTGAAAATGAAAAGATGATGCGGGAAGGACTTCGCAAAGAATTAGGCATGGGAGCCTACGCGAAAATTTTACTTCCTCGGATTAAAGAATATGCCGAAGAGGAGAATACGGTTTTAGATGGTCTTTATTCTTGGGATGAATTAAAGATTCTTCAAGAAGAACTAGGAGGAACCTTAAAAGTCATTGCCATTATTACCGACCGAGAACTCCGTTATGAAAGGCTTTCTAAAAGAGAGATTAGACCTTTTACAAGAGAGCAAGCAATCGCGCGAGATATTGCGGAAATTGAAAACTCTGCGAAGGGTGGTCCTATCGCTTATGCGGACTACTACATCGATAACAATCACGATATCGCTTCTTATCAGAAGAGATTGTTATCCATCTTAGAACAAATATAGAGGGTGATAAAATTGAATTTAAAAGATTATTATATAGATTTTTTTGTAAGACATGGTCATAAACAGATTCCAAGCGCACCAGTCGTTCCCGAAAACGATCCTAGTGTGTTATTCAATACGGCTGGTATGCAGCCATTGATTCCTTATTTGATGGGACAACCTCATCCTTATGGAACGCGACTTTGTGACTATCAAAAATGTATTCGAACTAATGACTTAGATTCCGTAGGAGATACGACGCATCATACTTTCTTTGAGATGTTGGGAAACTGGAGTTTAGGGGATTACTTTAAACAGGAGAGTATTGCTTGGAGTTTTGAGTTTTTAACAGAGGACTTACAAATTCCTGTCAATCGTCTCGCTGTTACGGTATTTGCGGGAAATGATAGTATTCCTTTCGACCAAGAAAGTTATGATAAATGGGTAAGTTTAGGAATCCCAGAAGCGCGAATTGCGAAAACCGTAGAAGATAATTTCTGGATAGCTGGAGAATCAGGACCTTGTGGACCTGATACCGAAATCTTCTACTTCCGTAGTGAAGAAGAAATTCCTGACACCTTTGATCCAGAAGATGAAAGATGGGTAGAGATTTGGAATAACGTTTTTATGCAATACCATAAAGATACCAATGGTAAGGTAGAGGAACTACCTCATAAAAATGTCGATACCGGAATGGGCGTAGAGCGAACAACTGCTATTCTAGAGGGCGTAAACGATAACTACTTATCTAGTATTTGGAAAGACGTTATTGAACTCATTTCTTCTATCTCTGGTCTTCCTTATGAAGGGGAATACCAAAAATCTATGCGTATTATAGCGGATCACATGCGAACTGCGGTCTTCATCAGTGCGGATCCTGCGGGTATTAAACCAAGTAATACGGATCAAGGATACATCTTAAGAAGATTGATTCGAAGAGCTATCCGTCATGCGAAAAAGTTAAATATTCCAATGACTTCTGACTGGGAAAGACAGATTGCAACACTCATTCTTGATAAGTATGTTACATATTACAAAGAATTAGAAGAGAACTATCAAGTAGTACTAGATGTTTTAACGAATGAGAAAGAGAAATTTAACCGAACCTTAGAAAAAGGATTACGAGAATTTGAAAAAGCGATTCAGAAGAGTAATCACATCGATGATGTAACGGCTTTCCATTTATATGATACCTATGGTTTTCCAATTGAACTTACGATGGAACTCGCTTCTGAAAGAGGTATTTCCGTTGATGAAAAAGGCTTTGAAGAACGTTTTAAGGAACATCAAGAATTATCACGTACCGCTTCTGCTGGAAAGTTTAAAGGTGGTCTTGCTGGTGACGGAGAAACGGAGACGAAGTATCATACCGCTACCCATCTATTAAACGCCGCTTTAAAAGTAGTCGTTGGAAAAGATGTTCATCAGAAAGGAAGCAATATCACAGCTGAGAGAATGCGTTTCGATTTTAGTTGTGATCACAAATTGACAGAGGAAGAAAAGCAGCAGGCTGAATCTTTGGTAAATGAATGGATAAGCGAAGGCTTAGAGGTAAAAGTAACCGAAATGAAAAAAGAAGAAGCCATCGCGAGTGGAGCAGAATGTATGTTTATTGAAAAATATCCTGATATGGTAACGGTATATTCTATTGGCGATGTTTCGAAAGAATTATGTGGTGGCCCACACGTGAAAAATACAAGTGAGCTAGGTCATTTCCGAATCACGAAGGAAGAGGCTAGTAGTGCGGGCGTAAGACGAATAAAAGCTGTTTTGGAGTAGGAGAGAATTATGGAAGAAAATACATTGAGAAAAGAAAATATATTGAGAGTCGTTATCATTATGGTATGTGTCCTTATTGGATTAGTCGCGATAGCGGTTTCCTTAAAAGATAAAAAAGAGACCTTAAATTCTGATGCGATGAAATTTAAAGAGGAATATGAATCCTATAACAATCAAGAAAATAGTAGTAAAACGGCCAAATATTTAGCGGTGACGATTCCCGAAAAAAATCCAATGAAATATGCTAGTTTAGAAGAAGTCATGAACGTTTTAGATCATGGAACGGCTATTCTCTATTTTGGAAGACCTACTTGTCCATGGTGTCGTAATGCAGTTCCTATCTTGATTGAAGCAGCTATCCAAGAAAAAATTAGTACCATTTACTACTTTGATATGGATCAAATTAAAAATGATTGGGCTGTTGTTGATGGTGAGGTAGTTAAAACCAAAGAAGAAAAAGAAGGATACTATGAGCTATTAAAAGCAATGGATGAGTATCTTGACAATTATACTGTTCAAGATGCGGAAGGAAACATTTACGATGTTGGTGAAAAAAGAGTATACGTTCCAATGGTTGTCTGTGTGAAAGAGGGAAAAATCATGGATGCTCATGTTGGAACCGTTGATTTAAAGGAAGGACAAACTTCTTATGATCCTCTTACTTCTTCTCAACACGATGAATTATTCCAACTTTACGTGGATTATATGAAGGAAGTAAATACCGATAATTATTGTGATGAGGCATGTGAATAATGAATTTTCAAGTTCGTTGTGAAGAACAACTGCAGGAAATAGAAAGAAGAAGAGAGAAACCATCTCTTCTTCTTCATGCTTGTTGTGCTCCTTGTAGTAGTTATGTTTTAGAATATTTAAGTAACTATTTTGATATTACAATTCTCTATTACAACCCTAATATTTATCCTGAAGAGGAGTATCGAAGAAGATTTATGGAACTTCAATCGTTTCTAACAAAAGTAGTCTATTCGCATCCGGTGATTCTATTGGAGGGAGATTATCTTCCTGAGGAGTATGATCAAGCTTGTCTCGGACTAGAACATCTAGGAGAGCGAAGCAAACGCTGCTATGCTTGTTATCACTTGCGGATGAAAAAAGCTTGTGAATATGCTTCTAAGCATTCCTTCGACTATTTTACGACGACGTTATCCATCAGCCCCTATAAGAATAGTGATTGGATTAATGAAATAGGAGAGGCCTTAGAAAAAGAATATGGAGTTACATATTTAAGAGCCGATTTTAAAAAGAAAAACGGCTATAAGCGGTCACTAGAACTCTCGCGGGAATATCAACTTTATCGTCAAGAGTATTGTGGGTGTCAGTATTCGCTAGAAGAACGTCAAAAAAAAGAGGAGTAATCCTCTTTTATTGATCAGTACAAGTCACTCCCACGGAAACAAGCATAGCTTTAAGGGAATCAACGGTGTATTTCTTATCTTCATTTAAATACGTCTGTAAAGACTCATTATCGCCAACCATCGTTTCGGTGTCTAGTTTGGTATAATCAATTTCCGTTAGAACACTTAATTTATTTCCTGTAATTTTGGTAGAAACCTTATATCCATCGTATTGAGACATTGCTTCATAAGTATCTTTGTAGTTATCTTGTAGTCTTTGAAGAAGCTCTTTATCATTGGAAGTAGCTAATTGTTCACTTATCAATTTGGTAGCTAATCCTTTTTCATCGCCAAAGATAGCGAATTTCGCACCCGTCACATATCCTTGTTGAAGATTGGTATCATCATCGACTGTACAGACAGCTACTGCTCCATTTGTATCGATGTTAATCTGATTGGATAGCTCTGTTTCTAGTTCTTGTTTGGTATTTTTTTCTTCACATCCTGATAGGAGAAGAAGAGCGACTCCTAAACACCATATTTTCTTTTTCATATCATCACCATACCCATTATATCATAAAAAGAAAGAACGTCACAAGAAAAAGTTCCGTTGCGTAATTTTTTATTTGTTGATATAATGAAATTGGTGATGATATGAAAGTCTTAATAGCAACCGAAAACAATGTAAAAGTGGAAGCTTGTAAAGCCGCTTTTGAAACGTATTTTGAAAATGTAGAGGTTATCGATGTCTTTGTTCCTTCCGAAGTAGGAGAAATGCCTTTAAATGATGAGATTGGAATGGGTACTCATAACCGTATTCGCAATTTAAAGAAATATGCGAAAGAAAACCAGTTAGATATTGATTATTATGTAGCGGTAGAATCTGGTATCAATAATTATTTTTCTTCTTGGATGATTACGAGTGTTGCGGGAATTGAATCGAAGGATGGGGTAGAAAGTTACGCTACGTCTCCTAGTTATCCGATTCCTGGAAAATATGTCGATGAGATTATTAATGAAGGATTAGGTGTCGTAATGGATCGGATATTTGCCGATGACGATTCTGGACATCATAAAGGGGGAATCGGCTTCTTGACGCATGGCAAGATTACGCGGAAACAGTTGATTCAAGAGTCTTTTATGATGGCTTTGATACGGATGATTAACAATAATTGGTAAAATTTCACATCCTTTTCATAATAGCCGTTTATAATGAGTTTGTTAGCTGAAAAAATAAGTGTGAAATACTCCTCTCACTTGTTACTTTTCTACTACAAACCATATTAACAATTTCTTGTTAATACTCCAGCTAACGAAAAAGGGAATAGAGATATTCCTTTTTTCACGCGATATTCATAAAAATTCGTTAGAGTAAAGAAGAGGTGGAATATGACAATTTTAGTAGTAGACGATGAAGAATTGATTCGAAATGTCATTCGGGAATACTTAGAAAATGAAAAATACGAGGTATTAGAAGCCGTGGATGGGGAAGAGGCTTTAAAGATGGTTTCTAATCATAAAATTGATTTAATTATATTAGATATCATGATGCCTAAAAAGGATGGTTATACCACTCTAAAAGAAATCAGAAAAGAGAAAAATATTCCCATTATCATGTTATCTGCTAGAAGCGAAGAATACGATAAGCTATTAGGCTTTGATTTAGGAATTGATGACTATTTAACGAAACCGTTTTCTCCTCGTGAACTTCTTGCTCGAGTAAAGGCTGTTTTACGAAGAAATCGTGAGATGGAAGTCTATGAAGTTGGTGATTTTGTTTTAGATTTGCAAGGACATACGTTAAAGATTGCGAATGAAGAAGTAAAGTTAACGCCGAAAGAGTATGAACTTCTTGTCTATTTCATTCAAAATGAACACATTGCTTTATCACGCGAACAACTATTAAATAAGGTATGGGGATACGATTTTTATGGGGATGATCGAACGATTGATACCCATATTAAAATGCTGCGGAACAATTTGGGAAAGTATCGGGATTGGATTGTGACTGTAAGAGGAATGGGGTATAAATTTGAAAGCGACGAAAAAATCTCTTCATAGAAAAATTTGGGTTTTCTTCTTTTTCTTCTCTCTTTTTATATTAGCGTCTCTTTGGTTAGTAGAAGTTCTTTTCTTTGATACTTATTACGAAATCCATAAATCTTCTGAATTGAAGTCTATTGTTGCGAAAATTCCAGCATTATACGATAAAGAAAACTTCTATGAAGAATTGGATACCCTTGCCTACGATGAGGGTATTTGTATTGCGGTTGAAAGGAATGGTCTTCAGGCGTATCACTCTATGAGTTTTAATCGAGGATGCATTTTTAAAGGTAGCGAACTTTATCGAAAAGACTTTGTGGAGAGTGAAGAAAAGCAAAAAGCCTATCGGATAGAAAATGAGAAATATCATAATGAAGTTCTCATCTATGCCATAAAACTAGATGCTTATACGCAAGCCTATTTTAGTGTCTCTATCGAACCCTTAGATTCGGCTACGCATCTTTTACGGAAACAACTTTCTCTCATCTCTATCTTAGTGATGGCTCTTTCTGTACTGGTTTCTTTTTACTTATCGAAAAATATCGCGAAACCAATTGAGAAGATGAGTGAGAAAGCCCTTTCGATGACCAATGGTGATTACCATGTTACTTTCCAATCCAATACGGATATTAAAGAGATCCAAAACTTGGAAAATAGCTTGGATGAGATGAGTCAAGAATTTCTGAAGACAGAGGAATTAAGACGTGACTTGATGGCTAATGTCAGCCATGACTTAAAAACGCCTCTTACGATGATAAAAGCCTATGCGGAAATGGTCCGAGATTTGACATATAAAGATAAGAAAAAGCGAACGGAAAACTTAAATGTCATTATCTCTGAAAGTGAACGATTAAATGCGTTAGTGGATGATATTTTAACGCTTTCTAGTATGCAGTCGGAAACGATTCCTTTAGAGAATCAAGTATTTTCTTTAAATGATATGATTCTTTCTATTCTAGAACGATATCAGGTATTATTAAAAGAAGAGGGATATCAATTCCTCTATGAGGCTAAAGAAGTATTAGTATTAGCGGATAGAAAACGGACGGAGCAAGTGATCTATAATCTTTTAAACAATGCGATTAACTATACTGGTGATGACAAAATTGTTAAAATTCGCGTGACAGAAAAGGAAACGACCGTTTTGGTGGAAATAGAAGATACGGGCGAAGGAATTCCACCTAGTGAATTAAAAAATATTTGGAACAAGTATTACCACTCCTCTAAGAAGCACAAGCGAAATAAAGTAGGAACAGGACTAGGATTAGCGATTGTTAAAAATATTTTAGAGGGATATCAACTTCCTTACGGAGTGAAATCGCTTCCGCAACAGGGAACAATCTTCTATTTCGAATTAAAAAAAGGAAGTACCCAAGAGAACAAGTAATTTTACTTGTTTTTTTGTGAATAAGTGTGATACAATATTAGTGTTGAATAGGAGGGATAGTTATGCGCCGAAATGGTTTTAGTCTTATTGAATTATTAGCGGTTTTGGTCTTACTAAGTGTGATTGTATTAGTGGCTTTTCCAAGTATTTTAGGAGCGATTCGAAAATCGGATGATCAAATATCAGAAGCGGTAAAAGAACTTTTGATTGCCAATGCGAAAAGTTATGTCAACGATACGCAACCAACGGGAGCAACGGGGTGTGTGACCGTTCAGGCTTTGATTGATAATAACTATATGGAATCTCCTATTCCTAACGCTTCTTCTGAAGAATCAGAAAAGATAGAAAAACAGTGGGGAGTTCGCTACCAGTTTAATGGAAGTACTGGTAAATATACAAACTTTACCATTAGTGAGACGGGATGTTAGAGCGATTAAATCTTCTCATTGGCAAAGAAAACGTAGAGAAATTAAAGCGAAGTAAAGTCTTAGTAATCGGAGTAGGTGGCGTTGGAGGATATGCGGTTGAGTCATTAGCAAGATCTGGGATTGGAACGTTAATTCTGGTTGATCACGATGTTGTAGAGCCATCGAATATCAACCGTCAATTAGTGGCTCTTCAAAGTACGATTGGTCGATATAAAGTAGATGTTCTAAAAGAACGAATCGAAGATATGGGCCTTGGGACAGAAGTGATTGTATCTTATGAATTTGTTACCAAAGAAAATTTAGAAGCGTATGTAAATCAGGTAGATTATGTGTTAGATGCCTGTGATACTTTAAAGACAAAATTTGCGCTTATCGAATCTTGTCTTGCTAGTAACATTTCCTTTATTTCTTGCATGGGAACAGGCAATAAACTAGATCCCGCTAAGCTTGAAATCATAGAACTTTCGAAAACGAGTTATGATCCGCTTGCGAAAAAGTTACGAAAAATGGTTCAGGATGCGAAACTAAAGGGAAAGATAATGGTCGTTTCTAGCAAAGAGGAAAAGAAAGTGTATGGCGAATCTGTCATTCCTTCTAATTCTTTTGTGCCAGCAACAGCTGGTATGCTGGCAGCAAGTTATATTATTCGTAAAATCATAGAGAAGTAGGTGGCTATGGAACGGTTAAAGGAGGACTTAAAAAATTTTTCTGGGAATGTTCTTTGCGTTGGTCTAAAAGATAAAAAAATGTTGAATATTCTTATGAAGAATAATACAATTAATCTTTATTCGATTGATCGCAATCCGGCAAAAGGTTTATTTTCACGAAGTAAAAAAGCCAAAATGAACGGAAGCCAAAAAATCAATATGAAGAAGATGAGAAAAAAATTCAAGAAGAAGTCTGTTGATTATATTGTTTGCAATATCAACGAAATCTATGATTATTTCAAATATTTTCTCTATGATAGCGTATATATTAATCGTAAAAAACTTTACCTTTATGGGGAGTCTAAATATATCGATCCGAATGTTTTAGCGAAACGTTTTCAAAGATATCATGCGAAAACATTTGTGGAGACAATGGGACAAGAATTTTTAATTATTGTAGACAATGAAAAGAGTCGATGCTCTTTCTTAAAAGCCAAATGGTATGTTATCGTAGATAGTTTTCATAATATGGGGGATATGATTTCACAAGCATTAATTAGTTAGAGGTGGCCTATGAAAATAATTGTTAGCGATTTTGATGGTACTTTATATGGAAAAGACTTAGAGGAAAACGTTAAGGCAATTAACGATTTTGTCCGTCGTGGAAATAAGTTTATTGTTGCTACTGGCCGAGCTATGAATTATCTAGCAGAGGATATCAGCATGATTGATTTAGATTGTGAGTATTACATCTGTAACGATGGCGCTGTTATTTTTGATCGATACTTTAACGTTGTTTTTAGAAAGGATATCAATCAAGAACTCGTAAGACCTATCTATTACCTACTAAAAGATGATGAGAATATGATTGAGACGTTCATTGACACCTCTCATGGATATGTAACCGATACGAGTAAGTGTGCGAATGGAATTATTGCTAGACCTTACGACCGGGAAAGGGCATTAGGAACTTTGGATACGATTTTGCGGAAATATCCGGATATCAATGGATACATGAGTACGAATTGGATTAATCTCTTTGATAAGTCGGTCTCTAAGAAGAAAGCGATTGATTATCTTGCTGAGACTTATCACTATGATAAAGCTCAAATCTATACGATTGGGGATGGCTTCAATGACTTGGAAATGATAGAAGCTTATCATGGTTATACCCTTGAGAATTGTTCTGAGGATTTGATTCATGTTTCCTCTGGGACAGTTAAAAATATCAAAGAATTGATTGAAATGATTGATATGGATGAGGATGAAGAAATGGAAGAATGGTAACATTCTTTTTTTTGACATAATTTTAGTTGTAGATAGAGTATATAAATAGTAAGGAGGTATTATGACAAAGCGATTTGAATCGAAGAAACGATTAAAAAGAAAATGGTTGTTGGAATATCTATTTTTACTACTATTTGCCTATTTATTGATTAGACTTTGTATTTATACCTTAGTAGATATTTCCCCAACTTCTTATTTTAGTATGAAAGATTTAAGTAAGTCCTTTTATGAAGAGATGAAGGCAAGTACGATTAATAACCCAACCGTTCTTTTAAGTTATCGGGGACATGCGGTTTCCTTGAAACAACCCTTATTAGCAGCTTCTAAGCCTAGCAATAAGAAAATCTACCTTTATAGCACCCATAACAAAGAGACTTATCAAACAGGAGAAAAAGTAACACAGGCAGCCTTAGATTTCAAGACTGCTTTAAACGATTTTCAAGTGGATGTCCACCTAGAAGAGGGAGATATTCAAGAATTTGTTGAGATGAATAATTATGCCTACTATCAAAGTTATCAAGCAAGCCGACTATTCATTGAGGATGCTTTAAAAAAAGATACCTATGATCTTATTATCGACCTTCATCGGGATGCGACTAGTAAAAACAATTCGACTTTGAAAACGGATGAGAAAAGTTATGCGAAAGTTCTTTTTGTCATCGGTGGGAAAAACGTGATGTACCGGGAAAACTATGCGATTGCAGAAGAAATTCATGAGGCGATTGAAAAGAAGCTTCCCAAGTTAAGCCGAGGAATATTGGTTCAAACCGGATCTTCTGTGAATGGCATTTACAACCAGGATTTGAATGCGAATATGATTTTACTAGAACTAGGTGGTAATCAAAACACGTATGAAGAAGTTCAAAATACCATTTCTGTGATTGCCCCTATTATTGGAGAATATCTTTATGGAAAAACGATATAAAGTTTTTCGTTGGGTATTTCTTTTTTTCTTTGTCATCTTTCTCACTCTTTATTTTTCAGGAGTAACTGGGTACTATGAATATCAAAACTATCAAAAGATGACGATGACGAAAGAACAAATTCAACAATTTGAACAGGATGTAAAGGATGGAAAAGAAGTGGATGTCAAAGATTATCTAGAAAATCAGACACGAAATTATCAAAATGGCTTCACTAAAGTAGGGGTTAAAGTATCTACGGGGATTAGTAAAGTTATTAAAATGGGCGTTATGAAAGTTTTTGGGACAATCTCTAGTTTTGTTACGTCTTAAAATGTGATATAATGGATATGGTGAAGGATATGTTGTTAAAGAAAAAATATTGGTGGATGTGGTTAGTACTGTTTTTGTCTATGGGCAGTTTTGACAAGTTATTTCTATCCTATTTATTAGGAAACTATGAGGAAGATGCTTGGTATATGAAAGGTCGATATTGGATTATTGGAATCCTCTTCTTTTTCTTCCCATTCATGGTGATGTTGGGAGTATTTCTAGTAGACATGACATCAAAAGCAGCAGCGAAACTAGAAGTTCCTGGGAAAGAAATCTATTTATCACCTTTTATCTGGTTACTTTGTCTAATTGTTCCCGTGATAGGTTGGATTGCTTTTATCGTTCTTTTATTCTACTTAGATATTGCCATTCTGGTAGAATTAGCGCTCGGTAAAGGAGAAAAATATTTAGAAATAGAAGAAAAATAATTTCAATCTCTTTGAATTTGTGCTACAATAGAAAACAAATTTAGGGAGGTTAGGTATGGAGAGAGAAATTTTGAATATAGCAATTAGTGGAGAAGAAAAAAATAAGAATGAAATTATTTATAATAATGTAGTAGATGCGATGGATAATTTAAAAATGCCAAAAGAAGAACAAATCGAATACCTTAAGACGAAACTATCCGCTATGGAAAGTGAATATCAAAACAGTATTTCTATTTTGATTACCGTTGTTATCTCATTACTACTTTTAGGATTAGGAATTTATTTAGTGGCTAGTGAGCAAATCCTTTTGGGAACCATTTTGATTCTTTTAGCGTTTCTTTTAACGATGGGAAAGCTTCTACTTACATTACGCAAATACACCTCTATTCGTTCTAAAAAGTATATAGAATTGGAGTCTTTGAGAAATAATTTAAATTCTATTTTGAAATAAAAGCAAATGCTTTTATTTTTTTCTTTTCTGTTCTCATTTTTAGGTTCTTATGTTAAAATATTACTAGGTGATTCAAATGGAACAAATGACGAGAAGTGAATTACGAAAAAAGATTATGACGATTCTCTATCAAATTGATGTTTATCAAAGTAATAAAATAGAATATGATGTCGATAGTGTTATGGCAAATGCCTTAGAGATTGAAAATGAGTTTGTCAAAAATTCTGTCTATGGCGTGATTACTAATAAAGAAGATATCGATAAGGTTGCGAATACGTATTTAAATAAGTGGACCATTAATCGCTTAGGATTTACAGATCAGGCTATTTTACGGTTAGGAATTTATGAATTACTTTATACAGATACTCCGGAAGTAGTGGCGATTAATGAAGCAATTGAACTTGCTAAGGACTATAGTGATGATGATGTTCGAAAAATGATTAATGGAGTTTTAGACAAGGTATATCACAACAAGGTGGATCATGAATTCTAATCAGGCGAAATATTTAACGGTAACCGCAATTAATCGGTATTTAAAAGATCAATTCGATCGAAATGAGCATTTACGAACCGTCTTTTTAAAAGGGGAAATCTCAAACTTCAAAGGACATACGACTGGTCATTTGTACTTTTCTTTGAAAGATGAAAATAGTAAAATTAATGCGGTTATGTTTAGTAGGAATGCTTCTAAGCTTCTATTTAAGCCTGCAGATGGAATGAAAGTTTTGGTGGCCGGACGGATCAGTGTCTACGAACAGAGTGGTAGCTATCAAATCTATGTCGAAGAAATGCAGGAAGATGGCGTAGGAAACCTCTATATTGCCTTTGAAAAGTTAAAACAGGATCTAGCGAAAGAAGGATTATTTAATCCAGAACATAAAAAGCCAATTCCTAAATATCCTACGCGGATTGGAATTGTAACGGCTCCAACAGGAGCTGCTATTCGAGATATTTTATCGACAATCCGAAGAAGATATCCTCTTTGTGAGACGATTCTTTTTCCTAGTTTGGTTCAGGGAGAATATGCCGCACCAGATATCGTTAGAAATATTAAGCGAGCTTCTCGTTATCAATTAGACGTATTGATTGTGGGAAGGGGAGGAGGATCCATTGAAGACTTATGGGCCTTTAACGAAGAGATTGTTGCTCGGGCGATTTATGAGTCAGAAGTTCCTATTATCAGTGCGGTTGGGCATGAGGTTGATTTTACGATTGCCGACTTTGTAGCGGATAGAAGAGCTCCTACGCCAACGGGAGCTGCGGAAATGGCTGTTCCCAATGTTGTAGAACTTCAAAAGTATCTTCACCAGTTAGAGATTCGCTTAGAAGAAGCGATGATTAAAAAGGTACGATATCAGAAACTAGTACTAGAATCATTGAAGAACTCTTTCGTAGTAAAAAGTCCAATGATCTTATTTGACAATAAGAAACAGGCTTTAGATCTTCTTCATACGAGATTAGAAGAAGGTATGCAATCCTATTTAGGAGAGAAAAGAATTCTTTTAGAACAGTATGAAAAACATTATTTATTGAAAAATCCACGCATGCTTTATGAACCCAAAAAAGAAATGTTAAAGCATTCTGTCGATAACCTTGCAAGAGTGATTTCCACGCTCGTAGATAAGCAAAAAGTAAATCTATTTCACAATATTCAAAAGTTAGAGTTAGTCAATCCTCTGGGTGTGTTAAAACGGGGTTATAGTATTCCAATGCAGGATGAAAAAGTAGTGAGAGGGATAAAATCACTCAAGAAGGATTCCCTTTTACAAATCCGTTTAGTAGATGGAATTGTCGATACCAAAATTGAAAAAGTAAAGGAGATTGAATATGGCAAAAGAGACGAAAGAAAAATTTGAAGATAAGATGAAAGAATTGGAAGAGATTATCAACGAATTAGAAAACGGGGAAATCGATTTGGATTCTTCCATTGAAAAATATACGAGAGCGATGAAGCTAGTAAATGAATGTGATGAGAAGTTAAAGAACATCGAAGAACAAGTAAATAAGATTGTTAAAGAAGATGGAACCCTAGAAGAGTTTCATTATGAAGAGGAATAGTATATCGAAAGATATGCTTTTTTTATCAAAAAAATAGAACCGAAGTTCTATTTTACCATCCAACCATTAGGAATTTTTCTTTCTCCAACGTAACCATAGCCACGTGGATTATTGATAAGTTTATTATTGATGACAAGAGTAGAAGATCCTCCACCATCTAGATTAGCGGCATTATAAGCTTTATATTTTTCTAGTAGTGTAATCATATCTTTGATGGAAATTCCATCACTTCCATTAGCTCCTCTTCCATCGATTACAAGGAATAGGACAATGCCATCTTTTCGTTGAGCGATAGCGGTTCGATTGGCAACTCCCCAACCACCATTTCCTTTTACTTTAGCAGATTTTCCGTTGACAATAAGGAACGGTCCAAAGGTCATCGCATTCCACATGCCATTTTTAATAGCCGTAGTCGCACTATCGGATGTAAGCATTAAAACGCCATCTTTTGTAAATCCAATCAATCCACCGCCATGTCTGTTTCTTCCACCGACAGATGCCACTTTTCCATTTTGGATAACGGTACCAGTAGGAATTTCTCTTCCTGTTGAGTAGGAGAAACCACTAGCGTTGATAGCTACTTTTGCATTGTTGTATTTGGCAATATTGACAAGTGTCTGACCGCCATATCGTGCATTTACTAGGGAGATTCTTTTCGCATCATAGATAACGACTAAGAATCCTTTATAATCTTTTTCTTCAATTTCAACTACTTTATAAAGGTCATTTCCTTCGTCTCGTTTTAAAATCTGTTCCTCATAAATGGATTCATAGGAATCTTTTTCCGTATTTTCAAAAGTAATTTCATCGACATTCGTATTGTCATTTGTTTCAATAACGATATTATCTTTCAAAGCTCGTTCAATATCTCTCTCGCTGTAGAGAACGTTAGCGAAGTATTGATGGTGTCCGGATGCTAAAGCGGTTGTGATAAACCAGTTTTTAAACTCTTTACTAGGTCCATATACGACGAAAAGAAAAATAATTACTAAAAGATCAAAGAACACACAGATATAAGTAAAAGGGGATATTTTTCGTTTTTTCTTCTTAGGAAGTTCTTTTTTTTCTAATTTGTCTTTTGTTTTTTCTGTTTCTTGCTTTGTTTCTTTTTTCTTATCTTTCTTTTTATCTTCTTTTTTCTTTTCCATTATTCCAAACCTCCTAGGACATAAGGATTTAAATAGTCACCCGTTCCACTTGCAATTTTAATATTTCCTTTTAAGTGGAAAGCAGGACGGATTGCGAGTTCTTCCGTAACCATATTTTCATATAGAACATGATTATCATTTACGGAATAAATACTCATCTCATTGGTTTTACTAGTCGTAAATAGGAAGGTATTCGCTACTTCAAAAGCAAAAGGATCAGCGATGGAAAGAAGTCCAATTTTAAAGTGTACTTTGCTTTCTAAAGCAGAACGGTAGTTATTATCCGCTAAGGAATACGTTCCAGCATAGAAATTGCCATCGACGATATAATTTTTATCTTTTAAAGAATTGTAATAGGTATTGTTAAGGTAGTAGAGCATCTCTTCTCGTGATAGAGAAAATTCATTATCATAAAGAGAGAATCTCATAAGGAGACATTCTTCCCCTTGTTTAATACAATCTTCACTTACTACTTTTACTTTATCGTTTTCTTTAGAGACCACTTTCCATAGCGTATCATTATATAATAGATAACTACCAGGATAAACCTCTTGAAGGGTATTAATTTCTCTTGTATTTAATTGGAAAGGATCATCAGCGGTTCCAATTCCACTGACAATTTGGGTATTCCCATCAATGGTAATGGTTGGACGAATTCCATATTTACTCGTGTAGTCATCATAGCTGACAAGTCCTTCAGAAGAGACATACCAAGCTCTAGAATCATCATGACTATTCGTCGTCCAGTAGTTGGTTCCATTATTGAGATAGCTTTCATTGGCGTTTGCCTCTAAATAGTCGTAGATACTAAGAAGTCCGATTTTATAATCACTATTGGATTCAAAACATCCTGCTGATTCAATATCTAAGAAAGAGTCAAAGCATTGTTTCGTCGAACGAAGTTCCCCGTCTTCTGCTTCTAACGTATTTTCAAAAATGCCGGTATTCTTTTCTTCTTCTAAATTTAACCAAGATAGAATATAGTTTTGTAAAGACCCTCCATATGGGAGAGAAGTAACGGTATCTTCGGTTACGAGTGTAATCGTTTTATCCGCATTGATGCGAACGATACGCCATAGATATCCCTTATACTTTACATAATTGTTGTCAACATCCCCAACAAACCGATAGATTCCATTCGTTTCGACAAATGTTTTCCGCAATTCATACGTATCATTCTCTTCGATGACGCGGGTCGCTAGATCAGTAGGAGCGATATAAGGCTTTTCACTTTCCATCTTATAATAGATGAGTCGACCTAGAAAGTAAAAGCCAGTACCAAATACAAATAGAATACTGAATAAATTAAAGATCACTTGTTTTTTAATCCTTATTTTTTTCTTCTTTTTTTTCTCTTCCATAATTCCTCGTTCCTATTACTCAATCTTTTACATTATATCAAAATTTGTATAATTAAACAATCAATTTCTTTACGAATGTCGATTTATGTGGTATGATGAATACGGAAAGTAGGAGAAAAAGATGGGAAGATTCGACCAGAAAAAACTAAAAAACAACTTTACTAGTCTTTTAATAATGGGCCTTGCCATTGTCGTTTTGGTAGCGGTAGAATCTTTGATTTCTCCGAAAGAAGAGAAAATAGAAGGTTTAGGAAATGGTGAGGTTCAATATAATCAATTAGTGATTAATGAGATGATGACTTCCAATAAAGGTTCTTATGCGGATAGCGAAGGAAACTGTTATGACTGGATTGAACTATATAATGGTACGAATCAAGATATCGATTTATCGGGATATGGTTTGAGTGATGAGGTATCTGGAAACACCAAATGGATCTTTCCGGCTGTGACGATTAAGAGTAAGAGTTATTTAGTCATTTATCTATCTGGACAGACAAAAGAAGGATTGTATGCGAATTTCGCTTTAAATAAAGCAGGAAGCGAAACGATTACCTTAAAAAGAAAATCAGGAAAAGTAGTGGATACGGTAAAGACCGTTTCTTTGGATAAAAATACGGTGATGGCACGAAGCAATGATGGTAGTTGGATAAAAACAGATGAGATTACCCCTGGATATGCGAATAATGAAGAGGGAAGAAAAGCTTATCTAGATAGTAGGGTAGCAACCGACTCCTTAGTGATATCAGAATTTTTACCAAGCAATGAAGGAAATGTTTCTTTTGATGGACATCTCTACAGTTATTTAGAAGTGATGAATACCGGAGAGAAAGAAGTATCATTAAGAGATTACTTTGTTTCTAATGATTCTAATCGCCCATTTTTATATCGGTTACCGGATGTTACCTTAAAACCAAATGAGGTTTATCTCGTCTATACTTCTGGCTTAGGAAAAGATAATCACGCCGATTTTACGTTAAAGAAAAAAACAGGAACAGTCATTTTAGCAAAGAAAGATAAGATTGTCGATAGCGTTGATTATCAGGATTTAACGAATGGTTTTGCCTACATTAAAACCTCAAAAGGATTCCAAGAAGCCATTGATATTACCCCAGGATATCCGAATACTCCAGAAGGAATGGCGAAATTCTCATCTGAAAAAAGAAAGAATCCAACAGATTTAATCATTAGTGAAGTGATGAGTTCTAATCATGAGTATCTTGCTCAAAATGGCGGAGAGTACTACGATTGGATTGAACTATATAACAATACGGATCATGCGATTACCTTGAGTGACTACTCACTTACTACCAATGATAGTAATCCTTCTATGTATCAGTTACCAAATGTTACTTTAAAGAGTAAGGAATATTATGTCGTTATGGCATCTGGAAATACGTCCTATAGTAATTCCAAATATCAACACACCAATTTCAAGATTTCTCCAGTTGAAAGTATTTATCTATATAAAGGAAATGCCATGGTAGATAGCTTATTCCTTGCAAATATTCCAAATGGATATAGCTTTGGAAGGGGCGAACAGGATGGCTTCTACTACTTTAAAAAGCCAACTCCTGTTAGTAAGAATGAGAAGAGTACGATTCAAGAAATTGCTTATGAGCCCATATTTCAAGAGGCACCAGGAATTTATAATGATGTAAACGAGTTAGCGGTTACGCTAGAAGGTTCAGGGACTATATATTATACTTTAGATGGTTCAACACCAACGAAGAATTCTAAGGTATATGATAGTCCTATTCTTTTAAAAAAAACAACCGTAATCAAAGCCGTCTCTTATGAGAATAAAAAAAAAGAGAGTTCGGTAGTAACGGGAAGTTATATTATTAATGAAAAGCATACTCTTCCGGTATTATCGGTCAGTTTGCCCGCAACTTCTTTTCAATATCTTAACCTTCATCCGAGTGATATGGATTTAGTAATGCCAGCTCATGCGGAACTCTACGAAGAAGGGAAATCCTTTTCCATCGATTGTGGGTTAAAGCTCTTCGGTGGACAGACTAGATACATCAGTAAGAAAAGTTATGCTTTAAAGTTTTCTAAGGAATTTGGACCCTCTACTTTAGAGTATAAAGTATTTGATAATCGAGATGCTGTTTCCTATGACACATTAGTAGTTCGAAGTGGTTCCCAAGATAGTGTTGGAACGATGATTCGAGATGAATTAGCGACTTCTATTATGGATGATTATGGAACGGTAGATGTTCAGGCATATAAAGCAACCATTTTATACGTAAACGGAGAGTATTGGGGCGTCTATTTCTTACGGGAAAAAGTAAATGAAGAGTTTATTTCTCATCACTATGATGTTAAGGAAGAGGGAACCAATATTGTCCGAATTGATAATAACGTAACGGCCGGTACTGCTTCTGATTATCGCTCTCTTGTCAACTATGTAAAAAGTCATAATTTATCAGTTGCAAGCAATTATGAATATGTCGCATCGAAACTAGATATCGATAATTTTATTGATTATTGGGTAGGAGAACTCTTTACTACCAATAATGATATCGTCAATACACGATTTTTTAACCATCCTGATGTAAATGGTGGTAAAATAAAGATGATTTTCTATGACTTCGATTATGCTTTCTATTTCTATAATAAAAATTATATGCAATGGATGACAGCAGCTGAAGGAATGGGAGAACATTTCTACGATAATACCCTTTTACGAGGACTACTACAGAATAGTACTTTTAAGAAAAGGTTCTTAGAGAGATTATCTTGGAATATGAAGAACGTTTGGACAGAAGAAAACGTTCTCGGAAGATATCAAGAATTAGTTGATCTATTAAAACCAGAGATGGAACGAAACCAAAAGAGGTGGGGAATGACTTACCAAGAATGGTTAGATAATCTAGCCGAATTAAAGACGTATTTGCAAAAGCGAAGAACGTATTTGATTAACCATACGAAGAGTTATTTCCATTTAAGTAGCGAGGAAGTGAACAAATATTTTGGATAAGAAACAATATAGACATGAATTAAAATTTATCTTAAGTGAATCAGAAGCAGAAATTTTGAAATATCGACTATCCTTGCTCATGGATGTAGATACCAATTCAATCAATGAAGACAATACTTACTTCATTCGGAGTCTTTATTTCGATGATGTTTATGATACTGCTTACTATGAGAAAGTAGACGGGGTGGAGACGAGAGAAAAATATCGTATCCGTCTTTACAATCTAGATGATTCTTTTATTCGCTTGGAGCGAAAGGAAAAAAATCGGGATTTGACTTATAAAAAACAAGCGATTATCACGAAGGAACAGTGCTTAAAATTTATGAATGGAGACTTTGATGATATCGATTTAGAAGAGGATGGATTGGTACGAGAATTTGCTTTGAAACAGAAATTAAAGGAAATTCGCCCTAGTGTCATCGTCGATTATAAAAGACTGGCCTATACCTATCCGGTAGAAGATACGAGAGTGACTTTTGACGAAAAGATTCGTTCCGGAAAGTATGCGTCCAATCTATTTGATCCCGAACTACTTACCTTTGATGTATTAGAACCAAAAGAAGTGGTTTTGGAAGTAAAATTTAACAATGCGATTCCTAGTCACATTGCGAGTGTGATTATGAGTATACCGATGATTCGTCAGGCGGTTTCTAAATTTGCTTTATGTAAAGAGAAGAAGGAGGTTTAACATGAGCTTTTTAGATATGATTAAAAAGAGTGTCGTAGAACAATTTACGAGCTCGCTTTCTACGGGAGATATCTTTTTCTCCCTCTTAGTTGCTTTTGCAGCAGCAGTGATTATTGCCTTTATTTATAAGAGAACCTATACGGGAGTTTCCTATACGAAATCTTTCGTTTTATCCCTTGTATTGCTAGCAATGGTTACATCATTAGTCATTCGTACCATCAATTCCAACTTAGCGTTATCACTAGGTATGGTTGGTGCTCTTTCTATCGTACGTTTCCGTACAGCTGTGAAAGATCCTGTGGATACCATTTTTATGTTTTGGGCGATTACAGCAGGAATTATGTCGGGAGCAGGTCTTTATCTAGTAACCATTATTGCTACCTTGATATTGGGAATCTTCTATACGGTTTCTTATATGACGGCTTTTCATCCAACGCAGAAATATCTTCTCGTTATCAAAGCTAGTAAAGGATATGCTGAAGAAATTCATAGTTTGATGGATAAGAAGAAAAAATGCATTTTGAAAACCGAGTCTTATAAAGATAAGACAGTGGAACTTACTTATGAGTTAGCAACCAAAGACACCTCACGAGAGCTAGACAAATTAAAAAATCAAAAAGAAGTAGAAAGCATTCACCTAGTAAGTATCGACTAACAGAAGATTTTCTTCTGTTTTTTTCTTTCTCATAGACGTAATAAAGCGGATATGATATAATGAATGGGTAGGAGAGAGTACCATGAAGTTTTTTGATGAAGAAAAGCTAGAACAGAATAAAAAAATCGTTCTAACGCTTGTACTGGTGTTAGTCTTTTTTGTCGTTTTAAACCGTGTTACCACTTCTCCTGTCAATAAAAATTTATCACCTATTATCGTCAATGAAATTATGGCTTCTAATGATAGTGCTTATGCGGATTTAGAAGGAAACTGTTACGATTGGGTAGAATTATACAATAGTAGTGAGGAAGATATTTCTTTAAAGGGGTATCGTCTATCGGATGGCAATAGTAAAAATGAAGTCATTTTAGGAGATGTTATTCTTCCTAGTCATGGATATGTTCTTTTCTATTTAACGGGAAAAGAAAGTACCAATCCTTACTATTTATCCTTTGCATTAAATAAGTCAAAAGAAGAACCTCTTATTTTAAAAAATGAAAAGAATGAGGTTATTTCCATGGTGAAGGTTCCTAATATCAAAAAGAATACCACTTATGCCTATCACCATAAAAAGTATTCGGAAACGGAAACCATCACACCAGGATATGCGAATACTATGTCGGGTAGACTAGAGTATTTAAAAGATCGAAGAGAAAGTGATCAAACCGTATTCATTACAGAATTCTTAGTAGATAACCAAGGAATTTATGTACACGATCAATCTTTATATTCTTATATTGAAATTACGAATTTTGGGGAAGAGGCAGTTTCTTTAGCGGACTATTTTCTTTCTAATGATAAAGAAAGACCGTTTCTCTATCGTTTACCAGATGTGGTGTTAGAGCCAAATACCTCTTACCTGATTTATCCAACAAAAAAAGAGAAGATAGGACATGCCAATTTTACGTTAAATTCTAAAGAAGGAGAAATTCTTCTTTCCAAAAATGGAAAAATTGTGGAGAGTATCTCTTATCAAACAACCAAAAAGGGATATGCCTTTGTTCGGGAAGCAAACAGCTTTATCGAAACGACCAATCTTTCCCCAGGGTATCCAAATACGTTATCTGGTCGAAAAGAAGCAGCTAAAAAAGATACCAATCCAACAGATTTAATCATTAATGAAGTGATGAGTTCTAATGATACTTTGGTAAAAGAAAAAAATGGAAAGGCTTACGATTGGATTGAAATAAAGAATGCTTCTAAAAACACAATTTCTCTAGAGGGATATAGTCTTACTACGAATCCTAAGAGTCCTAACCGTTTTTCGCTACCAAAGCGTAGTTTAAAAAGTGGGGAAACTATTCTCATTATGGCTTCTGGTGGGGCATCCATCAAAAATGCGAAATATATCCATGCCAATTTTAAATTACAGGAAGAAGAAGGCGTTTTTCTCTACAAGGGAAAAGAGCTAATCGATGCTCTATATATCCCTCCATTAAAAGTAGGATATAGCTTTGGAAGAGGAAATTCTTATGGACATTATTATTTTTCAAGTCCTACTCCCAATAAGAAGAACAATTCAGGGGTGTTAGAAATTACCGAGGAACCAACGTTTTCCATTGCGCCTGGCGTTTATAATAACGTGAAAGAGGTATCTGTAGAACTACAAGGAGAAGGGGATATCTACTATACGTTAGATGGTAGTGTACCAACAAAAAACTCTAAAAAATATACGGGAAAGATTTCCTTAACGAAGACAACGGTCATTCGGGCGATTGCTTATAGTAAGGAAAAAGCTTCTAGTGAAGTGGTAACGGGTAGTTATATTGTGAACGAAAATCATACTCTCCCAGTTTTATCTCTTAGCCTATCCAATACGCAGTTTCAAAATTTAAATGCGAGCATTCATTCTACGAAACTAGAATATCCAGCCCATATCGAATTCTATGAAAAGAATGGATCGTTCTCTATTAATTGTGGATTAAAGCTATTTGGTGGACAAAGCCGTGAACTCGATAAGAAGAGCTATGCTTTAAAGTTTTCTTCCGAGTATGGCGCAAGTAGTTTATCCTATCCTGTTTTTGAAAATCGAGAAATTTTAAACTACAATACAATCGTTTTAAGAAGTGGTTCACAGGATATGGAAGGATCGATGTTTCGGGATGAACTTTCGGATGCGATTGTCGATATGGCAGGAACAGTCGATACTCAAGCCTATAAAGCAGCCGTTTTATATATAAATGGAACCTATTGGGGCGTTTACTATTTAAGAGAAAAAATTGATGATGTCTTTATTGGACAACACTATAATGTCTCTCCAACAGGAACCAATATCGTTAAGATCGAAGGAGAAGTGGATGAAGGAACAAGAGCCTCTTTTAACAAATTGATGCAGTATGTAAGAACCCATGACCTATCTACCGATAGTGCTTATCAAGAAGTAAGTAAAATGTTAGATATCGATAATTATATTGAGTTTATCATTGGTCAATTTTTTGCTAATAATATCGATATTCGAAACACGCGTTATTTCAATAATTCTAAGGTCGCTAATGGAAAAATTCGCATGATTTATTACGACTTAGATTATGGATTACGGTATGGCCCAGTTAATTATCTTACTTGGGTAGTCAATCCAGAAGGAGCGGGATATTTTAACGTAGATAACTCGTTAATACGGGGTTTGATGCAAAATGCCCAGTTTAAAAAGCATTTCTTAGAAGTCTTTTTCTACGATATGAAATATATCTATACGGATGAGAAAGTAATGGCCAAATATAATGAAATCTATAATGCGATTGCTCCTGAGATGAAGAGAAATCAAGAACGTTGGAATTATAGTTATGATACATTCCTCACTCATGCGAAGAGTATTAAATCCTTTTTAAAGGGACGAAGAAATCGAATGATTGCCAACGTTCAAAGCTATTTTAATCTCTCTGATAAAGAGGTAAAAGCCTACTTAGATGATAGTCATTATCTTCAAGATTATATGAAAAGACAAAGTCAAATTGTAAAAAGTAGCATGTAAAGAAGAGTTTCTCTTCTTTTTAATTTGACAAATAATCCATTTCGTGTTAGAATACATCGCAAATGAAGGGGGAAATAGGTTATGAAAAAGAGATTAGGACTTATTTTTGTAGCAATTTTTGCATTTTTAATGACAATCGGTAATGCATTTGCTTTACCAAGTACGGTAACTTTTACAGAAGGAAATTTATCAGGGGTTGATGTAACAGGATTGGGTGGATACTATGTTCCTACTTATAAGACAGTTGTAAGTGGTTCTAGTGTATTACCAGCTTATTTTATCGATAAAGATAAAGTAACGGCTCCAACGAATAATACATTCACATTAGAACAAGAATTAAAAGATGCTGGATATATTTATATCTTATCCAATGGAGCATCTGGAACTTGGAATGGTTCTTTATTAGGATCAGGTTTTGATACGAATGAGAAATACTATATTACCCAATTAGCGTTATCTATCTATCGTTATGGAACGGTTTCTTATACAGCAAACAACGCTAGAACACAAGTACTTATCAATGCAGCTATCAAACTTGCCAACACTGCTAAGGAATACAAAGTACCTGTTAGCCAAGTTGGTTTAGCAGATGGTAGTCAAAAGATGTATTTATCTGGTAACTACTATATAACTGATTCTTATACGGTAACAGGAAATGGATTTGCTACTTACAACGTAAAAATTGAAAATGCTACTTCTGATGTTCAAATCGTCGCTTCTACTGGTGAAGTTTATGACTCTACTACTTCTTTAGTAGCAGGAACAAAATTCTATGTTAGAATTCCTGCTAGTAAAGCAACGGAAAATAGAGACATGAAAGTAGTTGTATCAGCTACTTCTAAAACTTATAAAGTATATGAGTATGTATTAAGAAATTATAAAGAAGTGATCGTCGGAGCCAATTCTGTAGAACAATCTTCTATGGAACAAACCTTATCATTAAGAGTTTCTGATGAACCAGTTGAGGATGATTGTGTAGGAACAGTTATCGTAACAAAAAAAGATGCAAAAACCGATAAACCATTAGCAGGAGCGAAAATCGTTCTAAAGGATTCTAAAGGAAATATCGTCGATAGTTGGGTATCTACGAAAGAAGCTCACTATACACGTAATTTAAAAGCTGGAAAGTATACTTTAGTAGAAACACAATCTCCAGATGGTTATGAATTAAGTGACGAAATCGTTAAAATCGAAATTCCAGAAAACACGAGAGCAAGAGTAGAAGTTGTTATCTATAACTCTAGTATTCCAGTAACTGCTAATATCAATATGATTATGTTATTTGCTGGATTTATCGTTACAGCTGCTAGTGCTGGTTTCGGACTTTACAAATTAAGTAAACAAAACTAAAAAAGGATGGAAACATTCTTTTTTTTAGAATTTGCTAAATTCTTAAAAATGTGGTATCATAGCTACCAATCAATGAGGAAAAAGGGGGAAAAGTATATGAAAACGGATAACTTTCTATATAACGAGCGAGTTTATACCATTCATACTACTTTAAAAGTGAAAGAAGAGGAATATGTGATTGCCTCTTTGGATGGGAGATATTCTTGCTTTAAACACAAAGTCATCAATGAAAGGGATACATACACACCATTCTTTGGACTTATGCTTGTTTTACCACAATATCAAAATATCGGTTATCAAAACTTTGGAAGATGTATCCATATCTTTTTAAAAAAAGCCAATCTTGGGGTTCCTATCGAGAAACTAGAAGAAGCTTTTTATCACATTTGGGAAGTCAGTGAAAATGACTTTCATGAATCTGCTAGAGAAGAGCTTTCTCTTGACTATTTTGATGCCTTTTATCAAGCTCAATTAACCATTTATCAACGAAAGAATATGACGGAATTATTAGAACTCGATCCTAAGGTAGAAAAGGAAGAGAAAAAAGAAACTCGTCGTCCTACATCTTCTAAGGTTTGGTTTCCATTCAAACGTTTTGCCTACATGTGTTTGGTAGCTATTTCTGTCATTGGCTTTATGGAATGCTTTGATACTTACGCTAGTTGGAAAGAAGAAGGAAAAGAAGTCAATGCTTTAACCAATACCTTAGTAGATGATGCTGCTATCGAAGAAATAGCCGTAGAAACTCCAGTTATCGAAGAACCAACTGTAGAAAGCAACACCAATACCAATAGTAACAGTAGTAGTAATTCTTCTCAAAAAACGACCAAGAAAAAAGGAAGCGATTACTATAGTTATACCAAGACTTCGATGATAAATGTAGACTTCACGAAATTAAAAAAGAAAAACAGTGATACGGTTGGATGGATTTATGTTCCAAATACAAATATCAACTATCCATTCGTTCAAACCAAAGACAATAGTTATTACCTTGATCACGCTTTTGATCGAACTAAAAACGGTGCTGGATGGATTTTTGCTGACTACCGTTCTGATTTAAAGAACTTTAAGAATAATACTGTTATTTACGGTCATGGACGTGTAGATAATGTCATGTTTGGAACACTTGAAAAAACGTTAAAAAAGAGTTGGTATACGAATAAAGAGAATCAAATTATTAAGATGTCTACTCCATATGAGAATACTTTATGGCAAGTATTTTCTATCTATACGATTAAAGCAGAATCTTATTACTTAACTCACAACTTTGAAAATGATGAATCTTATCAAAAATTCTTAGATACGATTACGAAACGTAGTATTTATGACTTTGGGGTAGATATGACAACCAATGACAAAGTATTAACTCTTTCTACTTGCTTAAACTATGATGGCGATAGAATTGTTGTACATGCTAAATTAATCCAAAGACAAGCTAGATAAAGCGTAGAAATACGCTTTTTTTAGTGATTTATGATAAGAAATGATGAAAAGAAAACAATAAATCATTTTGTGTATTGTTATCCTGACAATATTACTTACTATTCGAATACTGGTACAGAATCGAATCCAAATATTTCAGAGTATGATTTTTCCTTTCTTTTTTATTTTATCTTTGGTATAATCAAGCTAGAAAGAAGTGATTTTATGAAAAAAAGGCTACTTCTAATCGGACTAGTCATTCTTCTAGGTATCTTATTATTCGTACTTGTATGTAATCATTCGAAAGAGGAAATTCCTGATAAGGGATCAATACCCAATAACAGTTATTTATCTATAGAAGAAGTAAAATCTTTGCTTTTTAAAACAGATAAAGTTTATGTCTGTAGTCACCAAAATTCCTTAGATAAAATATGTAATAAGGATGCTTTAAAAAAAATAATTGCGGGTGATAAAAAAGAGGAATTGGTTTCGCTTTTAGCTTCTCTAGAACAATCTAAAGATGATGGGATAAATGATGTGTTAGACCTCTATACTCTTTATCTAGTAAATCAAGAAGGAAAAATTTTGTTTTCTATTGACTATTCCCATCATGTCATCATCAAATTAAAAGAAATATCGTATTATATGGACACTAATGAGAATACTAAAATAGATGCTATTTTAGATCTTAGTAAATAATTCTTTATTAAAAAAATAATCTATCATTTCTTAGATTATTTTTTTGTATACTTCTTTTCTTTTTTTTCATATTAATATTGTAGCCTATAAGGAGTATTTTATGATCAAAAAAATAAATTTCCTTTTTCTTCTGCTTCTTATTGCTTTTCCTTGTCAAACATTTGCTTATTCCGATTATATTTTAGCAGGTGGAGACAATATTGGAATCCGTCTACAAATGAAAGAATTGCTCGTGATTGGAACGTATGAAATCGACGACGAAAGTCCAGCTTTAATTGCCGGACTTAGAGTAGGAGATAAGATTCTTTCTATCGACAAACAAAAAGTTTCTTCTATTCAAGAGATGAATGACTATCTTTCAAAGAGTAGTAGCGATACTATTCAAATAGGCTACATGAGAGATGGCTCCATCAAAGAAACTACCTTAACGTTAAAAGAAGGACGAACGGGATTATATTTAAAAGATAATGTAGCAGGAATTGGAACTCTTACGTTTATCGATCCAAATACCAAAAAATTTGGTGCACTAGGACATGAGATAGTGGATTCGACAACGAAAGAGATTGTGGATTCTCTTTCTGGAACGATCTTTTCTTCTTCTATTCATAGTATTACAAAGAGTAGAGATGGGATTCCGGGTGAGAAAAATGCGACATTAAACCCAGCAGATGTTCTAGGAATCATCGATGAAAATACGGACAAAGGAATCTTTGGTACGTATGAAGATGAAATTTTAAAAGATAATCTATATAAGGTAGCGAAAATAGAAGATGTTAAACTAGGAGATGCGAAAATTAGAACCGTAATTGATGGGTCCGAAGTCCAAGAATATAGTATTCGTATTACGAAAGTTCATGAGACAGAAAATAAAACCAAAAACATTGTTTTCCAAATTACGGATTCGAAATTGCTTGCGGAAACAGGTGGTATTGTACAAGGAATGAGTGGTTCCCCAATTGTTCAAGGAGAATATATTGTGGGGGCAGTAACACATGTCGTAGTAGATGATCCCGAGAGGGGATACGGTATACTAATTACCAATATGTTAGAGGAAGCCGAAAACTAAGAGAGATTATCTCTCTTTTCTTTTTATGTATTGAAAAGAGAATAGGATATTTGCTATAATAATCTTAGTATAGGAAAATGGTGATAGTATGTATCATGTAAAAGATGGAATAATCGGTTTGGCAGTTGGAGATGCGATGGGGGTTCCAACAGAATTTGCAAGTCGTGAAGATTTACTAGAAAAGCCCGTTTTAAAGATGATGCCTAGAATTCGGGATGGGATTCCGAAAGGAGCTTGGAGTGATGATACCTCTTTGACGATTGCAACG
The DNA here is from genome assembly GCA_947626275.1 of uncultured Bacilli bacterium. GTDB lineage: Bacteria > Bacillota_I > Bacilli_A > RF39 > UBA660 > UBA5578. The sequence continues at coordinate 59,149 of CANQRL010000001.1, forward strand.
ATGGATGCTATTTCCAAAAGTGGAATAAACTATACAGCGATAGCAGATAATTTTGTACGGTGGTTTACGGCAAATCAATTTTGCTCCATTAATGAATCCTTTGGAATCGGTCAAACGACATTGAAAGCATTGGTTCGTTATACGCAGCACTTAGAAGAACCTTATGAGTGTGGTTTATCTTCTTTTAAGGATAATGGAAATGGCTCTTTAATGCGCATTTTACCCATTGCTTATTACTGTTTAGTACAACGTTATAATGATAAAAAAATTCTTGAGATTGTAAAACGTACTTCCTCTATTACGCATGCCCATGAAGTAGCCGTTTGTGGTTGTTATATCTACGTTCGCTATGCGATGAATCTTCTTCGTGGCAATAACAAGTTCTCCGCGTTAGCGCAAGTTCGAAATCTCGATTATAGCATGTTTACGATTCCTACTCTAGAAGTCTATGAACGCGTATTAAATGAGGACTTTTTAACTCTTACCATTGATGATATTCGGAGTACCGGCTATGTCGTAGATACCTTAGAAGCTGCTCTTTGGTGTTTCTTACAGTCTAATAGCTATAAGGAATGCATATTAGCTACGACCAATATTGGTGGAGATACAGACTCAATTGGAGCGGTTGCGGGAGGATTAGCAGGGATATTCTATGGATACAGCAATATTCCAAAAGAGTATTTAGAAGACTTACGCAAGCGAGATTATTTAGAAAAGATGTGTGAGGATTACGAGTTTTACCTAAGAAGGTTATAGCTCGTTGACTCCCTCTTTTTTTTATGCTATAATGATTGAGATTGATAAAGATACTTCCTTTGAGATGTTTTTTTATTTAATCACAATGAATAAGGAGGTACCATGGAAAAAGAAGACATTAAAATTGTTTGCAAAGATTGTGGTGAAGAATTCTTATTTACCGTAGGAGAACAAAACTTCTATGAAGAAAAAGGATTAGAACATCAACCAGTTCGTTGTAAAGAATGCCGCGCAAAGAAAAAAGCCGAAAAAATGAGCAAAGAAAAGAGTGAATAAGTCTATTTTCTCTTTTTTTATACGACAAAATTTGATATAATACGACTTGAGGTGTTCGTATGTTGAAGGAATTTAAAAAATTCATTGCCCGCGGAAATGTTATGGATTTAGCAGTCGGGGTTATCGTTGGAGGCGCTTTTAGTTCTATAGTTACTTCTTTGGTAGAGAATATTCTTATGCCTGTCATCGGAGTACTAACTGGTGGAATTGATTTTTCACATGGATTAACGTTAAAAGTAGAGGATGCTACTATCAATTATGGAGCCTTCCTCCAAAGTGTTTTAGACTTTTTAATTATTGCTTTCTGTATCTTCTTAATGGTAAAGGTAGTCAATAAAATATTAGGTCATCACGAAGAAAAGAAAGAAGCGCCAAAAAAGAGTGATGAAGTTCTATTGTTAGAAGAAATTCGCGACTTATTAAAAAGCGAAAAAAAAGAAGAGAAAAAACCTTCTAAAGTAGACAAAAAGAAAAAATAATCAAAACGATTATTTTTTTTATACTCCGGCAGTCATCGCTGGAAGAATGATAAATAGACCAATCATGGCAATGATGAGTACAACAATTCCGACTTTTTTTAATATTGCTTTCATAAATTCAACTCCTGAATGTATTATACCATATTTTTAAAAAAAGGAATATGTTTTCTTCTTAGGCATATAGTGAATTAGGTGATACTAGTGAAAAAACTATTGGACAAACTATTCGCTGTCGATAAAAAAGTCGTTATTTTCTTATTCTTTGTAAGCTTTATTGGGATGATTACCGGAGCTCTTTTTATGACTGTATTAAGTAGTGCGGATAAAGAGTTAGTAAGTGAGACGTTAGCGTCTTTCTTAAAGAATGTAGAACCTGCTAACTACGCTATTTTCTTACGAGAAAATCTAGTCATCAATCTTCTTTTTATCATTGCAATTTGGATTTTAGGCTTTTCGGTTATTGGGCTTCCTGTCATTATCTTCATTCTCTTCTATAAGTCTTTTACAGTTAGTTTTTCCATTTCTAGTTTTATTGCTAATTATGGATTAAAAGGATCTCTTTTAGGATTTGTTTATCATTTTCCACATCAAATCATCTATTTACTCATCTATTTATATTTAGGATGTTATGCGATTAAAGTATCTCTATTATTAGTTCAATCAATCATCAAAAGAAAAAGTCTTGATTTTAAATTGGTGATGAATCGTTATTTACTCGTTTTTATCATCTCTTTAGTGACAATTGTTGTGATGACTTGTTTTGAAACCTTCATCACGCCTATCTTATTGAAAAATGTCCTAAATATGCTATAATAAAGTTGTTGGTGAGAGAACGTGAAAAAAGTAGTAATTGGTATGAGTGGGGGAGTCGATAGCAGTGTGGCTGCTATTTTATTAAAACAACAAGGCTATGAAGTCATCGGCCTTTTTATGCGAAACTGGGATACTTCCATTAATGGAGACTATCTTGGCAATCCTGATTTAGGTGGTCCTATTTGCCCCCAAGAACAAGATTATAATGATGCTTTAAAAGTATGTGAAAAGTTAGAAATTCCTCTTCATCGTGTTGACTTTGTCAAAGAGTATTGGGATTATGTTTTTACCTATTTTCTAGAAGAATTAGAGCAGGGAAGAACACCTAATCCTGATATCATGTGTAATAAGTATATTAAGTTTGATATGTTTGTAAAAGAAGCGGAAAAATTAGGGGCAGATTATATTGCAACGGGACACTATGCTAGAATGAAAGATGGGCAACTATTAAGAGCAAAAGACCTAAATAAAGATCAAACCTATTTCCTCTCTCAAGTATCTAGGGAACAATTAAAAAACGTTTTATTCCCAATCGGAGAATTAGAAAAACCAGAGGTACGAAAAATTGCGGAAGAGTATGGTTTAATAACAGCCGATAAAAAAGATTCAACCGGAATTTGTTTTATTGGTGAAAGAAATTTCACGAAATTCTTAGAAAACTATTTACCGAATATGCCTGGGGATGTTGTAGAGATTGATACGAAAGAAGTAATCGGCAAACATATTGGCCTTATGTATTATACGATTGGTCAAAGAAGAGGACTCAATATTGGGGGATCTAAGGAAAGAATGTTTGTCGTTGGAAAAGACTTAAAGAAAAATATTCTTTATATCTCTTACGGCAATACCGATTATTTAATAAGTGATTCCTGCATCATTGATACGATTAATTTTAATACCGATAAAAGACCCGAAAAATGTACCGCAAAATTTCGCTATCGCCAACCTGATAATGAAGTTTCTCTTGAATACCTAGAAGATGGTAACATTTTAGTAAAATACCCTCAAGGAGTAAAAGCCGTAACCCCAGGACAAGCCTGTGTCCTTTATGATGGTGAGGAATGTCTAGGTGGCGGAATTATCAAAGAAGTACGGAAAAACGGAGAAAAACTTTGGTATTTATAAAAGGAAAGAATAGAAATATTCTTTTTTTGCTTTTATTTCACCGATTATTCCTACTAATACAAATTGGTTTAACATATTTTTTTCATTCCTTCCATTCGATCAAGTTCTACTTGACATTCTTTTTTTTAAAATATATAATGGAAGCAGAAAAGGGATTTAGTTTATCGGACTAGCTCTTTTCTAATTTCTTTTATTAGGTTATAAATAAATAAACCTAATAAGAAATCTATGGATAAGTCATATATCAATATGGCTATGTCTTGATTGCTAGTTATAAAGTATTTGAATAATGTTATTGTTGCGTAAATTATTGAAATAACATTTTCCCACTTTATAACTCTTTTTTTATGTCTCGATGTAATAGGGTCAACTCTCATTTTTCAACTCCTTTCTTTTTTACCAAAACCCCATTCGATAACTTGTTGTGACATATTGAAGGATATTTAAATTTGTTTCAATTAATACCTCCTTGAATTACATAAAAAAAGACACATTTCTGTGTCTCAAGCAATAAAATTGTCCGAACTTGCATCGGATCTTCCTCCATCAAGGCGTGCTTCTGCAACTCACTCCTATTTATTGTTTATTGATAAAGAACTATCGGAAAAAATGGCTTCCCCAAGTTCTTTATGAACACATTATAGTATTAAAAAGAACGACTGTCAAGCTTTTTTATAACACTAAAAAAGCAATTCGTAGCTTAACACTTGAAGACATCTACGAATTGCACAAACTAGGTTACCCTTTTATAAAAAGGGACTTAATATTTATTGGAAGAAAGTGCTAAAACCTTCTCCATAATCATTATAACATTTCGTTTAGAAAAGTTCAACGAAACTATTATGTAGTTGGAAAAAAACTAGCAATCTAAACGTTATACATTTTTAGTAACATTGAAGCAAAATGTGATATAACAAGGTCATAGGAATTATTTGTTTTGTGTCATCTCGATGATTCAGCTTATGAATTAGTGCAAATAATAAAGCTTTAAAAGGGGATGATGCAGAATGGGAATTGTTTAAGTTCTACTTGGGTTTTGGTTGGCGCTATGCGATTTTTCAAAAAAATTTTAAAATAACTACATAGTTTTATAATATCTTGGATAGTATTGAAACTTATAGAATAGTATTATCAACAGAACTGAATGGATGAAATAAATACCACTTATAATTTAGGAAAAACAAAAGAAGCTGAATTTCCTCGTGTGGCTCAAAGGCCGAATGGTAATACCATTGATGAGGCTCTCGCTTCTTATGCAAATAATGTATCACAATCAATCACTCATGTCAAACCTAATATACCGTTTTATAATATACTAAGAAATTGGTTATGTAATTTATGAAAACTTAGAATAGATAAATTTTAAGAATGAAACGAAGGAAAATGTATTTTTTCCTTTTCTTTTATGATAAAATGATTGTAGTGGTTAGTGAACCATAAAAAAGTCGCCTAAGCGACTGTTCTCATAAGAGTATTAAAGGAAAACCTTTATTTTAACTCTCTATAACATCTTGAATGGTATCAAGACACCATAAATGTATCATATTTGAAGGAGGTTTGTCAAGATGAAAGAATATAATATTGGATTAGATATAGGAACGAATTCTGTTGGATGGGCAGTAGTCTTAAAAGATTCATATAAAGTCATGAGAAAAGGAAATAAAGCCTTATGGGGAATTCGTCTTTTTGATGATGCGAATACTGCTGTTCAAACAAGAGGATATCGTAGTACACGTAGAAGAATGGATAGAAGAAAAGAAAGAATCCTTTTATTACGGGAAATATTTGCCGAGGAAATAGGCAAAGTAGATCCTCATTTTTTTGATAAGTTAGAAGAATCTTTCTATCATAATGAGGATAAAAAACATAAGCATTATCCGTTAACCAAAGAAGATAAACTTATCTTGAATAGATTTAAAACCATTTATCATTTACGGAATCATATTATGGAATCAGAAAAAAAAGAAGATATCCGTCTTATTTATTTAGCTTTCCATCATATTATTAAATACCGTGGTAATTTTCTTCATGAAGAAAATGATTTCAATGTAAAAAATATTGATATTGAAGGTGAACTAAAAAATACGTTTGAAGAAATTTTTTCTAGTTGCGATGAACTAAGCCAGGATTTAGCATCTCCAGAAGAAATGGATTTTGCTTCTATAGAAGAAATTTTAGATGAAAAAAGCAAGTCAGATAGAAGAAAAAAATTAGAACTTTATTTGAAAGATTTTAGTGGTGAATATCCAAAATTCGCAACAGAATTTTCTAAGGCAGTTGTTGGTAATAAGTTTTCGGCAGCGAAACTTTTCCATCTAGAATTAGAGCAAGATCAAAAGGACGTAGAAGTTTCTTTAGATGGAAGTTCTTTAGAAGATAAAGGAGAAGAACTAGATAAACTTTTAGGGGATAAAATTTCTGTATTAGAAACCATGAAATCCCTTTATGAAATGATTTATTTAAAGAATATTTTTAAAGGAAGAAAAGATACTAGTATTTCTCACTTAATGATGGAAAGATATGAAATTCATAAACAGGATTTAAAAGATTTAAAAGACTTATTATCTTTAGATACTCCTATGAAAGGATGCGTTAAATCTAGTGCTTTTCACAAAGTCTTTAGAACGCGTAAACACGATAAAGACCTCTGCCTATATGAACAATATTTACATAATAAAATAACATTAGATGAGTTTGTAAATGAATTAAAGAAAGTTTTAAAAGAAGTCAAAGATACATTAATTTCAAATGGAGGAGAAAACTTATTCCATAAAGTAGAAGAACGAATGATGGAAGAAGACTACATGCCACGAATTACTTCTATAGAAAATGGTAGTTTCCCATATCAACTCAATTTATCAGAATTAGAAAAAATGATTGAAAATCAAGGAAAGTATTATCCATTTTTATTAGAAAAAGTAGGAAAAGATTATAAAATATCAAAACTTTTATCTTTCCGTATTCCATATTACGTTGGACCACTTATTGAAGATGAGAAACATCCCTTTGCTTGGATGAAAAGAAAGATTGAGAATGTGAAAATCACTCCTTATAATTTTGATGAGGTAGTTGATAAAGATGCTTCTGCTGAAAGATTTATTACTAAGATGTTACGTTCTTGCAGTTATCTTTTAAAGGAAAAGGCAATGCCTGCAAACTCATTACTTTATTCTGAATATAAAGTTTTAAATGAATTAAAACAAATCCGTATCAATGGACATTCCCTTACGGTAGAGATGCAACAAGAGATTATAGACGAATTCTTCCGGAAAACGCTAGGTACTTTAACAGATAAAAAGTTTAAAGAATATTTAAATCAAAATCGTAACTTTGATATGTACGGAGGAGATTTTAAAATTACTGGTTATTCAGCAGAAGAAAAATTTGCTAATACCTTAACTTCTTATATAGACTTTTATGGACCAGAGGGATTCTTTAAAGGAACCAATTTAACTGAAGAAGATGCCGAAACCATTATTCGTTGGATTACGATATTTGAAGATAAAACGATTCTAAAAAGAAAAATAGAAATGGAATATCCTGTTTTAGTTCCTGTACTTCCTAAAATTTTGAAGAAACGCTATAGTGGTTGGAGTAATCTATCCAAAAAATTATTGACAGAATTGCGCTACTTTGACCCAGAGGATTCTAACTACAAATCTATTATGGATTTAATGTGGGAGACAAGCGATAACTTCATGCAAATTTTAAATGATGAGAAGTATGGTTTTCAAGAAATGATTGCCAAAGAAAATGGGGTTTTAGAACAAACTAAATTAAATTATGATTTAGTAAAACAATTAACGACTAGTCCAGCTACGAAAAGAGGAATTTGGCAAGCACTTCAAGTTGTAAAAGAAGTTACTGATTATATTGGATATGATCCTAGTAGTATTAGTATTGAATTTGAAAGAGGAGACGAAAAGAAAGGAAGAAAAGATAGTCGAAAAGATTATTTAAAGAAACTATATACAGCCAATAAAGATTTTATTCATGATTATCAACGCCTTTCTCATGAGTTAGAGAATACCAGTGAGGATGAGTTAAAAAATAGTGAGAAACTATATTTATATTTCATCCAAGAGTCAAAAAGTCTATATTCGGGAACTCAACTTACTCTTGATGACTTAAAGGATTGTGAAGTAGATCATATTTTACCTAGAACCGCTATTAAAGATGATTCTATTGACAATAAGGCATTAGTTCTAAGTAAAGAGAATCGAGATAAAGCTGCTAACCTAGTACTTTTTCCTAAATGGCAAAGTTTATGTGAAGGTTGGTGGAAACATCTAGAAGATGTGAAATTAATTTCTAATAAAAAATTTAGACGCTTAATGAGAAGACAGTTCAAAGAAGAAGATATAGAAGGATTCATCAATCGTCAACTTGTTGAAACAAGACAAATTACGAAACATGTTGCAAATATCTTACAAGGACTTTATCCAAATTCTAAAATTAACTATATGCCCGCTGCTTTAGGACATAGTTACCGAGAAAAATTTGAACTATTCAAATTTCGTGATTTAAATGATTATCATCATGCCCATGATGCTTATTTAGTAGCTGTTTTAGGAGAATATAAAAGTTTCTGCAATTTAAAAGTTACTCTAGAAGATTTAAAAGAACTTAGTGAAAAGTTATGGGAAGAAGGAAAATATAAAGAATTACGATATGGCTATGTTATCAATAGTATCGACTCTTCCTTTCCACATTTTAATGCGAAAACAGGAGAGGTATTAGATATTGATTATTTTACAAAAACAGTAGCCGATCATTTATATCGTAATGATATTTTAGTAAGTAAGAAAACAGAAATTAGAGAAGGGGAGTTTTATCAACAAAATGCTTCTAAAAAAGGAGTAGGTACCATCCCATTCCATAAAGGATTAGATGTAAAACTTTATGGAGGTTATACACGAGCTAACCCAAGTTATGCAATGGTAGTAAAATATACTAAAAAAGGCAAAAATTCACAAAGAATGATAGGATTACCTATGTACGTTTTATCACAGAAGGATGAAGATTTAACAAAAGAATATATTCGAAATCTTTTAAACTTAAAACCAGAAGATTCCATAGAATTAGTTGGAAAGAAAATACCTTTTTATACTTTATTAAATTGGAATGGTCAGATGGGTTATTTAGTTGGTTCTAGTGATACTGTAGAACTTTGTAATGCCAAAGAATTTCAACTAACAAAAGCAGAGTCGTTAGAATATAAATATATGTTAAATAGACTTTTAAATCATCGAAAGAGAATCATAGATGATGTTACCTATACACAAAAATTAAAAGATTTCCTTAAACTTCTTATTGCTAAAATTGAAAAAGAATATCTTCTTTATCAAAATTTAGTGTCAGAAATGAAAGAACTTTTCTTTCCAGTTATCGAAGAAGCAAAGATAGAAACTATGGAAAACGTAATTATTCAAATGTTATATTTATTAAAATGCAACAGCACTTGTGCCAATCTAAAATTCTTAGGGGCTTCTACTGCTTTTGGAAAGAAAAATCATAGAATTATTGAAAATGCTACTATTATTCATCAATCCGTAACCGGTATAAGGGAACGAAGATATGAGTTTTAGAACTGTTGTGATTACCAAACAATCTAGAATTAGTTATAAAAATAGATTTCTAGTAGTAAAGCAAGATATGGATGAAAAGTATATTCATTTATCAGAAATAGATACCATCATTGTAGATTCAATCTCGGTATCTATTTCTGCATATCTTTTAAAAGAATTGTCAGAAAATAAGATTAATATTATCTTCTGCGATGATAAGCATAATCCTTTTGGCGAATTAAAAAGTTTTTATTCAAGGCACAATTCTAGTAAGAAGATTTTAGAACAGTCGAAATGGACCAATGAGAAAAAAGAAAGTTTATGGATGAAAATAGTTCAAAATAAAATAGCTAATCAAGCCATTGTTTTGAATAAAATGAAGAAAGAAAACTACGATTTAGTTAGAAGTTATATTAGCGAAGTAAAAGCAGGGGATAAAACCAATCGAGAAGGGCATGCTGCAAAAGTATATTTTAATTCTCTATTCGGAAAAAGTTTTGTAAGAAATTCCGGAGATAGCATTAATGCTGCTTTAAATTATGGATATGCTATTTTACTATCTACTATCAATAAAGAAGTAATTAATAATGGTTATTTAACGCAACTTGGTATTCATCATAAAAATGAATTTAATGAATTTAATCTTTCATGTGATTTGATGGAACCTTTTCGAATGATTATCGATTCATTTGTCTATTACAATCAAGGAAGAGATTTTGATACTTCTTATAAATTAGATATTGTAAATATTTTTAATAGTAAATACAAATACAGTGGAAAAAATTACGTATTAAAAGATCTTTTAAAGTTATATGTTAAAAATACATTAGACTGTATGGAGAAAGGAACTGAATATAAGGAATTTATTATATATGAGGGATAAAGTTATGAGAACACTAGTCTTTTTTGACTTACCAAACATTTTCATGAAAGATAAAAGAAATTATTTAAAGTTTAGAAAATTTCTATTGAACGAAGGATTCATTATGCTTCAAGAATCTGTATATTCTAAGATTACTTTAAACTCACAACAATGCCAATTATTAATTGAAAGAGTCCGAAAGAATGCTCCTCAAAAAGGTATCATTCAAGTTTTAAATGTTACTGAGAAGCAATATGCCCAGATAGAATATATTATAGGCGAACCTAATAGTAAAATTATTGATAATGAAGATAGGTTGATTGTACTATGAAATTAAAGATTATATTTATAGAACAAGATATTATGATATCAGATGATATTGTCCAAAGTATTGAAGTTGAAAATAAGAAACAATTTTATAGATTAGTAAGTGGCATTTACCAATTAGAAAACGGAGAAAAACTAGAAGATTTTCAATTTTATAGTGAAGAGGGAAAAGAAACAAATCCTTCTATTAAAATTATAAGTGACTATTTTTCCTTTGAAATAGATAGTAAAAAGACAATAAATGAATTGTATAAATATATTGAATCTTCTATAGAAGAAGACCAACTACAGGAATTAACTAGGTCATATCAAAAAATCTATAAGTCCTTACAAAAAATTTTAGGTAATATTGATCTTTCTTTATCAATTCAAGAAGATTTTGACGTAGAATCTTTGTTAAAAATGGTAAGGGTTTCTATTCAACATCAGGAAGATCTTTTAAATCAGTTATTCTTATTAATAGACGTAGAACGATTACTTAAGATCCATGATGTAATTTTTCTTGTAAATTTAAAACAATATTTAAGTAAAGATGAACTATTAGAACTTTATAAATATGCGATTTATAATAAAATAAAAATTATTTTATTAGATAGTCAACCATACGGTATAGGATTAGAATTAGAAAGAAAGTTAGTAATTGATGAAAATCTAAATGAATTTGTGCTATAATGAATATACGATGTCATATAATTTTACCATTCAAAATTAGTTATCTCTATTACGCTAATTTATCATAGAACTGTATTTGAGGTTTTAGTTCTATGACATCTTGAATGGTATTGAAACTTTTTTCATAATCTTTTAACCTCTTTTCTTGTTTTAGTTCTATGACATCTTGAATGGTATTGAAACAAGTTCTGTAATATCTTAAATACTCAATATGTTTTAGTTCTATGACATCTTGAATGGTATTGAAACTATCGCTCATCGTAAAAATATTTACATAGCGTTTTAGTTCTATGACATCTTGAATGGTATTGAAACATTCATATCTATTGCTAGTACTGGAACTGTGTTTTAGTTCTATGATATCTTGAATGGTATTGAAACACCAAACTCAGAATAATATTGAATAAAGCTGTTTTAGTTCTATGACATCTTGAATGGTATTGAAACAGGATTGAGGTGTTTTATGTATTACGTTCCGTTTTAGTTCTATGACATCTTGAATGGTATTGAAACCTTATAATTCTGTTACTGGCTCTACTACAGGTTTTAGTTCTATGACATCTTGAATGGTATTGAAACTTACAACTGTAGTACTGATTACATAATGGGGTTTTAGTTCTATGACATCTTGAATGGTATTGAAACTTTCTATTGCCTCTCGTCGAGGTGGCAGAAGTTTTAGTTCTATGACATCTTGAATGGTATTGAAACGACTTTTTTACAAGCCAAATTCTCTTCTTAGTTTTAGTTCTATGACATCTTGAATGGTATTGAAACCTTGATTTACATTTAGATTTTGACGATAAAGTTTTAGTTCTATGACATCTTGAATGGTATTGAAACTGAATTTATGCTTACATTTGGTGCAAAAATGTTTTAGTTCTATGACATCTTGAATGGTATTGAAACAATGTCATAAGGGTCAATAGATGGGTCGCCGTTTTAGTTCTATGACATCTTGAATGGTATTGAAACTAAGGTAACTCTTAGTGGTAAGGATTTTTCGTTTTAGTTCTATGACATCTTGAATGGTATTGAAACCAAAAATAATCCAGAAACAAAATATGCTGTGTTTTAGTTCTATGACATCTTGAATGGTATTGAAACAATGACTTATGTAACGAGCAGATACAACGCGTTTTAGTTCTATGACATCTTGAATGGTATTGAAACTATGATGACAATGGTGAGAGTACCAGGAGAGTTTTAGTTCTATGACATCTTGAATGGTATTGAAACTGGAACATTTGATTAGGAAGTGATAATATGGTTTTAGTTCTATGACATCTTGAATGGTATTGAAACCACTAGTCAAAATTGAAAAACAAAATAGGAGTTTTAGTTCTATGACATCTTGAATGGTATTGAAACTAGACAATTTAGTGGCTACCGAGGTAACAAGTTTTAGTTCTATGACATCTTGAATGGTATTGAAACCAAGAATTCGTATAGGCTCTCTCATCTCTAGTTTTAGTTCTATGACATCTTGAATGGTATTGAAACTGGGTTTCATCTTCTTCATAAAGTACTAGGGTTTTAGTTCTATGACATCTTGAATGGTATTGAAACTAAAAATAAAATCTAACCATCTACCAATTAGTTTTAGTTCTATGACATCTTGAATGGTATTGAAACACACCACTATCCTCGTTATACCATACCCCCGTTTTAGTTCTATGACATCTTGAATGGTATTGAAACAGACTGTTCAGTCCTAGGATTATCTAAAGAGTTTTAGTTCTATGACATCTTGAATGGTATTGAAACTGACCAAATAAGAGGGAACGATAATAATACGTTTTAGTTCTATGACATCTTGAATGGTATTGAAACTTCATAAATAACTTAAAAGGAATAACAACAGTTTTAGTTCTATGACATCTTGAATGGTATTGAAACTGATTTTTCAGTTGGTAATTATCATCAAGTGTTTTAGTTCTATGACATCTTGAATGGTATTGAAACTTATCAAAAATGTAAATTATACATTTTTCAGTTTTAGTTCTATGACATCTTGAATGGTATTGAAACACAGTAATTACAACTGTCGTATCTACTATCGTTTTAGTTCTATGACATCTTGAATGGTATTGAAACATTTAAAAAATTTAAATATAACAACTGGAAGTTTTAGTTCTATGACATCTTGAATGGTATTGAAACTATTCCAGCCATCATGGGAATTAGTCCATTGTTTTAATTCTATAACACATTTGTCACATTAAAATAAAGAGGGGAAAAATGAATCTTAATGATATTAGTGGAGGATAAAAAATATGAACAAAACAAATTTTGATCAAAAGGCTTATGAGCAAAAATATAAGAAAGAGCATTATTCTGTTTTTAAAGTAGATCTTAAAAAGAATGAAAAAGAGGAATTAGATGAATTATTGAAGATTGCTAACATTTCTAAAGCAGCCTTTTTAAGAAACGCTATCAATGATTTGAAGAAATCTCTACAAAAATGAAAATATAGGTACAGCAATGTACTTTTTTATTGGATGATATTAAGACCTAATATAGATTTATTTTTTCCACTAGAAAATATTAGTAACTTTTCTATGTAATTTATGGTAAAATAAAGGTATAGGGTAAGGTGATAACATGAAGGGAGAAAGAAATTTACTTGTCTTTACCTCATTATTTAATATATTAATTGGAATTATTAAGTTAATTGGTGGCGTATTATTTCACGTAAATGCTCTTCTTACAGATAGTATTTATACGTTTAGCGATTCTCTTACGGATATGATTGCACTAATAGGGGCTAAATTATCAAAAAAAAGGCCTACAAAGTATCATCCTTATGGATTTGGTAGGGTAGAGTACATCACTAATCTTTTTATCGGTGTATTAATGTTTTTAGTAGGAGGATATTTATTAATTCACAGTTTTGAAAAGAATGAATTCATTCCCCCTATTTACACGCTTCTTTTTGTAGTAGTGGCAGTTGTCTTAAAGATGATTGTTGTCGCTATTATGATGAAAAAGAATCAAAATCTCAATAGTCCTATCGTTCACGATAATATTGAAGAAGCTCGATTAGATGTTATTTCTTCCTTATTTATTGGAGTAGTTATTCTATTACTTACAGTAAGTGACAAGCTTCCTATTCTAAAGTATAGTGATATGGTAGCAAGCATTATCATTTGCGTTATGATTTTTAAAAATGCTTTTCATCTTCTTAAAAATAACATTTTAAACCTATTAGGAGAAGTAGAACTAAATCAGAGTGTGATAGATGATCTAAAAGAGATGATTGAACCAAGTCTTAATAATGCCTCTATTTCTAAGGTAGAATTGATTAAATATGGTAGATATTATAAGGCTCATTTAGTCATTACATTCGATAAAAATTGTACGTTAAAACGGGCTAAAAAGATAGAACAAGAAATAAAAAAACAGCTTAGAAGCTATAAAAAAATCAGTATTAAAATCATTAATATTGACTTAGATTTGGCTTGAAAAATAGGGTGTCAATTCTTTCTTTAATTAACTATTACTTTACACTTGACATTTGACATAGCCATGATATAATGATAATAGGAGGGTATGAGATATGGACAGATTAAATGATATCTTACATGAGTTAGGTATTTCAAAAGTAAAATTAGCTAAATTTTTAGGGGTTTCTAGACAAATGATCTATAATTATTTAGATCTAGATGATATTAATAAATGGCCAAAAGATAAAAAAGTTTTATTGTTAAATTTATTAGGGATAAAATCACCAGATGAATTAGATTCTATTAAGGTAGATACTGATTATATTACATCCGTTGAAACACGCTTAAATGCGATGTGTAATGATACGCCAACGATGTTAGATGCTGTAGATGCGGGATCTATTTTTAATGGTCTTGGCAAAAAAGAAAAAGAGTTAATGATTAACATTATTGACTTAATCAAAGAGAAATTAGAAGACGATAAGGACCCTAAAAATTATACGACAATGAAATATCTATATCATTTCATACAATCTATGGATTCTTCAAAAGAATTGAAATATATTCTTGGATATGTAGCAAAGGAAACGGGATTTGTTAAACCATTAGAATTTGCTTTTAATGAAGAAGAACAGTTTGTTTTTGAAAGTATCATGTATTCTGCTTTTGTACTATATAATAGTGGGGGAGCTTCTAAGACAAAATTAGCAGAGTGTCACAAGAGATTTATTAACCAAATTGAACAAAAAATGGAAGATAAATTAAGTAGAACTTTGGAGCTTAATAATATTAAAGTACAGGCATTAAAAGAGCTTGGCTATACTGAAATCAATGAACAAAATGCTTCTGAAGTATTTGAAAAAATTGCAGAAATTCAATCTAGAAAAGTTGGCAATTAGTCCCCTATTTTTCTAGATTCCTAAAACGTAGGGGAGAACCCTATTTTTTTTAAGGATAAATAAAGAATTCATCTATATCTACTATTAAATCAGCCTTCTTTGTTACCAATTTAAGCTTATTTAGGCAATTATGAGATGCTCTCATTTGCATCGAGAATTTGTTACATGAATAATTTAATCATCTCGATTTTAAATTAGTAAGTCCCCTATTTCTTAAATTTGATAAAAAGAGGGGAATAGGGTGTTCTGATTTGCATCGAGCAAGAAATAGGTGAAGAATTTATTCATCTCAATAGAGGAAAATAATATATTAAATGATGAATGAATCATGATAATAAGTGAATAATCTATATTACATAAAATGGTTCTGGATAGAACAATTATTATTAATCATCATAAATAACTATATAATAAAGAAAAAAACAGATAATAAACAGTATGTCATAGGAATTTATTTCTATTTTAAGAAAACATATAAAAGTCCTATAATGTATATTATGTTAACTTCCTAATATAATAATTATATCGGTCATTATATAATAAAAAGAAAGAACATTAGATTGCCCTTTCTTTTTTATATTGTATTAAAGCTTTTGCTATTTGATCTGGACAAGAAGTCCCTCTATTGCGACAAGGAATATCATGAAGTAAATCAATTACCTCATCAATTGTTTTTCCGGCACATAATTTAGATACTCCTAGGGTATTACCAGGACATCCACCAACGATTTCTAAAGAGAGAATTCTATCGTTTTCTATTTCAAATATCATATTACTTGAACATACTCCTTTAGGCTGATATTCATATTTTGTAATTACTGCTTCCTTTTCCATTTTAATAATCCATCCTTTTCTATTTTCTCTATTCTATTAGATTCTCTAATCTTTTGAATTGTTTTATTTTGTATCCAATCATCCATTTGATTATCTTTTAAGAACGCTAAGGTTTTTTCCTTTTCTTTTATATAACAAATGGATAATAACCAAGCGATTGCCATTTTAACATAGTATTCCTCTGTTTGAAAGTTATTACAGATTGCTAGTATTTCATCAATGTATTCTTCATCAATATAGTAGTTTAGTAGTAGGACTACCCCTACCCTATTTCTCCATATTTCTTTTGATTTTAGACACTTATAAATAAATGGAAATCCTTCCTTTTGATGACTTTTCCATATATGCATATTTGATACGGTCATATCACATATGGCCCAATTATCAATATAGGGAAGAAAATCGGAAAATAATTTTAAAACCTCTGAGAAAGGGATTTTTAAATAACCGATTAAAAGTCCATGGATCAATCTTTCTTCATAGGTCTGATGGATGTTATAGTCGATGAATGTTTGATAATCCGTCTTACTAATTTCTTTTGCAATATGTTTTAAAATAGGCGTTCTAACACCAATTAGGTAGTCTTTTTCAATTCCTAAATTAGCTGTAAAATCTCTATATGCTAGATCTTGTTCTTGTTTTAACTTTTCTAAGAAGGTTTGATATTTTTCTTGATTCCACTGTTCCTTTTCCATGAGTCCATTTTAGCATATTTTTCTAAAATAGTAAATGGGAAAGGAAGATTACTCCCATGCCTAAAAGGAGATATTTTATCGTATATTTAGGGGAATGTCGAAGAGCTTCTGGAATGATTTCTGTCGCCGCTAAGGCTATCATAATACCAGATACGACCGCTAAAAAGATTCCCATCATTTGATTGGATAAATGGTTTTCTAGGAATAAAAAGGCAAATAGTGCGCCAAGAGGTTCTGATAAAGCGGATAATAGTACCATTTGGAAGGCTTTCTTTTTATTTTTTGTTGCGTAGTAGATAGGTACAGCAATGCAGATACCCTCAGGGATATTATGACAGGCAATAGAAAGGGATAAAAGAAGTCCTGTTTTTAATTCTATCGTAGTTGTAAGATAGGTAATAATTCCTTCTGGTATGTTATGAAGCATAATGGCTAACATGGATAAAAATCCAATTCTATATAAGGAATCTTGCTGATACTTTTGGCTAATTCCGTCATTTAAAAAGAAAGAGATTAATCCTCCTAACAAGATAAATAGAAGGCAAAAGAGAATATGAAATCCTTGTAAATAGGACTCCCGAAAATAAGCCAAAGAACTAGGGATTAAATCAAAGAGGGACACGAAAAGCATAACACCAGCAGAAAATCCAAGAGATGATGGGATAATCTCCCCTTCTTTTTTCGTCCATAAAATAAGGAAACCTAATAGAGTAGAAATTCCTGCTAGTGTCGTAATCCAAAAGGCTTGTAAGTTCATTTTTGATTCCTCTTATCTACTTTACTTTATGTCCCCTCCCCTTTTTCTATTCACAAAAAAAGAGCTAGGCTCTTCTTTTCCAGTTATTGATAGATAATTGTTTGGCTTTTTCCCGAGATTCTTCGGTAATTAAAAAGCCATCAGGACTAGTTTCAATCAAATTATGAACTGCCATTTCAATAAAGTCTTGTGCATCTTGAAGTCTAGGATCTATTTGGAATCCTGATTCAGAAGGAACCATGTGTTTTACGGTTTGTTCCCAAACCTTTTGAAATCCATCCATCGCTTCAAATCCTTTTAAAGTAGCTACTAATTGCATTTGTCTTGTAAGGAGTCCATAACGAAGAAGAAATCCTGCATTAGCGGTCCACTTTCCTTCTTGACGGTATTTGCGCATATCGATATAGCGGAAATGAATAAAATCATCCCATATCTCATCGTTTACAAATTGATCTTGTTCTGCATAGATGCCAGGTATCCAGTTTTCATCCATGATGTTTTGTAGTAATTCGAGACAATCTGTCTCTTGTAATAGTAAAATTTTAAGAGCAATTAACTCATTCTTTAAAGAACTATTTTTAGATTTTGCTACTTCTTCTAGAGAGTAATCTTGAAATCTTTTAGTAAGTGAACCAATAGGAAGTTGATAGTTTTTATTACGGATAGTCGTATGTTCCCCTACTACTTCCGTAAAAATGGAATCATAGGAACTTTCTTCTGGTATAATTTGGCGTAAAAGACTCTTTCCATTCGCGAGGAGTAATTTTCTTCCTAGATTTCCATGATCTCCAATACCGGTTGTTGCATATAAAACAGAGTCTGTTAAACTTCCTGTTATACGATATTGCTCAAATCTTCCAATATCGTGAAAACAACCTTCTAAGGCAGATGATAAGAAATAAGACTCATTAAAAAAAGAGCTTTCTCTGGCTACTTTTTCATTCGCTCTCATCATGGATAGTCCATGAGGTAATTTAAGAGCAATATCTCGACCCAGATTTCCATATTTTTCCTTTATAAGATGTAATTTTTTGGTTGCATATAATTTGTACTGTTCCTGAAAAGTTTCTCTATCTGGTAATATAAGCATAAAATTTTCCCCCTTTGCCATGCTATTATAACATGTGGACAAAAAAAGGTCAAGAAAAAAAGCAACTTTGTGCTTTTTCTACTTTTTAAAGAATACGAGCAATTTTTGCTTCAATCGTCTTAGAGTCAAATGGTTTTTCAATGATGTCAACAACATGATATTCAAAGGCACGATTAATGGTTTCTCTCGTGTTATCACCACTGATGACAACAACAGGAATTTCTAACTTTCTTCCTGCTAGATATTCCAAAACGCCAAAGCCATCGACTCCAGGCATCATTAAGTCTAGTAAAATAGCATCTACTTCTGGTTCTTCTTCTGATAAAGCATCGATAGCTTCTTTTCCATCAGAAGCCATTTGGATGTTGTATTTTTCACTAAATAGTTTATTCAAATAATTTCTAACGATACTAGAGTCATCTACTACCAGAATCGTTTTCTTATCCGTTGCAGCTACTTCTGCTGGTTTTGTCTCTGGTGGATTAGAAGGGGTTTCTACCGTAGATTCTCCTCCTTGATAGTCCTGAAATAAGGTATTGATATTCGTTTTAATAATCTTTAATTGTAGTTTTGTCTCTTCACTACAATTTTCCATGCAGTTATCAAAGGTTTGATTAATTTGTTCTAATAACTCTTTCATATATCCTCCTATTTTCCCAAATAATTTTTCATAATAGAAATATTTTTTTCAACTTCATCCATTAATTCTTGATAATGTTCTTCGATAAAATCCATTCGATTTTCTTTTCCTGCCATTTCATGCGCTAAAGACAATTCAGCAAGAGAATTGATTCCTAAGTATTTTGCATCGCTTTTCATAGCATGAGCTAGAATAGCGTAATTATTCGCATCTTTCGCGTCTTTAAACTGTTGCATCTTAGGAATTCTTGTCTTGGATTCTTCTAAGAAGTCTTCCATTGTCATTTCATATGTCTCTAAGTCACTTAATAGTTCAATGCCATGGTCGACATCAAAACCATTTTCTTTTAGATAAGAGACATCTTTTTTCGAATGATTTTCTTCTATTTTCTCTTCCATAGTTCCTTCCTTCTTCTCTAGATACTTTTGTAAAACTTGTTTTAACTCGTTTTGATTGATGGGTTTTGATAAATAATCTTGAAACCCATTCGCTAAATACTTTTCTCTCATTCCGGAAATAGCATTCGCTGTAAGAGCAACAACAGGTGTTTGAAAGCCAATAATTTTCTTTAAATTCTGAAGAGTTGCTGTGCCTGTCATTCTAGGCATCATATCATCCATTAAAATTAAATCGTAAGTATTTCCTTCTAATATCTTGTCAAGACATTCTTGACCAGAAAGGGCTAAATCTGGGACAATTTGATAATTTTTTAATAGACGGCTTGCTACTTTTAAGTTTATTTTGTTATCATCGACTACTAAAACGCGAGCTCCATAAGAAGTGAATGTATCTGTATTTTCTTTAGCTGTTTCTAATTCTTCTACTTTCTTTGGAACAATTCTTTGATCAAGCGCTACGGTAAATTTAGAACCTTTTCCATAGATACTTTGAACAACAATTTTCCCATGCATAAGTTCTACTAAACTTTTTGTAATGGCAAGTCCTAATCCCGTTCCCTCTGTAGTAATATTTTTTTCTAGTTCAAATCGTTCGAATTTACGGAAAAGTTTATCGATATCCTCGGTTTTAATTCCAATTCCACTATCTTCAACGGAAATGATTAACCGGCAAATATCTTCTTGAATAACAGTATCTACTTTGAATTCGACAAATCCTTCTTTTGTATATTTAACAGCGTTAGTAAGTAAATTAACAATGATTTGTTTAATACGGACATAATCTCCGTAGAGAACAGGTGGCATAGAGGCATCGATATACGTACGGAATTCTAGAGGTTTCTCTCCTATTCTTCCTTTGATGAGAGATTGAATATCACTCATCAATTTATGAGAGTTATATTCTGTATTGATAATTTCTAAGCGATTGGCCTCAATTTTGGAAATGTCCAAAATACCATTTACAATTTCTAAAAGGTTATTAGAAGAAGTTAGAATATCTTCTATTTCTTCTTTTGCGCTTTCAGGTAAATCTTCCTCCATTAACGCTTGGCTGAACCCTACAATTGCATTTAAAGGGGTCCGAATCTCATGAGACATATTAGATAAGAAATCCGTTTTCGCTCGATTTGCTTTCTCTGCCCGTTCTTTTTCAATATTTAACTGTTCTAACATTCTTATATCTGGGTTTTCAATGGTGAAATACATCACCAAATTACAGTAAGCAAGAACAGCGGTAACAATGACTAAGCCAGGGTTCACTATTCGTAAAAGCAAGACAACAACAGCAAACGCCGCAAAGACATAAAATGGTAAATATTTTTTGCTTGCAAAACTCTTTCTATTGGAAAAAATAGCCAAAATAATAAACAAAATATAGATTAAGCAAAAGGCATATAAAATATTGGAAGATTGCCCATAACTATACATTGTTTTTCCTGTATTCATGATTTGAACAGGAGAAATCAAAATGAGAATACTTCCTAAAATAGTAGTTCCACCGGTATATTGTAAAGCCTTTTGATACCGAGTATCCCCTTTTTCTTCGTTTTTAGTAGAGATGTAGTAAATGTATAAAAATAATCCCCATACCCAGAAAAGAAACTGTAGGTAGTCTAGCTTATTTAATAGTTTGATCAAGAAAACCTGCTCAGGGTTAAGATAGGCAATGAGAATAATAGAAACCATTAAAATAGAATCGATTAAACTATTGATTAGCATAACGGAAAACAACTTGGTTTCCTTGCTTTTTACGCGCTTTCTCGAAAAGAAACAAATACATAGTAAAAGCGCACAAAATAGACCGCAAACAGGAATATACAAATTATACATGAGCACTCCTCTATTCTATTCATTATAAGTATATCAAACTTAGAAAAAAAAGTAAATTAAAAAGGATGAAAATCATCCTACCAATAACCTTTATTTCGTTTGTCAAATAAGAAGGCATTCTGCCTATTTGGCTCTAGTTTTTTTATAGGAGCGAATACTTCTTCAGGGCTATCGCTACTGTGAAAGATAATACTCTGTTCGTAATCGTAATCATAGCAAGGGTATTCTTTACAAATCTCCCATTTTCTTTTCCTCAAAATAGCTATCGCTTTTTCATCTTTCCTAGAAAGAGTTGGATATTTTTCCATCTGTTCCCATCGCAAAGTAGCCATTGCATCACGGATAGTTCCGATTGCTTCTAATTTATCATCAAAATCTTGTACAAGAATAGGGGTTCCAAAACGAGCATAGCAAATCATCGATTCTTGATCATAATCAAGGGAAAGTGGGATTATTTGTGCATTTGTATCTTTGGCAACATCGACAATTCCCCATTTCATCTCCATTACCATGAGGGAATCAGAAAGGTTCCAAGTTCCTTCTGGAAAAACGATAAGGCTTTGTCCTTTTTTTAAATATTCTTCCATTGCTTCTTTGGATAAGGCCATATCTTTTTTATCTTTCCGATCGACAAAAATAGAACCATTCGCATGAAAGAAAAATTCATCGAGAAACGGTAACTTTTGAACGCCCGCTAAAACATAAGAATGTTTTTTAACGGCTTTACAAGCAAGAGGAGTATCCTGAAAACGACTATGATTCACAACGAAAATAATGGGTTGCTTTTGAATCGCGTGATAAATGTTTTCCCTTTTTAACCGATATTTAATCTTGCTTCCGGTAGCTATTTTTAAAAAGGGGTTCGCTATCCTTTTTAGAAAAATAATAGAGTTATGTTCTGTTAGAGGAAGACCCGCTTCCCTTCTTTTTAAAGATGTTATCTGTGCCATAAGTTTTTTCCTCACAATTCGAGGTTATTCTAACATAAAAAAGAAAGATAAGCAAATCTTTCTTAAGATAAATAACTATTTAATAAGGTAGTAAATTCTTCTTGTAATTCTTGAAGACGGCTTTCTTCTCTTGCCTCAAAACGAGCGGTAATATTAGGTCCCGTATTCGAACACCGAACGAGTGCCCAACCATCTTCAAATTCGACTCTAACGCCATCTACTGTTACCATTGAATATCCTTTTTCATGGCAGTATTCTTTTACGTTTTCTACCACTTCAAATTTAATCTCGTCAGGGGCATGAAATTTTAGTTCTTCGGTAGAGTAATATTGGTTTGTATTATCCAATAATTCACTCATCTTTTTGTCCGTATTAGAAAGGATTTCTACTAATCGCATACCAGCATAAATCCCATCATCAAATCCTGGCCATTTGTCCCGGAACCAAAGATGTCCAGAATACTCTCCCCCAAAATCAAAATCCTCCCCATTAATTTTGAGATTCATATAAGAGTTTCCGGTCCTTGCCATTTCACATTGAAGACCTAGGTCATGTAATCCATCAATTAGGGTTTTCGAACATTTCACATCATAAACGGCTTTTCTATTTTTCATGGTAGAAGCAATACTACGGTAGACGATAAGCATGATAAGATCACTACCAATAATATCGCCATTTTGATCGACTAATCCTACCCTATCGGCATCGCCATCAATTCCTATTCCAAGGTCATATCCTAATTCTTTGACCCGACGAGATAAATCTTTTAAATTCTCTCTTACACATGGATCAGGGTGATGATTTGGAAATTCAGGATCAGAATCACAATAGAGTAAATCGTACTCGACATTAAACATATCGAGAATCTTTTTGACGATGATAGAACCTGTTCCGTTACCACAGTCAAAAACTACTTTGACTTTTCGATTTCCTAAAGAAATACTTCTTTTTACTTCTTCTAAGTATTCTTGTTCAATATCTAAAGTTCGAATGCTTCCTTCTTTTTCAATAAAGGCTAGTTGATTGGTATAATTTCTGAAGTCGGTAATAGCAGTTCCACAAGCATTTCCCTCTAGTGAAAAAGAAATTTTAAAGCCATTATATTCTTTTGGGTTATGACTAGCTGTAATCATAATACCGGTTTCGATTTGATATTTCTTTTTCGCATAGTAATACATTGGAGTTGTCACTAACCCCAAATCCGTAATAGAAGCTCCACTTTCTTTTAATCCTTCTATTAAAGCTTGATGTATCATTGGAGAAGAGATTCTGTTATCATGCCCTACTATCACGTTTTCTAAGCCCCTTTGAGCGATGTAAGATGCAAAGCTTCGACCAATCGTATAAGCAACATCTTCTGTAATTTCCTCTTTCCAAATTCCCCTAATATCATATTCTCTAAAAATAGTTTCGGTAATTTTTGTCAATTTCATATTTTTCCTCCTATTCCCCATGTGGGTGAAATTTCTTATAATTTTCTTTTAAATGTTCGTTAGATACATGCGTATAAATCTGTGTGGTTGCGATATCACTATGTCCTAGTAATTCCTGGATGCTTCTTAAATCAGCCCCATGATTTAAAAGATGCGTAGCAAAAGAATGGCGAAGAGTATGGGGCGATAACTCTTCTTTGATTCCTGCTTCTCTGGCTCGAGCTTTGAGCATTTTAAAGAATCCTTGTCTTGTCATCTTTTTCCCATGATTATTTAAAAATAAGTAGTTATTATAATCTTTTTTGATAAATGTACTTCGATATTCTTCTAAATAGATAGTTAAGTATCGTAAAGCATATTCTCCTAAAGGAACAATTCTCTCTTTACTTCCTTTTCCCATCGTTCTTAAAGCGGCATTTTCTAAATCAATATCCTGAAGAGTTAAAGAGACAAGTTCACTTACTCTTAGACCCGTTGCGTATAATACCTCTAACATCGCTTTATTACGATAGCTAAAGTTATCTACTAGAGGCATATCTAATAGAGCAATGACTTCTTCTTCGGTTAACGTATGAGGAAGGCTTTTCCGTAGTTTCGGAATCTCTATATTTTCTAAAGGACTAGTAGAAACCACTTTATCGATCAGTAAGAACTTATAAAAGGATTTTAGACAAGAAATGGAACGAGAGATACTTCTTTCATTCATTCCGGATTCTTTTAGATACTTTAAATAAGCATGGATATCCTCTTCTACTACCTCTTTAGGCTCTTTAGGAAGAAAGGCAAAAAACTTTTCTAAGTCTCTTTGATAAGCGTCAATGGTATTGTTGCTGTATTTTTTTTCGACTAAAAGATACGTTTTAAAATTGTGTACTTCCTGCATACTATCTATCCTCATATTCATTATATCATATCCTTAGAAAAAGCAAAAGCAAGATTTTCCTCTAAAAGTATGATATAATGGAGCTGTAGAAAAGGAAAGAGAAAAATGAAGAAGAAATTGTTGTTATGCCTATTTTGTCTTTTTCTTCTCTGTGGATGTCAAAAAGAAGAAGAAGAAGCACCTGTATCCAATGAAGAGGAAGAAACAGGACCTATTATCACTTATGAAGATGTGACCGTTGAAAATCTAACAGATTTTCTTATGATTAGTTCTTATATTTCAACAGGAATGCCAGATTGTTCCAATCCTCATGATGCTTGTACTAGTAGAGGATACTTTAAAAACTATAATTTAACACCAAAATACAATAATGTAGAATTTGAAAACGTAGAAGTATCTTTAGAACTTCAAATGACCTGTTATACCGATAAAAATTATAATAAGACGAACGAGGTTCGCGTACATCTAGATGATCTTGTTTTAACGGGAGACGGTTCCTATGATACCGGAAACGCTGATTTACTTCCTTTTGGAAATAACCAAAATTGTTATTTTGAAAAAACCAGTCAAATTGTTCCTGTAAAAGTAAATGGAAAAATTAAAATTACAGAATATCCCGAATAAAGAATAGTTTTCTATTCTTTTTTTGTTACTAGAACAATTGTTTGAAAAATAAATTTATGATACAATGTTCTAGGTGATACTATGAATAAGGAACCTTTAGCAGTTTTAATGCGACCAAAGAAAATTTCCGAAGTAATCGGTCAACAACATCTAGTCGGAAAAGATAAAATTATCTATAATCTTGTTGCGCATAAGAAACTTTTTTCGATGATTTTTTATGGAAAACCGGGTATTGGAAAGACCACTTTAGCGATGGCGATTGTAGAGGAATTGGGGGTTCCTTATCGATTGTTAAATGCGACCATTAATAATAAAAAGGATTTTGATGTCGTCATTGAAGAAGCGAAAATGTATCATGGAATGGTTGTTTTAATGGATGAAATTCATCGTCTAAACAAGGATAAACAAGACTTACTTCTCCCCTACTTAGAAAATGGTCTAATTACGTTGATTGGGATGACAACCTCGAATCCTTATCACAAGATTAATCCCGCTATTCGTAGTAGAACACAAATCTTTGAGTTAAAAGAGTTGACGGAAGAAGATATTGTAGAAGGCTTAACAAGAGCGACAAAATCGCCTTATTTAAAGGATATTCAAATCGAGGAAAAAACGCTTCGCAAGATTGCTGTTTTAAGTAGTGGAGATATGCGAAATGCTTACAACTTACTAGAAATGGCATATTATTCTAGTACCGAAGGAAATGTCACGGAAGAACTGATTACAACGATTAATAGTAAACCCGTTTTCTTTCATGATAAAGATGGAGATGGTCACTACGACGTTATCTCGGCTTTTCAAAAAAGTATTCGTGGGTCAGATGTCAATGCTTCTTTATATTATTTAGCTAGATTGATAGAAGCAGAAGATTTAGATATTATCTATCGCCGCATGACGGTCATTGCTTATGAGGATATTGGTCTTGCGAATCCTAGTATGGGGCCTCGGGTCGATGCTTGTATCAATGCTTGTGAAAGACTAGGTCTTCCAGAAGCTAGAATTCCTCTTTCTGTCATGGTAGTAGACCTTGCCCTATCTCCGAAATCCAATAGCGCTCATGTCGCATTAGATAAGGCATTACAGGATATTGAAGAAGGAAAGAGTGGTAGTATTCCAAATCACATTAAAACACCTGCGATTGGTTATAAATATCCTCATGATTATCCGCATGCTTTTGTTAAGCAACAATACTTACCAGATACCCTTATCAATCGCAAATATTATCAACCAAAAGAAACCAGTAAATATGAAAGAGATTTAAAAAAAGTCTATGAAGCAATTGAAAAGATGTCAAATTGACATCTTTTTTGATAGAAAATAAACAAATTTTTATTCTTCTCTGCCCGTTCCGTGAGAATATCTCTTCATATAGATTTTACCAACATCACTAAAAGAAGAATGGTCGGTTAGAATAACATCAAAATTTTGAATGAAATCATCGATATGATGATGATCTAAATCACAAAAGCCAACGTTTACGGTATGGAGTTCTCTTCCCATTTGAATATCTTCAATTTGATCTCCAAATAACAGTCCTGTTTTTCTACCAGCTAATTCTGGATAAGATAAATGTCCTTTATTTAAAGCGTGAATGAGTGGTTTTTTAAGCCCAACAATTTTACCGTTCTCATAGATAAAAAAGTTTGAATGAATGGTAATATTGTCGTAATAACTATCCATTTTTTGTAAGTACTTGATAATAAAGTCTCCAATTCCCGCACTCACAATGACAACAGGAACCCCTAATTGATTCATCGTCTTTAAAAAAGAAAGCGAATCACGACGGAGTTTTAAACCGTTAGAAGAAGCGATAATTTCATCAATCGTCTTTTCATATACGTGATATTTTTGTAATAGATTAGCGGTATCGGTCCACCATTTTTCCATCAATTTCTCTTTTTGCGAGAGAGGAATGATTTGATCAATCTCCATTGGTCGATATTGGTTATATAAGGTAATACTTTCTTTTCGATAGTTAGGGTCAATAAGAGGGCTTTCTTCTAAAAGCCCCCAAGAAACAGTACTATCATACGTAGTAAGTGTTCTATCAAAGTCTGTTAAGACAAAAGATTCATAGGGTTTTAATAATGCTCTTTGTTTTATGTAAATCATGGTTTCACCTCAGATGGTTTTTATTATACTAATTTTATTTCAAAAAGGCAAATTAGACTTCTAGAAGGAGCAACTCTAACCCCAAGACTGGTTCGATTTTTCCTGTCTTGATAGAAATATCTAATTCTGATAATTTCTTCATGTAAGAAAGAAGTAAAGATCGGTTATATTTTAGACCCGCTTGAATCGCTAGTTTTACAGGATAGATATGAACTCCTAACGTAGAGGAAATATCTGCTTGTGAGTAACCTAAACGAGTTAGTTCACTGGCTTGATACATCAAGCGAAATTTACTAGCTAAAAGGGCAATCATTTTGATAGGTTCTTCCCCTTCTTTAATCATCTCTTCATACATGATGAGAACTTTTTCTTTTTCTTTTTGAATGATGTAGTCGATAAACCGAAAAATATCCGTATCAATCGTCACGGTTGTAAGCGCAAGAACATCTTCTTTGGTAATCGTCTTCTCTTCTATTTTGTAGAGTTTTAACTTCTCTGCTTCTTCTTGAAGTTGATTAAGATCATCCCCTACTCTTTCTTGAAAGAGATGGATGACCGTTTTCTCTATTTGGTAGCCCGTAAACATTTCCTCTATTTCTCTTGTTGGATTATTCATCGTAAGCTCTTTTAAAACACCTTTTTCTTTTATGGCTTTGGTAATTTTTTTCGTGTTATCTACGGTTGCATTATGATTTAAAAAGAGAAGAATAGTTGAGGGATTGGGATTCTTTAAGTAAGTAAGGAGTTCCTCTAACTCTTCCTCTGTTCCCTTACCACGATTAAAAAAGATTGCTTCTTCGACTAGAATTCCTTTTTTCTCCGCAAAAAACGGCATTGTTTCAGCATCTTCTAATATCTTATGAATCGAATCTATTCCATATTCATAGCGAGATAAATCAACCTCTTCGATTTGTTCTTTGACAAGAATTTTTTTAACTTCTTTTTCCATGAGAAAAGGTTCTACTCCATATAATAAATAATTCATGCTACCACCTAAATCTATTATATCACAAAGAAAAAAGTAGAACAGCTCTACTTTTCAATTTCTTCTAATTTCACACTGACGAGTTTACTAACGCCACTTTCTTGCATAGTAATTCCATAAAGCGTATCCGCAAATTCCATCGTTTTCTTCTTATGGGTAATCACAATAAACTGCGTTTTGTTTTTTAAAGACTGAATATATTCCCCGAAAGATTCGACGTTGACCTCGTCTAGAGCGGCTTCTACTTCATCGAGAATGCAGAAAGGCATTGGTCTTGTTTTTAAAATGGCAAATAGAAGACTGATAGCGGTAAACGTTTTTTCTCCTCCGCTTAATAGCGAAATACTCTTTAGGCTTTTTCCAGGAGGAGAAGCAATAATTTCAATTCCTGTTTCGAGTAAATTGGTCGGATCTGTAAGCTTTAAACAAGCGGTTCCTCCCTTAAATAACTCTTTAAATGTCTGAGCAAAGTGTTCATTGATGACATCAAAGGTCTTGGCAAAATTGGTTTCCATTACCCGGTCCATCTCTTGAATGATTTCTAGTAGGGTATTCTCTGCTTTCGTCAAATCCTCTTGTTGCTTCATCAAGAATTCATACCGCCCACTTACGCGATCATATTCTTCTGGAGCCTGTTGATTAATCGGACCTAACTCCCGAATTTTCCGTTTTAAGGTTCCAATTCTAGTTCTCGCTTCTTCTATAGGGAGTACTAAAACATAGTTCTCTTTTGCATACTCATACGTCATACTGTATGTTTCATTCAAAAGATTTAATAAGTTATCGAGTTTCACATCACTTCGATTAATCTCAATTTCTAAGTCTTTTAACTCCGCACTTTTCTCTAAATATAGGGCATTTTCTTTTTTCGCATTATGCTCAAATTCCGCTAAATCCGTTACGAGTTTTGACAATACGTTTTGTTGCTCATCTAGCGAAACGGTAATCGTTTCTTTTTCTTGTAATGCTTGATAGTACTCTTTTAAGATGGCATCCTCTTCTTCACTTAAAGAATGATTCTTTTTGGATTCCATTCCCTTGATGTTATTGCGAATGGTTTCTAGTTGCTCATTCGTCGTTTCTTTTTTCTTATTTTTCTCTTGTATTTCTGCGGTAAGACGAATTTCTTCTTTATCGACTAAGTAGTACTCATCTTCCACAGCCCGAATATCATAGTCGAATTGATTTAGTTCCTCTTCATAGAGTTTTAATTCATTTTCTAATTTTTTCTGCTCTTGTAAGAGATTTTCTAATTCAAATTTTTCATTGAGAATATTTTTTTGTTTATTTTCTCCACCCGTTAGCGAACCTCCTACATGGAGAAGCTCTCCCTCTAGGGTAACAATGCGGTATTTATAGTTTAGCTTCTTATGAAGGGTAGTAGCATTGTCAATCGTATCCACTACTAGAATGTTTCCTAACTGATTCGCAATGATATTGTGATAACGAGTGTCGCTCGATACAAGATGAGAAGCAATATCGATAAATCCTTTTTCTTTTTGAAACGATAAAAGAGTATTAGAATCAATCTCTCTTCCTTCAATAATCGAAAGTGGGAAAAAGGTTGCTCTTCCTAATTTATTTTCTTTTAAGTAACGGATTGCCTCTTTGGCGTTTTGATCAGTATCGACAACAATATAGTTAGAAGAGGCTCCTAACGCTATCGAAATGGCTGTTGTAAAGCGTTCTTCTACCTCGATTAACTTTCCAATCGTACTATGAATTCCTTTTAATTTTGGATGGTTTAAAACGCATTTAACGGCATATGGTAAACTACTATTATTTTCCATGCTTTCGCGAAGCGTATCTACCTTGGTTTCGGTGACATTTTTCTTTCGGACAAGAAGTGTTAATTTATCTTCTATTTCACTTCGCCGTTTCTTTTTTTCTTCTAATTGTTTTAAGAGAGTTTCCTTCTTTTCTTTTGCTTTTGTTTTTTCTTCTAAGAGACTATGGAGTTCTAAATCATAGCTCTTGGCATCATTCAAAAGCCGTAGTTCACTTTCTTTGAGTTCCAGAATAGCGCTATGGAGTTTGGTATCATCCACTTCCATTTTCTTTCTCTCGGTTAGAATTTCTTTTTGACTATTCAACTTTTCTGCTTTGGTCGTCATCTCTAATAATAGTTTTTGAAGCGTATTAATTTGAGACGTCAACTCCTGCTCTTCTTTTTTATAAGCTAAAATATCTGCCTCATATTTTGTATTCGAAGTACTGATACCCGCTAACTCAACATTTAAAGCTTCTATTTTATCTTTATTTTCTTGATATTTTAAATGAATTTTGGTGATATCTTCGGTTACCAAAGCCACTTCTAAGTTTTTTAACTCTTCATTCAAATCTAGAAACTCTAACGCTTTTCTTTTTTGTTCTTTTAAAGGTTCTACTTGTTGTTCTAACTCGCGAATGATATCTTCCACACGATGCATATTCTCGTGTGTTCGGTCTAGTTTTCGAAGGGCTTCTTCTTTTCTTTTCTTATATTTTAAAACCCCAGCAGCTTCTTCAAAGATACTTCTTCTCTCCTGTGGCTTATCGTTTAAAATCTCTTCAATTTTTCCCTGACTAATAATGTTAAAAGATTCTTTTCCAATTCCACTATCCATGAGTAAATCGGTAATATCTTTTAATCTTACCTTTTCATTATTTAGAAAAAACTCATTGGTGCCATCTTTATAGAGTCTTCTTTTGATTTCTACTTCTTCAAAAGAGAGAGGTAGATAAGAATCATGATTATCGAAAACAAGGGTAACAGACGCTACTCCCATTTCTTTTCTACTTTTACTACCAGTAAAAATAACGTCTGTCATATTGCCGTCTCCTCTTAGAGACTTAACAGACTGTTCTCCTAATACCCATCTTACCGCATCGACAACATTACTTTTGCCAGAACCGTTAGGTCCAACAATACCGACAATGTTTTGATCAAAATCTAAAACGGTATTGTCAGCAAAGGATTTAAATCCTTGGGCGATTATCTTTTTTAAATACATGTATATCACCACACTACTTTTTCATTATATCAAATAATCCTTTTTTGTTCAATAAAAAAAGGCCTGTTAGCCTTTTCTTAGCCAATGTAATGGAAGAAATTATCAGTCGATACTTTTCGGTTTTGACCAGACTCATCCGTGTAAGACCAAGACACGGCGACATTTGGATAATTTTGAATATATTCTTGTCCATCTGGAATACTCATCGTAAATAAAACACTAGCAAGAGCATCCGCCTCTTTCGCATCATCGGCAATGACAATGACGCTAGACATATAATTAGCTGGTTCCGACGTTTTCGCATCTAATAAGTAACTAACGACTTTTCCATCTAATTGATAACCCTTCCAATAAGGGCTTTTAATAGCGATTGCTTTATTGGTAAATTGAACAGAAGAAAGAATGCTTCTATCATCATCCTCAAAAGGGCTTTCCATTTTGATAATATAACTTTTTCCCTCTTCGTAATGTTCCCCTGCACGAATGACAGAAGAAGCATTGATTAAATAGTGGGTTATCCCCTCTTTTTCCAAAAAGTGAGCAACTTCCTCGGTTGCATAACCAATGCGAATCGCATCTAGATTGATATTGACATGATTATTGGCAATCTGATGATTACTCAAGAATTTTAATTCATCGATATCGGCATTTAAGCGATTAAGTTCTTTACTAGAAGGTCTCTTTTTTTCTTCGGTGATAGATTTTTCCCATAAGTCATAAGCATCCCCCATAGCAATATTAAGAGCTCCATTGCTTTTTTCATACCACGATTTGCCGTATCGTAGGAAGGAATAAAGCTCTTCATCAATCGTAATTTTTTCTTCTTTTGAATCATTCTCGCGAATATCCGCTAAAGGTCCTTTGTCACGATTACTTAGATTTTCATACTTATCATAGATGGCTTTTATTTCTTTAAAGATTGGTTCTACATCTTTCTTTTCTTCGACGAATACTTGAACAGAAACAGGAGCATCCATCACTTCAAAAACAGCTTCTTTTTTGACTAATTCCTGCTCTTGAAAGAAAAAGAGAAGAAATATTACGACAACTAGTAAAATTCCGATGACAAGAAGAAAAATTTTATCTTTCTTTTCCACTATATAATACCTCCTTATATGTATCTATCAGCATTTTTCCGACAATTTTCGTATCTTTTTTCTTCGCTTCCCGATATCCATTCTCGGTTAAATCGGGAAGTTTTTTCTCGATAATTTTGGGAATCATTTGTTCAAATTCCTCTAAATCTTTGGCCTTATAGACTACTTTATCTTTTTCGTATTCCTCAAAGACAGGAATATCCCGAATTAAGGTTGGGATACGAGAAGTAAGCGCTTCAATAATGGGAATTCCCTCCGTCTCTTCTAACGTTGGAAAGAGGTATAAATCCGCTCCACTTAAAGCACTTTTAATCATGCTAGATTCAACATATCCTGCAAAGCAAAGATTTGGAAGTTTGGTATGAACCGCTTTTCGAATCTCTCTAGGAGAAGCCCAAAGAGGACTATAGCCAAACCAAATAAATTTATATTCTGGAAGACGCTTCGCTAACTCGACAAAATCAAGTAACCCTTTCCGTTTGATATAAAGACCAATTCCCACAATGACTTTATCCTTTTTCGTATATCCGTAGGTTTTTCGAAACGTCAATCCCGCTTTCTCATTTCTTTCAAAAAATTGGGTATCCACGCCATTACTAATCGCTTTGATAGGTCGATTCATATGATAATTTTCTAGTAACCGTTTAGAATATTCCGTTGGCGTTATAATATAGTCTCCAAGGGAATAACAGGTAATCAGCCATTTTTTAAAAAGAGGCGATACTAGATTACTGAAGAGAAACGAATTGCGAAAATCCTCTTCGGTAGAATGGGCATGATAGACGATTTTCTTTCCTTTTTTCTTCGCCTTTTTCGCATAGAAATAGGATTTAGGCCCATAAAAATTGATATGGAGTAAGTCATAGTCATCTTTTAAATTGGTCGTATATTCCACATGATTATCTTCTAAGGCTTTCATTTGGTGCTTAATTGCTTTTCCAAGTCCTGATTTACTAATCGTTTTTAGCCCTTCTGTATAAAGTAGTATTTTCATAGAATCACCATCTTCATTATAGCATTATTTAATCCAAATTGACAAGTATGACATCCTTCCCAATCTTCTTTATTTGTTCCCATTTTATCTCAACAATATGATTGGAAAATAAGGAGAAAAAGAAACGGTACTTCTCTACCATGATTCCTTTCATATTTCCATCTTTATCGATATGAATATCGATGATATTTCCAATCTTTTTCCCGTCACTCATATTGACGACATCTTTTTCCTGTAAATCTGATATTTTCAAACTATCACCTACTCTATTTTATGGAGAAGTCCAAAAAAAAGACTTAGCGCATCGCTAAATCCTTATTAGAGCCATTCCATTTCATTCTGATAAGCATCCGATTAATATCATCAATATTGTACGTCATATAAGTCTCTGTTGCTTCATAAAGAACATAGACATAGGTATCTTTCCCACTAAAGTCTAAAATACTGAAGTAGTACTGTGTTTCAATATTTTCTTTATCAGCAGTATAGAGTCTAGCATAGATCTTTCGATCTGCTAAGGTATTAACAGGATATTCCTTTAGTAGAGAGTAAGAGATTTTATCAGACATCACTGCTTCTACTTTTTGATCTAGTAAATCGTTAGCGGAGATACTGTCCATTTCCGATGGATGGATAGTATCAATCACCATATTGGCAGTTTTTCTAGAAAGAACTAATTCCGCTTCTCCTTTATCTTCGGCTTCCCATACTTTAGGAAGTTCAAAAACGATATTAGAGTCATCTAGTTCATAAGACCTTTCCTTCATCAAAGTGTCACAACCAGCGGTAAGAAACAATAAAACGAAAATGGCACATAATTTTGCTATTCTTTTCATAACTCTCCCCCCACATACGGTTTTCTATTATAATATAAAGTATGTGAAATAGCAAGAAAAATATACGCATTTAGCGTATATTTTTAGAAATTTGAAAAAAATGATAGAACGTTTTAGGAATACTTGCTTCAAAAGTAAACTGTTTTTTTAAAATAGGGTCATAAAAAGAGAAAAGATAGGCGTGAAGATAAAGACGATCTGCTTTTTCTCCTCCATATTTTTGATCTCCTACAACAGGCATTCCTTGTTCTTTCATGTGAACGCGAATTTGGTTTTTTCTTCCCGTTTTAAGGGAAATATCTAAAAGAGCGTAAGGCTTTTGTTCTTGAAGTAATTGATAATCTGTAATCGCTAATTTACCCGTGTGAGAACTGTGAACAAAGGTATTTTTCTCTTCTTTTAAATACGTTTCTATATGACCAGATTCTTGGTAATTTCCTTTGACAACAGCGACATATTTGCGTTTTAAAACAATTTCATTCCAGTTCTCTTGAAGAGCTTGCTTGATCTCTTCTTTTTTCGCAAATACTAATACCCCGGATGTTTCCTTATCCAAGCGATGGACGATGAATACTTTTTCTCCTTTTTCATGTACATACTGATAAACTTCTTGATAGAGTGTCTTTTCATTCTTCTGATTGGATACGGTAAGAAGACCTGCTTCTTTGCAAACGACTAAAAGACGGTCGTCTTCATAGAGAATTGGAAAAGGTGCCTTTACTATTTTTTCATTCGTGATACTTAGGGCATCTCCTTCCTTTAAGAGATAAGGAAGGGAAATTTCTCGCTGATTCACCAAAATCTGACCATAGTGAACCATACTTTTGATTTTTTTTCGTCGATAGTCAGTATGTTTTTCTAAATAGGAAATTAAATCTTCTTTTTGGGTAATAGAAAATACTTGTTTCATGTTTTCACCTATCTTTATTATAGCGAATTTTCAAAGAAAAAACTACTCCATAAAAGGGTAGTTCTCTTTTCACAATTCTATAGAATCCGTCTTTTAATGTGGTCAATCCCACTTTTTTCTAACCGGGATATCTGAGCTTGACTAATTCCCAATTCTTCACTTAATTCCATTTGTGTCTTTCCATAGAGATATCGGGATTCAATCACATACTTTTCCTTTTCTTTAAGAAGCCCCAAAGCCTCTTTTAAACTGAGACGTTCTTCCCAACTATAGTCTTTTCCTTTTTTATCTTCTAATTGATCGCAGAGATAAATAACATCCCCACCATCATTATAAATGGGTTCAAACATACTAACGGAATCTTTTAGAGAATCGAGCGCTAAAACGATATCATATTCCTCAATCCCTAGTTTTTCACTTAGAAGTTTCGTACTAGGTTCTCTTCCTAATTCTAGTGTTAATCGCTCTTTTTCCTTGGATATTTTATAGGCTAAATCTTTAATGCTTCTTGCAATTCTGACATTATTATTATCTCTTAAATACCGTTTAATCTCTCCTAATATCATCGGTACGGCATAGGTTGAAAATTTTACCTCATGAGAAAGATCAAAGTTATCAATCGCTTTAATGAGTCCAATACATCCTACTTGAAATAAATCATCCATATTATCGGTCCGATTGTTATATTTTTTTAGAATGGATAAGACCAATTTTAGATTTCCTTCAATCAGTTTTTCTTTAACGGTTTGATCTCCCTCTTTTAATCTTTGAAACAAAGAAACCATTTCTTCATTCCTTAAAACTGGAATTTCCGCAGTATTCACGCCACAGATTTCTACTTTGTGACGTGCCATCATTTTCTCCTTTCAACTCTATATTGAAAGAAAATGGCTTATTTTATACAAAAAAAGAGAAATTATTTCTCTTCTTTCGAATAAATTTTATGAAGATGACCACGCGCTCCTACTTGGGTTGCTAAAAAAGAGGTTTTACGGGTAGCTTCTTTAAATGTTTTTTGAATTCCTTTTTTTGATATTTTCGCATTCGTTAGATAATAAGCAATAAATTCCGCAAAGAATAAATCTCCTAGTCCATTGCTATCGACTTCTTTTTCTTGACATTCTAGTGGTAAAAAGAGACTCTCATCACCCCATAAAAATTTTGCGCCCTTTTTGCCATAAGTTATGATAATAAGGTCTGCCTTTAGAAAGTCTAACGTATGAAAACGGTTGAGCAAATATTTTTCAACTCTACCATTTAAATTGATAATAGCAAAAGGAATCTGAAACAGTTGATAGATTTCTTCCTGAGTCATTTTTGATAGTTCTTTGAAGTATCCGATATCTAACATCTTTTTTCCTTTTTGATGTTTTAAAATGGCTTGATTCACGGAATTAAGGCTATCCATAATCAAAACATCCTCTTCTTTGCATTCCAGAAAAGGTGATACAAGAGTGTTGGGGTACCAAGTCTTTTGATGGGTAACAAAATCTTTTTTCTTCGTAAGATTCTTTTGATAATCGATATGAAATAACCTTGTTAAAACAGGATAACGTTTAACATATTGAGTTGAAACGCCTAATTCTTCTAATGATTTTAAAGCGATATCCCCATAGTAATCAGTTCCACAAGCACCCCAAATATATGTATCAAAACGGTCCGCCAAATTAACGACAATATTAGCGAAACTCTTTCCGCCATCCATTCCGATAAGTTTTTGATTTTCATAGTATAAATCGCATACCAAATCGCCTACACCATATATTTTCATTACATTTCTCCTTCAAAATGATAGATCTTAGGAACAATCTTCTTGTCGTAATCAATATTGGATAAATCCTTCGCTAAAAGAGTGGCAATTTGTTTCGTTAGATACATCGATTTTACTAATAATTGGTATTGATTCCTTACCGCATCCTCTGTTTCTCCTTTAAGAATTATCATTTCTCGTTTGGAATTAGAAAGAAGAGAGAGTAGTTCTCTATCCAATTCTTTTTCCTGATTGATTAAATAAATCGTAAGGGTAGATATCTCTTTGGAATAGGTGCTTCTTCCATGACAATAGTCGTATTTATCATGAAGAATGATTGACCCAAGTCCCCCTTCGACCATTGTTGATTCTAAATAAGTAGCCGCAACGACCGTATCCGTTCCTGTATAGACTTCAAAAGAAGTATAAGGTTTAGAAAGTAGAAATTCCTTATTAAAAGTTGTAGAAAAGGAAAAAGTAGGATCGTAATATAATAGAAGCAAGGAAATAGGAATAAGGGTTGCGCCTATTGAGATAAAGCTGTGTTCCTTCTTTAGACAGCTGTGATAAGAGAGAAGCTCTTGAAATTCCCCTTCTTTTAAAGAGGAGAACAAATACTTTTTTAGAGGTAATTCTGCGCATAATTGAACACCGTAATTTGTTCCACTATAACTAGCAATAAAAAGATTTTGATAAAAACTTAAATCCCGATAGCATAAGTCTCGATAGGAACAAGTAAGACCTAAGAGATGATTCTTCTTCTCTAGAACGATACGCGCAAATTCTGCAACTACCCTAGATCCTCCTGCCCCAACAAAAATTGTATTTCCCTTTATTTTCTCTAAAGAGTGAAATAGCTTTTCACAATCCGTAAAAGCAATTGTATTAAAAATACGACTTTCTAATAATGAAAAATTTTCTTCCATAAAAATACCACCTTAACTACATCATAGCAGCTAATGTGGTAATATTTCGTCACTATTCTCACTTTGATAAAAATCTTCTAATAGTTCGATATGGGTAATTCTAGAAAATTCAAAATGTCGTAAATCTTGTTTCTTTTCACAAAAAGCAGCAACCGCCCATCCATCTTTTAAAAGAAAAATCTGATAAGGATGGATTACACGAGTACTCACTGGTTTTTCTTTGGAAAGATAAGTAATCAAAACTTTTCTTTTCTCCTTAATAGCTCTTGATAAAATGTTATAAATGGGAAGAATGTTTTCTGATAGCTCTACTTTTTCATTTCCGGAAGAAAGAAGCGTTCCTCGTAATTTATCAATCACAATCATCATTTTTTCCCGTTCTTCTCCTTCTAAAGTAGAAGCTATTTTCTCTAAATAAGAAAGATCTGCTTTGGAAATTTTTCTTTCTGGTAAATGAATCGAATGCTTTAACACATATCCTCCATATGGTCCATGTAAGGTATCAACGTAAATCCCGGCTTTTTCTAATTCTTCCTTATAAAAGCGTACCATTCTAGGACTTACTTCTAGAAGATTGGATAATTCCTCAATCGAATATTTTCTACCAGTACTTAAATATTCCATCATGTTTAATAGGTTTGACAATTTTCCCATATCCATCCACCAAGACTATTATATCAAAATAAGAGAGCTTAGACTCTCTTATTTGCCAAAATTTTAGGAAGTTTTTGAAGTTGTTCTAGAGTGGTAATATTTCTTTTTTCTAACCGTTTTAACATCTCCATTAAAATCAAACTGGTTCCTTCTGCATCGTAATCTGCTCGGTGGTGTTTCTCTTCATCCCAAGCAATTTCGTAGCGTTCCATTAAAACCGTTAAATTATGGTACCTCTCATAAGGCTCTAAATATCTAGATAATTCTAAGGTATCAATACAATTACTATTTAAATTTCCAAGGGAATATTTAAAATAAGCCATCTTTAAAAAAGAAAGGTCAAACCGAGCATTGTGGGCAACTAAGATATCGTCTCCCATCCAAGCAATGAACTTTTTGACAACTGTTTCTTCATCTGGTTTTCCTACTAGCATTTCATCAGTAATATTGGTTACCTCTACAATTTTAGCATCTAGTGGTCTTCCAGGATTAATGAGCTCATCAAAGCGGTCGACAATACGACCTTCTTTCACTTTAACGGCTCCAATTTCAATCATAGAGTTTCCGCTCTTAGGATCTAAGCCAGTTGTTTCCGTATCAAATACAATATAGGTTTCTTCTAATAAATTCTTCATTCTATCACCAATAAAAAAAGCCAAAAGGTAGGCGTCAGTTAACGATTAAACCTGTTCTACCAGGTGGGTGTCTTGTTTCAAGCTTTAGGATCCCCTGATAAATCAGGATTTTCAACACCACTTGAAGACGCTGACTCCCAATACGTTAATTAGTAGGTTTTTCAATAAAGACAAACCGTACCTTCTAGCAATTTAACTATATCATGTTTTTCATCCCTTTGTCAATGTTTCACAAAAAAAGGAATCCAAGATTCCTTTTTATCTGTCAACTAAGCAGTTGGTTCAGTAGTATCTGCAGGTGTTTCAGCAGGCGCTGGAGCCTCAGTTGCTGGTGCAGCTGGAGTTTCTGGCTCTGCAGAAGTTCCACATTCTACACAGAATTTTGCTCCGTCTAATAGCGTAGCTCCGCAGTTAGGACATTTTCTTTCTACAGGAGCAGCAGGTGCGGCAGGAGCTTCCATACTAGCACCACAGTTATAACAGAATTTTCCGGTAGAAACCGTTCCACATTTAGGACATGGAGTTCCTTCAGCAGCAGGTGCTGGTGCAACTGGGGTAGCTGGAGCAGTTTGATTTTTCGCATAAGGATCAAATCCTTGTTGTGCGCCTTGTCCAGGTTGACCGAAAGCATTTTGCATTACGCCACCAGTCATTCCACCAGATGCCATATTCATAACACCTAGTCCTACAAATCCATTAGCAGCTCCGTTAGCATTTCCGGCAGCTGTTTCCATAACATCAAGAACTCTACCTTGTTGCATCATTGAGTTAGCATTGTGTTCGTATTCTTCGAACTTAGCTAATGAATCATCATCTGGCGTAACAGATTCTACTAAGAATCCTACTAATTTGATACCCCTATTACGAATAGGTTCATCAAAAGTTCTCTCATCCATGATTTGTTTAATTTCATCAGAGTAATTCCTTAATTCCATAGCTGGAACTTTATGCTCAGAATTTCCTAATTCATTTAAAATGTTTTGGAAAGCAGCACTTACTTCAGAAGTCATTTGAGAAAGAAGAGTCTCTTTCTTAACAACGCTTTCCGTACCAGCAAATTCTCTCATGAAAACAGCAGGATCATTAATTTTAAATGTGTATTTACCATAGCATTTGATTCTAACAGCCATTGGCATAAGAGTACCTAACATTTGGTTAGGAATAGCATGACCCCAGTCTTGGAATGGTACTGGTTGTGCCGTTCCAAATTTATTGTCCACAATTTCTTTTACATTGAAATAGAATACTGCTTGCTCTTTAGCAGGTGTTCCATTATATGTAAATCTTTGCCACATTTCTTTAAATACATCTCCGAATTGACCACCGAAGAATGATGGAGAAGTAGATTGATCAAATGTGTAAGTTCCCTCTTCAGCAGTTGCATCCACAATGGAACCTGAATCGTAAATAACAGCAACTTGTCCAGGAGCTACAATAATCCTACTTCCTTTAGAAATTTGTCCACTTGATGTCGTTTGTTTAACCATCAATGTGTCATTGTCTAAATTGTCGCAACGAATCAAATCTTGCCATTGGTCGCCCATAGTAGATCCAATTGCAGCGGCAGCGGCTTTAATTAAACCCATAAAATATAACCTTCTTTCCTAAAATTCTACATAGGAACTAAGCTCCCATGCTTTCAAATTAACTTCCTTCACGGCGGAGCCACAATAGTTACAGTATTTGTGGCCTAATACCGTAATTGGAGCCCCACAGTTCGGACAATTAATTGCTAATGATTTGGCAGCGCCTACCTTGGATTCATCATAGATATAGATGAATTTGACTTGGTACCGCGTCTGCTTCTTATATTTCGTAAAGTCTTCTAAGACTTTTTTATCATTTCTTTTTTCATAATAATACTCAAGGGCAACAGAAACAGTAATCGTCGCTATTCCCTCTTTTTTTACATATTGATAAATCGCAAACTTATGAAACTTGATATCATCATATTTCTCTTTCCAACCGGATGTTTTATAATCTTCGATAACCTTTGAAATACTATCTCTAATAAGAGGATATTCTGCCACTAGTTTGCTATCTTGCTCTTCTAAAGCACTAAATACTTTCCGTAATCCCTCTTCTGTTTTCGCATAGAGTTCTTGTTCGTTAAACTCAGGGAAATCTTCCCGAATCGTCGGCAAGGTAAGAGAAGTCATTCCAGAAATGCTCTTTACTCTCGTTCGATCTTGTTCTCTGGAACGAATCATTTCCTCACGAAATTCTTTGATAGTGTGAATAGGAATTCCTAGTTCTCTAAACTGTTTCTTTAATCGTAAATAAATGATGAGGAGAACTATTCCCAAAAAGAGAACGATTCCTAATATTGTTCCTAATAAAATTGCTAAAAATTTCATGAAATCCCCTTAAAAGTGATATCCACACATAATACATACTGGACAGTCAGATTTTACTTTTGTACCACATACTGGACAAACTTTATCCGAACCATCACTCATTCCCTCTACTGGTCGAAGAAGAGATTCTCCGTTAGAAGATTCAGTCTGGAAGATAGAAGCATAATTAGTTTCCCCACCATTGACAGTCATTGTCTGTGCGCCTGTTGTAGAACCACCCATCATTGGATTCTGTAAGAAACTCTGCTGCATATCTGGTGGAAGAGAAACCGTATTTGGTACTGGATTCGTATTATTGGTTGGAGTTGGTTCTCCACCAAAATCGAAGAAAGTCTTTTTAGAAAATCCCATCGCTTCTTCTCTTGTCATTTCTGTAGTACCAAAATCATTAATATTCTGAACATCCGTATCTTTATCTTCCACAGCAGAAGAAATTAAAGTATCAGAAGATTGTGCCATGGCCTGTGGAGTTGGTACTTCAACTGGTTCATTGACTACCAAAAATCCAACTGGTAA
This sequence comes from uncultured Bacilli bacterium, assembly GCA_947626275.1. Taxonomy (GTDB): domain Bacteria; phylum Bacillota_I; class Bacilli_A; order RF39; family UBA660; genus UBA5578. The sequence goes on from CANQRL010000001.1 coordinate 101,270, forward strand.
AGCCTCTGGTTCTTCAATATTCATACTAAATACTTCATCCGTCTGAGTAGGTGCGTACACATTTGTTTCCTCAATATCAACCGGTTTCAATGGTTCAAAAATTGGTTCATTGTTATCAATAGGTGTAGTATCAATCGTAAGGTCAGGTGGCGGTGCTACCTCAGGCAACTCTTCATCTAAAGGAGGAGGTGCCATTTGTGGACCATCAGAAGGACTAGTTGGTTCTATGCTTCCTAATGATGGCATCGTAATTTCTGGAAGAGGTTCTAAAACTGGTAATTCTTGAGGCTCTTCTACTGGTGTTTCTATAACCGGAGTACTTGGATTATCCGTCTCTATAGAAGGATTTTCCACTTCAGCAGGAACCGTATCAGGAACTGCCGTAGGTTCTACTAAATTATCCCATTCTTTCACAGGACTTTCCGTAACTACTTCAGTAGGTTCTTCTACAGGTAGAGGCTCTTCTGGAGCTATTTCTGGTACTCCAAAGATATCTTCAGCAGAAAGTTGTTCCTCTATTTTCGTTTCCTCCAATTTTTCTTCCATTGGAGCTATCTCTTCAACAGGAGTGTCCACTACTGTTTCCTCTTCTTTTGGCTCCGTTGGTTCATCAGATGGTACTTCTAACACTTCTTCTGTTGGAGTTTTTTCCTCAGTAGGAGTTTCTTCTACTACCTCATTTTCTTTTGATTCTAATAATTTGTCAGAACCTTCTTCTAAAGGCTCTTCCATCTTTTCTGTATTTTCGTCAGATTCTTCTTCTGTGTCTTTTTTCTTTCTTTTCTTTTTTGAAGATGCTTTCTCTTTTTTATCATCAGGAGTTTCTTCTAAAGCAGGCTCTTCTTTTTCTTCAACAGGTGTTTCTTCTACTTTCAAAGCATCTGTATTCTCTTCTTTAGAAGCTTCTTCTTGATCTATCGTATTTTCAACTGGAGGTACTTCTTCGGTAGGAGCTAGTTCTTCTTCTACTGCAGTTTCTTCCTCTATATTAGTAGAATCAACGGAACTTTCTTCCGAATTAGAAGAATTTATATTTTCCTCTATATCAGTTGTCTCTACAGGAGTCTCTACTGATTCCGTACTAGTATTTTCTTCTAATGGAGTCTGTGAAGATTCCTCACTAACAACAGGGTCTTCAATGCTATCATCTTCTGGTAACTCCTCATCATAAGCATATTCTTCCTCTCCTTCTACTTCTTGAGAAGAAGAATTTTCTATTTCTTCCATTGGAATAGTACCAATAACTTCTGACTTTTTAGCTGTTACTCGTTCTCCTCTTAGTTCATCACGCTTATTAATAGCGATTGGACCCATCGTTTCAACAGGCTCTGCTGTTTCCAACTCAACGTCATGAATAACTGGTAGAACAATTTCTTCTTCAGGTTCCTCTTCAGGAACTTCCTCTACAACAGGTTCTTCTTCGACTACTTCTTCCTCAGGTTCCTCTTCTTCTGTACTTACCGCTGACTCAAACTTTGGTCCACTTATTTTTCCTTCATACAAAGTAGAATAATCAAACGTTAAATCATCGGCCGTTGGTAAAACACGATTCAAATCCTCTACATCGCCTGTATTAGCAGCCAAAGAGATGTTATCTGGATTATTCATGTTCTCTTTCTTAGTCGAAGCAATCGGTGTATAAGTAAACGTTCTTTTTACTTGTGGAGCAATCTCATTTAAAACATCATTACTTAAATTATATGCTCCCGATACAACAACGTCTTCTACATTGACAACATCCAATTTGAAATTTTTAGGTAAAACCGGTTCAAAATCGCCTTTTATCTTACCATCCAAAACAATATTAGAATAAGCTAAAAAAGGATAAAAGAGTGGTGGGAAGAACATCAATCCCAACTTCATAATAATCCCTTTATGACAATAGGTTCCAAACTTCCATCCCAATAAAATCGTTAAAAATGGAATTCCAATAAAATTCGCAAACGGAATAAAACACAAGATAATCATCCAAATAGGAATTTCTACGGTGTTAAACATAACAACAATATCATAAAAAGGAATAAACGCTTTCCATGGTTTTATTCTAATCTTTTTAAAAATAATAGCTAAAGAAGTCATCATAACTAGAACAAAGCCAGCTATAACGAGCCGAGAAAAGAGAACATTTTCCCGCATATAAGTAAAAAATAAATTAATTAATTTACCCATACAATCTTCCTTTCTATTCTTTTACACTATTATTAGTTTATCATAAATTGATACCGAATTCAACAATAAATGATGATGAAAAAGAAAAAAGAAAAAGTATGCAACTGCATACTTTTAACTTGCTTTCGCAAAGGTAATATCTAATTCTTCTGGTAAATCTTCTACATAACCATCATCTTTAAAATAGAATTTTACATGAATGGTAACATGATAATCCGTTAAGTCCTTATTAGAAATGGTAGATATTTGTGGTTTGTAATCGCCTGTTACCTGTTGCATAGCCATTACAATACCTTCAGTTGGATTGATACGTTCAAATTCTTTCTGTCCTGCTACCGTATTATTTGAAATATAGTAAGTTTCTGATTTACCTGATTTACCATCTTTTGATGCACTGAAGGAAACCTCTAACCTATCAATAAACTCGATATCTTTTAACATATCAATAGCTGTATTGGTTCCAAGCTGAACAAAAGTTGAACCAAGAACAAGTTCATCATTTGTATACTTGTAAACAACCTTTCCGTTTTTAACATCTGATATGTCTACTTGATAATGTATATGATTTTGATTTTCATTATTTCTTGCAAACATTTCTAGAATTGGATTCATTTGCTCATCAAATTCTTCTTTTGAAACAGCGCCTAAACTATTAAGCTTTAATGTATAAGTAAGTTCATCTTTTCCTTCCTTAGTAAGAGCTACATCTTTATTTAATTTAATTGTAACAGTTAGTTCTTTATCATCCCATAAAATAACTTTCTTATTCATTATAGCCGCTGAAGCCAATTGACCGGTTTCACCAATCAATAAAGCCGCAACCTTGTTAACATACATTGTTTGTGACTGAGATGTACCATTCTCTACATAACACATTTCAGTACCATCATAATTAATACAAATGTCTAAAATTTCATCTTCCTTACCAGCCATTTGCAAAGATTGTAAGCGGCTTGCAAAACTATTAAACGATGTAAATCCAAGCTTTTGCTCTTCATCATGATCAATGTTTACAAGGACAGATTTGTTTAATTCATTGACTTCAGTTTCAAAAGGTAATTGGTTATTAGGATCTAGATAGTCTAAACCATCAGTTAATAAACTATCAATATACGTTAAAGTAATTTCTTTTACAAAGACAGCCTCTAAAGTGAGGTCTCCTGTTATGCCAGGCTCTATTTCAGTTATAGTCTCATCGATATCATCTTTTACTTTCCATCCTACAAATACTTTTCCTTCTTGTGTTGCTTTTGGTAATTTCATTCCTTCAATAGTATATTTGTTTTTTATGTTACATTCTTCACAAGAAGCATCTCCATATTCATAAGTGATATCATATTCAATAATAGTAAATTTAGCTGTTAAATTTAAATCTTTGTGATAATCAGATCCGTTGAATGATTTGACAGTATCTTCCCCATCGTTAATAATCCATCCTTCAAAAGTATAACCTGTTTTTGTTGCTTTTGGTAATGTTACCGTTTCATCTTCTACGGTATAAGTAGATGGAGTACAATCTTTTCTATTACATTTTTCATCATAAGTGATTGTATAGTTATAGGCAGTAGCAGAAACTGTTAATTCTTTTGCACTAGCTGGCATTGTATATTTATTACCTGTTACATCTTCACTCCAAGTTGCATTTTCATAACCTACTTTTAAAGCAGCTTCAAGAGTTACTTCTTCTCCGTAATAATGCATATTTTCTTCTGGAATCGTATCATTCTTAGAAGCTGTTGCACTTTCAATACCTTTACCTGGTGTAACTGTTAAGCTAAATTTATTTCTCTCATAGTAATATTTAAGAGTAGCTTGTCCATCCTCGGTAATCGTAATATCTTCATGGGTTGGTTCTTTTAATCCACCATCTTGAAGTCCTGTTTTTAAATTATCCGTTAAATCATCATCTGTTAAAGTGAAATTAGGTTTTGTTCCTACTCTTCCTTTTAAAGAGTCTTTTTCAATTGTTTTTTCAAGGTTATATGTTCCCTTAGTATCCATTAAATAGAGTTCTACTTTATAAGAAGCAATAACTTCTTCCCAAGAAGCGGTTAGTGTTAATTCTCCCATTGTTCCTTTAGGAAGTTTTGTTACGTTACCAGTAAGGTTCTCTGAAGTCCATCCTAAGAATTTATATCCTAGTCTAGTTGGAGTAGGAAGACTTACTTCATCTTCGATTGTATAAGTTTTATCTTGACAATCTTCACATTCCGCATCATCTTCTAACGTAAAGTGAATTGTGTAAGTAATTGGCGTAAAACTTGCCTTTAACTCTAAATTGTCTAAGTATTTAGATCCATCAAAAGAGGTTATCGCTTCTTCTTCCTCATTAATAATCCATCCATTGAAAGTATATCCTTCTTTCGCTAAAGTTGGAAGTTTTACTTCTTTATCTTCTACCGTATAAGTAGATGGAGTACAATCTTTTCCATCACATTGCTCATCATAAGTAATGGTATATTTAATTGGCGTAAAGCTTGCTTTTAACTCTAAATCTTCTAAGTATTTAGAACTTTCAAAAGAAGTTACTGCTGCTTCTTCCTCATTAATAATCCATCCATTAAAAGTATATCCTTCCTTAGATAAAGTTGGAAGTTTTACTTCTTTATTTTCGATAGTATAACTTGATGGGGTACAATCTCCTCCACCGCACTTCTCATCATAAGTAATGGTATAGGTATTGGCTTCCCAATTTGCGGTAATCATTAAATTACCTGTCGTACCTTTTTGAATAACGCCATCAAAAGAGTCTTCTTCGATTGTCCAACCAGTAAAAGTATATCCTACTCTCGTTGGATCTGATAAGACAACTTCCTCTTCGGTATTATAACTTTCTGGATTCTTTCCACTACCACCATTTAACGCATACGTAATCGTATATTCTTTTAATTCAGTCGTAGCGGTTAAAGTAGTATTATTATTGATAGTATAAGTAAATGCCGCATTTACTTGCTCATTGCTCCAATGAGCAAAGTCGTAACCATCCTTTAGGTTAGCAATTACTTTTACTTTCGTTCCATAATAATAGGTTCCATCTCCTTCAAGAGATTCTATTCCGTTATCTCCTTTTAGAGTAAGTTTGTATTTATTTCTTACATAGTAGTATTGTACAGTTGTTTCTCCCTCTTCCACAGTTACGGTTTTTCTTGCAGGACTAGTAAATCCTGGATAACTTTTTACAGAAGGAGTAACTTCACTACCTTCGTTAGCGCTAAAGACCTCTACCTTTTCTGGTCTAGTAGGATATTCGCCATCAAGTCCCATGAGATAGTGTTCTACCTGGTAATCTACTTTCTTAATTTTTTCCCATTTCGCTTCAATAGTGGCATCCTCTTTGACACCTGATTCAAAATCATAAGGTTCAGAGCCAACATACCATCCTTTAAAGATATAACCTTCCCTTGTTGGGGTCTCAGGTTCTTCTATTTTCTCGTCATGTTTCACTTCTTGGGTGGTATTATTTCCCATACCATCTTGAATGGTAATAGAATATTGGTTTTCTTCAAAACGAGCTTCTAGTTTCATACCATCTGTAATGGTACCAGAATGAAAGTCAAATTCTTTCCCATCAACATACCATCCTATAAAGGTATACCCTTCCTTAACAGGATCTTTTGGCTTTACTATTTCGCCAAGATTATGGACATTTTCTAAACGGTATTCTTTTCCATCTACCATAAAGGTAACGGCATAATCTTTTCGTTGACAGAATGTTACTAGTAAAATAATAAGTACAATTAGAAAAACAAAAACGACGCCAATTTTAATCATTTTTTCTCGTTGCGAATTTTGTTCTTCTTTTGTTTCTTCTATTTTTTTGCTCTTCTGATCTTTTGGTTTTTGAGCCATTTTTATTATTCTCCTTTCTCTTTTCTAAGGGCTTAATGTCCCTAATTCCTATATTATACACAAATCTCTTATTTTGTCTAGTTTTATCATTCGTTTTTTACGAAAAAAAAACGAAATAGGAACCTATTTCGTTAAAGCGATATGTAATTCTTCTAATTGTTTATCAGATACGACATTAGGAGCTTCACTCATTAAACAAGAAGCACTTGCCGTTTTTGGGAAGGCAATAACATCGCGGATATTATCGGTACCTGCTAAAAGCATAACCATTCGATCTAGTCCAAAGGCCATTCCACCATGAGGAGGCGTTCCATATTTTAATGCTTCGACAAAGAAACCGAACTTTTCTTTGATTTCTTCTTCGGTTAGACCGAGTGCTTCAAACATCGTCGCTTGTACTTTTTGATCATGAATACGGATAGATCCTCCCCCTGCTTCATAACCGTTAATAACGATATCATAAGCTTTGGAATAACAGTTTGCCTTATCATGGATAAGCTTATCAACGTCTTCATCTTTTGGGGAAGTAAATGGATGATGACATGCAACATATCTTCCTTCTTCCTCACTATATTCAAAAGATGGGAAATCCACTACCCAAAGGAGTTCAAAACGATTTGGATCAATAAGACCTAAATCCCGACCTAGTTTTAACCTAAGTGCTCCTAAACTCGTCTTAACAATTTCTTTCTTTCCCGAAATGAGGAAAGCGATATCGTTTTCTTCTAAGGAAAGAGCTTCGATTAAGGCTTCTTTTTCAGCATCGGTTAGAAGTTTCGCAATGCTTCCAGTTAATTCACTCTCTCGTTTTAAATAGATGAGACCACTAGCTCGATAAGTTTTTACGTAGTCTGTTAATTTATCAATCTCTTTTCTAGAGTATTGATTAGCAGAGTTTTTGGCAACAATCGCATTGATGATGCCACCTTCTTCTAAGGAACTTTTCAAGAAAGAAACTTCGGTATTAGCAAATAGACTCGTTACTTCTTGAATGGTCATATCAAATCTTAAATCTGGTTTATCAGAGCCATAGAGAGCCATTGCCTCATCGTATTTCATACGACGAAGAGGAAGGGGTATATCGATTCCTCTTACCTCCTTAAAGATAGCAGCCGTTAATCTTTCTCCTAAATCCATCACGTCGTCTTCTTCTACAAAACTCATTTCAATATCGATTTGGGTAAATTCTGGCTGTCTATCGGCTCTTAAATCCTCATCTCGAAAACATTTTGCAATTTGAAAATATTTTTCCATGCCACCAACCATCAATAGTTGTTTAAAAATTTGAGGAGACTGTGGTAAGGCATAGAACTTCGAAGGATTGACACGAGAAGGTACCAAATAATCTCTTGCTCCCTCTGGCGTAGACTTACATAAAACAGGTGTTTCAATCTCTAAAAATTCCTCTTTATCTAAAAAGTTTCTAGTTGCCATCGTAACTTGATGACGTAGTTTTAAAATGTCTTGAAGACGATTTCTTCGAAGATCTAAATAACGATACTTTAATCTAGTATCCTCTAAAGCCGTCGTATCTTCACTGATCTCAAATGGTAAATCTAAAGACGTATTTAAAATTTCTAAGGTTTTTAATACGACCTCAATTTCACCCGTCTTTAGTTTTTCATTGGGACTTTCCCGAAGCGCAACCGTTCCTGTTACTTTGATAACGTATTCGTTTTTTAAGGTTTCTGCTACTGCATAGCAATCATCCTCTGGACGGACAACAAGTTGAATAATGCCACTTCGATCTCTTAAATCGATAAAGTATAATCCTCCTAAATTTCTTCTTTTTGAAACCCAACCATATAGTTCAACGGTTTCTCCTACATTTTGTTTGGAAAGTGTTCCATTCTGTATTTTTTTCATAATTCCTCCTAACTAAAAAAATTCTATAAAGATAGGGACGAATGTTCGCGGTGCCACCCTACTTCATAGAATTTCTATGCTCTTTTTTTCTTTAACGCAGAAAGACGATTATTTAACGTTTGATGTCTTCTATTTTCTTTCTAAACTGATTTTCACCAACCATCAGCTCTCTACGTTAGAAAGGAAAATGTACTCCTTCAAACAAATACAATTTTATTTTAGTCCTAAAATATTAATTTGTCAATCGCTTTAATAATTCTTCTTTGGTAACTAGTTCTTGATTTCCTGTCTCCAAATCTTTTAAAGCGACTTTATTTTCTTTTACTTCTGTCTCACCGATGACGCCGACATAAGGAATGCCCAGGCGATCTGCATATTTTATCTTTTGCTTCATCCCTTTTTCTTGATAGTAGACATCCGTTTTAATGCCGTGATTTCTTAGGTAAGTAGCGATATCTAAGACATAGTTACTGTTTTCTTTATCCATTGGGACAAGTAAAATTTTAGCAAGCGAAGTTTGATTTTCTTTTAAAATTCCTACTTCTTTTAACTGAGAATAAAGTCTTGTTAAGCCAATCGAAATACCAATTCCTGGTAAGTGTTGATCGGTATAGTACTCTGTTAAATTCTCATACCGTCCACCAGAACAAATACTTCCTAAAGATGGATAATCATCTAGTCTCGTTTCATAAACCGTACCCGTATAATAATCTAGTCCTCTTGCAATCGTAAGATCGAGAGTATAGTACTCTTCTGGAACTTGAAAGTCTTTGAGAGAAGCAAATACCTTCTCTAGTTCTTCTAATCCTTCTTGATAAAGAGGATCTTTTGATAATTCTTTTAATTTGGTAAGCTTCTCACTAACGCTTCCCGAAATTTGTAAGAAAGATAAAATCGTGTCAACAGAATCTTTAGAAACTTTTTGATCTAACAATTCCTCACGGACAGCCTCTTCTCCAATCTTATCAATCTTATCAATGACTCTTAGAATATCCGTTACTTGATTTTCTAAGCCTAAACTTTTAAAGAATCCAGTTAATACTTTTCGGTTGTTGATTCGAATTGTAAATTTTCCCAACTGAAGTTCTTGAAAAACGTGATAGATAACCGTTGGAATCTCCGCATCATAGACAAGATCTAACGATTCATTTCCGATAATATCGATATCACATTGATAAAACTCCCGGAATCTTCCCTTTTGTGGTCTTTCTCCACGAAATACTTTACTAATTTGATATCTTTTGAATGGAAAAACTAAATCGTTATAGTGAGCAGATACATAACGGGCAAGAGGGACAGTTAAATCGAATCGTAAAGATAAATCTGTATCTCCCTTTAAAAAGCGATAAATTTGTTTTTCTGTTTCTCCACCAGCTTTCGCTAGTAAGACTTCTGATAATTCAATCGTTGGGGTATCAAGTGGCAAGAAACCATATTCTTCATATACTCTTCTAATGGTATCTACCATTTGATTAAATTGGATTTGGTCTTGGGGTAATAATTCCATAAACCCCGATAATATTCTTGGTTCTACTTTTTTCATTTTATACCTTCTTTCTATTATTTTTTTTAGTTTGTAAAAAAACAATGTCGAAAGAAAACCTTATAGAACTGCTTTACCCACTCTTTTATTCCGTTCATTAAAAACCACCTCATGGTATTATAAGTATATAGTTTTTTCCGTTATTAGTCAACGTATTTTTTTGTTTTAGGACGTTCTAAAGTCTCTTCTATCGTTAGTCCTAATTCCGTTAGAAGATGATTTCGGTCCTCTTCAGAGGCATACCAATGAATATGGGATTTCTCCTCATTTTCATAGCTAATTCCATAGTGAAGTTCGCCATTTAAAAGATGGAAAAGTTTTCCTCTCTTTTCCCCATAAGGGTACTTTTTGATGAGTTCTTGAATGTTACAAGAGAAAAGAGGAAAAGAATGGACATTATTTTGAGAAGTCGCATAAATGGCTGTTCGCATATCCGTGAAATCTTCATCTCTTCCCACATAGATTACGCGTTCTTGATTTAATAGTGGATAGACTTGTTGCTCTTCTATGTCAAAGATGTATTCTAACCCACAAATACTATAAAATAAGCTTTTATGGTTGATAAAAAACATTTCATCAGCCTCGATGATAGGACTAGACTGTGAGCTTTCTATCAAGCTAGCTTTACCACCCTTACGGTCAATTCGATAGGCTTTCGTCATCACAATTCCTATCAAATCCTTAGGAAACTCATTCACAATCGCTTCTAAGCGAGAAAGAGCAGGAACGACAACCTCCCCTGTCTTATAATTGATAACCTGATAAAGATTAGGACACCCTAAAAACATTTCCAACTCGCGATTACAATTTCGAACGACAATGAGCTCACTATTCTCTTTATATATGCCAACAAAGTGGTACCCATAGTTTGCAAGATAACTACGAATCATTTCTTCCGTCGAAAAAATAGAGAAATGTTCAAATTCTCTTTCTGATAATATTCTATTTCCTTTTTCTATTCCAATAATTGGTTCTATCCGCATAAAATCACTTCGGGGGTTATTATATCATAGGATTTTCAAAATAACAAGAAAAAGAGACTAGCTCGTCTCTTTTGCGTTTTCTTTCATCGTTTTAATACTATCTGTAATGTCATCACGATAATATTTATAAGTGGTTACAATGATAATGGCAACCGGGAAAGAAATGAATATTCCGGTAATACCAAAAATCATACTACCCGCTGACATCGCAAAGATGGTCAAAAGGGGATGGATTTGATTGGTCTTTCCATAGACAGCTGGATTGATAACATAGCTATCCACACTAGATAATAGGAAAAAAGCTATCAATGTTCTTACAAACAATCCTGGACTTACTACAAACGCAGTAATCGCTGCAATACAATTACAAGCAATTCCTCCAAAATAAGGAATCATATTGGCAATTCCCGCAAGGAATCCTAATAATAACGCATTAGGATGTCCAATAAAATAGTAAACCAAAGCATATTCGATAACAGAGATAAACATAACCTCTACTAAGCCACTTAAGTAGTTTTTCATTCCTCTATCTAAGGCACGAACGTACTCATAAGTTTTTCTTTTTCTAGTACGGAAGAATTTCTTCACTTCCAAACGAATCTTATCCATATCGATTAGAAAATAGATATAGGCTGCCATCCCAAAGAAAATTTTACCAATAAAGTCAATAGAACTACCAATTAGGTTAATGGCCCCATTAGAGACATATTTCGTCACATCGGCAATAATGTTTTGAAAACCGTCATTAATCGTATCCTGTAGTCCGGAAATATTGATATTCCAATCCTTCGTTGAAATCTCCGTTAAAAAGGTATTGATACTCGAAAATAAAGAAGATAACTGTCCTACTAATACGCTTGTTACCATATAACAAGTAAGAACGATAAGAGCAACAATAATAAATAACAAGATAGCAATCGCTAACCACTTTGGTAGTCCCTTTGAACGCATTTTTTCTACTATGGGATGCGTAGCATAAGCAAGTGCGAACGCTAGAACAAATGGCGTAACAATCGCAATAAACTTATTGACTCCATCAATCCATAAATTTCCTGTTCGATAAATTAAGAAGATAATGAGAGCGATTAACGCTAAATTCACTAACTTAAAATCGACTTTTTCCCTTTTAATCATGTTTTTCCCCACTTTCTAATAGAATGGTAATCGGTCCATCATTCGTAATCGATACCTTCATATCGGCTCCAAAAACACCTTTTTCAACCGGTACGAATTGTTCTAATTTTTGATTCCACTTATCGTATAAGAGACTAGCCTCTTCCCCTTTCATGGCATTGATATAGCTAGGTCTATTTCCTTTTTTCGCATTCCCATAAAGCGTAAATTGGGAAATGCTTAGGATACTCCCTCCTATATCGAGAAGGGAACGATTCATGACTCCATTCTCATCATCAAAAATGCGAAGATTTAAGACCTTATTTACCATATAGTCGATTTCCTTTTCGGTATCTCCTACTTTGAAACCGACTAAGAGAACAACACCCTTTTCAATCTCTCCTACTACCTCACCATCAACACTTACCGATGAGTGTAGACTCCTCTGTACAACTACTCGCATTAATTAATAACCCTCTCTACTTGAACGATACTGCTGATAGAAAGTAAATCGTTCATAAATTTTTTCAACTTTTCTGTATTATCAACGAGTACATTTAACGTAAACATGTACGTTCCATCCGTTTGAATCGTATTAATACTTTGAATGTTGATATCCGAACTAGAACTTTTAGAAATAATCGCTAAAAGCAATTCTTTATTCTCGTTTGCGCGAACAAAAATATCGGTAGAATACTTTTTGCTGACCTCTTCATTCCAACTGACATCGATAATACGTTCCTCTCGGTCACTGACATTTGGACAAATCGTTCGATGAACATTGATTCCGTTTCCTTTCGAGATATAGCCGACAATATCATCACCTGGAATCGGCTTACAACAAGAAGCAATATTGACTTTAATCTCATCGATACCTTCTACTACAATATCGTTCTTGACTTGAATTTTCTTCGCTTCACTTTTAGTTACTTTATCTAAAAGGATTTCTTCTCGCGTACGATTATCATTCGTATAGAAATTGACAACCGATAAAGCGGTTAATTTGTTATTTCCAATTGAGATATGAAGTTCATTCATATCAGACATATGAAATTCTTCTAATATTTTATTGATGGATTCCGTACTATAAAATTCACCAAATGGAATTTTTCTTTTTCGAACTTCTTTTTGAAGTAAATCCGTTCCTTGTTTTAAATATTCCTCTTTATCTATTTTATTATAAAAGCTTTTAATCTTATTCTTGGCTTGTGACGTAAAAGCCATATCAATCCATTCACGAGAAGGTCCCGTTGAATTCTTATTCGTATTGATTTTAACGATATCGCCATCATTTAACGTATAGTCAAGTGGGACAATATTTCCATTGACTAGTGCGCCTACCATGGTATCTCCAACTCCACTATGAACCCGGTAAGCAAAGTCAATTGGGGTCGATCCTTGTGGTAACTCAATGACATCCCCTTTTGGCGTAAAGACATAAATCGTATCTTTTAAGACATCTTCTTGAACACTTTTTACAAAAGCTTCATCGTTCGTCTCTTCTTCCTTAAGTTCCATAATTTCGCGGAAGAACTGAAGTTTTTGTTCCATCGCACTTTGCATGCTTGCTTTCACGTTACTACCGTGTTCCTTATAAGACCAGTGAGAAGCAATTCCTCGCTCTGCTACTTCGTCCATCGCATACGTTCGAATCTGAATTTCAAAGAGATATCCTTCTAGTCCAAAAACAGTTGTATGAAGGGATTGATACATGTTGGTCTTCGGCATCGCGATATAGTCTTTAAACCGTTTTGGAATAGGACGATATTTAGAATGGACAACACCCAAAGCTTGATAGCACTCCTGCTCCGTATTCACGTAGACTCTCATCGCTAATAGATCATAGATATCACTAAACCGTTTTCCCTTATCTAGTTTTTTATAGATACTGTATATACTCTTTGCTCTTCCTTTAATTTGATGTTCAATGCCATTTTTATGGAGCAAATCGCTTACTTTTTCCATCATTTCATTGACAATTCGATCCCGTTCTTTTCGGGTTTGATTCAACTTTTCGACGATAGAAAAATAAACATCCGGTTTATAATAGCGCAAAGACAAATCCTCTAGCTCACTCTTAATTTGGTTCATTCCCAAACGATGAGCAATCGGTGTTAGGATATCTAGTGTTTCCTTTGCCTTATCTTTTTGTTTTTTCTCTGATAAAATCCAAAGCGTTCGCATATTGTGAAGACGATCTGCTAGTTTGATAATCAAAATACGAACATCTTCAGAAAGACCTACTAAAATCTTTCGGTGATTAGCGATGACCGCTTCATTATCACACGTAAACTTCAATTTATTAATTTTGGTAACGCCGTTTACCAAATCGGCTATCTCTTTGCCGAACTTCTTTTCAATTTCTTCATACGTACAGTCACAATCTTCAATCGTGTCATGTAAAATGGCCGCACAAATGGTCTGATAATCGGCATTGATATCCGATAAAATATAAGCGACATTTAAGGGATGGACAATGTAATCTTCCCCGGTTAAACGCTTTTGACCAAAATGTTGTTCATAGGCGAAAAGATAAGCTTTCGAAATCAGTTTTCGCTCTTCTGGTTTCGTGATATACGTACAAACTTTTTCATATAACTCATCAAATGTTAGTTTTGGGTTATCTTTTCTCATGATATCACCTTACTCTATTTGAAATATTTTCATCCTTTTCTTATCGACAACCGAACCAATCGCTTGTAGATATAAAACATCTTTACTAGAAAAATCCGTCTTGAGATTTTTCAAATAATTTAATACTTGACTAACCGCTTCCTTCTGATCTTCTTTTAATAAGACCCTTTCTCGAAAGGAACTCGTAATTCCTAAGGCTAGAAGAAAAGCCCCTATCATTGGAAGATAAAAGTTCCAAAGATTTCCGTTTTGACGGATGAAGGTAAAAGCACTCATCACATTTAAAAGAATCAAAAAAGCACTGATAATGGTGAAGAAAGCTGAATTAGGTGTTTCTAATGGTAGAAAATATTTTTCTCTTACTTGTTCTATCCATTCGTATTCGGTATTGCGATTACTCAAGTTTTCTAATGCTTGTTCCTTAATTTTAGCCATTGGAAAAGATACTTTTTCTTTCTGATATTTCTTCATTTTTTTAATACGCATTTCTTCCTTTTGTTGAAACTCTGTAAGACTAAGGAAAAGTCCACATAAGAAATGGAACTCAAAGGCATCTAGCTTTTCTAACTCTACTTTATCATTCAACTCTAGTGTCTCTCCGTCAAAAAAGATTGTTTCTTTTTCCATTTCATAAAAAAGTTCGGAAACAATTTGCTTTTCCCCAATGTTGTTCTTTTTGTGGTACCACAAAGTATGAATGAAATAAGCTTCTAGGGGACTTACTGTAACCTCTTCAACCGCTTCTTTTCTAATCATCTTAGAAGACTTTCGAATTGCCAATTTACTTTTTATAATATAAAAGAGATTAATGAAAATAAGAAGAAGCGTGATCCCAAGACCAATTCCTTCTAGAATAAGATTATTCGTTTTAATGATAAAACTGTAAAGGGTAACTAGGAAAAGAACGAATACGATACTAGCAATCCATCTTCCATAATGATCTTTTTTTTGCTCTTTTACTTTCATGAAACCACCTACTATCCATTATAGCATACTGCCTAAAATTAATAAAGAAGAAAAAAGGAATTAACAGTTAATTCCTTTTACTTTTAATTCTTCAACAGTTTCCTTATCTTCTACTTCATACCATTTTTTCTTCTCTGGTTTTCCTACTCTTCTCTTCTCGAGTAAATACCATAGATGAAGCGCTAAGAAGAGAGAAGAATACGTACCGGCAATCAAACCGATTAATAACGCATAGTTGAAGTTAATAATCTCGTGAGATCCTAAGAAGATAAGAGATATAACCGGAAGTAATGTCGTAATCGAAGTAAGTAAACTTCTAGATAATACTTCTTTTAGACTGACATCGACTAAGTTTTGCAACTCGGCTGTTGTTTTTATTTTACCGTGGTAAAGTTTTTCTTTATTCTCTCGAATTCTATCGAAAGCAACAATGGTGTTGTTGATAGAATATCCAATGATAGATAGGATAGCGGCAATAAAGATACTCGTGACTTCTAACTTTAATAAGCTGAAGGCAATTACAACAATTAAGCAGTCATGCATTAACGCAAATACAGAACTTACTCCATAACTGAATGTAAAACGAAGTGTTACATAAATGATTAAGCCGATAAGCGCTAAAGCCAAAGACCAAATCGCATTTTCAAGGAGTTGTTTTTTAACGATATTTGATACGGCACCAACACTAGCTGTTGCTCCATCATATTTTGCAAAGTAAGTATCAATCTTATCGTTATCGCTTGCTTCAAAGACATCTGTAACCGTTATATAAACGGTATGATCATCGATTTGTTCAGAAGCATCTAAATGATAGCCTAAAGATTCTATTTCCTTCGCTACCACATCTTTATTTAAATCGACATTGGCTTGAAGAGAGATACTAGAACCACCCTTAAAATCAATTCCTAAATTAAATCCATTCATAAATACATATACAGTACCAACAATCAATACCAAAAGAGATACTGCAAATAGACGTGGATTCCATTTGGTGAAAGAGAATTTTTCTAGACGACTCTTCTTATTTAAATCCCCAATACCAATAAAGGCTGTTAAATGACGATCGAATGCTCCACTTTGAACAAATTTCTTCAATAAGAAACGGACAAAACATACCATGATTAAGAAAGTAACTAATATACTAATTAAAAGCATAGTAGCAAATCCCTTAACGCTGCTTTCTCCAAACCAGAAGAGGATAAAAGCCGCAATCAAGGTCGTAATATTCGCATCGAAGATAGAAGAGAAGGAATTCTTGTTTCCTCTTGCGAATGCTTCTTCTAAGGTGTATTTTGCTCTTAATTCTTCTTTGATACGAGTAAAACTAATGACACTGGCATCGACTGCCATACCAATACCGATAACAACAGCGGCAATAGATGGTAAGGTAAGTCTTCCACCAATTAAATTAAAGATTAGGAATACCAAAACAGTATACGCTAAAATACCAACACTGGTAATAAAACCACTAAAGCGATAAACAAGGATTAAAAGAAGCATAATGGCGATAATCCCTACGACTCCTGCTAAGAAAGTTTTCTCTAGGGCGTCTTCTCCAAAAGAGGCATTGACCGTCCGAGAAGAAATCTCCTCTAATTTAGTAGGTAAACTACCAGAATTGATAAGTTCTGCTAAATCTTCTGCTTCTTCTTGGGTGAAGTTACCCGTTAGGCGAACATTATTCGTCGTTAATTCATCTTGAATATAGGCATAAGAGATACATCTAGAACTTCCTCCGGTTCCACACTGTTCTCTTTGTTCAGAGAATTTATCTCCTTCTTCCCAGTCTAACCAAATAACCATTGGTTCATTAGCGGCTCTTAAGACCTCTGTCTTTTCGTGGAAAGTATCGATATCAGCGATATCTAAAAGAAGATAATACGTTCCTACTTTATCCTCATCACGAGCGACTTTTACAGATCCAGCCCGTAATACCTTAGAATCCATAATGAGTTCATCACTACTATTTCTAAAAGTCAAATTCGCCATTTGACTCAAGGTACTCTTCGCTTCTTTTTCATCGGTAACACCCGCTAATTGAACACGAATATTATTTCCTTCAATCGAAATTTCTGGTTCACTGACTCCTAATATATCAATACGCTTTAAAATGATGCTGTAAGTATTCGTAACCATATCCTGTGTTACTTTACTACCATCTGTACTATTTACTTTGTAAAGAATTTCAAAACCACCCTGTAAATCTAGACCAAACTTAGTTGCTTTCAAAACAGGGAATAAAGCAACAACCATAATAGCGACGATAAGAATCGTTGTCACGATAGAAAGAGCAAGTGTCTTTCGTTGCGCTTTTTTCTTTCGCGTATCTTTTGCTGCTTGTTTACTAGATATTTTTCTAGTAGGTTCTTCTTTTTTTGTTTCTTCTTTTTCTACTTTATTTACCTTTTCTTCTTTTACTGGCTTTGTTTCTTTTTTCACGGGTGCGACTGTTTTCGCTACCTTTGTTTTCTTTTTCTTTGCCATATTATCACCTATCCTTGTTTCCTTCTGTGTATTGATAAATTAAAGCATTATCGGCATGTAAAATATCATCGACCATCTGATGTAAGAATAATCCACTCGCACGCTTCCATTTAGAATTCGCTAAATATTCCCATATTTCTTTAGGGGAGATATTTCGATAATCATTTCTTTCTAGGTCGCATACTTTACTATTTAAAGCTGGCTCTAATCGATGATAGAGATCTTCTAATGTTTCAAATTCAATCTCCATTTCTAATCTCCTGCGCTTTCACATACAATATTGTATACTAAAAACTAGTTTTTGAAAAGGAGAAACATGAAAAAAAGTAAATTTATTCAATCTAGTATTCTACTTCTCATCGGTGGATTGATGACGAAAATACTAGGAATGGCAGTAAGAATTCTCTTAACGCGGAAAATAGGGGCGATGGGAATGGGATATTATTCCCTATTAATGCCTACTTTTATGCTCCTTTTATCCATTAGTGGAATGGGTCTTACAACCGCATTAAACGTTTTAATTGCGACCAATCGGTACAACAATAAAAATCTATTAATAACTGCCCTAATACTTTCCTTATCGATTGACTTCCTACTCGCTCTTTTTCTCTTTTTAGGAGGTCACTGGATAGCCGAAGAAATCTTAAAAGAACCCATTTTATATTATCCTCTACTTGCTATTTCTTTTGTCCTACCATTTATCTCGGTATCGAATATTTTCCGTTCTTACTTTTTTTCAAAAGAACGAATGATTCCCCATGTTTTTTCCAATATTCTAGAAGATTTGTTAAAATTTCTTTTCATTTTCTTTGGCATCTCTTTTTTTATGAGAGAATATTCACAAACGCTTACTTTTTTAATGCTTACGAATATCGTCTGTGAATTTTCCTCTATTACCATTTTTCTCATTTGTTTTCCAAAATTTCAATTAAAAAAAGAAGATTTCTATCTTCGTAAAGAACCCTTAAAAGCGATTTTTAAAATCGCTATTCCAACTACCCTATCCCGCCTAGTCGGTTCCATTTCTTATTTTTTAGAACCCATTATTCTAACGACGATTTTATTAAAAGTAGGATATGGAAAAGAAAATATCATCACCGAATATGGTATTATCAATGGATATGTCCTCCCCATTTTAATGTTACCATCCTTTTTTACCAATGCTATTTCACAAGCCCTAACTCCAATTGTCAGTAAATATTACTTTCGGAAAGATAAAAAATACGTTAGGCGAAAACTTCTTCAAGCCCTTTTTATTTCGCTTGGAATTGGCATTCTTTATTCCATTATCTGTTTCTTCTTTCACGAACAACTCCTTTTATTCTTGTACCACACCAAAGAAGGTAACGAATACATTTTATTTCTCATCCCCATCTTTCTTTTCTATTACTTAGAAGGACCATTACTTTCTTCCCTTCAAGCGATGAATCAAGCGAAAATTAACTTAAGAATTTCACTTGTCAATTTCTTCATTCGTACCGTAGGGCTCATGTTCCTAACCTCTCTTTCGATTGGATTATATGGGTTATTAATTGCGCTTGGTATCAACATTCTATTCACTGTTTTCTATGCTTCTTATAAAGTTTGGACTTCTTTACATTCCTAGAAAACTATTATATAATGAGACTATAGAGGTGAATTATGGAAAGAGACAATCGATTAGAGGAAAGAAGAAGAAACAATGGCACCATTAGAGTCAATGTCAATGCCTTAGAAAGACTTTTAAAAAAGGCGGGAACGATTGCTTTAGCCGGAACTACTGCCCTTACCATTGTAGGAGGTACCATTGGATATCAATTTGGTTACCATCAAGGGGTAAAAGAAGTACCTGGCTATATTCCAAGCGGATATGTTCTTACGGAAACCCAAGATCAAATTCGCGTAGGAGGAAGTGTTACCGATACGGCTGCGGATTATTACTATTCCGCTTATACATCCATGTATGATAGTCTAGATGAATACGCAAAAGTAATCGAAGATAAAAACGGTCTTCGTCATAATCAAACAGTATATCCAGGAGATACTATTACCCTACCGGTTATGGTAGACGAGGCTAATCCCCATTATATTCAAACACTTGTTTTACAAAGTCAGATTAGCGATATTGAAAAAAATAACTATTGGGTTCAATACACCGTTCAATTTGGAGATACGATTTCTTCTTTAGCAGCAAAAGCAAGCGGGTCGCAAGGAGAAACGGCTATCTTAACTCAAAAAATTCTTGAAAAGAATTCATCTGGTCGAATCCTTCAAGCGGGAGATACCATTTGGATTGTGAACCCAGAACTAGGACCACTTAAAATTTCTCTAGAAGAAGAAAAAAAAGCTTTACAAGAAGAACTAAAGAGTATCGCTGAAGCTCAAAAAGCAGAAGAAAAAAAGCCACTATCCAATTAGTGGCTTTTATTTGGTTGCTGGTTTATTCTCATAACAGGTAACAATATTTTCTAGTAACATAGCAACTGTCATTGGTCCAATTCCTTTTGGAACAGGAGTAATATAAGATGCCTTTTTCTCTACTTTCGCAAAATCGACATCTCCAACGAGTTTTCCATCTACTCGATTGATTCCTACATCTATTACGACAGCGCCCTCTTTTACCATGTCTGCTGTGATCATTTTAGGAGAACCGACCGCACAGACTAAAACATCGGCTTGCTTGGTTATTTCTTTTAGATTCTCGGTCTTGCTATGGCATACGGTAACTGTTGCGTTTTCCCCTAACATTAGAGTAATAAGAGGTCTTCCGACAAGCTTACTTCTACCGACAATGACAACATGTTTTCCCTCTAGAGAAATTTCATACTCTTTTAAAATTCGCATCACGCCAAGAGGAGTACAAGGAACAAGGGTTTTTCTTCCATTGATCATTCTACCCGTATTAATATCTGTCAGTCCATCGACATCTTTACTATTGCTGATGGAATTTAAAATTCTTTTTTCGTTATAACGGTCTGGAAGTGGAAGTTGAACCAAGATCCCATTTACATATTCATCATTATTCAACTCTTTAATTTTGTTGATAATGGTTAGTTCTGGGGTATCCTCTTCAAACTTAAAATGTCTAAAATATACTCCTACCGCATTACAAGCTTTCTCTTTTCTCTTAATATAGGAATCACTAGCAGGATCACTTCCCACTTGTATTACCGCAACACTAGGGCGAATCATACAACTTTTTAATTTATGTTTCAGTTCCTCTTGTATTTTTAAGCTTAATGCTTCTCCATCCATGATTATACTCAATTTTCTCACCTCAATAATGTAAAGTAACAAGTACGCTACCTTCTATCTTCATTATAGCAAAAAAGAACTCATTTCAAACAAAAAAGTAACTATTTGATAAATTTTACAAAAAATAGTGTAAAGTAATCAAAAAGAAAACTACGAAGTCTTCGTAGTTTTCATGTTTTCCATAAACTCTTTGTATTTTGGAATAACCTCTTCGACTGGTCCCATTTCCATAAAATCGCCATCATTAATCCATAATACCTCATCACACAACTCCTGAATGGTATCTAGGTTGTGAGAAACAATAATAACGGTACGATTTTCATCCGAGATAAGTTCTTTCATCTTGTTATAACTTTTCTCCTTGAACTGCGCATCTCCAACACTCAAGACCTCATCAATTAACATGATATCCGTCTCTAAGATAGCTGTAATCGCAAAAGCTAGTTTAGAATACATTCCAGAAGAATACGTTTTTACGGGTTTATCCATAAAATCTCCAATATCGGCAAACGCAATAATTTCTTTTTCTTTTTCCTTAATCTCTTCCTCTGAGAAACCTAAAAGCATTCCCGATAAGTAGATATTTTCTTTTCCCGTCAATTTCTTGTTGAATCCTACACCGATAGAAAGAAGAGAAATCGTATTTCCATGAAGGTCGATAGACCCTTTATCAGGAGAGAAAATTCCCGCAATTGCTCTTAACATCGTTGATTTTCCAGAACCGTTTTTCCCGATAATGCCTAGAATTTTTCCCTTTTCTACTTCAA
Organism: uncultured Bacilli bacterium; assembly: GCA_947626275.1. Taxonomy (GTDB): domain Bacteria; phylum Bacillota_I; class Bacilli_A; order RF39; family UBA660; genus UBA5578. The sequence goes on from CANQRL010000001.1 coordinate 122,878, forward strand.
AACTAATTCCTTTTAAAGCGTGAAAGCGTTCGATTCTTGACCCCATCTTTGTCCAAATAGCACGAATCGATGTCTTCTTTAACCCACGATAAGTGATATGTAAGTTTTTGACGGTAATAGCAACATCTTCTTTTTTAGAACTATTCTTTTTCATTAAATCACCTTCGCATAACTATTTTCGTTCTTATGAATGACATGAACACCGATCATGCACAAAAGAAGTCCAATGACAAGCCAAATTCCCAAGATTAAGAAATTAGGAAGCCTATTATATAGCAGTACACTTCTCAATTCACTCATAAGGAAAGCAACAGGATTTACTTTCAAAAGAAGTGTTACTAATTTTGGATGTTGTTTTAATCTACTTTTAATATCAAAGAAGACACCAGATAGGTAAAATACCATTCTAAGACCAATATTGGTTAGGTTGGCTAAATCGTTTAGCGTAACACCAAAATGCATTAAAATCATACCAGCTCCAAAACTTAGGATATATAAAACGACAAAAATAGGAATCGCAAGCAACATGGTCCATGTAAAAGGAACATGCTGAAATAACATTAAAACAATACAAATGAGGACGGATATTCCTAGTTTAAATAGATAAGTAAAGGATTTTGATAACAGTAAAATATACTTTGGTATGTAGACTTTCGTAACCAAATCACGATTATTAATGATAAGCTTTACACTACCAGTAATCATTCGATTAAAGAATTCCCATGCGGATAATCCAATGAAAACAAAAGAAGCAAAATATTTCTCGTTGTTTTCAAAGACAACACCAAAGACAAACGTATAGATAAGCATAAAGCATAGAGGTTCAATAATCCACCAAAGCCAATTCAAGTAAGAATCAGCTACTTCACTTTTCAATTCGGCTTTTGCCGAATAGATAGCATACTTATAATACTTTTTAATATTATTGATAAACTTTTTCATAACACCCTACTTTCCTACGTAGAAAACACCTAGTATTTTGGCAAAGCGATTCAAAATTTCATTACTCTTTTGAATGGCCATATTTTTTTCAAAAGCTTTTCCGCCAATCGTCAAGGCCGCAATCGTTGCGGTTGTTATCAAGGAGCAAAGAAGTAAAGAGATATCCCACATACTAGAGACTGTTGTGGCGATGACAACACCAGCGGAACCTGAGATAATCCCACAGATATCCCCAATAACATCCTGACAAAAACTAGATACCTTATTGGCATTTCTCTTTAAAATAACTCCTACTTTGGCTGATTTTATTCCTCTTGAACTCATCGAATGAAGAGGCGCTTCAGCTGCAGTTGCAACAGCCATCCCTACCATATCAAATAAAACACCAATTAAAACAAAGCATAATACAATAATCGAACTAATCAGTAAACTAGCATTTTTCATGGCTACTTCTGATAAAAAGGAGAAAGAAAAAGAAATGGCAAAAGCAAGGATGGTTAGCTTCAAGGACCATTTATAATTTTCCCATTTTTTCCTTTTTTTCTCTTCATATACATCTAGTTTTTTCTTCTCTTTTGTTTTCAATTTATCCCTCTTAACCACATAGACATTCTACCGAAATTTCCATTATTTGTCAATGTTAGGAAGGATATCCTCTTCTGTTTCTTTCACGATATAAATTGGTCTTTTCTTTGTCTCTAAATATGTTTTAGCCATATATTCCCCCATAATACCGGTACAGAAAAGTTGAATTCCACTTAAGAAAAACATAATACAAATCGTGGAAGGCCATCCCGCAACAGGATCTCCCCAAATAAGGGTTTTCGCAATAATCACAATAATGGCAATAAAGGAAACAAAACAGAATAAGATTCCTAAAAAAGCTGCGATTAGCAAAGGTGTGGTAGAAAAACCGACAATTCCTTCAATAGCATACGCAAATAGTTTACGGAAATTGAATTTGGTAACACCTGCATTTCGTTCTTGATTTTCAAACTCAATCCATTTCGTATCGAAACCAACAAAACTAAATAAGCCTTTGGAATAACGGTTATACTCTTGAACTTCTAGAATGGCATCGACCATTTTTCTTCGCATTAAGCGAAAATCTCTCGCTCCCGCAACCATCTCCACACTAGAAATTTTCGCAATAATTTTATAAAACCAGCCAGTAAAAATTTTACGAAGGAAAGAATATCCATTACGGCTAACACTTCTCGCCGCCACACAGTCATATCCTTCTTCTTTGATAGATTGATACATCTCGATCAATAATCGTGGTGGATCTTGTAAATCGACATCCATAATCGTTACATAATCCCCTTTTGCCGCTTTTAAGCCAGCATACATAGCCGCTTCTTTACCAAAATTACGAGAAAAGGATATGTAATGAATATTTTTCTTCTCTTTAGCAAGTTCGCGCATTTTATCAAGCGTGTGATCTTTTGACCCATCATTGACAAAATAAATTTCATAGGCTACATTTTTCATCGTCTTCATTGTCTCATTGACCGCTTCATAAAATGGAAAAATATTTTCTTCTTCATTCATGCAGGGAACGACAATGGAAATTAATTCTTTTTTCATAAATCCTCCTTCAATTGGTATAGCACATATTTTACAGGCTTATGGTCATATTCCTGATATACCTCATCTACAAATTCATAGTTTTCATTTAAATAAGGAATGTGATGATTCCGTCTATCTGTTTTATCTCCTAAGCGAACAACGACAAACTCGACTCTCTTCTCCTTAATCGCTTCTATCTGAGAATCTTTATTTTCTGGGAATACCTCATAATTGATATTTACTTTTTCAAAATATTTTTCCGTAGGTAAAATATCCGCAACCGTATAAAATCCTCCGTCGATTTTACCATAATTTAACAAGGTTGGATGTTCTTCCCGGTTCATAATCTCCGCAAAACGAAACTGAGCTAAATCGCTTTTTTGAAACTTTAAAAAATAAATATTGGGTCCAAAAGCATAGACAAATATCCATAAAATAGGAATCGTTATAATCACGAGATAACGCGTTGGAAAAATCGTTTTGGTCGCTAGTCTAGCAACAAACAATCCAAAGAAAACAACAAAAGGCGCCATCACAAAGAAATAATAACGATAGTTCTTTAAACCGATATAGTTGAAAAAGAAGGTAGATAAGAATAGAACAAAAATGGTCACTTTGTAACTTCTCTTCAAAACTAGTTTATCTTTTAGAACAAAGAGCAATCCTACCAATAAAGAGAAGGAAAAAATAGCGTTTTCAAAAATATTTCCTTTAAAAATCTTCCACAATTGATAAAACCGATTTCCTATCGTAATGACTTCTCCCTTATTAGGATAAAGAAAAATATTCAAATAAAAATACGTATGCCATAAATCTCCTAAAGCATGATGATATCCAAAATAAAGAAGAAGTGGCAAAGTAATCGTCAACAGTCCTAAGGAGTAATAGAGGATTGCTTGTCCTAACAACTTCCATTTATGATTTTTGACAAAGAAAATAAAAAGCAAAAAGACAAAACCAATCCAAAACCCTAACAGGATAAATTTCGTCCAAAGTACTATCGCGACGATTAATCCTTCAATATAATAAATCTTCCGATTTTCTTCCAAATACTTCTTATCCTTCATAAGAAGTAAAAAGTGATAAAGACTAACTGCAAAACATGGTAAGAGAAGTTCTTCTACACTCCCACCATGGACAAAGGCTGACATCGTTAAAAGAACTGCCATCACAAAAGGAGAGGCAATATAAAAGCCTTTCTCATAGTGATAAAGTTTTAAAATTTTATAAAAATAAGATAAGAAAAAGGTCATGGATATTATCTCGATAAGATAAATTCCAAAAAAAGTTTTATGAGATAGAAGATAACCTATCCCATAGACAATATATAAAATTGGTCCTTTCTGTTCAAATAAATCTTTGAAGGGAATGAGACCATGAATCCATCCTTTTCCCATCGTAAAAAAAGCATTCGCATCTACCCAATCATTCATCGCATATAAAGGAGAAGATTTTGTTCCTATCCATAAAAAGAAAGCAGATAGGAAAAGCGAATAAATAACAATTTTTGTTTTTTCTTGTTTCATAACTCCCACTGCTCTTAGTATAACACATCTAATAGCTTCTTTCAACTTGATAATCTTAGAAAACTCTTAAGTTTCTCTTAATTTATATAGGAAATAGGTAACATCCCAAATCTCGTATTTCTGGGTATGAGAGGTAACCAGTTGATATTTTTCTAACAAATTAGATAGATAGCTATCCTCTACCATGTCCCCCTCCTCTTTTCTAAAGATTACAAAATCTACTTTTCCTTCTTGAATGGCCTGACGTTGCGCATCCAAATTATCGGGATAAACCGCATAATTAATGTTAATCTTGGAAAAATATTTTTCACGAGGAAGGATATCGGCGGTTAAATAGAAGCCTGCATCAATTCCTCCATAGTAGAGAATGCTTGGGTTTTCTACTTTATTGATTTCCTCTAGAAATAAATACTGCGCATAATCTTCTTTTTTTAATGTAAGACTCGAAATATTATCATTCAAGGCATATACACCAAGAAAAGTAAGGGGAAGAAGAAAGATCAACATAGCATTTTTAATGAGCTGATGTTTCTCACCATAATGAATAATCTCTAACATTCCAAAAACGAGAAAAGGCGCCATGATGAGAAAGTAGTAGCGGTAACTAACACATCCTAAATAGGCAAAAAAATAAAGTAGAAGAAACAAAAGTGGAAAGGCCCATTTCTTTTTAGAAAGGGATTTATCGCGAAAAAGAAAGATAATTCCTAATCCCAAACCAATTGTATAAAAAAGATGATTCTTGAAATTGACGAGTAATAGATAATAGATAATTCCTATCTTTGTAAGAAGACTATTTTGAGCCATAGACTCTGCATGATATAAGAAAATATTGAGATAAAAATACGTATGCCACAAGTCTCCTAAAGCATGATGATATCCAAAATAAAGAAGAACTGGTAGGGTTACCAAAATCATGCCCCCTAAATAACAGAGGAGAAAAGAAAAAAGCTTTTTCCAGTTTTTATTTTTGATGAATAGAATGAGAAAAAGAAGTCCATACCCTATCCAAAAGCCAAGTAACGTATATTTCATCCAAAGAATCATTCCCGCTAGAATACCATCGATTAAATAATAAATTTTAGCGTTTTGATAACGATCCTCTTTTAGCAAGAATAGAACATGATAAAGACTAATCATAATAAGAGGTAATGAAAACTCCTCTACCGATCCTCCATGAAAGAAGGAACGCATAGTTAATATCAGCATTAAAAAAATAGGGGCACTGAGATAAAAACTGTTTTCATAATGATAGAGTTTTAAAATCTTATAAAAAAATACTAAAACAAGCGTAAACGCTAAAACTTCTAAGATAAAGATTCCAAAAAAGCTCTGATGAGATAAGAGATATCCTATTCCATAGAGAAAATATAAAATAGGACCTTTCTGTTCAAATAGATCACGATAAGGAACTAGTCCATTCATCATTCCCTTACCCATAGTAAAAAAAGTATTCGCATCCCCCCAGTCATTTAATACATAAAGAGGAGAAGACTTCGTTGCTATGAGTAAAAAGAAAAAAGACAGTAGTAAACTATATCCTAAAACACGTTTCTTCATATTGCCACCTAGTGTTAGTATAACATGATTTTTAAGCGAATTCAAGGCACGAAAAAAAGGACAAAGTCCTTTATTTTACTTCGAAAAATGGCGATTAACATAGTTAACTTTGCGTCATAGGTCAAGCAGAATTTCTCTAGTTTCCACATCACGTTACCATGGTTGCGGTTCCCCTTTAAGAAAACTAATATATTGTTTCCATATATATGGCTTGATTACCACTTAGTACGCACTGCAATCCTATATTAATGACACTCTAGGAGTTTTCCTCACCAATCGTCTATTGTTAGTTCTTTTTTGCAATATATGTTTCAAATAGCGATACTTAACTAATTCTAGCTATAAACTAGGTAAGTTGAACAATTATCCCCATATACCACGCAAGACAAGCTACACTACCCATAACTTTCGCCACGCGATAGGTTCACGCCATAACTGTATTTTATCAATGGTAAAACACATGGTATGGTCTCCATGAATGCTGGGTCATTTGCGTATGCCATTACGGACGCCCAACACTCTACCTTCCAGCATCCACCCCAAACTGGGCGTAAGAAGCAAACACCAGAAGTTTCACAGATGTGCTCTTTAACAGCGTTTTAATTCTGTCTTCTCAATAGACATTATTGACTAGAATAATGTGCCACCAACGAGTATCATTTTATCAAATTTAACAGAAATTGTCAAATTTATACTACTATATGATACGTCTTCAAAAGAAATGACAATTATTTATCACTAGTATATTCATCAATATGTTTACGGAATTCTGTAGAAGACCAAGTATAAGGACGTTTGGTATAAGCCACCTCACAGTATTTTCTTAAAGATTCAAATCTCTCGTCACCTTCCCAATCGCTTCCCATTACTAAAAGATCTACGCCGTATTTTTTAATATCATCTGGTTTTTGATCCCATTCTTTTTCAGGAATAACCTCATCTACATATTTAATTGCTTCTAAGACAAATTTTCTCTCTTCATAGGTCAAATATGCCTTTTTATGCTTAATAGCATTAAACTCGTCTGTGGATACTCCCACAATGAGATAGTCTCCCATGGCTTTTGCATCTCTTAAATGTTCAATATGTCCTGGTGTAATTAAATCATAGGTTCCATACGTTAAAACTTTTTTCATTTTATCACTCCTTTAAATATTTCAGCAATTACTCGTTCACTGGCATGCCCATCATCTAAATAATTAAACTTTTTATTAAACTTTTCATACTTCTTTTGATATTTTGGAAATATCGTATCAATATTTTCCAAATTGTATTCCAATTCTTCTTGGGTTTTAGCAATTGGTCCAGGAAGTTCATCCAGAGAAATGTAAAAGTCTCTTAAATTTCCTTTATAATCATCATAATCATACATATAAAATAACATTGGTCTTTTTAAATTCGCATAATCAAAGAAAACACTAGAATAATCCGTCATAATGATATCACTCGCTAAATACAATTCATTAATTTCATCATAGTGCGCAACATTAATAATAAATCCTTTATATTTTGATAAGTCAATGGTATTAGCAATAAAATAATGAGGGCTGAATAAAATAACATACTTCTTACCAAATTTCTTCTTTAATCGATCAAAGTCGATAGCTAAATTATAGGTATACCCTACCCCAGAGGTATGTTGATTATCGCGAAAAGTAGGAAGATAAAAAATAGCTTTTTTCCCTTTTGGAATTCCTAACTTCTTCTTAATAGCCTCGATATCTTCTTTTGACTTTCCAAATAGAAAATCATTTCTAGGATATCCTTTTTCAATCATGATGTCGCCTTTTCCCAAAGCTTTTAAATTAAAAGCGGAAGTAAATTTCTCGGTACAATACTTAGAAGGAGAAATAAAAAAGTCAAACCGAGAAGCATCAATATCATTTCTTTTTCTAATTTCTTCTACCGTATTCAAAACCGCTCCATTTACTTCAATATCATATCTTAATCGTTTTAATGGCGTTCCATGCCAACATTGGACATAGATTTGATTTTCCTTTTTTTCAACTGCTTCTGGCATAATAGAATTTACAATCCAGTACTTCGCCATAGAACAATATTTATAATAATCATCAGAACCACTTTTCACAATTTCTAAGTTTTGAAAAGGAGCTACTTCGTGATCAGCTGGATTGGTAAACGCCCACACCATCTTATAGTCTTGAAATTCATCCATAGTAATCATTTTTTCATAAATTGCCTTTGGCGAGCAAGTATAGTTTCTTCCTCCAAAAGCTTCAAAGAGAATAAGATGATCATCTACTTCATATTTATTATAAAATTTTTTATAGCGGCTAGACCTTTCCATGGCCATTCCTTTCCGCATAATTTTACGTAAAAACTTGCTTTTCTTTGCCACATCCCCAGCAATTTTTTTTGCCTTTTTCGTAGCTTTTTTAGTTATCGAACTTTTCGAATTTTCCATTTCACTCATATAAACACTCCTTTATTAATTTCATGATTTCTTCTGTACTGCTTTTTATATTAGGAACGTATTTTGCCTTAAATGCTTTATATTCTTTTTCATCATAAAGATTGTTCAAAATGGTCTCAACAATTTTTTTACCAGATTTAGAAGCGAGATGAGGGTAATCCTCTAATAAATGGATATTAAGTCCATTATCCTCTTCATACTTTTCATAATCATAAACATATAACAATATTTTTTTATTGGCTACGGCGGCATCTATCATTAAAGCCGAATAATCGGTAATTACATAATCGACCATTTTTACAATATCAAAGGTAGAAAATTCTTCCCGATCAATCACTAAGATTCGATCATCCGCAATACTATTCTCCACTTTAGGATGGAATGTTATAAGCAAATTGGCTTTTTCAAAGTCAAAATATTTTACTAATTCTTCTAAATTTTGGCGTTTATCATTGCGAAACGTAGGAGAATATAAAACATTGATTTTCTCTTTCATAGATGGATATTTTTTTGCTATTTTAGCAGCTATTTTTTTATCTTTCATTCGCATATAATCAACCGTCGGGGTTCCAATCGGTAACACTTTCTCTTCGTTTACATGAAAGGCTTCTGCAAAAAATGGATTCATTCCAACACTGCCAGATAAAACGTAGTCATAATTTGCATGCATCTTTAGAATTTTAGCAACTTTTGGAGAAATACCATCTTTTCTTCCTATCGTTTGATAACCAAACTGTTTAATAGCTCCTAACGCATGCCACATTTGAATGACTTTTGTTCCTTTTTTATGTTTTAATAAACTAACTGGTAAATTGTAGCCATCGACAATGACAACTTTGGATTGCGCAATATATCGCATTTGTTTATATAAGTCAAAATAATAGCCAAGAGCAGAGTGAAAATGAGAAAATGTTTTTTTCAAAAAAGAAAAAGTATTAGAATAATTTCCCTGCGTTCTAATGCTATCATTAATATTAGCATTTACCTTTTTACAAATAAATTTATAAGGAATTTTTTCATCCTCTAGCCTCTTCATGATTGCTTGATAATTGAGTGATGGTTCATCAAATTGTCGACTCAAAAAGAAGACTTGATTTTTTCTTCTATGGAGAAGTTTGATAAAAAAATAAACCGAAATCAAATGTATTTTTAGCAAGTATAAAAAGATTGTCATCTAAATCTCTCCTATCGTCATTATAACAAAATAATACATGAGAAGCAACACTATTTCCTCTTTCCATGGATTTGCGGCTTTAACAACCAATAAGATTTCCAGTAGTAATAAAAGTGTGTATTTTTAAAATAAAAATTGTGGTGCCACTGAGAATCAAAAGAATTTAAAAGGGAAAAAGATTCATCCACAAATTCTTTTTTAATTGGTAATTCCTTCCAAGTAACCTTCGTATTAAAACGAGCAAAAATATGTTTTAAAAATATATAAGTTAAATACTCTTTGGGAATCGCATCGCCATAATATTCTATCAATAAGGAAGCAACATCAAAGAAAGCAAAATATTTTTTCGAAAATCCTTGCGTTAGAGAAGTCCCATCATCACGGGTAACATAGAAATATAAAGGTTCAAAAACTTTGGATATCTTATTAGCCCATCGATAAGTTTTATAGACAAACAATAAATCTTCAAATACCTTATGGCTTGTAAACTCGATATGATTCTTGAAAAGGAAGTCTCTCTTATAAATATGAGCCCAACAGAAAACAGTCGATTTCACGATAATATCCGGATTTTCTACTACGCTTTCATCAAAGCCGTCTACTTTCTCCGTTCTCTTTTCTTTTAAAGTGTTTCCGGTAACCGTATAATAACCACAAGTAACAACATCGGAATGATTTTTTTTCGCTTGTTGATACATTTTTAAATACATATCTTGATCTACATAATCATCACTATCAACAAAACCAATATATTCTCCTTTGGCCTTCCTTAATCCTACATTTCTAGCGTTTCCTACTCCACCATTTGGAATTTCAATCGATTGAATGAGATTAGGATATTTTTTTTGATAAGATTTAATGATTTTTTTACTGTTATCCGTAGAACCATCATTCACAAGAATAATTTCTATTTCTTTTAAACTTTGAGAAACGAGAGAATCAAGACATTTCGCTAAATATTTCTCTACGTTATATACTGGTACAATTATTGAGACTTTTACCATTCAGCACCATCCTTTTTTCCATTATAACATTTTTATCGACATGAAAAAAGAGGGAGATTTATTCCCTCTCTGCCAATTTCAAAATTTCTTCATAAATTCTTTTACAATTATTTTGATCGATATATTCGTAGAATTTTTCAATTCTCTTCTTATATTTTTCTTCCAAGATACAATCGTTTTCAATCGCCTTAATAATCGCATCTACCGTATCTTCTAAAGTAAGCGTTACTGGTCCCATACCATCCTTATCATAATCATAAAATCCCTTATCGTAAATTTGACCAGCATAGAAATCCTCTCGATCAAATTGACAAAAAATGACTGGCTTTTTTAAATAACAGAAGTCGAAGGCAACACTAGAATAGTCTGTTACTAACAATTTGTTTTCCTTAAACTCATGGCTATATTTTACATTATCTACTAAAAAATCTACATACTCATTTTTTTCAAAATCAGAAATTTGAGCTTTCATATTATTATGTGGAATAAATTTAATACGATAGCCTGCTTTCTTCACTGCCTTAATTAAACGCTTATCATTAATTAGACTATTATAGAACTTAAAATATTCCGTCTGTTTAAACTTGCTATTATAGAAAATTTCTCCTGTTTGCCTATTCGTAACTCCTGCCAATTTCGTCCGCCAAGTTGGCATAATGAGGATTTGTTTTTTAAGATCACAATCCTGTTTCAGTAACTTATCATAACGAGCAAGTCCCGTTAGCTTTACCCACTCTTTTGGAAAGCCATAACAATAGTTACCAGAAGAAATAGAACGATATTCTTCTTTAGCGCAAGTAATAAACAAATCAATGATAATGCTGTTAATATTTAACCATGGCGATAAATCATCTTTCGTAATTCCATGTTGTAAAAAGACGTACTTAAAACGATATAGATCGGATAAATAGTACTTTCCCTTTCCAAACAAATTAATGACAATTTGATCGGCATGAGCAGATACAATTCTATCCGCATTCAAATGTAACAATTTATGTCTAAAAGAATTATAGCCAATTACGTTCTTATACTTTGCTTTTAATTCCTGATAACTTTTCGTATTCTTCGAAATAGCGAAGTAAAATTTTCGCTTCTTATCGTGAATCGTATTCAAATATTCGAAAAAGGCTTGTCCATTATCTTCTGCCGCCGCTACTCGGTCAGATAAAATCCATATTTCTTTTCGTTTGAAGGCACCAAGAACTAAAGCTAAAAAGCGATAAATAAAACTCTTGAATTTCTTTTCTTTTAAAATGCCAACCAAACAAGACGTTTCTAATTTGATAGAATTTTTAAACCCTTTTTTATAGATGGAAAAATGATTATCAAAAGCACGAACATAGTAATCTTTGGCACGTAAATAAAGTTTATCAAACTCATTATTAAAATGGCAATGATAACTAAAAGTTAAATTCAAACCAATCCGTTTTTTTCCTTTTACCCCATACAGTGACAAACATTTTGAATCGGATAAATCGATAGAAAAATGAAATCCTTTGGTTGGAAAATTTAATTCTTTTTGTATGGCTAGGAAATTTTTAGCTGTCGTTGCTAAATCATAATGCTCGCAGGAAAACGTCTTCCCCTTCTCATCTTCCATCACAACATCTTCTAAAACATGAGGAATAAGCGGTAACTTTCCATAAATTTGCATAACATTTTTTTCGATAAAAACAGTATCAATGGTAACTGGCAAATTAGAAAAATCGCAAATGGTAGAATCCTCGATAGAAACGGTATGATCTTTTAATTGATATACCTTATTATCCTGATGCTTAAAGTTTAAAAAGTAGAGTCTCTCATGCATTTTCATCATTGAGAAAGAAGCAATTACCTCATCATCTAAAAACTTCATGGTATTTAAAAGTAACTTATAATATTGATTCGCTTCTTTCTTTGATAAATAATTTTTAGGGTCCGTACTTAACCGCCAATGTAAGTCATAAATCAATATATATTGCACGTATTTTAAAACTTTCCCATATTTTTTTATCGATAGATCAATTATTTCTTGCCAGAAATACTTAGGAATATCCAAATACCAGGTTGTATCTGTCAAAAGAGATTGCATAGTAGAAGATTGATTCTTTCGTTTTCGATAGTTGTAATTACAATCAGAAATCATGATATTAATGGGATTCTCTAAAGCAATTTCCGTAACTAATTTGGAATCTTCCGCTACTTTTAATGTTTGCGAAAAAGAATGATTTTCTAAAACGGTTCTTCGAAATAATATAGAACAGCTACTCATTTTAATAAGGGAATAATCTTCACGAATATCATAACGTCTCGTTTTCGTAAACATGGGATGCAATGTATGGAAAGCTGTAGACCCTTCAAAATACTTCATTGGGTAGATTGCAAATCCTGTTTCTGGATACTTTTCTAAAAGAGAAACACCCTTTTTAAAAGCTTCTTTATCCCATTTATCATCACTATCTAAAAAGTTTACATACTTACCAGTCGCATACCGTAAGCCGTGATTTCGAGCAGCAGAAACCCCCGCATTCTCTTGTTTAATATAAACCACATTATCTGGATATTTCTCCTTATATTCTAAGCAGATTTTCTCACTATTATCCGGAGATCCATCATTCACTAAAATTAATTGAATTTTATCGAATCCGAGGGTTTGATGGATAACACTTTCAATTGTCTCTCTTAAGTAATTTTCTACCTTGTATACGGGAATAATAACCGACACCGTAAAAGACTTATTCATAAATCACCTCAATCTTAAATTAATATTATTTTATTATATCAAATAACGAAAGGATAAGCAAACAAGTTAAAATCTAAAATAGATAAATGGATTATAACTATTATTAATAAGATAAAGTATGCAAAGGACAAATAGGACTAATAGTCCTATATTGGAAAGAATTTTCTTTCCAAATTCACTAGACATTTTATGGTCCATCCATTTCACAATTGGAAAACTACATAGAAAAGCAATTGGTATATAAAAGACATAATTTAATAAATAATAATTATGCGCAATATCCATCCATAAATCGCCTTTCTTGAGTGAAAATAGATTAGAAAATAAAGTGAATAAATTTTGAACATTCTCTACCCTAAAAATTAACCATCCTAAATTGATAAATAGGAAAGCATAACACCAACGTATGATTCCAGGAAGACGATCTAAGAACTTCTTTAAGAATAGTTTTTCAATTAATAATAGGACGAAGAAATACAATCCCCATATAATGAAATTCCAACTAGCTCCATGCCATAGACCAGTAAGGAACCAAACGACAAATAGATTAAAAAGCCAACGTAATTTAGAGCAACGATTACCTCCAAGAGGAATATATACATAGTCACGAAACCAAGTCGATAAAGAGATATGCCATCTCCGCCAAAAGTCTGTGATACTCTCAGAGATATAAGGATAATTAAAGTTCTCTAAGAAATCAAATCCAAACATCTTTCCAAGTCCAATCGCCATATCACTATAACCAGAAAAATCAAAATAGATTTGGAAAGTATAGGATAAAATAGCGCTTAAAAGAATCAAAAAGCCATATTCTGTAACATGCGCACTATTAAAAATCGTATCGGCAATAAGAGCCATGTTATTCGCAATAATTACCTTCTTCCCTAGTCCAATTACAAATCGTTTCAACCCACTTGTAAACTTTTCTAAGGAATGATCTCGCTTTTTTAATTGCTCTTCAATCGTACTATAACGGACAATTGGTCCAGCAATTAATTGTGGGAACAAGGAAATATAGGTTCCTAGAGTAATGATATTTTTCTGTACCCCTACTTCTCCCCTATATACGTCGATAACATAAGATAGAATTTGAAAAGTATAAAAACTAATTCCTATCGGTAACGCTAATTCCAAAGAAGCAAGACGAAGATGGAAAAGAGAGTTTACAATATCAATTAAAAAGTTCGCATATTTAAAGACAAATAACATGAAAATGTTAAATACTATCGCTAAGATAAGGAGTCCTTTTTTCTTCATTCTTTGGTTTTTAAATTTATCAATGAAAAGAGCAATGATATAATTGACGATAATGGATACCATCATCAAAACGATGTATTTTGGCTCACCCCAAGCATAAAAGAGAAAAGAAGCAATGCACAGAATAACATTCTTATATTTTTCTTTTGCGATATAGTAAAGTATTAATAAAATCGGTAGGAAGAAAAAGAGAAAAGTCAAGCTACTAAACAACATAATTATTCTACCTCCGCTCTATTAAAATCTTCATATGCTACTACTTCGGTAGAAGCGAGTACTAAAATTTTTGTGATGTGATGAGCTTTCACATATTCTTCAAAATTAATTTTGTTGTAAAACCGCATATCTACCACAAAAGTTTGATTAAAATGCGAAGCAATTAAACGGTTAATTGGATTCGAATAAGAAGATGCCAAAATCATCAAATTTTCTTTTTCATCTTGATTGAAGTCATACATAATTTCAGATACATCATTACCGTATACCTTGGAATAGTAATTAAAGTATGGAACATTGTTACTCTTTATTTCATAATTCCCATAATTTTGAAGTTTTCCCTCTACATACACAACATGTTCTGGAAGAGAAAATGTATAGTATTGAAATGGTTCTGAAATGTCCCATTGTTTCGTTTCTTTGGCATTTGATCCTACAAAAGGTTGTCCTTTTACCGTCACAATACCAGTAGGAACTAAAGGAGTATCTGATGGTTTTAGCATTTTCATAATTTCTAAATAACCTAAATAAGAACCATATAAATTCCAATGATGGTCTCCTTTATAAAAGTACTTTTTAACCTCCTCAAAAGTATTATGATCAAATTTGGCAATGTGATAATTTCCCTTTAAATTTTTGGAAAGAATATCATAAACATCAATCGCTAATTTTCCTTCTTCAAAATTATAAGCATTTGAACGCTCCAATACATAATAGTAAGTGTCCGCTAACGCATTCAACTCATTATAATAAGAAAGATGGTTTGCAATATTATCCTTGTAAAGTTCCGCATCTATAGGCAATTGAAGAATGGTATCCGCACAATTAAAGATAGCGTGGTCTTCGTTGATAGCCACATAGCGATTTTGACATATCTTTTCTGGAATACTTCGATAGTCCATAAAATTTAAGACGTTTCCCATAACGGATTTAATTTTTCTACTGTATGGGAATTGATCCGCATAAGCAGATTCTAGATTATCTTGAAATTGTCCATTGAAAAAAGTGGATATGGTAGGAAGAGAAAATTTCTTTAGTCCTCTATTTTCAAGACTACTCTTGTCCTTTGGCTCTAAAAAAATCGTAAGAAAACCTATTCCCATAATGAAAAAAATGGAAAAAAGGAAAAAAGCATCCATCATTTTTAAAGAATCTTTTTTCAACCTTTTATAAAAATCTACTATTCTCATTTCTTATTACAGCTCCTTTTCTTTGAATATCTTTTCATGTTAAATTAAGAAAGCTTTTTAATCAGAATTCTCTTTCAGCTTCTATATCTCTTTTACATTTTTCTATCTTCTCTATAATGTCTTTGTAAGTTTCCTCACTATAGTGAAGTCCATCAGTAGTTTCATATCCCTCATCGATTAGCTGATGGAAGGTATCACAGTAAAAGGTATCCTTTTCAGTTACTTTGCTTGCCACTTTTGCATTAAATTCTTCCACTTTTTGATTGGTACTCATTTTCAAGTCTTTATATTTTCCAGACTTTAAGACATCCTCATCTAGCGGGTTAACAGATACAAAAAAGAAATTGTGAGTAGGCCATTTTTCTTTTAGTTTTATATAATAATCCGCATAAGTATCCGCATCGCATATCGTTTTACTATCTACTTCTTTTTGACGATTCTCCCATTCCCATCTATCCAAATCATTAATGCCTAAATTTAAGAAGATGGTAAAGTGATCATCAGGATATTGCTTTAAAATAGCTTCTGCCTCAGGAACAGCTTCTTCCCAAAGATAATTACAGGTTGTTCCATTTTTCGCAACAAAAAATACATTATCTAAAGAAACTACTTTACTAGCTCCAACCATTCTAGAATCACCAATGATTAAAATTTTATTAGATGAATAGTATTCGGGCATCTCATTGGGCACCTGATCCAAATGACTACTATCAGGAAAAAAGATAGATTCTTTATTATTATGGATAAACACAAATAAAATAGTAATCAATAATAAAAAAGAAAGGGAAAGAATGATTCTCCTCATGATTTTCATCTCCTTGTTTCATAATAACAAAAACTTATTACCACAATCTTTTTTATTTTTTCTTATTCGCAAAGACTAAAAATTTACTTAAAACATAATTTCCTATCATGATTAAAACTTGGCTTACAATCGTCCAAATAACCACATAGAAATCCGAATTCAATTTTAAGAAAGTGATGAAAAACCAAAGAAACACGGATTCCATCACAAGGGTTGCGATTCTGGAAGATACAAACATCGAAAGTTCTTTTAAAATGTTTTTATTCTTGCTTTGAAAGACAAAGGTACGATTAGCAACATAGGCAAAAGCAACAGCTAGAATCCAAGAAAGAACAACAGATATTTGTAACTGTAATGGATTTTTGGCATCTAAAATCGTAAATAATAAAGCGTATTTACTAACTAAAGATACTACGGTTGTCATCACACCAATCACTAAATAACGAATGATTTCCCCATATTTATGAAATAATTCTTTTCCTATTTCTAGTAAACTTTTATTCTTCATCTTGCAAATTCTCCTCTTTATTACTTAAAATTTCTTTGGCAATATAAATTGGTCTATCTTTGACTTCCACGTAAATTCTAGCGATATACTCCCCAATGATTCCAAGCGCAAATAAAATGATTCCGCCGATTAATAAAAGACAAGCAATTAAAGTGGCATATCCTGGAATATCAATGGAAAAGAATAACTTTTGAATGACCACAACAAAAAGATAGATAAAAGATAACAACGAAAATAAAGTACCAGTAAAAGTCACAAAACGAATTGGCGCGATAGAAAAAGAAAAGATACCAGAAAAGGCATATTGGAATAACCCTTTCATATTAAAACTACTTTTTCCATAAACCCGTGCTTCTGGAACATAAGGTAAATAATAAGTTTGAAAGCCAATCCAGCTAAATATTCCCTTTGAAAAACGATTTTTCTCTCCTAATGATAAAATAGAATCGACTACATATTTTCGAAATGTTCGAAAATCAGATGCCCCGTCGACAAAATTAATTTTTGATAATTTTGATATCGTTTTATAAAATGATTTTTTTAAGAAGGATACGATTCTACCTTCTTTTCTCTTTTCTTGGTAGTAACATACACAGTCGTAATTTTCATCCTTTTCTAGAATGTCTACCATCTTTAAAATTAACTCGGGTTGTTGCTGCAAATCAGCATCAATAATAGTGACATAATCCCCACTTACATTTTTTAATCCTGCATACATCGCTGCTTCTTTACCAAAATTACGAGAAAAATTAATAGCCTTGATTAGAAATCTATCTTGCTTTAAAGAAACTAGTTTCTTCAATTCTTTCATGGTTCCATCTTTAGAACCATCATTTACAAATACAAGTTCTACATTCATATTAAAATTTTGAAAGGCTTTTTGACAGGCTTCGTAGAATAACGTTACATTTCCTTCCTCATTGTAGCAAGGAATGACCAATGATAATGTCTTTTTACTTTTCTTCATTTGTTCACCACTTCCCATAAACAAGAAAAAAATCTTTAAGATTTTTTCTTTTTACTTTCTTTTTTC
Organism: uncultured Bacilli bacterium; assembly: GCA_947626275.1. GTDB lineage: Bacteria > Bacillota_I > Bacilli_A > RF39 > UBA660 > UBA5578. The sequence continues at coordinate 140,818 of CANQRL010000001.1, forward strand.
TTACTTGTTTTTGATTCTTCCTTTTTCTTTGGAGTTTCTACTACTACTTCTTCTACCACTTTATTATGATCAAAAATAACATCCGTTTTACAGGCAAAGACGAAAATACAGAAGAGTAAAATACCATATAAAATATATCCTAATTTAGCATCCACTAACACATAAATGATAGACGCACTCGCAAAAAGAGCGGTTGCGATATAAATAATAATGACAGTAGTGCGTTGACTAAGATGTCTTTTTAATAATTGATGATGAATATGCATTTTATCGGGTTTTGAAATGCTTTCCCCCTTCAACTTTCTTCTGACAATTGCAAATAAGGTATCAGAGATAGGTATCGTTAAAAGCAAAAGAGGTACGATAATAGAAGTCATCATAATATTTTTAAATCCTAAAAGAGTAATCACAGAGATAATAAATCCCAAAAACATCGATCCCGAATCTCCCATAAAAATAGAAGCGGGATAAAAATTATGAAACAAGAACCCAAGACAAGATCCAAACATGATAAATGCTAGGAGAAAAGCTAGTCCATATTGTCCCTTACAAGCAGCAATAATGCCAATGGTGAGGAAAAAGATAGAAGCAATCCCACCGGCTAGTCCATCTAATCCATCGATTAAATTGATACAATTCACACATCCTAAAATGAAAAAAATGGTAATAGGATAAGCCAAAATGCCAAAATTGATATAAATTCCAAAGGCATCAATTTTTTGAAGTAATAGCCCTCCATAGAAGACAACAATCAAAGTGGATACCAATTGTCCTAAAAACTTATGAGATGCTTTTAATGGTTTGATGTCATCTATCACCCCTGTTAAAACGATGACAAAACTAGCAATTAAAATGGAGTTCATCAAAGCATCTTCTTTACCAAATAACATGTAACCCAATAAAAAGCCAAAATAAATTCCTAATCCCCCTAATCTAGGAATAGGGACTTTATGTACCTTTCTTTCATTTGGTTCATCGATAGCGCCGATATGAGCCGCTAATTTCTTTATAAAAGGAATCGCCACGGTAACAAATAGACATGGGATTACAATCAATTTTAAAATGTATAAAATGAGTTCTTGATTCATAAAACCACCGATTTCATTATATCATAAAATTCGTCAATTTACTACCATACTGTAAAGGAGAAAAGGTTTCTAGAAAATGGCTTTATTTCTCTTTTTATTTTTTGTATAATAATAATGGAGGATAGTATGAAAAAGAATAATGATAAAAATGAACCTATGACACGAAGTGAAAGAAGAGCGAAAATGGAAGAAGAAGAAAAACGCATTTCACAAGAACCTTCTAATCCAGAACCAGAAACCAAAGAAAAACCATTAGAAGAGATACCAGCTGAGTCCCCTACTCCACTAAATACGGTTGAAGATTCCACGCCTATTACAGAAACGAATACGGAAGAAATTCAAGTAGGTGAAATTGAAAAAGCGATAGATGTTTCGGCTTCTCCAGCTAATCTTCCTAATCAAATAGATCAAAATACTTTAGAAAACTTATTCTATGACGAGCCACTAGAAAAAGAAAAATCATCCTTTAATCCTATTACATGGATTGGAATTTCTATGATTGGATGTTTTGCTTTCTTCATCTATTTAGTTATCGGTACGGAATACGATGAAAAACTGCTTCTTTTTATCGATAGCATTTTTCTATTAGGAATTGTCTTTCTCTTCTGTGTTTCTATCTTATGTAATCGAAAATGGATGAAAGTTTTCTCTTTCCTAAACCTTTTTATTATCCTAGGCTATATCGGAACTAATGCTTACTTATTTTATGACTGGAATGAAGGATTAGAAAAACAAACTTCTAATGATCAACCAAAAGAAGAGAAAATCGTTCAAAAAAATTATACTTGTGAAAAAGAAGAAGATCATATTTCTTCTCTGATTACAACAGAAAACGAATATATCATCTCTATTACGAGAAAAGAAACTTTTGATACGGAAGAATTATTAGAAGAGACGAAAGCTTTCTTCCAAGAAACAGATGGCTTAACCATTTCAAGTGAAGATAACGTTTTAACACTTACTTTTGATTTTAAAAAATTAGATATCAATGAATATAAAAATATGATTCGAGATTATTTAGAGAGTAAACGAGAAACAACGGATTTTAATTATATCGTCGATGATAAATTAGTATATACCTCTTACATAAAAGAACAGTTAGATGGATTTACTTGTCAAGAAAAAGAAGGATAAAAACTATCCTTCTTTTTGATATTAAGAAAGAGATGTTACATCTCTTTTTCCATATGTTTTTTTACCTTTGCTACATAGATTAATAGGAATACAATAATGAGGAAACTAGAAGCACTTAAAAGAGCAATCAAAAGTAGAAAGCGCTCATTTTTTAAGGTTAATGCTTCCATTTGACTATTATCAAACTTCTGCAAAGTCCTCTCTTCTGCATCATAGGAATACCAGTTCGTTTTTCCTGTTTCAATATTGATTCCATAAATTAATGGATAGGTATCATTTTTAGAAGTATAAATTGGTACTTCCCGTAAATCAATTATAGTAGTCTTCTTCGTTTCATAGCCTTTTGGAATATCTTCCTTCTTTGGTGTTAAAACAAAAATCGTAATGCCATTAAATGTGGTTTCTTGATAAGGAATATATCCCCCATTTTCTTCCATCTTGAAGAAAGATATTTGTCCTTCTTTATCCTTAAGAGCTATAATGCGATATCCAGTGATTTCCGATTCAAAAATAGGGACTTCTTCTTCCTCGATAAAGGTTGTCGATTCGGTAAAAGTCGAAGGAATGGATAATCCTTCTGTCTTTCTTAAAACCGTATATTCTTCCCCATCTACGGTGACATAAACCGGATTCAGTTCTTTCACATGAATATTGACGACATAATCTTTGGTCGTACCATTTTCCGCAATGACACGAATCTTAAATTGGTTATCTCCCTCTGTTAGTTGCTTGACGCCTGTTCCATTAATGCTCGCTTTAGAATCTTCTGCTTTGGCATTAATCTTTACGGATTCAACACCGTTTTCTAGTTCTAGCGAATATTCTAGCGTATCTTTTGAAAATTTTGGTTGGAGTTCATAACCATCTACACTAAGACTACTTAAGTTATTGTTTTTAGAGTAGCTAGCTTCTAATTGTTGTTGGGTAATAAGATTGAAGGTATAACTACCATTCGAAGAGGATAGTTCTGCTTCTCCATAGCTATATACCAAAGAGTTTGCTACCCATACCTTCGCGCTTCCAGATGCTTTTGCCCGAAAAGTAATGGTGTAAGTTTTACTTTTGGTACTTCCATTAGGAGCGTATCCTACAGATCTAGTACTTCCCTCTAAGTTAGAACTGACAAATGTTAGCTTAGAAGAATCGTATTTCACATCAAAACTCCAACTACCTAAATTCGTCGAAGAAGAAACGGTAATTGTCGCTCTTACTGTATTTCCAACGACAACTGTCTTATTAGCACCTGTAACACGAATACTCGCACTAGCTGCATGTGCCCGCGATGTTGGAAAGAATAGAAATAAACCAATGACGAAAATAAATAATAATCCTTTTGGCATTCTTTTCATGATACCCCTCCTTATTTTTGACTAATATAGCTTGTTCCCAATAAATGTTTTTGAACTTTTAATAAATCCAAAATGGTCACTTCGCCATCCTTGCTGACATCGGCAGCCTCTTTATAAGCTCCTGTTAAATTAGATGTCTTTAGTAAGTATTTTTGAACCTTTAATAAATCTAAAATGGTAATTTGTCCATCGCCACTCACATCGCCATAAAGAACAACTGTAAAACTTTTTGTCTCTTCTCCACTGGTAATGGTAACGGTATCACCCGTTATGAGATTGCCAGAAGTCTTTTCTTTACTTCCATCTTTTACCGTAACTTTAGCAGTAGAAGAAGCCTTTAAAATCTTTTCTTTGAAATCCGATACCTTAGTCGTTAACGTAAGATTTACGATATAGTTATTTCTGGTAGAGACTTCGGCTTTCTTTAAAATTTCTTCTACTGTTGGATAAACAATTTCTCCCTCATCTACTTTTTCTTTTCGGTTAATCGTAATCGTATAGTCTTGAATATCGCCATTTTGAGCCTTTACCTTAACCGTAATTTTATTATCTCCTACATCTAGAGGAACCGTTCCCGTTCCCGTTACCGTAGCAGCAGAAACAATTGGGGTTGCCCCAATAGAAACATTTTCCTTTTCGTATTCAACAACCATTTGATAATCCATTTTAGAAGAAGCAAATCCTTCTACTTGCGTACCATCCACCGTCAACTTCTTTAAACGATTGTTAGGATTTCCAAGAGGTGGTAAACTAGATACTTCCTCTGGCATATTCTTATAGACAGGAATATGAAACTCTAAAGCAAAATCGAGTAAGCCAATACTAGCATACGTTCTAAAGGTTTTATCTGCTTCCGTCGTAGGTGCTTGAATATTTGTCATATATTGATGGTTATAATAACTAGGTCCTACAATATCCCACTTTTGCGTATATCCCGTATTTTGACCTACCGAAATATATCCACTGGAAAGGAAGTTTGCTCCTCCAGCAATCGCACTTTGAGGAGTATTCCATGGTCTTCCATAGGTTTTACTCTGCGAAGTTAGATCAGAACTATATCCCGTAGCATAGAAAAGTCCTCTATCCGTTGCGCCTTTTCCATCGGTTGCTCCAATATTGAAAAAGTTATAATAACCAGAAAAAGTCTTGGTTTCTGTTTTTCCCGTTTTCGGATTTTGATAAGTATAGGTAAACTCTTTTCCACTTACCATTTTCGTTGGCGTCGTGCTCGTTCCAATTTCTTGACGAGAACGAGCCGCTAAGAAAACAGCATTGATGTTATACTTTTTTCCAGCATCGACAAAATCCTGGGCGAATGTACCGATATAGGCATTTCCTAAAAGATTGGTAATTGCCTCTAACGTCTGTAATTCTTCATTAAAACTTAAGTATTCAAATTGGAAAACATACATATCGATTAAAAAGTTTCGAGGATCCAAATAGTAGGCAATCGTCGCATCATTTGCCGCATGCCAATTACTACCATCATAGACTTTAAATGTATTCGTATCCCAATTATAATGTTCTGGTTTTGTCGATAAGTAGCCTTGGGTAGAAGAACTCGTCGATTGAATTAAACTCTTCGAACCTTTTTCATTTTCTAAGACATCTTTCCACTCCAAATTAGTTTGAACAGCTACAAATTTCCATGTCGGATGAGCTTCTTTTAGAATCGCTAAAGATTCCCAATAGCTCTCTGGAAAACCAGCCTCTGTAAATTCTTTTTGCAATTCTTCACTGATTTTTGCAATATGAAGATTATCCGTACATAGCCATCCTTTATAATCCTTATTTCGTGTATTGACATTGACATAAGAAAAAGTTGTCTTACATTCACTACCATTTCCACTGGTTGGTGCAGGAACTGGGGCTTTACTTGATAAAACCGTAACTGGATCTCCTGTATCTACCCAAAAGACATTGTTTACTAACTCTTGAAAAGTCGTATCTTTATAAAAACAGTTTCCGGTTGAATTACTCCTTAAATCACAAGTTCCGGTTGCGATAAATTTAGCCTCATAATCAGCCAAAACATTCTTAGGCAATAGGAAAAAAACAAATAGAAAACCAAATAGGAAAATTTTTCGTTTCATTCTATCGCCTACCTCTCTTATTCATTATAACAAAATACGACAAAAAAAGAAAGGATAGACATCCTTTCTATGGTAAGTAGATGTAAATAGCAATCTTTTTTTCTCCGTATTGCTTTTCTTTCCACAACGTATAGTCTGTATCCCCTTCGATTCGTTCCTTCTCATACTCACAAACAACGATACTTCCCTTTTTTAAAATTCTTTTTATCAACTGTAAGGTAGGCGTAATGAGATTAAAAGAATAAGGGGGATCTAAAAAGATGATATCAAAAAGAATTTGCTTTTCTTGAAAAAGAGAAATAGCGCTTTTCGCATCCATTTCGAAACTATGAGCATTTTCTATCTCTTCTAAATTCTTTTTTAAGACTTTTTGAATCGTTTTTCCAGAATCGACAAAGTATGCTTCTTTTGCGCCATTCGATAAAGCTTCAATGCCAAGAGCCCCACTTCCAGCGAATAAGTCTAACACTATAGCGTCTTTTATTTTTCCCTGAATCATCGCAAATAAAGATTCTTTGACGCGGTCCATCGTTGGTCTTGTTCCCTCAACCGTGAATCCTTCTAGCTTTTTTCCTTTGTACTTTCCACTAATAACCCGCATCTTCTTATCCGCCTTTCGTTATCAAAAAAATTATATCATACCCCACCATTCTTTTCAATTGAAAAAGCAGTCTTTTTAAGACTGCATCGCACTCATCAATTGAGAGAAAAAGGTAATTGCATCCATTGCTTTATTAAGCTTATCAGTAGGACGTAATTGATAATCTTTTCGCATCGCCTCGCGGAAAAGAGAAAAGGAAGAAGGGTCACGAATTAATCGCTTATACCAAATACTATTTTCCCGTAAATATTTTTTATATAGGGGATTTTCTTTTAATTTTAATTGAAGTTCATAAGGCATTAGTCATCAAAGTGTTTATAGATAGGTTTCGGTTCTCGAATGTTTTTAGGAGTTTCTTCTTTCGCAACCGCTAAATCCCCTAATACCCCTAATACTCGTTGAATACTCGCAATCGATTCTTGAACGGAATCTAAATTGATATTTTTAAAATATTCCATCAAATCTTTTTTCGGTTCCGCCTTTTTAGGCTCTACCAAATACGAATTCCATACCTCGTGATCCTCTCCATACATGTCATACATCTCATAAAATTTTTGCCAATTCATCTCTCCTTGATTCACATAAGTAACCAATTTCGGATGTTTTCTAACAAATGCTTTAAACGTTTCTTTTGACATAGAACCACCTATCCTAGTATATGAAAAAAGATAGTTTTTTGAACTATCTTTTTTCGTCTATGTCAAAATTATCAAGGAAGTCATCAATGGTCATGATTCTCTCATCTACACTGCTGAGGGAAACTTCTGGTTCTTCCTCTTCTTCTTCCTCAAATTCTTTTAAATCAGCAACTACATAAGCATCATCTAGTTTTTGTTTCGTAATCGCCGTACCAGTTGAATAACGATCAGCAATTGGAAGTTCTGTTACCTTGATTTCCGTAATATCGTTTTGGGCTTTTAGACCAATCATCGGTTTATGAGAAAGAGCAAAAGCTCTCAAAATATAGTATGGATTGGTCTTGACATCACGAATCATCTGTATTCCTTTACGGGCCCGACTCGTCTTTTCAAACTCGGATAATTTCACCCGTTTACCAGTTCCTTTTGTCGTGATAACGGCTAAGAATTCCGCATCATCAAATTGAGAAAAACTAACGACAAAATCGTTCTTCAAACTGATTGCTTTGACACCACTACTACGAACTCCCGTAATTGGTACTTCTCCTGTTTCATAGGCAAGTCCATATCCGTTATGCGTAGCGAGGAATAAATTTTTACCCTTGGATAAAATAGCCCCAATTAGCGTATCTTTTTCTTTTAGCTTCATCGCTACCATCGGTTTCGTATAGCGTTGTACTTTAAAATCTGATAAAAGAGTGCGCTTAATCATCCCATCATGAGATACTAAAGTAATCGCTTCTTTTTCACTAAATTTCGTAACCGGAATACTAGCAACAATGTTTTCTCCAGAACTAATTTGAATGATGTTGCTGATATGTTTTCCCATATCCTTCCATTTTAAATCTGGCAATTCATGGACTGGGACATAGAGATAGTTTCCTAAATCCGTAAAGAGTAAAATCGTATCTAGCGTATTTAACTCATAAAGGCCTAAGACATAGTCTCCTTCTTTTACCATAGTATTTTCATTGGTAGAAGAATAACTTCTTAAAGAAACTCTCTTAACATATCCATCTTTCGTTACCACAACGACACAGTCTTCCTTTGGAATCATTGAGATGGTATCTACCTTAAATTCGGTAATCTCATCTCTAATCTCGGTCTTACGAGGAGTTCCATACTCATTTTTAATCTTTCGTAATTCTTCTTTCATAACACTCTTTAATTTATTCTCATCCGCTAAAATCGCTTCTAATCCTTGAATGATGAGTAATAGATTATTATATTCTTCTTTTAGAACATCGACGTCGGTATTCGTCAAACGGTATAGTTGTAAATTGACAATCGCTTCGGCTTGCTTTTCCGTAAACTCATATTTTTTAACGAGATTATCAATCGCATCTTGTTTATTCTTACTATGACGGATCGTATGAATAACTTCGTCTAGAATATCAAGAGCTTTAATCAAACCTTCGACAATATGCATACGAGCTTTGGCATGTTCCAAATCAAATTTTGTCCGTCTCGTGATGACTTCTTTTTGATGACGAATATACGCATCTAGGATATCTAGGATACCAACCACCATTGGTCTACGATTCACAATAGCGACCATATTATAGTTATAATTAATTTTTAATTCGGTATTTTTAAACAGATAGTTTAAAATGTTATCCGCATTGGCATCTTTTTTTAGATCGATAACAATTCGAACTTTTTCTTCCCGGTCGGATTCATCACGAATTTCCGTCATTCCTTCGATTTTTTTATCGTAAATAATATCCGATATTTTCTTTACGAGTAAAGCCTTATTCACTTCGAAAGGAATTTCATGGAAAATAATCTGGCGTTTGCCCTTTTCTTCGACAATCTCATGTTTCGAACAAATGACGATTTTTCCCCGACCGGTTTCTAGACATTCCGCAATTTCTTTTTTACCCTCGACAATCGCTCCTGTTGGAAAATCCGGTCCCTTTACAATCTCTAGAATCGTATCTAGATGACAATTTGGACTATCAATTCGCTTGATGGTGGCATCGATTACTTCACTTAAATTGTGAGGAGGAATCTCGGTTGCATAACCGGCACTGATACCTTTAGAACCATTGACTAATAAGTTTGGATATTTAGCCGGTAAAACAATGGGTTCATAAAGGGTATCATCAAAGTTAGGAGCCCATTCAATCGTATCTTTGTCGATATCCTTTAAAAGTTCTCCACTAATCTTGGAAAGTCTTGCCTCGGTATAACGCATAGCAGCAGCGCCATCGCCGTCCATAGAACCATTGTTTCCATGCATGTCTATATAGCATTCGTTTTGTTTCCACCACTGGCTCATGTGAACCATGGCTTCATAGATGGAAGAATCCCCATGTGGGTGATAATGACCCATGACATTACCGACAGCAGTTGCCGATTTCTTATGAGCCTTCTCATAGGTATTCTTATCGCGAAACATCGCATATAAAATACGTCTTTGAACGGGTTTTAAACCATCTCGAACGTCTGGGATGGCTCTATTTTGAATAATATCTTTCGCATACTGTCCAAAACGATCCCCCATAATATCTTCTAGGGTGTAATCATAGATTTTTCCTAGGATTGTTTTTTCTTCTTCTTGTTTCTTTTTCATACATCCCCCTAATCAATTTTATAGTTATCCTCTAGTGAGAATTCTACATTTTCTTCTATCCAATCTTTTCGAGGCGCAACCTTATCGCCCATCAAAACGGATACTCTTTTTTCAGCTAAAGCCGCATCATTAATACTAACTTTGATTAAACTTCTGGTTCTTGGGTCCATCGTTGTTTCCCATAATTGGGTCGCATCCATCTCTCCTAAACCTTTATAGCGTTGCGTCTTAGTCTGTTTTCCTTTATATTTCTCCAAAAGGTTCTTTCGATCTTCTTCTGTCCACGCATATTCTCCTTCTTTACCACACTCAATTTTATAAAGAGGAGGCATCGCGATATAGAGGTGTCCCTGTTCAATTAACGGTCTCATATAACGATAGAAAAAGGTAAGGAGTAGAATTTGAATGTGCGAACCATCGACATCGGCATCGGTCATAATGATAACCTTATCGTAATTGCTATCTTCAATTTCAAAACTACTTCCTACTCCAGCCCCTATCGCATGAATCATCGTATTGATTTCTTCATTCTTATAAGCATCGTCTAAAGAAGCTTTTTCGGTGTTTAAAACCTTTCCTCGAAGAGGTAGGATAGCCTGATACTTTCTATCTCTTCCGGTCTTGGCCGAACCACCCGCAGAATCTCCCTCGACTAAGAATAGTTCATTAATCGATGGGTTCTTCGATTGAGCAGGTGTCAATTTTCCACTTAACACCCTCTCCTTTTTCTGCTTATCCTTGCCATTTCGAGCTTCATCACGAGCCTTTCTGGCCGCTTCTCTTGCTACTTTACTACGAAGCATTTTATTTAAGATATTCGTAGCGGCTTCTTTATTCTCCTCTAAGAAATACTCTAGCTTTTCGGATGTAATCGCCTCTACAACGGTACGTGCAACAGGTGTTCCTAATTTGGATTTGGTCTGTCCTTCAAACTGTAACAAATTTTCGGGAATTTTTAAACTGATAACAGCCGTAAGACCTTCTCTGGTATCCGGACCCTCTAAGTTTTTATCCTTGGCTTTTAAAAATCCATTTGCTTTGGCATAATCATTAAATACTTTGGTAAGAGCTGTTTTAAAGCCGACTTCGTGAGATCCACCATCTGTCGTTTTGACATTGTTGACAAAAGAGATAATACTCTCAGAATACGTAGTATTGTACTGAAAGGCAATGTCAACATCAATTTTATTTTTCACCCCCGTAAATTCGACGATGTTATGAAGACAATCTTTATCCTCATTAATATACTCTACAAAAGATTTCAATCCATTTTCATAGTGAAATACCTCTTGTTTTTGATCTTCTTCATCGATTACTTCAATCGTCAACCCTTGTAATAAGAAAGCACTTTCTTGCATTCTTTCACAAACCGTTGTAAAAGAAAACATCGTCGTCTGAAAGATTTCTGGATCTGGCATAAACTGTACTTTCGTACCCGTCTTAGACGTTTTATCTAATCGCGTCAATGGTTGATCAACATGTCCCCCATCTTTAAAAGTAATAACATGTTCATAGCCATCTCTTTTAATGGTTACTTTCATCCATTTTGATAAGGCATTGACAACGGAAGCACCTACTCCATGGAGTCCTCCAGATACACTATATCCACTCGATTCAAACTTTCCTCCTGCATGGAGTACCGTATAGATGACTTCTGGCGTATCTTTCCCAGACGCGTGTTTTCCAACCGGAACCCCACGACCTTCATCTTCTACAGAAACACTATGGTCGGCATGAAGAATAATCCGAATCTTCTTTCCATATCCATTAATTACTTCATCGATAGAGTTATCGACAATCTCCCATATTAGGTGATGAAGTCCTTTTTTGTCAGTTGATCCGATGTACATTCCTGGACGTTTTCGAACTGCTTCTAACCCCTCTAATATCTTTATTGAGCTTTCATCATATTTTGCCATACTTTTCACCTTACACCATTATACCAAATTTTTCTTTAATTTCCAAACAAAAAGAAAAAAAGAAGGCTTTTTTGCCCTCTTTTAAGAACCGGTTGTACAAGTTGTACTAGCACATCCACTATCCTCTACATAAGTGAATAGATAATTGCTGAAAAACTTGCTACTATTAGGGATAGTATCCGGTTTTGTTTGGTAATACGTTACCGTAATCGCATGACTGCCAAACCCTTCGACTTGGGTATTGATCTCACTTTTTAAAAGGCCTGCACAAATGAGAGATGTCGCACATATCTTCGAGGTTGGTTCCTCCGATGTTGGTAAGCTACTTGGATTTTTCTGAACATAATCATAGGCAGCATTTAAAACGGTATCAATATTGACATCGTCTTTTTCTTTTCTAGCGTCACGAATCGATTTCGTAACAGCAGGAACGGTTACCAATGCCATTATACCAATAATGACCAAAACCGCTAAAATTTCTACTAGTGTAAACCCATTTCTTTTCATTAGCCCTCCAAATAATTCTCCGTTAACTGATAAAAATATTCTCCGTCGTATTTTCCTTTCAAATCTTGATATTGTGATTTTGTAGCAGCTGTTACTTTGACGATAGATACATAAGAAGTTGCCATATTCAACGTCTTATCCAATTTTGGATTTTTAACGGTCTCTTCGACAATTCCTTCGTCGTGTAAAAACTGAAGAGTAACTCTAACCTCACATACATTGGTAGCTGGTGACCCTCCAGGATATGTAACAGTTGAACATCCACTCGTTCCCTTCACAACATCTGGTAATCCCACTTTACTAGTTGGAACATAGGAAATAGCAGAACTTAAAATGCTATCTCTTTGAATATCTTCTGCTTTCTCTTTGTTTTCCCGATTGACAATATCTAAAGCTTCAAAGGTAGCTACCGCTAAAATCGCTAAGATGGTAATGACCCCCAAAAGTTCTACTAAAGTAAACCCATCATTCTTCATATTATCACCTATTATCATTATAAAAAAAGAGCCTTACAAAGTCAAGAAAAGAAGGCAAATAACCGCCTCCTTTACAGATTCTTTTTACTTAATTCTTTTAACTCCACAAGTAGGTTTAATGCTTCCATTGGTGTTACCTCAAGAGGATTCAAATGATTGACAAACTCTCGTAATTTATCCTCTTTAGGAAGTAGATCATCAAGAGGAAGTGTCTCCTGAATCTTAATATCCCGTTTCTTTTCTTTATTTTCATAGATAGCTAAAATCTTAGTAGCGCGATCGATTAAGCTATTTGGCAAATCCGCTAACCGCGCAACATGGATACCGTAGCTTTTATCAACGCTTCCCTCTTTAATCTTGTGAAGGAACGTAATATTTCCATTTTCCTCATAGGCACTGACATGAATATTTTTAAGATGGTCCAACGTATTTTCCAAATCGGTTAACTCATGGTAGTGGGTAGAAAACATCGTCTTCGCATGAATTTCATCATGAATGTATTCGATAATAGCTTGCGCTAGAGCCATTCCATCAAAAGTAGCCGTTCCTCTTCCTAATTCATCAAAGAGAATCAAACTGTTTTCCGTCGCATTGCTGACAGCATCATTCGCTTCTTTCATCTCCACCATGAAAGTTGATTCTCCACTTACTAAATCATCACTAGCGCCAATTCTAGTATAAATCGCATCAAAAATAGGCATCGTTGCTTCTTTAGCAGGAACAAAGCAACCGATTTGAGCCATGATCACAGTAATGGCAAACTGTCGCATATAAGTACTTTTACCAGCCATATTTGGTCCGGTAATCAAGAGAATATTCGTCTTTTCATCCATCAAGATATCATTAGAGACATACTCACTTTCGAGTACCTTTTCCACGACTGCATGACGATTCTCTAAAATTCGTACTTCCCTTTTATCCACTAAGTTTGGTCTTACATAATTATTTTCTTCTGATACCGTTGCGAAAGACTGAAGGACATCAATCTCACTAATAATTTTAGAAATTTCTTGAATCTGTGGAATAAATTCTTTAACCTTATCCCGTATCTCAATAAATAATTGGTACTCCAATTCGATAATTCGCTCTTCCGCATTCAATATCAAAGCTTCTTTTTCTTTCAAAATAGGACTAATGTAGCGTTCACAGTTCGTGAGTGTCTGTTTTCTTTCATAGCCATATTCTTCCTTAACTTGATGAACGGCCCCTTTCGATACCTCAATATAGTAGCCAAATACTTTATTATATCCTACCTTTAACGTTTTAATTCCGGTCCGCTCTTTTTCTTCTTGCTCAAACCGAGCGACGAAATCTTTTCCCCCTTTTCTTAGATCTTTTAGTTCATCTAGTTCTTGCGAATAGCCTAGTTTGATTAAAGAGCCTTCCTTAATACTAATAGGTGGATCATCATAGATACTTTTCTCTAAAAGGTCATATAATTCCGTTAACGGTTCAAAAGTCGTATAGGAAAGAGCATGTAAAATATTAGCAATATCCGGTAATACTTTTAAACTATTCTTTAATTGATTCAAATCGCGAGCATTTGCATTTCCAAAAGCAATTCGACCACTTAAACGCTCTAGGTCATAAACCTCATATAAGAGTCCCTTTAAATCTTCCTTAAGAAGAAATTCCTCAGAGAGTTTTTCTACCATGTCGTAGCGTTCATTGATTTTCTCTTTAGAGATTAGCGGGTTTTCGATATAACTTTTTAACATCCGAGAACCCATCGCTGTCTTCGTTTTATCTAGTAGCCAAATCAAAGAAAAGTTTCGTTGTTTTAATCGCAAAGTCTCTGTTAATTCCAGATTTCTCTTCGTATGCATATCCATTTTTAAAACGTCTTTGGTCTCTCGAACAACTGCCTTTTGCATATGGTCTAGTGACTTCATCTGGGTTTCTGTTATATAGGTAAGAAGATGTTCAATCGCTTTTTTTAACCGTTCATCCGTGATATCGGCATAAACAGATTGATAAGCAGGATTTTCTTCTATGGCATCACTAATCGTTACTAAAATCTTAAATTGATTTTCTAATATATGAATAATGCTTCGATCTACTTTAGAAGAAGCGACAATCTCTTTGATATTTAAAGAGACGATTTCACTAACCAATTTGGTTCCTTGATGAGGAAGTAACATAACCGATAAAGAACCGGTCGTAATATCGGAATAACAAACGGCATAGGCGTGATCAAAATCTAAGATGTTTCCAATATAGTTAAAATCTTTTTCATCGAGTGCTTCCCCACTCATCACTGTTCCTTTACTGATGATTTGAGTAAGTCCTCTTTCAACTAATCCTTTGGCATCTTTTGGATCTTCTAATTGTTCACAAATTCCAACCCGGTATCCTTTTTCTACTAACTTTTCAATATAGATATCAACGGCATGATGAGGCACTCCACACATTGGTACTCTTTCTTCTAGTCCTGCATTTCGTCCTGTTAGCGTTAGTTCTAATTCTCGTGATACAACAACCGCATCTTCGAAAAATACTTCATAAAAATCGCCTAGACGAAAGAAGACAAAAATGTCAGGATGAGCTCTTTTAATATCGATATATTGTCTCATCATTGGCGTTATTTTACTCTCATCTACCTCATTCATCTTCATAAAACCACCTAGACTTATTATATCAAAAAAAATAGACTTTCGTCTATTTTCTTTTTCGTTTGCTCTTATTTCGCATCTTCCATTTTAATGGCTTTTTGATAACTATTTAGGGCTTCGATAGAAGCGATAGCATACTCTGGACTAGAATATAAGAATCCATAAGCTCCATAGTATAATTCACTTCTTTTAACCCCTGCACTGACAAAGTATCCCGCATTGTAGATTTTCGCATATTCTTCAAAACTAGCAGCAGTTCCATATACTCCTACATAAACGCCATCTTTCATGCGAGCATTTGGAAATTCTCGCCAAGTTAGATATTCTTCTAACATGACTTTATCGCGCCAAACGGTTCCATTACTACCAAGTTCTGTATATCCTACTTCAGCAAGAGTACTTTGGCAACTTGGATAACTTGGATAGTTTGGATGATTAGGACGATAAGCAAGTTCTGCTTCCCAATCGCGATATTCCTCATAAGAATGAGCAAGGGTTCCATCACTACATTGATAGATAATGGAATTTTCTTTCGCATAATCCATATAATTTTGTTCATCAATCCATAGTTGACCTTCTGGTGACATAAATACCGTTACCGCTAAAGTAGCCTTTGTTCTGGTAAATGGACGAAGCGTAGATAATTTTTTCTTATAAATCTCAAAAGAATTTTTATCGATAACTGGAGTCGCATTGGGATAAGCATAGATTAAACGGAATGTAATGAGATCATACTTGGAATTTTTTACCCGTTTTTCACCAAGGCATTCATAAATGGCCTCTTTTAATTCTTGACTCGCATCGTCTTTATCAACGACTGCCAATCCAGAAGAACTAACCCGTACTTCTATTTCATGATTAACCTCTTGATTTCCCCATGCTGAATTATAAGGAACATAAGCATAATCAGCAGCCATGACAGGCATTGCCATTCCGAATAAAAGAGAAAGGGTCAAGGCTCCACTAGCTGTCAACACTACTGCCTTTTTCCCAAAATTTTGTAACGCATTACTAGCTTTTCCTTGCAATTTGGAAATTACTTTTTTATTTACTTGCATCGATAAGCCCCCTAACTAGGAGTATTTTAACACAAAAAAAGAGGGATTGCAAATTATTTTCCTCTCTTTTCTAAATAGGTTAAAGCCTCTTCAAAAGTAGAAACAGGAACAATCTCAATATCATATCCTTTTTCTTTTTTTAAAGCCATCGCTTCTTCGTAATTTTCACCAGCTGGAACGAAGAAAATATCGGCTTTTTTGGAAGCACCCTTCAACTTGTAGTCAACGCCACCAATCTCTCCTACTTTCCCTTCAGCATCGATGGTTCCCGTTCCGACAATCGTAAGTCCATGCGTGATATCTTCTTCGACCAAAGCATTATATATGGCAAGAGCCATCATCAAGCCTCCACTAGGACCTGACTCGGAATCTTCATAGTATAGCTGAATTTCAGGATCTGTCTGATACTCTCTTAAGAGAGAAGGAACAATACCAATCAATTTCGTACCTTCTATTTCTAATACCTCGGCTTGCCGAGTAATCGCTTTTCCTTCTCGTAATACTTCCATGGTCACGATATCGCCAACCTCTTTTGTCCGGACATAAGAAGTAAGTTCTTCAATAGAAGAAATACTTGTTCCATCAACAGATAAAATTTGATCTCCCATCTTTAAGTCTGTTTTAGAACCCTCTGCAACATAGAGAACAAAAACGCTACTTTTGGTAATCGTAACCTCTTTTCCTGCCTTTTGATAAGCCAAAATAACCGCATCCGCGTACGCTTGTTGTAACCATAAGCGATCGCGAATCAAAGTATCATCATAAGTCGCAACAGAAGTAGTTTCCGTATTTTTAGGATACAAATCCCAACTAGGAAGAAGATAAGAAAGTAAAATCATTGGAAGAGTCGCCTCGTACTCCGAAACATAAGCAAGATTAAAACTTCCTTTGCTTTCATATCCTCCTTTAATTTGAATGCGATTAGTGACATCGATTAACCCACCAGGTGCATCAATATAATACGGGAATTTATAAAAAGCAGAAAAAAGAATAAGTGCATAAAAAATAAGAAATAGGTAGTGATGTTTGATAAATGAAAGAATTTTTTTCAAATGATTTTCCTCATCAAAAAAAGATAAAAATTATCTTTGTGATTCCAAATAGCGATACTCATTTTGCCAAATGGTTCCATCGGGAGCTGTATAGTAATTTGGATTCTCTTCTAAGGCCTCGTAATTTTCTCTATCTACCCATAGTTGACCATTTTTATCTTCATAATATTCCTTATTTCCAGCATTCGTAATACTTGTTCTAGCGTTTTTAGGATCAAAAGAAAGAACAGCAATAGCTCCTAATCCTAAAATAATAATAGAATACGCAATTTTTTTACTCTGACTCATAGATCCTCCTATCGTACTTTTTCTTTTTCTTCTTGTGTGAGAAGCGCACTAGCAAATGATTTTCGAACATGATACCGTAAACTCTCTTCTTGTAGTTGACGATATCCAGCAAAGCCATCTTTGGTAAGAACCGTAAGTGGCCACATCCCTGCAAATACTTCCCTCATACAATTTTTTCTCTGAACCCCCACTGGGGATATCTGTGCAGTAACAAAGGCACGGAAGTTTACAAACTTTATTTTATTCATACTATCTCCTTATGGTTACTATCATCACTATTATCATACCACATTTTTTCATTTTAAACAATAAAAAAATCAAGAAGCTATTCTTGATCTTTTAATAAGTCTTTCCTTCGTCTTCTAATTCAGAAGTGGCTTGTAAAGAATCCATGTAGAGATGATACTCTTCCTCACTTGCCCAAACCGTTCCATCAGGAGCTGTATAGAAATCCTCTATCGAACCACTTAGATCTTCCCCTGTCGTTTCTTCTTGTTGTTCTCCTTCTTGAACAGTCGTTTCTTCTGTTACCGTTGCTTCTCCTTCTGGGATTGTATCAAAAACAGCGGCGTCTCCTTCATAAGATGTCTCAGCAACTTGAGAGTTTACAAACCAATTGTATTCCTCTTCACTTGCCCAATACGTTCCATCAGGAGCAAGATAGTAGTTAGAATCTTCTGTATAAGTATCATCATCCGTATAGGTGATTTCATTCTCTCCTGTTTCCGCATAGGTTGTAGTAGCTGATTCAGCGTTCAAATAATCTTGATAATCAGATTCAGATGCCCATGTCGTTCCATCGGGAGCTGTATAATAATCAGAAGCTCCTAAATCCTCACCATAATCTTCTTCATAGTTTCCATTAGTATCAGCTGGGTTAGCACTTTGATAACCGCTTTGAAGATTGAGATAATCTTGCTGAGATTCATAAACGGCTCCATCTATCCAGTAGTAACCATCTTGGTAATATCCTCCGTATTCGTCTCTTTCCACGGTTTCTGTCGTTTCATAAGTTTCCCCTTCATTAGTAGTAGCATGACTTCCACTAATAAACGCATTATATTCATCTTCACTCGTCCAGTAGGTACCATCAGGCGCACGGTATCCTTCTCCTTGTTCAACGATTTCCCCACTACCTGGTGTCACAACAGTACCGTTATTAGATTGTACGTACTTATTATATTCCTCTTCGCTTGTCCAAACAGATCCATCAGGCGCTGTCCATCCAGAATCCGTCGTAATGATGGTTTCGCCATTTTGACCTTGCATATATTTTTGATATTCTTCCTCGCTTGTCCAAGCACTTCCATCAGGAGCAATATAAGCATCTCCCGTAATCGTTACGGTCTCCGCACCAGCTTCGGCATCTAGTAAGCCAGCATCCTTTGCTTCCTGATAATCTTGTTCGCTGGCCCAAGTATCTCCACCACCTGTTGGAGTATACGTAGGACCTGTATAGGTATCTCCATATTGTTCGTTCAATTCTGCCGCTACTTGCTCTGGCGTTTTCATATCGTTTGTTACGCCTATTTTTCCTAAGACACCATCCAAGGAATCGGCAGGTAGCACAAAAGAGAATTCTTCCCCTTCTCCTTCTAGCGCACCCGTATCCGCATCATCTGCTAATTGCGTATTTTCTGCCGCTGGATTATCTTCTACCTTAGGAGTCGCATTACAACCTACCAAAGCAACTGCCAAAGAAGTTGCAGCGGTTCCTAGTAAAACAGCTTCACGAGCTTTTATTACGTACCTTTTTCTTTTCTTAGTGGATGGAGTAAACAGACGAGAAAGAGCCGCATCATTCGTTCTTACAATATCATTGTTTACTCTTATACTTCCTAATACTTTATCTAAATCTTGATCCATGAAAATTTCTCCCTTCTCACTAAGACGTGGATTCATTCCCAATTTCCCTATGGTATGGTAAATCTTACTATTTAAAGTATATAATTTTTTAGAAAAATAGTCAATTCTTTTTTACGTAATCCCTTCGACAAACAAAAAAAGGTCTAAGACCTTTTTTATTTTGCATATCCATTTTCTGCCGTAAGAGAATCTTCATACATTCTATATTCTTCTTCACTTGTCCAAACAGATCCATCTGGAGCCGTATAGAAGTCACTAGATGCTTCATATTGTGGAGTATCATCCCCTACTTCGTTTTGTTGTCCACCATATAATAAATCTAAATAATCTTGCTTAGAAGCATAAACTTCTCCATTAACCCAGTAATATCCATCTTGATAGTATCCACCGTATTCATCGGTTTCTCTTTGTTCGGTGCTTGGAGAATAATCCTCATAATCATCTTGGTAATAATCATCTTGATAAGTATCATCATAATATTCAGTTGTTTGATTAACGCCAGAGATGTATTTTAACCATTCTTCTTGGCTT
Source organism: uncultured Bacilli bacterium (assembly GCA_947626275.1). Lineage (GTDB taxonomy): Bacteria > Bacillota_I > Bacilli_A > RF39 > UBA660 > UBA5578. The sequence continues at coordinate 160,605 of CANQRL010000001.1, forward strand.
TCCCAGTAAGTACCATCTGGAGCAAGGTATCCTTCTCCACGTTCTACTACTTCCCCACTACCTGGAGTAACGACTGTACCGTTTTGAGATTGTACATACTTGTTATATTCTTCTTCACTTGTCCAAACAGATCCATCTGGAGCAACCCAACCAGAATCTGTCGTAACAACTGTATCTCCCTTTTGTCCTTCAACATATTTTTTATATTCTGCTTCACTTGTCCAAGCACTTCCATCTGGAGCAATGTAAGCATCTCCTGTGATGGTTACTTTCTCCGTTCCAGCTGCTGCATCTAGTAAACCAGCATCCTTAGCTTCCTGATAATCTTGTTCACTTGCCCAAGTATCTCCACCTTTTTCTGGTGTATAGGTAGGACCAGTATACGTATCTCCATACTTCTCGTTTAATTCTGCTATCACTTGTTCAGGTGTTTTCATAGTGTTTTTAATAGAAACTGTTCCTAATTTTCCATTTAAGATATCCGCAGGCATTTCAAAAGTAAAGCTATCGTCATCTCCTGTTAACTCACCGGTATCGGCATCATCTGCACCTTGTGTATTGGTTGCTTCTGGATTTTCTGGAACCGCACTAGAAGAAGCTTGGTTCGCACCACATCCCACTAAACTAGCAATGATAGAAACACCAATAGTAGCCTTTAAAATATTCTCTCTCGTTACTACTTTTTTTCTTCCATTTCCTTGAAAAAATTTAGCCTTTGTATTTACTACAATCGTTCCTAAATTAGAACGAATTCTCGATAAAATGTTTCTCATAAAATTTCCCCCTCTTTCAAAAGACTGCTATATCCTACCATTTTTTTCTTTATTTGTCAAATTTATTTTGAAAAGAAATAAAATAAACTATGAAAACAAAAATCTACGCTAGTCTATTATTGGCATTCCTAATCAGTATTCTCCTAAAAGCAGGTGTCGTAAAAGAACAAATTCTAACCGCGGTTAGTCTCTTTGAAACCAAAGTATTTCCAAGCTTATTTCCCTTTTTAGTACTCTCACCTTTCTTTATTCAATATGGTCTTTTTGATTTCATCAAAAAAGTCTTTGGACCACTTGTGAGAAAGATTTTTCGCATCTCTGAAAATGGTGCTTATCTCTTTTTTATGAGTATGATTTCGGGATTTCCTTCCAGCGCAGGATACGCCAAAAATTTGGAAGAGAAAAACCTTTTATCACAAAAAGAAGCTACCCATATTCTTTTATTCTCCCATTTTTCCAATCCTCTTTTTATCTTCTCCATGGTTTCTACAAGACCGCTTCTAGTCTTAACATGTCACTATCTTGGAAACGTCATATTAGGCTTTGTCTTTCGCTTCTTTTCGCCTATAGAAGACAAACAAAAAGAAACCCTTCTTCCACCGAAAAGTTTCTTTGAAATTTTTTCTTCTTCTATCCACCATGCCATGGAAAACCTCCTATTTATCCTAGGAGTAATTGTCTTTTTCTTCTGTGTCAATGCCATATTTCCAAATCCTATTACCAATTTTTGTCTCGAACTAAGTCAAGGACTACACTATCTTAATACCCTGAACATTTCGCCCAAAATGGTAGCCGTTCTCTCCTGCTTTTTACTATCCTTTGGAGGATTCAGTGTCCATTTACAAACCTTTGGAATCTTAGCAGAGTGGAAAATTTCTTACCTACCTTATTTAGCAACTAGAATCATCCATGGTGTCCTTTCCTCTATTTGTTTGCTTTTTCTTTATTGAGTAAGGGTTACAGAAGCAGACGAGTTATAAAGATAAACAACTGATACGCCAAAGTTTTGCGATTCAAACATCGTAGAGGTAATCGAAATATCTATATAAAGATAAGAGTAATTACCAGTTTGTGTCTTCTTATCGACTTTATTCACTTTAATAACTGGGGAAGCCTCCGTTACTAATTGATAATTAAACGTTTCGCCATTTCCTGAATAGGTAATAGAACTACCCGTTACTTTTAAATTTTTTGTAAACTGTGTCCCATCGCTTTTTCGAAAAGTAAACGTGTAGTTTCCCCCACTACCAGTAGCAGAAACAAGAGTATACTCCATCGCATCATAGTTTAACTGATCACTTAAAAGTGACTGTTGTAAGACAAGCTCACTTCGAAGAGAAGAATTGATGTAGTTCTCTTTAATAATGACAATAATATTGAATAAAAATACTAAAACTACTGTCGATAGCGTAAAAGAAGTCAATAGTTCTATGATTGTAAATCCCTTTTGATTCTTCATCTTTTAAGCCCCCTCACTCATTTGAAAGCTGATGGCAGCAAATCGGAACAAAGATGGAGTTGACCCATATTTGACGAAAATCTGATAAGTAGTACCTGTATCTTCTTCCTCGATTTTTGGAAGAGCAACGGTATTCATAAAAGGACGGAAGGTACTATCAACAGCAATGACTTTCTCTTTTAAAGCTTGAAATTCTTCAGCCGTAGTGCCCTTCTCTACTTTGACCATATAAAATCCCGTTACGCCTAAATCGGATAGTAACGAAGACCATAGACTCCCAACCGCCGCACTAGACAAATTCTTTACGGTACCACTGTCTATATCTTGATAAAATGCCGTCGGTGCATTCTCCACAAGATATCGTTTCAAAGCATCAGCGTGATAAATATCATTCACGGTATTATACCGATATAACCGCGTATAAGAATCGCCAATTGCCGAGTACTGAACAAAGATATATACTAAGATTCCAGCAATAGTTAACGATACCAATAATGTCTCCATTAACAAGAATCCACGATTGTCGAATTGGACATTTTTTTTCATAGAATTGTCACTCCTCGTATTGTATTTAACACAAGAATATTATATAATATATTCAGGATAAAATCTAGTCCTAAAGAATAAAAGAAACAAAAGTAAGAAGGGATTGACTAAGATGCTTAGAGTATTTGACTATGAGAAAATACCAATCGTCGAAATTGTTAACGACATTATGTTAGATGCTTCTAAAAGAGGAGCGAGTGATATTCACTTTGACCCTCATAAAGACAACATGATTATAAGAATCCGTATCGACGGAGCCCTTATCAACTATGCAGAAGTACCAGCACTTTTTCAAAAAAACCTAGTTACCCGTGTTAAAATTATCTCTGGGATGAATATTACAGAGTCAAGATTGCCACAGGATGGTGCGATTAAAACCAATTTACAAGGAACCAACCTAGATATGCGTGTTTCTTGTTTACCTACCAATTTAGGAGAGAAGATCGTTATCCGTATCATGGACTATAGTTTAAGTGGTACCGGTATTGAAAATTTGGGATTCTCCCCTTCCAATTACGAAAAAATATTAAAAATGTTGAAATTGCCAAACGGTATTATCATGGTAACCGGTGCTACAGGTAGTGGTAAATCAACTACTGTATACGCCATGTTGCAAAAATTAAATAAAGAGGATACCAACATCATTTCCGTTGAGGACCCAGTCGAAATGAATATCGAAGGAATCAACCAAGTTCAGACGAACAGTGAAATCGGATTAGACTTCGCAACTGTTCTTCGTTCTATCTTGCGTCAAGACCCCAACGTTATCATGATTGGAGAGATTCGTGATACCGAAACAGCAAAAATAGCCGTTCGTGCTTCTATTACGGGACACTTAGTTCTCTCTACTATCCACACCAACGATGCTTTAAACACGATTGAACGTCTTTTGGATATGGATGTTGAAAGATACTTATTAGCGAGTGCCCTAGAAGGAATTATCGCTCAGAAATTAGCGCGTAAGTTATGTGAAAAATGTCGAAAGAAACGTCCTGCTACTCAATATGAAAAAGACTTATTTAGGGATGCCCTAAACAAAGATATCGATTATCTATATTCAGCCGAAGGGTGCGAAGAATGTCATCACGGATATAAAGGAAGAATTCCTATTCATGAAGTTCTTCTTATCAATACGACGATTAGAGATGGTATCACAGCCAATCTTCGAAAAGATGAATTAAGACATCTCGTATATTCTCAAGACGTTACTTCCCTACTACAAGATGGTTTGATGAAAGTAGAACAAGGACTTACAACCGTGGAAGAGTTATTAAAACTTATCGACCTTGAAAACGACGAGACCAATAAAGACTCTGTTATCGGATTAAAAGAATCTCTACGTTTAGCGCATGAAAAAGAATTAGAAAACAATCATAAGAAAGAAACGGAAGAAAAGAAAGTAGAAAAGGTAGAGCCAAAGAAAACTGCTAATAAAGAGGACGATGAATTACTAAGTGCTTTAAAATCTCTCAATATTGACTTACCAACCGAAGAAAAGAAAGAACCAGTAAAAGAAAAGCCAGCTCCAGCGAAAGAAGAACTAACAGATCGAACGAATGAGATTGATGATATTTTAGCCGGTATTGACTTTGGAGAAATGGATGGATTATCCGAAGATACCTTACGAGATTTATTAAAATAAAAAGAAAAAAGAATGAAATGTAATAATTTCATTCTTTTTTTAAGCAAATACCAGAAGGACGTCTAACCAACTACATTGTAAGAAGAAAAGGATAAGGGTCGCAACACTTAAGAACGGTCCAAAAGGAATAACATGAGTAGATTTTCGAAGGAGAAGAACAAAGGCTATCGGTAATCCAATAATACTAGCTACAAAGATAGTAACGATAGAAAGTGGAAAACCTAACACCATTCCGACTAGGAACATCAGTTTAATATCTCCCCCACCCATCGATTCCTTTTTAAATAGGAAATCGCCAAATAATTTTACTCCGTACATCAAAAGAAAAGCGAAAAAGCCATCCCGTAAAGCAATCCATAATTGGTAAAAAGCACCGGAAAAAGAGAAATCCTTTAAAGAGCCTCCTCCCAAAAAGAAAGCACCAATCGCTAAAAGAATAGCCCCTACTATCACAATTTCATCTGGAATAATGTAGTACTTGTAATCACTAATAATAATGATAACTAAAATGGAAGATAGAACTAATGCGATAAAGCAAGAAGCACTAAAACCAAAAATTAAATAAGAGAGTAAAAATAAGAACCCTGTTAATAATTCAAAAATGGTATAGTACCAAGAAATCTTTGCCTTACAGTGTTTACATTTTCCTCCTTGAATGAGGAAAGATAAAACAGGAATCAGTTCTAGTGGTCCTAATTTATGATTACATACCGTACAATGAGAAGAAGGAAACACTAAGGATTCCTTCTTCGGTAAACGATATCCAACGACATTGTAAAAAGAGCCAAATATTAATCCAAAGATGAAAAATACAACTGCATAATATATGACCAAACCAATCACCCCGCCATACTAGATACTTGACTATACATACTAAACATAGGGATTACAATAGCAAGAACGATTGTACCAACAATAGCGGTTAAGAAGACGATGATAATTGGTTCCATCAAGGACTTAACTCTCGCTACCATGTTCTTATGCTCATCTTGATAATAATCGGCAACCTTTGCCATCATCTCGGCTAATTGACCCGTTTTCTCTCCTGTTACAATCATTTCATAAGCAGGAACTGGGAATGCCCAGTGATCTTTGAAAGCGGTTGATATCTTTTCTCCAGATGCCAAATTATTAACGGTATCTAAGATCATAATTTTATAGATTTCATTATTCGTTATCTTCTTCAAGATATTCATACTATCTGTAATAAATACGTTGTGGGATAACAAAGAAGCAAACGTCTTACTAAACATCATAACTTCTTTATAAATGATGATACTACCAACAACTGGGATATGCATTAAAATCCATTGCATTAACGTTCTTAAAATCTTAATGTTTCGGTAACAGTAAAGAACAATGATGATAACGACAACAACCCAGAACAAAATGCTAAGCAAATTGTGTTTCATGAAATCACTGGCCGCCATAACCATCAACGTAAATTTTGGAATCGCACTAGAATCCATAGACTCATAGATTTCAACGAACTGAGGAACGATATAAACCATCATGAAAATCGTAACACCAATCGCCATCATGAATACAATGGTAGGATAGGTAAGAGCACTTACCATTTCCTTATGGGTCTTCTCCATCTCTGAGAAATACTCAGCCATATCGTCTAAGGCTTCTGGAAGTTCTCCTGTTAGTTCTGATGACTTAACCATGTTGATAAGAATAGCTGGGAAAGAATTTCCCTGATTTTCCATCGCCTTGGAGAAACTTTCTCCCATCGTTAAGTCATACATCATCGAACGGAACATTCTTTGATAATTTTTATTTTTAAATTGTCTTGTCAAGATATTCATAGATTCTACTAGTGGAATACCAGACTTAACGTAGGTAGATAACTGGGTTAAGAAGAAGATCAAATCTTTTCTCTTCATCTTCGCACCATTACCATTGACACTACTATACATCGTCTGAATCCATTTGTTCGTACGAATACTATAAACCGTCATACCCTCACTCATAAGGAATGAGTGAACTTCCAATCTAGAATAAGCTGCGAAGTATCCTTTAACCGTTTTTCCTTCTGGGTTCCGGCAAACATACTCCCACATAACCTTTTTCTCTTCTTTTTCTGCATCAGCACCCTCAAAGTCAATCATGAGTGCTTGACGGTTGATATCTTTTTTATTCTTTGCTTGACGCATAACGGTAGATTCTTCAAAAGACTTCTTCATATGCTCATAAGCACTTTTTGGAATATTGAAGATTTTTTCTAGGACATCATTGATGTGATCCCCAATGCCTTTTTTCTGATCGGCATAGTCATCAGATATATAGACAAAATCGTCTTTTGGAACAGCCTCTTTTACAGTAGCTGGTTTTTCCTTCTCTGGTTCCACCTTTTCCGGTTTGATAATAGAGTCTAACCGTAATCCTTTTAATTTTTCTTGTTCTGGTGTTAATTTTTTCTTTTCTTTTTCTTTATATTTTTCAGGATGTTTCGCTCTTTCTGCAGCCAATTTCTTTGCTCTTTTTTCCTGCTTTATCTTATCCCTTCGGTTCATCTCTTCTTCACGTTTAATCTTCGCTTGATTTTGATAATCCAAAAGTTTCAAATAAATCTTTCCAAGCAAACTAAAAAGTAGACTAATTGGTAACGTCACACCGATAAAGGCATAACGGAAAAAATGATATACCTTTATACAAAGCCAAAGGCAACCATTCGTAAAACTCTCTCCTAGTTTACCAAATTTATCACCGACTTTTCCTAATTTCTTTCCTATAAATTGTACCAATTTAACCGGTGACAGGATGATAGAGATAATAATATCTACAATTGCTGCCATAAAACACCTACCTCTTTATTCTTACACTATAATGATTATAGCATACTTTTCGACAAATAGAAAACATTTTTTTCAAAAATACATAGAATATTTTAGAAACCATTTTTTAAAGGAGGAAATCATGAATTTTTATAATCCTTATTTCTATTCTGTGCCAGCAGCAACGTCTAGTGGACTACTCAGTAGAATTAGTTTTGGTTCTATTTTAAACGGCGCAACAAGAGTACTGAACTTTGCTAATCAAGCGATACCGATGTTCAAGCAGATTTCTCCTGTTGTGAAAAACGCGAAAACGATGTTCAAAGTAATGAATGAATTTCGAAAAAACGATACCGATACGAAGCCTAGTCCTAGTGAAACAAGTCCCGTAGTTGAAAGAGAAAACCAAACTTTTTCAACCGTCTCTTCAAACGGTCCAACCTTCTTCTTATAAAAAAGAACTAGAGATTCTTTCTTAAATCTTCTAGTTCTTTTAAAATTCTTTTCTTTTTTTCTAATTCGGTATCACCAGTTGGAATTTGTTCTATAATTTCTAGTACCTTATCTCGTTCATTTTCAATAAAGCGTAGATTTTTTTTAAGGACAGGTCCAAACCGATAATCCTCTTCTTGGTAGTTTTCTTGCCCTCTTACAAAATCGATAATGACATACGTCTTTTTCTTTTCTTCTACATATTTTTCATCCTGAATACGATATCCTAAAGAAGTGACATATCTTCTTAAGTCTTCAAAATCAGTTTGTGTTCCAATAATCATTCTCTTTGGTAACTTACGTCCCTCTAAAATATGTTCAATCGTAAGAGTTCCCATGCCAGAAATAACGATGATATCATCATCTGAAATAGGAATTCCTTCCAATCCATCCGCTAACAGGATGGTAATCGTTTTGACCTGGAAGCGCAAGATATTATAACGAGCTTGGTCTAAAGCACTTTGATTGATATCGGTAGCGATACATTCGCATCCCTTCTCTTGCGACAAATAAATATCTAAAAGAGCATGGTCACATCCGACATCGATTACCTTGCTATGACTAGGGATAAGCTCAGCAATCGTCTCTAATCTTTTCGATATTTTCATTATTCAGCCATATAGTCACGCAATTTGCGACTTCTAGATGGGTGACGTAACTTTCTTAAGGCTTTTGCTTCAATCTGACGAATTCTCTCCCTAGTAACACCAAACATCTGACCAACCTCTTCTAGGGTTCTTGGCTTTCCATCCTCTAAACCGAAACGTAACCGAACCACTTTTTCTTCTCTTTCTGTTAACGTTAATAAGACCTCACTAATCTCATCTTTTAACATCTCATTCGTTGCAAACTCTTCAGGGCTTAAGTTTCTCTCATCTTTGATGAAATCGCCTAAGTGAGAATCATCCTCTTCCCCGATTGGCGTTTCCAAGCTGACAGGATCTTGACTAATTTTATAGATTTCCCGAATCTTATCAACGCTGGTATTCATTTTTTTAGCAAGTTCTTCTTCACTTGGCTCCCGATTGAGCTCTAGTGTCAATTGACGTTGAACTCGCGCTAATTTGTTAATTGTTTCCACCATGTGAACAGGAACACGGATGGTTCTTGCTTGATCAGCGATAGCTCTGGTAATCGCCTGTCTAATCCACCAAGTCGCATAGGTAGAAAACTTATATCCTTTTGATACATCGAATTTATCGACAGCTTTCATAAGACCGATGTTTCCTTCTTGGATAAGGTCTAAGAATAACATTCCTCTTCCTACATACCGTTTAGCGATAGAAACGACTAGACGAAGGTTTGCTTCCGCTAAAATGTTTTTAGCTTCTGGATCCCCCTCTGCAATGCGGTCTGCTAAAGCAGCCTCCTCTTCTAGCGTCAACAACTTAATTTGACCAATCTCTTTCAAGTACATCCGAACAGGGTCATTGATGGTCAAATCTTTCGTCAAAGTACTATCATCTAATAATAACTTATCTCCACCATCTGAGTCGTCCTCTTCTGAAACAATCGCAATATTGTTTTCGTTAAAGACATTGTATAAGTCATCCAAAGTATCGGCATCTAATTCTAAGCCCTTTAAAGAAGCTGCTAACTCTTCATAAGTGATAAACCCTTTTTCTTTTCCTTTTTTAACTAGCTCTTCTTTTCTCTTCTCGTAACTTTTAATCTCTTCCATTATCCTCTTCACTCCTCTTTTTATACGACACTAACTTTTGCGCTAACTCTATTTTTCTATCATAATTATCCGAATTGGATAATTCATGACGATATTTATCCATTTGCAACCCTTCATTGTATTCTTTAATATTTCTTAGATAATCATCTATCTCTTCGGGAATCATCTCTTCTCGAAGGGAAATCATCGATAGCTCCCCGATGGTTTCTACCGCTTCTTCATCATCTCGTAATTCTGTTAGTAAATCTGCTATATCAATATATCCGTATTGCCTAAAGAAAGAACTAATTTGAAACCCTAATCTTCGATATTTATCGGTAGGCATATGCGTAATCTTCTTATCATACATTTTAATAGCATTCGCATTCCGAAGCATATAGTAGAGTAAATTTCTCTCTGATTTTTCCCATTTCGTCAACTTTTTCTTTTCTTTTGGCAGAAGCAATTCCGTCTTTTTTTCTTTCTTACCAATCTTACTTCGAATAAAATCAAGCGATAACTTTGTCTCTTCACTCAATTTGGTAATGCTGACCTCACGAAGCGTATCATCTTCCATTTTGCTAATTTCTTCTATCATAGCATTCGCGTAATTGGCAAGATCAACCGGATTATTTAAATCGGTTGACGATTTTAGTAGAAACTCTTTAAATTCGACTGGATTCATCGCATTTTCCAGCTTTTTTAAAAAAGTTTCTTTTCCATATTTTTGAATGTATTCATCAGGATCTAAATCATCCTCTAGGCGAACGATTCGTGGCTCTATTCCAACCTTGGTTAATTCTTCTAAGGCTGCCTTTGTTGCCTTTAAACCAGCCGCATCTCCATCAAAACATAAGATGACATGACTAGATAATTTTCTTATCAGCATCGCATGTTCGCTACCAAACGCCGTTCCTAGACTAGCTACGACATTTTCTACCCCAATCGTGTAAGCCCGAATAACATCCATTGGTCCTTCCATGACGATAATCTCTTTTTTCACCCGAGCACTCTCTTTAGCTCGATGATAATTATATAAAACATCTCTTTTCTTAAAAATCGGTGTTTCTTTCGAATTGACATATTTATTCGTCGCTTCTCCGTGATAAGCTCGACCATTATAACCAATGACTCTTCCACGAATATCATGGAGAGGAAACATAATCCGGTTACGGTAAAGGTCATAGAGTTCCATACCGCGCTCTTCTTCTCCTACTAAACCACTCATCAAAAGGGTCTTGTCCGAATAATTTTTCTTTTTCAACAATTTCGTAAGAAGATTCGAAGCTTTTAAAGAAAGTCCAATTTCAAATGTCTTGATGATATCATCCGTCAAGTTTCGATTATGAAGATATTCTTTCGCCTCTTTTGCTTCTACACTATTCATATTATTTTGATAAAACTTCTGACTAATCTCATAAATATCAAATAAGTCCTGATATTTTTCTTCTCTTTTCTCTTTTTTATTAGAAAGTGTTAAAGGAATACCCGCTATCTCGGCACATCTAGCTACCGCTTCTAGAAAGGAAATGTTTTCATAGTCTTGTAAGAATTTAAAAACATTACCCGTTGCTCCACAAGAAAAGCAAGTATAGATTTGTTTTTCCTTGGAAACACTCATACTAGGAGAGTGATCATCGTGAAAAGGACACACTCCAAAATAGTTTTTCCCGCGAGCTGTCAAGGGTACATAGCTTGAGATTACTTCAACGATGTCAACAGCATTCCGAATATCATTGATAACACTATTGTCAAGCATTCTCATCACTTCCTAAAAAAACCCTACATTTATAATATACGAGGAAACTTGTCCATTTCCTTTTTTTTGACAAAAAAATTTAAAATTTTTCCCAATTGATAGCTATTATATCATAAAAAAGAAAAAAGGAAAGAGTAAATCTTTCCATCTATATAAAACGCTAACGCGGTTAGCGTACCCTTTGAACAAGCATGGAAGAACCTAACTTTACTTTAACGGCTCCTCCCATGCTCGTCACATAGGTGTCACAAGATTGCAAACGACTGAGTGTCTCTTCATGTGGGTGCCCGTAACGGTTATTTACCCCTGCCGATATGAGACAAACTTCCGGATTGATTGCTTTTATAAATTCCTCACTGGTACTATATTTCGAACCATGATGTCCGACTTTCAAAAGATCGATGGAGAGATTGTATTTCTCTAATAACTCTTCTTCTACGGGAAAGCCACTATCGCCCATCAAGAGAAGAGAGTGTCCACGAATTTGTAAATAAAGAACAAGGCTATCTTCATTCTCCTCTTCCTGTCCAGGATTTAAAAAATAAAATTGTTCTCCTCGATAGGAAATCTTTGCCTGTGATACTTGACGATAAGAAATGTTTTTCGTCTTTAAATAGTCTATCAGTTTTTCTTCTAATTCCGTATACGAGCCACTATTTAGAAAAACCTGTCTCACCGAGATTTTCTCTAAAAGAGAGATGGCTTCTCCCATGTGATCCTGATCGCCATGCGTGAGGACTAACCAATCCAATTTCGAAATACCATAGGCATGAAGGGTTGGTATTAACACACGTTCCGCTATTTTTCCTTCATTTCCAGTCCCTCCCGTATCGACCAAGATAGATAATCGGCGATGGGGGTAAAGTAGAAGGATACTATCCCCCTGTCCTACATCTAAGAGGATTACTTCTCCTCGTGGGGACAAAAAAGGTCGGATCCAAAGAATTCCAAGAAGCAAGATAAAACCTACAATATATTTATATTCTTTCCTTTTTATTTTGTGCAACAAAAAAAGAAAATATGCATAATAAAGAAGAACTCCCCAAAGAGGAATATGGGGAAAGATAATAGGTTGAAACCAAGACGATAGCATCCTACTACTATTTTCTAAAATGGTCATCAAAAAAGCATAAACAGTATCGCAAACAGGAAAGAGAAGGGCGAAAAAAGAAAAAGGAAATAAAAAAAGACTGACAATCGGTACAAAAAGAAGGTTCCAAACAGGACCTAGGAGAGAAACAGAAAAAGAAGTATTAATTTGGATAGGAAGACTAGCCAAAAAAGAAAGACAAGAGATAAGAAAAAGTGGCTTCTTAGGATAATCTTCTAAGAAGCAGAGAAAAAAACTGATGGTAAAGCTATAAAGAAATCCTGTGTGATAAAGATAATAAGGATTATAAAGGAGAAAAAGGCAAGTGAAGAAAAGAAAACACTTCTTTTTGGAAAGTCCTAATTTTTCTCCTGCTAATAAGAAGAAAGGAAATAGCCATGCTCTTAAAAAAGAAGGAGAAAAAGAAACGAGAAAGGCATAGAATAGTAAAAAGAGAAATAATCCTAAAGAAAGCTTTCGCTTTTTTTGAAGAAAGAAAAAAAGAGCAAAGAAAAACTGAATGTGCATACCAGAAACAGCGAACAAATGACGAATCCCATTTTTTTGATAACTCGTTAAAACTTCATCGCTCATCTCTTCTGTGCTTCCTAATAAGAAGGCTTTTAGATATCGACTACTCTTCCTCTTCTCAATTACCTTTTCTATTTTTTCTTTAATAGCATACCAAAAAGAGCGATTAGTTTTTTCTACTGTACATTCCCCATTCATAATGTAATAAATTTTTTTACTAGCTAAATACTTTCGATAGTCAAATAAGTAAAAGTTTGTCGATGAAGTAGGATACTCTATTTTTCCCTCACAGGAAAGTCGATCTCCCAAAGAAAATGCTTTATCTGTATAAACAAGCGTAGAACCAATAACAAGTTCTATCGTATCTTCCTTTTTCTTTTGTTCCTTTAAAACACCTTTGATAGAATGAGAAGTAAGAACTTGGTCATCTCCTAATGGTTTTTGAAAAATCACATAGCAGTAACATCCCGTAAAAAGAATGAAAAAAATAAGAAAGAGATTAGACGGTGATATCGTCTTTAATCTTTTCATAGACGCTATCACCTATTCCAGACACATTTTTAATATCTTCTATCTTTTGAAATTTGGTCTTTTTTCGATAGGTTATAATCGCATCTGCCTTCGCTTCACCAATGCCAGATAAGCGCATGAGTTCTTCTTTAGAGGCCGTATTAATATTCACTTTAGAAGAGACCTCTCCTTCTTCTAGACAAGCTGCATTTTTCACATCAGGACAATGACAGGCTTCTTGAACGTATTCCACTATCGTTTTATTTTCTGTTAGGGAAGCAATTTCTTGATTCGTATATACCCAAAGCATTTCTCCGTCTTCTACTTTTTTACTTAAATTGAGAAAATCGGTATTGGCATCTTTACTTAATCCACCTGCTTTCTCAATCACATCGATGACACGAGAATCTTTAGGAACTTGATAGACGCCAGGATGAAGAACCGCTCCTTTCATGTCAACAGAATAGGTTTCTACCTCGACTATCTCCTCTTCTTTTTCTTCTTCTTTGGTTTCTAGATGAATTTCTTCTTCTTGGTGCGTACAAGTATAACAAACACTTAAAAAGAAAAGAACAAGGGCAACCCCTAAAATAATTTTTGCTTTTTGTTTCATAGGATACCTCCTATAGAATTATTATTGTTTTTTTACCGATTTCCTTTTATTTTTAGGATAGTTCCTGTATAATAAAGGTAATCATAGAAAGGATTGATAGTATGTGTGGCATTGTTGGCTATCTAGGAAAAGAAAATGCCTTAGAGAAAATTATTACAGGACTGGAGACTCTCGAATATCGTGGATACGATTCAGCTGGAGTTGCCTATGTTCTTAACAATCAAATAAAAGTGATAAAAAGAGAAGGACGAATTCAAAACTTAAAAGAAGCGATTCCTTGGCAAGATCATCCTACCATTGGAATTGGTCATACTAGATGGGCTACTCATGGAGAACCTAACGAACAAAATGCTCATCCTCATCAATATGGAAAATTTACGATTGTCCACAATGGAATTATTGAAAATTACCAGGAACTAAAAAAAATCTTAGAGGAAAACGGCTACCAGATGAAGTCTGATACCGATACCGAAGTAGCTTGTGCCCTACTCGACTTTCTCTACCAAGAAGAACAAAATGTTTTAAAGACACTGGAAAAAGCGAGAAAACTACTAAAAGGAAGTTATGCATTTGGCATTCTTTGTGCCGATGAATTAGAAACACTATATGCCATTCGTAATTCTAGTCCGCTAATTATTGCAACCAAAGGAAATGAGAAATTTTTAGCCTCTGATGTCCCTGCAATTTTAGAATATACCAACGAATACTATCTATTAGATGACTACGATATTGCCGTATTAAAAAAAGACTCTCTTACTTTCTATCACGATTTAAAAGAAATTACCAAAGAGAAACAAATATTTGAAGGAAGTGTTGAATCCTCTAAAAAAGAAGGATTTCCTCACTTCATGTTAAAAGAAATCTATGAACAACCAAAAGTGGTAAAAGATACCATCGCCTTTTACTTTGATGGGACCAAAGATTCGCTTTACCAAAAATTACCAGCGTTAGACAAATATGAAACGATTCATATCGTTGCCTGTGGAAGTGCTTACCATACCGGTTTAGTTGCCCGTACCCTTATCGAAGAGATTGTAGGACTTCCTGTCACAGTTGAAATTGCTTCCGAATATCGCTACAAAAAAGTGTTCTACGATGAAAAAACATTGGTGATTGTCATTTCACAATCTGGTGAAACAGCAGATACGCTAGCATCTTTACGAAAAGCAAATCAAGATGGAATTGATACGTTAGCTATTGTCAATGTCGTCGGTTCTTCGATTGCTAGAGAAGCGAAAAAAGTTCTCTATATTAAAGCAGGATGTGAAATTGCAGTGGCAACAACGAAAGCCTATTCTGCTCAGCTAGCTCTTCTTAGTTTATTGACCCTCAAATTAGCGCTTATTCACCACACAATCGAGGAAGAAGAATTCTTAGAAATTCGAAATGCCATAGCAGCCTTACCAGAACAAATAGAATCTCTTCTCGACAACCCACAATATAAGAAAATCGCCCAGCAGATTTATCAACGGGAAGATATCTTCTATCTCGGAAGAAAATTAGACTACTCTATCAGTATGGAGGGAGCTTTAAAGTTAAAAGAGATTTCCTACATCAACAGTGTTGCCTATCCAGCTGGGGAATTAAAACATGGAACCATCTCTCTTGTAGAAGAAGGAACTCCTGTTATTGGCATTGTTACCGATTCAGAAATGCGTGATAAAACCCTTAGTAATCTAAAAGAAACCGCCGCTAGAGGCTCTTACATCATTCTCATCTGTAACGAAGAAGAAAAGGAAGGAAACGAATGCCTTCTCATTCCGAAAACGCATCCTATCCTACAGTCTATGTTAACGATTGTACCTCTTCAATTACTCGCTTATGAGATTGCAAAAGCAAGAGGGTGTGATATCGATAAGCCAAGAAATCTTGCCAAATCTGTTACTGTTGAATAAAAAAGAATCTCCTTTTAAAAAGGAGATTCTTTTTATCTTTCTTATTCTATTCTTCTTTAGGACTAGCCATTGTCAATTTTTTTACTTTTTCTTTTTCATCTAATTTTCGGATTTGTTCCTCGATTTGAAGAATTTCACCACTGATATTAGAAGCCTCTTCTAGCAAAAGACTCCGTTTTTGGGTTAGCCTTTGCTGTTTTAAAAGCAATTGACTTCGTAAAAGATCTGGTTCCTTTGGTGGAAGTGGCTCTAGTAGATCAATACCAATCATCGAAGCTGTCTCTAAAAATTGCGGAGAAATGTGATAGCCATTTTGAAGAGATCTTCTTAAATCCGCAATCGAAGGAATTCTCGCAAGTCCAGAATACCACGGATAATCCTTAAGTTGCAGAAGCCAACTCGCACTAGAACGATCAATATCCTCTTTAGAAGAAGAAGCAACAATCTCTTTTCGCTTTTCAAAAGGTAATTCTTCAATAAATGAAAAGCCTAACGCATGAGCTCCTTCTAACAATTTACATCTTCCTACTTCGCCTAAGCGAAAATCCCCTAACCCATGACAAGAGAGATTTGCCACAGTTATGACATTTTTTCGACGCATCTCTCCTAATGTTCTCGCTTGTAAACCTAATTCCCAAACAATTTTATTACGCAATTCTTGTAATAAATTTTTTTGCTCAACAGAGGACATCTTATCAAGAGGCGCTAACTTTGCCTTGGGAATATCTCCTAATATCAATTCTAGATCTTGCGCTAAAGCATTAGACATCTGACAAGCGTTTACATAACTTGTATGGCAATGACTGGCTACTGATCTTGCTGATTGCCAAACTCCATCATGATAGATGCCATAAAAGATACGAAAAGCTTCCGTCCTCTTTTCACTTAAAATACTAACTTTCTTCAGTGATAAATCATAGAGCTGATTGACAAAACATTTTGCCTCTTCCCGATAGAACTCTGGATGTTCTTCCTCTTTCGTATACGTTTCAAAGAAGTAATTGGCTAGCTCTTCTTTCGTATATTTTGTCATAAAATCCCCCTTTTTTAAAAAACATTGTTGATTATATCAAAGAGCAAGAAAAAAAGCAACTTTGTGCTTTTTTATCAGTCTCGAACTTTAATATGAACTTCTCTTAACTGTTGTTCTTCTAGTTCACTAGGACACCCCATCATTAAATCTTGACCACTCACACTCATTGGGAATGCTTGTACTTCTCTTAAGTTTTTCTCATCTCTCAAGAGCATAATCATTCGGTCAATTCCAGGAGCCATCCCTGCATGAGGAGGAACACCATATTGAAAAGCATGATATAGTGAGCGGAAACGTTCTTCTACCACCGTCTTATCATAACCAACTAATTCAAAGGCTTTTTCTAGACAAGCAATATCATGATTTCGAACGGCTCCACTAGCCATCTCAAACCCATTACATACAAAGTCGTATTGATAAGCTAAAATTTTCTCCATATCGCCTTTTTCTAAAGCCGCTAACCCACCTTGTGGCATACTAAAAGGGTTATGGCAGAAGTCGTATTTTCGTTTTTCTTCATCGTATTCAAACATTGGAAAATCATTGATGATACAAAATTCATAACGTTCTTTATCGATTAGTCCTAATTTATTCCCTAAAAAGGTACGGATGAATCCTGCTTGCGTAGCTGCCATGCGTTCTTTTTTATCCGCAATAAAGAATAAGACACTTCCCTCTTTTAAAGAGGCTCTACCAATCAATCTCTTTCTATCTTCTTCTGTTAAAAATTTATCGATAGGACCTTTCAAAGCAAAGTTTTCTTCCACACTAATATATCCGATTCCAGGCATGCCAATCGTCTTCGCATACTCGACAATCTCATTAAACCAACTATTTGATTTATAGGCGATTCCATCTACGGCAATCGCTCTTACAACAGAACCCCGGAATGGTTTAAAATTACTTTCGACAAAAAGATCACTCAAATCGATAATTTCTAGAGGATTTCGAAGATCTGGTTTATCGGTTCCATATTTCAACATCGCTTCGCGGTAAGAAATCCGCCGAAATGGTCTTGGACTGACAGGACGGTTACTGAAATGGGTGAAGGTATCATAGAAGATTTCTTCTCCGATTTCGTAGACATCCTTTTCTTCTACAAAAGCCATCTCAAAATCTAATTGATAGAACTCGAGTGTTCGATCACTTCGACAGTCCTCATCTCGAAAACAAGGAGCAATTTGATAATACTTATCAAAATTGCTGACCATCAACAATTCTTTAAAGACTTGAGGAGCTTGTGGTAAGGCATAGAATTTTCCTTTAAACTTTCGAGAAGGAATAATAAAATCTCTCGCTCCTTCTGGACTAGATGCCGTAATAATAGGGGTCTGTACTTCGGTAAATCCTAGTTGATCCATTTTATTTCTTAAATATTTCAAAAGCTCACTACGAAAGCGAATATTGCTATGAACCTTCTCATTTCGAAGATCGAGATAACGATATTTTAACCGTACTTCTTCGGATACATTGGTCGATGTCATAATTTCAAAAGGTAGTTCCGATAACGAACGACCTAATACTTCTATTTTCGCAACTAAAATTTCCACCGTTCCCGTTGCGATTTTAGGGTTATAATCATCCTCTGCTCTTTTTCGAACCGTACCCGTTACGGTAACAGAAGATTCTTTCGTAAGATGAAGAAAGATCGTATCATCATTACTTACTAGTTGAACCATTCCTGTTTCATCCCGGACATCGACAAAAATAACGCCGCCATGGTCACGAATATTCGCTACCCATCCCGCTACTTTTACGTCTTGACCAATCGAGTCTTCGCTAACATTTCCACAGTAAACGCTACGATACTTACTCATCTTATCACTCCTATCTCTTTTTAAAATTCACAATTATTTGGAGTTCTTGGATAAGGGATAACATCCCTAATATTTTCAACTCCCGTTAAATAGATTAATAATCTTTCAAATCCCATTCCAAATCCGGAATGAACGCATCCTCCATACTTTCTTAGATTTAAATACCACTCTAAACCTTCTGTTCCCATCTTTAGTTCTTGCATTCTCGCTACTAATTTTTCATAAGATTCCTCTCTTTGGGAACCTCCCATTAGCTCTCCTGCTCCCGGAACTTCTAAGTCAACGGCAGCAACCGTTTTACCATCTGGGTTTTGTTTCATATAGAAGGCTTTAATATCCTTTGGCCAGTTTTTAATAAATACTGGTCCTTGAAAGTATTCGGTAATATACTTTTCATGTTCTTTGGCAATATCTTCACCGTATTGTGGTTCAAACTCCCACGCAATATCAGCTTTTTTCAAAATAGATATAACCTCTTCATGGTCAATTCGTGTAAATTTACTGTTTACTAATTTTGTCAATTTTTCCTTTAATCCCTTCTCGACAAATTGATCAAAGAAATCAATCTCCGAAGGGCAATGTTCTAACACATAAGATACGATATATTTCAACATATCTTCCATGATATCCATATCCCCTTCTAGATCACAGAAGGCAATTTCTGGCTCAATCATCCAGAACTCAGAAGCATGGGTCTTCGTATTGGAATTCTCAGCTCGGAAAGTTGGCCCAAAAGTATAAGTTTTCTTATACGCTAACGCAAACGTTTCTGCTTGAAGTTGTCCCGATACGGTAAGAGAAGCTTTTTTTCCAAAAAAGTCTCTTTCATATTCTACTTTTCCAAGAGAAGCAATCTTATCGAGGTCTAAAGTTGTTACTTGAAACATCTCCCCTGCTCCTTCACAGTCACTTGCTGTAATAATAGGGGCATGGAAATAAACGTATCCTCTTTCCTGAAAATAGGTATGGATGGCATGAGCTGCCACACTTCTCACCCGGAAAACGGCTTGAAATAAATTCGTCCGTGGACGTAAATAAGCACATTCCCGTAAGAATTCCCGGGTATGTCTTTTTGGTTGAATAGGATAATCTTCAGGTGCATCTCCTTCTAATACTAAAGAAGTAAGTTGAAGTTCTACACTCTGTCCTTCTTTGGGAGAAGGAATGAGTTTTCCTGTTGCGGTAATCGCACTTCCAATATGAAGTTTCGTAATCTCTTCAAAATTGGAAAGCGTATTATCATAGACAATTTGTAAATGTTTAAAATCGGTTCCATCACTAAAATCGATAAAACCAAATTCTTTTTGTTTTCGATGATTCCGAATCCATCCCTGAACCGTTACTTCTTGATTTTCATATTTCTTTTCTTCTCGAAAAATGTCTCTTAAATCTAATTTCATCAATTATCGCAACTCCATTTCTTCCCGAATAATTTGGGCGGTTAAACTTGGATTCGCTTGCCCACGTGTCGCTTTCATGACTTGTCCAACGAAGAAATCAAAAGTATTCTTTCCCTTACGATGGTCTTCAATTAAATCAGGGTGTTCATCGAGTAACTTGGTAACTATATCACGGATTGTCTTATCATCCCCAATTTGTTTCATCCCTGATTCTTCGACAATGGTAGCTGGATCTTTTTTCTGTTCTAAGACCTTATTTAATACTTCTTTACTCTGTTTAGAAGAAATTTTTCCTTCTTGAACCATTTTCATGATATCGACTAACATCTTTGGCGTAAGGTACAAATCCTCTATCGCCATTTCCTCTTTGTTTAAATATCCTAAAATAACACTAGTAATCCAGTTAGCAGCGCCTTTTGGATCGGCTCCTAAAGAAATTGTCTCTTCATAGTAATCAGAAACTGGTTTTTCCTTGATAAGGACTTTCGCATCATACTCAGAAAGGCCGTATTCGTTTTGATAGATTTCTTTTCGTTCACTCGCTAGTTTTGGAATACTTTTACGAATGGATTCTTTCCATTCTTCGCTAATCCGATACTTTGGAATATTTGGTTCGACAAAATAACGGTAGTCAATCGCATCTACTTTACTACGCATATAAATGGTAGTGAAAGTATCCTCATCCCAACGTCTCGTTTGTTGTTCCATCTCATCATACGTACCATCTTCTTTAAGCGCTACTTGTCTTTCAATTTCATAGTTAATCGCATCGCGAACGCCTCCAAAAGAGTTCACGTTTTTAATCTCCACTTTCGTTCCCCAGTTTTTAGGATCCATTGGATCTTTATCCTTTTCCATAATAGAGACATTGACATCACAACGGATTTGTCCCTTTCGACTATCCGCATCACTGATTTCCGCATATTGGTAAATGGATCTCATCGTCTCTAAGAATGCTACTGCCTCTTCCGCCGAATGCATATCTGGTTCCGTTACTAATTCTAGAAGAGGAACTCCTGCCCGGTTATAGTCAATCGTTGAAAATCCTGGATAATGGTCTAGGCTAGCCGCATCTTCCTCTAAGTGAATATTATTGATACGAACCGTTTTCTTCGTTCCATTAAAATCATAGGTTAAAGAACCATAGATTCCAACAGGAATTGGTTTGGTTTCCTGTGTAATTTGATAATTTTTAGGCATATCTGGATAGTAGTAGTTCTTTCTTTCAAAATACATGTATTCTGGTTGTTGACACCCTAAAATCATACTTGCCTTTAAAGCCATCTCTACGGCCTTTTTATTGACAACTGGAAGCGTACCTGGAAAACCCATATCGAGTGGTCGAATAAAAGAATTGGCTTCTTCACTATATCCATTTCGCGCACTAGAGAATACTTTGGTATTCGTTTTACTAATCTCGCAGTGCATCTCTAAACCGATTAATACTTGATAGTTTTCCATTAGCGTACCTCCTTTGCGATTTGATTCTTATAAGGCATCGTACTTTCTAAGGCATAAGCGAGATTGAGTACTTTACTATCCTCATAACAATTTCCGGTAATATTAATACCAACAGGAAGATCATGGATAAATCCATCAGGAATGGTAATGGAAGGGAATCCTCCAAAGTTACCAATTTGTAAGTGTTCTTCTAATACGGCTGTATTTTCATCTAGAATATCGTTATCTTGATCAAACTTTTTAGCAGGTCCGCTACCAACTGGTAAAACAACCGCATCATACGTTTGAAAAATCTCTTTCCAACGATCTACTAACAATCTTCTTACCCGTTGGGCATTATAGAAGTAACGATTCTTATTTTCTGCTTGAAGGACATAAGAACCGATGACAAATCTTCTCTTAATCAAAGGAGAAAATCCTTCGGTACGATACTTTTTCATCATATCGATATAGTTATCCGCATCCGCTCTAGGTCCGAAAACAATTCCTGTTAAGTTAGACATATTAGAAGTCGCTTCCGCACAAGAGATAACAACATAAACAGAAGGTTCGGCATTTAATAATGTAGAGTCGACAGAAACTTCTTCTACTTCTACTCCTAATTCTTCAAAGTGTTTTAAAGTTTTATGGAAGTTTTCTAAGTGTTCTTTTAACTCATCAGAAGCATGAGGATACATGGAGATATCCGCAATTTCTTTAATCGTACATACCTTCATTCCCCGAACGTCCTTAGTAAGCGAGTCATGGAGATGAATATGACTAGAATCCCAACTCGTCATATCGTTTTTATCGATTCCTTTCATGGCATCTACGACGATACTAGCATCTTCGACACTACGAGTTAAAACCCCACAATGGTCTAAGCTAGAGGCAAATGG
The DNA here is from genome assembly GCA_947626275.1 of uncultured Bacilli bacterium. Lineage (GTDB taxonomy): Bacteria > Bacillota_I > Bacilli_A > RF39 > UBA660 > UBA5578. The sequence continues at coordinate 182,944 of CANQRL010000001.1, forward strand.
AAAAAGTCCATATCGAGAAATCATTCCATAAGTTGGTTTATATCCAACAATACCACAATAGGCTGCTGGTTTACGGATGGAATCTCCCGTATCAGAACCAGTCGCATAAGGATAAACTCCTGCCGCTACGGCACAAGCAGAACCGGCACTAGAACCGGCACACATCCTTGTAGGATTCCATGGATTTTTTACAATTCCGGTATGTCCAGTCGTTCCTGTACCACCCATTCCAAATTCATCTAGAACCGTTTTATTAACTGGTACGGCCCCATGACGAGATAAATTCTCAATAGAAGTAGCGGTAAAGAAAGGAACATAATCTTTAAGGGTATTACTAGATCCTGTACTAAGAATTCCTTTGGTACTGTAGTTATCCTTAATTCCATAAGGAATGCCGGATAGAATATCATCCGTTACTTCTTTTGCTTTCGCATCCTCTAAAATGGTAACAAAGGCATTGTACTTTTCTTGTACTTCTTTTGATTTTTCTAAGGACTCCTTGATTAATTCCTCAGAAGTTACTTCTCCTTTTTTCAAAGCTTCATGAAGCTCTACTAAACCTTTTTCCATCATCTTATCCCACCACCTTTGGTACTTTAATTTCTGATCCGACATAGTCATCACAGTTTGCTAGAGCATCGTCAATAGAAACAGACTCTTCTTCCTCGTCTTCTCTTAACTCATAGACAAAATCATCCAAACAATGAGCCATTGGTTCTACTTTATCAATATCAGGTATCTTATTGATAATATCGATTTGGGCATCGATGACATCAAATTCATCTAATACCATTTGGTTTTCCTCGCTTGTTAGGCCAATCAATAACTTATCGGCATAGTCATCTACCATTTCCTTTGTAAATTTTCTCGCTTCCATAAATCCTCCTTACAATAAAAATAAGTCCTACTACGAATAATAGGACTTATTAATTCACGAATGGCGCCTGATGTAGGACTCGGACCTACGACCTGCCGGTTAACAGCCGGATGCTCTACCAACTGAGCTAATCAGGCAACGAATGGCGCTCAATGTAGGACTCGGACCTACGACCTGCCGGTTAACAGCCGGATGCTCTACCAACTGAGCTAATTGAGCAAATAAATAATCGTCCTATCATGGGACGAATCAAAATCCGCGGTACCACCCAATTTGTCACTTCTGTGACCACTCTATCGATTTCAAAAAAAATCGTGTAACAAGGTAACGGGTTACTACCGATTAAATCTACTCGAATTCTTTCGACTTAACAACTAGTGGGTGTTATTCGAAACAAGCGTCATTGTTAGCTCTCACCATACCTAACTCGCTTCTACTCGTTTTTGTTTTTACTTCTCCCACGTCAAAACGCTTATGAATTCATTATAGAGCAATCTCCTTCTTTTGTCAATAACTTGCTAGCGAAAAAAATCGTCGAAAAAAGAGAGATTATTCTTCTCCCTTTTGATTTTCTATCATTTCCTGATTGTCAAAGTCAGCTTTTTCTTTCTTTTTATGATTTAACATCTCGGTTTGTAAAATTCGTTTAATAAGATTATATCCTAAATTTTGCTCCCGATTAATAGATTCTGCTTGTTGTAAATACTTGAGTGTCTTAAACGTTTTTCCCATTTTTTTATAACACTCTGATAAATTCAAGTAGACAGAAATGGACTCTTTTGGATAAAACTCATTATATGTTAAGTAACAGAAAATCGCATCATTCCATCTCTTCTGTTTATAATAAATTTCTCCTAAGAAATAATAGGCATCGGGATCCGGTGAAAGGCTATTCGCTTCGATAAAGGAAGCAATCGCTTCTTTATACTTTCCAAGCTGCATTTCGATATACCCTTTTAAAATCCAGCCTTTTGGATTTTTCGTCTGATCTAATTGTTGATAATACGTCAAATAAGATAACGCATTTTCTAATCGGTTGTGACGCATCTCGTTATAAGCATAAGCATACATCTTTTCTTTTTCTTGGACACGTTCCACCGGCTCCAATAAGTCCATACTCATAACTTCTAGTGCGTAATAAAACTGATCTAATCTTTTAATAATTCGATTCATATGGAGAAGTTGATCATACTGCGTAAGCCAATACCTAGCCTCTTCAATATGCATTACTTGATAGTATTGAAGAAAATAAGTAAAGTATTCATGCGTTGGAAGAGTGTGGAAGAGCAATGGTTCCACAGGATAGAAGACTTCTTCTTGGTCTTCCTCTACTTCCAATTCTTCCCCATCTTCCAACTCTTCTTCCCTACTCTCAACTTCTATTTTTTCTTCCAAAATAGGAGGTTCTAAAGCAGGTGGTTCTTCTACAACTAAATCGTCTAACGCTAGTTTTTCCTGAACAGGAAAACTAAGTTGTTGTGGTTCTTCTGTTTCCTTATTAAGAGATGGTTGATTTTGTTCTAGTTTCATACCAGCTTCAAATAAATCTTGAAGCAGTCTTTTCTCATAAGGAACCAACCGTTCTTCATTTTCTTGATAGACTTGAAAAGCATGGGTATAATGCATTTTTGAGATATTGACTTGAATGATTTGATAAGTAATATCTACCTCTTTTTGTCTTTCCTCTAAAACAGTGAAGAAATATTCAAGCAAAGATACATAAACCGAAACCTTTAGTTTTGGTATCTCTTTATCAAACATCTTTCGCCGGCAACGTTTTCCAGCTTCTAAAGCATGTTCATAGTCCCCTAGAGAAATCGCTTCTTGAAAAGTGTAAAAAGCATCCTTCTCCTTTGGATAGTCATGTTCTACTTTGGTATATTCAAAAGTAGGATTGGCAACAACAGCTTCCAACATTTCAAGAAGCTCTAAAAAGAGATATCCGACATAATTATCCTTAGAAGCCGCTTCCCGATAGGCTAGAAAACGAGTTAACTCTTCTTTTGCCTTAGGAAGATTTCGCTCCTGAACTGCTTGGATAAAGGCTTCTACTCTACTCTCTTCTAACACTTTCTCCTGTTCTTCTTTTTGATGTTGTAACTCCTTTTTCCTCTCTATCACTAAGTCTAAGAGACGCTCTGCAATCTCTAAAGGAAGATAGTTTTTTTTCATCTGCAAACAAGACTTTAATTCGTCCAAAGCTTCTGCGTAGTCTTCTTCCTCCAATCTTTCTAGAAAAGATTGATATCTCCCATTATAAGAATTTTTTTGAACTACAATCCGTTTGGGAGAAGGCGCTAGTAAATCCTCTAACACTTCTACCTCATAGTCTTTTTCCATTTGACCATAAAGCTTCAAATAGAGACGGTAAAACTCATCTTCTTCCCTCGTCTTCTTCGTTTCAATCGCTTTTTGTAAATAAGGAAATCCCTCTTCCCCTAAAAAGAGACTCGTAATAAACTTCGCTAAAAAAAGCGAACTAGAATGTTGAGAAGTAGGAAGAATTTGATCGATTAGAATCGTTGCGCCTACATAATTTTCATCTTCTATTTGCTTCCAAATAGACTCTAATATGCCTACAAAAGCATATCGATTATCTCCTACTTGTAAAGCATAAACTGATGACTCCAAAAAGGGGATTCCATTTACGAAAACCATGAGATTTTGTCGAGTTAATTTCTTCTTTTTAACGGAGATAATCTCTACCATATCGAGGTTCTTCCACTTGTTATTTGTTAATACACTTCTCATACATTGCCCCCAATAATACTAATTGCTTTCTATTATAGCAAAACTGACTAGCAAATAGCAAGAAAAAAAGTATAAAATTTCTTTTATACTTCTTGAACAACAACAATAATCATTGGTTTAGAAGAAGTCTCCTTATAGAAGTACTTTCCTAATTTCTCTCTAATTCCTAATTTAATCTTATTAAAATCAATATAATTAGGATTGATAAATTCATTGACTACTTCTAAGGAAATTTTTTCTGCCTCTTTAATGAGATCACTGTTATCTTTTACATAGATAAATCCTCGGGTTAAAATTTCTGGACCTGCTAGTACCTTTTTCGTCGCCTTATCTAGGGTTGTTGTCACAATGACAATACCATTTTCTCCTAGTAATTCTCGATCTTTTAAAACGAGGTCTCCAACATCTCCGGCTTGCTTTCCATCGATGAGAAGTTCGTCTACTTTAACTTTCTCACCGGTATCAACTGCTTCCCCATTGATAAGCGTTACAACATCTCCGTTTAGTTTTAAGAAGACATGGTCTTCATCCATTCCAAGACGGTACGCTAAACGGGCATTCTCGACTTGATCCCGATATTCTCCAATAATTGGAAAATAATACTTTGGTTGTAACATATTGATCATCATCATGATATCTTCTTTAGATGCATGAGGAGATCGATACTGTTTTTTCGAAAGAACCACTAGATTACAACCGATTTTAGCAATACTATCAAATACTTGCGTAGAAGTTACTTCAATACTATCATAGATAGGAGAAGCAAAAACAACTGTATCCTCTTCCGTTAATGTAACAAACTTGTCATAACCTCTTAAAATTCTCTTCATATTGGAATAAGGAGCTTCTCGTTCATTTGATACAATCACAATGACTCCTTCATCCATCACGTGATGAATACTTTTAATTTGACTTTTATCAAAGGAAATATACCCACAATCAATCGCTTTTAGAATGATAGCTTCGAGCTTTTTTCCCATGATAACGACGCTACGATTAGTCTTCTTTACTTCCTCTAATAACTCTTGAATACGAAAGATCTGAGCCTGCATAATATTGATGAGGATTCTTCCCTCATGTTTATTGATAACCTCTCTAATAATATCCCGCGCACGATGGTTAGGAGACGTAAATCCCGTCTTAGAAGCATAGATAGATTCTCCAAGTAAACATAAAACCCCTTGCTTTCCAACATAAGCAATTTTACCAATATCGGAACCAAAGGCATCCATCATCGATGGATCAAAAACATAGTTTCCAGTAAATACCAAAGCGCCATCTTCCGTATATAAAACATACATCAAAGAATCTGGAATAGAATGGGATACGCGAATAGGAAAAATACTATTCTTTCCAAACGTTACTTTGCGATGGAGTTTTAACTCTACCAAGTTCGCATCCGTAATCCCTTCCTCTTCTAAATCCTGTCTAATAATATCAAGAGTAAATTTGGTCGCATAGACAGGAACTTCTTTAAGCTCCACTAATAAATCAGCTAAAGCCCCCATCTGCTCATCATGACCATGCGTCACAAAAATACCAACAATCCGTTTTCTATTTTCGAGAAGATAATCATAATTTGGAATGATATAATCGATTCCAAGAAGACTATCATCTGCATATTTTAATCCCGCTTCAAATACATATATATCATCGTCAACTTCAACGACATACATATTCTTTCCAATTTCGTTTAACCCACCAAGGGCAAACATTTTAATTTTACTCATAAAACTCCTTTCTTTTTTCGACTAACCCATTATATCAAAGAAACTTTCGATTGTCTACTATTCATTATACCATGTTTTTTCGCTTTCCCCATAGAAAAAAGAAACCCTAAATCAGTTTTTAGGTTTCTTTTTCGTAACCGAAACACCATCTCCCAAAGAATAAAAGGTTGTTTCATAATCTTCCAAATTTTTTAAAAATTCGATATAGTCTTGAATCTTGTGAATGAGTTGTCGCGTATTGCGGTTTTGGGTAAGTTCTGGATGTTCTACCATGCCATGGAAGGACAAATTATCCGTTACGATAACCCCATCATCCGCTAAATTTTCTTGATACTTTAAAAAGAATTTTTGATATTGACTCTTAGCTGCATCAATAAATATCAAATCAAACTTTCCCGTAATATTAGCCGTTAGAGCATCTTCAAACACTACTTGAATACGATCTTCTAACTTCATCTTTTGAATATTGACAAGTGCCTCTTTAAAAAGAGTCTCGTCTCTTTCAATCGTCACTACTTCTACATCAGGAGAAGTAGAAGCAAACATAATAGCAGAATACCCAATCGCCGTTCCAATTTCTAAGACTCTTTTCACGGAATGAGTCCGAATATAATCACAGAGGAAAGCAATCCCTTCATCCTGCATAATCGGAACGTGATTTTCTTTCGCATATTTTTTAATTTCTAATATCTCTCCCATAGACCTTTACTCTTCAATTCTTCTCTCTTCGCAATATGTTCTTGATAAGTCTTCGTAAAGTATACCTTTCCCTGATTATCCGCTAAGAAATAGTAGTAATCAGATTGATCTGGCTCTAAAGCCGCTACAACCGATTCAATCGATGGATTACAGATTGGTCCAACAGGAAGACCTAACTCCGTTGTCGGTCTCGTATTATAGCCATTAACAGCTTCTATCTCATAGGCGTACAAATCTCTTTCACTCATATCGACTTGAGCTCCATAGTAAGTTGTAACATCGCTTCCTAAGCTAATATTGCTCTTTAAACGATTATAGAATACCCCAGATACCCCTTTTCGATACTCTACGGTTGGCGCTTCCAATTCAATCACACTCGCCAAAGTTAAAATCTCATGAGCAGAATACTTACTCTTTTCAATCTCTTCTTGATAAGGAAGGAGTTGTTTTCCCATCTCATCTAATAATACTTTAAAGATTTCTTTAACCGATACATCCTTATTTTTAAAATGATAGGTATTCGGATATAAATATCCTTCCAAAGGATAGTAGATATTCTCATCTAGGATGGATTCATCGATAAACCAATATGTTTGAATGAGTTCTTTTAAATAATCTTGATCTTTTAAGAGCGCAAAAACCTCTTCCTCGGTCCGATTGGTCTCAGAGGCAATCAAAGAGGCAATCGCTCTCATATTCAAACCCTCTTTAAAAGTAATTCGAATCTCATCTGGATTGACAGAATTGCCACCAGCTGCAAGTGCTTCGACAATCTCTGAAACACTCATATTTTCTTTTAAATAATAGGTTCCTGCCTTTAATCCTGCTTTTGGAGGATTTAACTTGATATAAATACGATACGCTAATTCATTTCGAATCAAGTGTTTCTCATACAATAGACTTGCTAGAGTCGAATAGGTACTTCCCGAAACAATTTCTACTTCCACTAACTCATCAGATGTTCCCACTGGCTTTAAATTATTTTGATATGTCAAATAGACTGTAAGAACAGCAACGATGATAATGACAATGAATATTGCAAAAAATAATAATACTTTCTTCATAAATCTACACACAACAAAAAAGAGTAAATATTACTCTTCTGATTCTGAACTCTTTCCTTGGATTTCATTTTGTAATTCATCTAAAATTGTTTCAATAATCTTCCATTCTTTATCAGTTTCAATTGGTAATAATTTTGTTTCATCTTCATCTGGATTATAGATAGAAGCATATACTTTTGTATTTCCTTCTTCGTCCAATGTGTTATCTGTATAAACAATGTAGTTTTTCTTTGTCTCGTCTGATTCGAATGTAAATAATACCTCACATTCTACTTCTTTTCCTTCGTCGTTTACAACTTTAAATGTCATTTTTTCTTCCATGATTTTCTTCCTCTCTTTCTTTATCTAAATAAGTTTGCAAAATGATATTCGCAGCTACCGCATCTACTTTTTTCTTCCTTTTTTTCCTAGACATATCCGCTTCTATCAAGTAGTTCGTAGCTTCCACAGTAGATAAACGTTCATCTTGCATCACTACTTCTATACCTAATTTGTTTTCGATTAACGTTTTAAATTCTAGGGTAGTCTGTGCTCTATCACCTATACTATTATTCATATTTTTAGGTAATCCCAAAACAATTTTTGTAACCTGATATTCCTCGATTAGCTTGCTTAATGGTTCAAGCAAAGCTTCATAATCACTCTCCATAAAACGAATCGTCGTTAAGGAAGAAGCAATCGTTCGAGTCGTATCACTCACAGAAACACCAAGGGTTCTCGTTCCTAAATCTAGACCTAAATATCTCATTTTTGTAAGAAATCTCTAACGAGAACTTCTAAGATTTTCGTCCGTTCAAAACGAGTTAGTTTGCTTCTAGCTTCTTTATGGCTAGAAATATATCCTGGGTCTCCACTCATAAGATATCCTACGATTTGATTAATCGCATTATATCCACGATCTTCTAGTATCTGTGACACTTCCTTAATCACTTGCGAAATCATAGCGTCTTGAAATTCAGATGGTTCATAAACTTTTGTTTCGCTCATGTCAATCACCCTCTTCTATGAATACAACTCCATTTTAACATATTCCCTTTTTTTTGTAAATGGGTTAGGAATTTTTTACCAAATTTTTGTAGGCATTTCCCTTCTCTTCAAAATTCTTAAAATACTCATAACTAGAGGCTGCTGGACTAAGTAAACAAATGGTTTTTGGCTTCGTTACTTCCTTAGCCTTAGAAACGGCCTCTGAAAGAGTCATTACTTTGTAAAGAGATACTGATGGATTGGTTATCAAAGATCCTATCTTATGACCTGTTGTCGGCATACAGATGAGATTAGGGACATGTCCTTCATTTAAATAATCGATAAGGCTTTGATAATCGATTCCCCGGTCCATTCCTCCAAAGATGAGCGTATTCACATTCTCTAAGGATTTTAAAGCCGAAATCGTCGCTTCTGGAATGGTCGCAATCGCATCATTATAGTAAAGAATTCCTTGATATTCCCCAACAAACTCCATCCGGTGTTCCAACGGTTTAAATTCTAAAATAGCTTCTTTCGTCTTGGCTAAATCTAGTCCCAGGATTTCAGATATCGTTAAAACAGTCATGATATTGCGAAGATTATGTTCTCCTAAAAGAGCTGTCTTCGTCGTTTTATCATATAAGGCTTTCCCATTTAACGTAACGATATTGCCAATTAAAGAAGTCGTATTCAAACTCGTATTCTCCGCTAAAGACATCGCATAAGGTTTCCCTAAATAAGAATCGTTCATATAACTATTTAAGGGTTCAATATCTTGAAAGTAAAGTCGATAATCTTCCTCTTTCTGATATTTAAAAATATTCAACTTGTTTTCATGATAGTGTTTCACACTGCCACTATGATCTAAGTGATCCTGATAAAGGTTTAAAATAGCAGCGATATGAGGAGAGTATTTAACAAATTCTAACTGCAAAGCCGACATTTCCACTACAATCCATGTATCTTTTTGAAAGTTTTCTATTTCTGCAAATAATGGCTTTCCAATATTTCCTAAAAGATAAGCATCATATCCATTTTTCTTTAAGGCTTGATAAACTAAACTAGAGGTAGTACTTTTCCCTTTTGTCGCCGTAATACCAATCATATGCTCTCTATCTACTTCTAATAAAAGCTCTAGTTGAGAGGTAAATGGCAAATGAGAGGCATCGATATCTTTCGTAATGACTCCCGGGCTTTTTAAAATGAGATCAAATCCTTCTAGATGATCTAAATAATCCTCTCCCCAAATCACCGTTACTTTCTCATCAGCAGCAAGTTCTGGATGCGTCTCTAATACATTTTTCTTATCTAGAATCGTAAGGGGCATAGAAGAATACTTACGAATAAACTGATAGCTAGAAACCCCTTCCATTCCAAAACCTAAGATGGCAAGATTCTTTCCCTCTAGTTTTTCTAATATCTTATGATACATACTTTGCCAATTCCTCCTTCACGAGTTTTAAATACTCTTCTGGAATATGATTTTCTTCATTAAAGGATAGCCGGTAGTCTACGGTTTCTTCTAAAGGATAATGTTCTTGATAATATTTCAAAAGATAATCGTCTTTATATTGCTCCATTGCTTTTAAAACAGCAAAGCGTACTTCTCCTGTTGTTCCAACACATTCAAATGGTTTTGCTTCCCGATATCCTAAAAGCTCTAAAAAGGTTGGAAGGAGTTCTTCTTTCGCATATAGGTTTTCTCCAAAGATAGAAATTAACTCCTCTTTCTTTAAGAAAGGACTTAAGACAATAAAGACAAATAGACATTTCGGACAGTTACAACACCACTTCCAAGGAGTAGATTTACTTCCTACATTGCAGCTTTTAAATACTGGATGATATTGTGGATAATGCGCAAATAACATAGCAATTTGAAGTTCACTAAGACATCTTAAAAGACTAAAGTATTCGATATCTGTTTGTAGATACTTTTTCGCATACCATGCAAAATCGCTTTCAAATTCATACGTTTTAGAATATTGATGATTGATTTTCGTACCTAAGACAGTTGCCTCATTCGCACTTCCTTCATTCGATAAAACAATATACTTTTTATTCGTTAGATAAGCACACAGATAAGAAAGAAAAGCTAAAAGCGCGCTAAAAGGAGTGTGGCCATTTAAAAAGCCTTCTTCATTGAGACGAAGCAATTCTTTATCAATCGTTCTTTCAACCCGAAGATAGGAATCAATTCCGGCTGCTTTGATACAAGCAATTCCTGGTTCTTTAGGATTCACCATAAAGCATAGATTATCTTGATTCTTTAAAATTTCTAAGGAAACAACAGAATCTTTTCCTCCACCAATCGCAAGGAGATTTCCCTTTCCTTCATACGAAATAGAAATTTCTTGCTTAGATCCCGTTGAAGTAATCTTCATCCAATCAGAAAGTTCACATTCAATTCCATTCACATAGCGGAATTCCCCTAAGCCCCAATAGTAAAGCTTTAAAAACCAATCCTTCTGCTCACTATCTAAAAAGCACGCTTCAATGATGACTTCTGGGCTACAAGTACATTTCCAATAACTTACTAATTCTACCAAACCAATATGAAAAGCAAGATAGGAAAGATAGGTCAAATCACGATTTTGTATCTTTTCTTTGGCAATTTTAATCGTTGGATGAAATTGCGCTAAAGAAGGAATTTCAAAGAAATAGGTTAAAACAAAATTTTCTTCTTCTTCCTTTACTTCATAACTTCGATAATAGAAAGTAGGATACGTTTTTCGAAAATTTAAAAACTTCTCTTGATTCATAGGTTTCACCACTATCATTATATCAAAAAAAATAGACAATAGTCTATTTTATTTCACGAAATTAGGTGTGGATGCCTCCATCGTTTTACGAACAGCAGCTTCCTCTAAAAGAATATCTACATAACCCGTTTCTACACGTGACATCGAACCTAATATCTGTCCTTTCGCATTTACTTGATCAATCGTTCCCCGCTCTTCTTGAATTAAAATATCGATGTCTCTACCATCTTGTTTTGCTCTTTCACGAATCATCTGTTGTAGTAATATTTTATAGACGGCATTTAGGTTATTTCCTTGTGCATCTCTACCACTGACCCGTAACATTTCTGCTACAGAAGTTAACCCCTTATCTTGTACATATTCATCAATAAGATTTTGGACGGCGACTTGTTTTTCCTCTGTCATATATCCTCCTACCCTACTATTATTAGTATATAAGAAGAGGGAAAAAAAGTCAATCTCCAACCATAAAAGGTGGATAAGAAAAAACTCGAATAAAAATGAAAACTAAGACTTTTATTTTAAAAGCTCTCAAGTTCATTACTATCATTTTATTTCTCCTTATCATTATGATAGTAGTTATAAAAAAATGACACTCGTTCGCTAGAATAAGTGTCTCACTCAAACATAATGGGTAGACATTCAACGTGACGAAACGGAATGTTCCCTTTTTTATTTTATGCAAGTTTCCTTGACAAATACATCATAACACAATATGATTCTTTTGCCAGTTTTATCCTTTTTTACAAACGTTTCTTTTCTATCAATTTTGGAGATTCAGCAAATTAGCAAATCATATTTTAAAACTCGAACTATAAAAGTTCGAGTTTCCTATCTATCTGGTAGCCTGTACGGGATTCGGACCCGTGTATGTTGCCTTGAGAGGGCAATGTGTTAAACCGCTTCACCAACAGGCCATGCATAAAGCAACATACTCATTGTATCATTAATCCTTTTTTTTTACAATACGAAAATGCAAATATTGGAAATTATGATTCGTAACTTTTCTTCGAAAAAAGATGACAAATAGCTAGTTTATTATGACCATAAAAAGAAAATCATCGATGAAGTGATAGATTTTCTTTTAAAATAAAGTCTATTTTTTATAACGTTTCATTTTTCTATGGATTAAGATGAATGAGAAGAAATCACCGCTATTGTAATCATACCAATAAAGAATAAAACGAAAAAGATAATAAATCCAATAATCAAAAGGGTATTCTCATGCTTTTTCATTTTTGCTTTTAAAATGGAAACATGATCTTCTAACTTGGTATGCGAATATCTTAAACAAATAAAAATAACTAACGTAATAAGGAGCGGTACCAAAAATAAGAACAAGATTCCAAAAAGAATATGGGAAGAAAGAATTAGCCCAATACTACCCATAATAAGACCTATGGCAATCATAAAAGTAACTATTAAAATACCTTGTACATTATCCTTGATTTCCCGGATACGTTCCTTTTCTTTTTCTTCCTCTACTTTTTCTTTTGGAGGATTCTTCTTTTTGATAGCAGAAGGTGCTATTCCAAGATCCGCCATTTCTTCTAATACGCCACGATATGCTTTTTTTAATTCCTTTTTTTGTTTTGCCAATTCTTCTCTATCCGTATTTTTTAATAAGTAATCAGTCACCTTTTTTTTCATGTTTTTTGAATCCATCTTTACTCCTCTACTTCCTACATAAAAACTTTTCAAATCCTTTTCTATTATATCAAAGGTCAAAAAAAAAGAAAATAGAAGAAGCTTTTCTTAGAGGTAGCCATTTTTAACCGTATCTAGTTCTAAATAATTGTGAAAACGACTAACTAAAATTCATTTTTTACAAAATACATTATATTAAGAACAAACGTTTGCTATAATTGTTTTAGGAATACTTAGTTAGTTTAGGTACTATTCTCCTTTCCTTTTTAAAGTGGAAGGAGGTGAAGTTATGAGAAAGCAAGAGAAATATCTTTCTACTATCATAATACTCCTTATTATTGTGATTTTAATCATGTTAATAAAAATAGTACCAACTGCATAAGTCGGTACTAGTCTTAAGTTTTTGGAATAGTACCTAACTCATCACAATTAGGTATTCCTTTTTATTTTATGCAAGTTTCCTTGACAAGTACATCATAACATAAAAACGTACCTTTATCAAGTACGTTTCCCATTTTCACTCGAAAAGACACAATTTTCTAAATTGGCAAAATTTAATATAAAAACATTGTATCGGAACAAATGTTTGATATAATTTTATCAGGAACATTTAATAGTTGGGTGATTGCCAAACTTCATTAAGAAGGGAGGCGATAGTATGAATAAGAAGGATTTTTTAATTCTATCTTTAGTAATTCTTATCTTCCTATTAATATTATTACTATTTTTAGTTTTAATATAAAAAGAAAATCACCTAACTCAGCAATGATTTAGGTGAACCCAAAATTATATTGGCAACACTCAACACTAGCATATTGAATGTTCCTTTTTTATTTTATGCAAGTTTCCTTGACAAATACATCATAACATAAAAACGTACCTTTATCAAGTACGTTTCCTATTTTCACTCGAAAAGACCGAGTAACAATCAATTTGGTAGCGACGGGGAGATTCGAACTCTCGACACCATGGGTATGAACCATGTGCTCTAGCCAACTGAGCTACATCGCCATATAAAAGTAAGCAATATAAATATATCATATTTGCCTACCTTTGACAAGCCTTATTTCGATATTTTTTAAACTATCGATTTGAAAGCTTCTAATAAATTTTTCTTAGAATCAGAGTCAATATTGCGAATTTCTTTAACCGTCCGAACGGTTTTTCCTAAAGAAAATAAATCGTACGTGCTCACTACCTCTGCTTGATCAAAAGTTTGGAAGAAAGAGTGAACACATTTTATTTTTTCCTCTTCCTCTACGGTTTCTAACCAATATTTTACTCGTTCAGAAACTCTCCTACTATAAAGGCTTAGTGTTTCTGGAATGAAGTGATCATCAATCAACTGCCAATTAAAAGGATCGTGTTGAAGAAATCTTTTGGATTTACTTTTGACAATCAAAAGTTCTTCTGGTTGATAAAGAAGCATTCCAACAACACTTTCTTGCGGAACGATTTTTCGAATTTTTTTCGAAATCTTTTGATACCTTTTCGTTGCAATTTCCTTTTTCGTAAATCCTGGTCCATCATTACTGTAGACATTAACAATGCGTTTTTGAAGATAAAAAGGAGCTTGCATAGCGGCATAGATAGCGAGATTTCCACCTTTAGAGTGTCCCCCTACCCTAATGGTACGATGAGAAAAACGCAAATACTTTTTCAAATACTGAGCTGCTAAGGCTTGAGCAGGAACAGGAAACTGATATGTCATACAAGCGTCTTCCCGCCAACCACTAATTGCCGCATCGGTTCCCTCATAAGAAACATAGATGCTCTTATCAGGAAGGGTTAAAGTAAGGGCCCCAAATTGACAATCATGATTCACTACTTTTACGTAATGACTAAAAAGAACCTCTTGATACCGCTTTGTCTTTCCCATTTCTTTTAATAGACGATAGACTTTTTTGGTAAACCAAGCTTTAAGAGAAACGGCATTTTCCTTTTCTTCTATCTCTAAAATTCTCAATACTTCTCTTAAAGGAATCTCATCACTTCCAACAATTCCTTCTAGTGGTAGGTAAGAAAGTTGCGAAAAAATGACATTATCAATGTCTGTAAACTTTTTTTCTGTCCAAGAACAATCGCCATATTGCTTCACATAGTGTAGAAGATTCACAGTCTTACCTCCTTTACAAAGAAAACCTCATATCGAGGTGTATATTCCATTTGGCTGCCCCAGTTAGATTCGAACTAACGCATCGTGGAGTCAGAGTCCACTGCCTTACCGCTTGGCCATGGGGCAATACACCTACATTATACTATTTTTTTCTCTATTTTGGAAGACTTTTCTTTTTGTCTATGTAATAATTCTTGTTGGTTCTCTATTATTGTATTCATTTGGTGGTAAAGTTCTTCTAAAAGCAGCTCACTTTTTAGATCCACTTTCAAATCATTTTGATTGCGAAGACTATCCTTTCTAGCACTTCGGTTTTGACTCATCAAAATAATAGGAGCCTGTAAAGCCGAAAACATAGATAAAATGAGATTTAAAAGGATAAAAGGATAAGGGTCTAGTCGATTCCAAACAATCCAAAAGCATAAAAAAGAAGAAAAAAGAACAATAAACTTCCAACTACCAACAAACTTCGTAATCCAATCCGCCAAACGTTCGGATCTTGTTTTTCTCTTTTCTTCCTCTTTATCGATATCAACCGAAATGGGTTCTGCTAATAAAGCTTTTAATAAATCTTCTTCACTCGTTACTTCTAATCCTTTAGAAAGAAGGATGCGATTCCTATCTTCTTTTTTCATCGTATCACCCTACATAATCTTTCGATAAAGTAACTTCCCTATTTGTTTAATACTCTTTCCAATGACAAGGAAAATATTTTCTCGTTCGAGAAAACGACTTTCGCATTCTTCGTGCTGAACAGTTGCCACATACTCTTGTAAACTTCCATTATAGTATTCATATTTTCGAAAAGCTTTTATCATTTCAGAAGGCGTCAATCTTCCCTTCTTCAATTTTTCCTTTTCAATATCACTTTCTCTTAAGATAGTAGCGACAAACTCGGTACAGATATAAGAATCCCGAATAGGAAATTGAATTTCCGTTGGAAAAAGTAATAAAGCGAGTAAGTTATACATATATTTTTTCTCATTTCGCTTAAAATATTCTACATTCTGTCTTAATTTTCGATACTGTCTTACAGTAACTGGAATGCGGAAAATTTTAACCGTTACTTCCTCATCTCTACCGAGACTTAAGGTCTCCACATTCTCTCTTACAAATCCCCCAACAACAGGATTTTGATAATGAAATCTGGCAAACGAATATATCTCATTTAACTCTTTATCGAGTGCGAGAGAAGCATGACTATAATCATTCCTAGAAATTTTACGAATCACTTTACCAGAAACGGTAAGAGTTTTCGTTAAAATAACATATACATATTTCGCCATATTTCACTCCCTTTCAACAAGAAAAGGGGTATTACCCCCTTAATTGTTCATTGTGTCGAATACAAGCATCTACATCGCCATCTTGAATAGCGGTACCAACGATATCGCAAAGATCTAACGTTGACATTTCTTTAATTGTTCGAATGAACTTTCTCTCAACAACCGTTGAGAAACCTGTAAAATAGTCATCCCCAATAAAAGTTAAAGGAACATACTCTGTCTTAATATCTAAAGCTTCGACAACTTTATTGTAAATAGCAGAATCCGTCTTTACTTCATATTGATGTATTTTTAAATAAGGATAATCATTTTCAATCGTTTTTAACCATTCTTTTTCCGCTTGACAGTGTTCACAAGTCGATAAGTGGAAAAGATAAAGATGAACCGTATATTTTCCCTCATCTGGATTGCTATTCGAATTCGTATCTATATTAGAAGAACTATTGCTATTTGTATTGCTCTGCTCTTCAACGACATTCGATCCACTATTATTTTCATTAGTATTTCGATTCTTTTTTTCTCCACATCCTACTACGAGGATTAGACAAAGAAATAAGGTTATAAATTTCTTCATGTCAATCACCTGTTTCATTATAACACATTTTTTATCTTTTATACTACTTTTGACGATGATGTTCTTCTTCTACGACTGGTTCATCAGATCCATAAATAAGTTCATAAATAGCCCGATTCTCTGCGGTCCATACTGGTTGTTCTACTGTTGGAGTTGGTGGAACCTCTGTTTTTGGAGGATCTACTGCCATCTTTTTCTGCCTATCTACTATTCTCACATTTCGAATTTGTCTCATCTCGCCTGGACGAGCAACCATTCTATCCGGAATAGGAGGTAAGGTAACCGTTAATGGAACTTCTTCTACGGAAGGTCCCTTTTTCTCTTCTTCCGCAGTTATCGTATCTTCTGGAACTACTACCTCACCAGCATCTTCTCCAAAAGCTTCTTGGATAGCTGCTAAAAATTGATCATTTTGTGAAGCATCCGTTTGTTGTCTTCTAACACTTTTCTCAGTAAGATCTGGAGGAGTAGGAATTACTTCTTCCTCTGCCTCTGGTTCTTCTACTATTTCTGGATTAGGAATTGGAACTGCTGGTAGTACTGGTGTCTCAACTACAGAAGACTCTTCTACAGGAGGTTCTTCAAAAGGATCTGGTTCAGGAGTTGGTTCAGGAGTTGGTTCAGGAGTTGGTTCTAAAGTCCTTTTTGGCATTGGCATTTTAGAAAGATTCTCTAATTGTTGTTCCAATGGCATTGTTCGAGCATCCACTAAAACAGTATGATATAATTCCCATTCTTCTGAATCTAGTACTTTGTATTTAGCATCTAACTTTTCAAGATGAGCATCTAAATCTTCATCAATCTTCGCACTGCCTCCTAAGGTGATATCCCCTTTCTTTCGCATGAAAACGGCATCTAGAGCTCTTTCATAAGCTTTTCTTCGCTCTTCTAATTGGCGAACTTTTCGAAAATCAATTCCTTGTTCTCTTAACCAATCCTTTGCGTCCTCCATGTCAGAAGCAGTAATCGTAAACTGCTGATAATATCCTAAGGTATTTTCTCCCTCTGTTCCCATTGGGCATACGCGGAAGAAAACCGAACCAATAAAGGATTTTTCAAGGGTCGCTAAACGACTAGGTTCTTTCTTCATCGCTACGGATGAGAAAACAGAAAAAGCTAATGAGGAATCTAACAAACTATTTGATTTTCCTAGTACACTTTCTACTTCATAATCCGTTTTGAAGTAAGGAACAGCTTTTTTTGCAATATTTAAAGTAGATAAAATATTTTCTTCTATTTCTCGACGATTAGCGCGAACAAAATTTCGAACCGCTTGAATGAATTTTTCTCCCTTATCTTTTAAAGGAATTCCGCGAATTAAGGTCTTATCTAATACTCTAGCAACTTTTCTTTGTTCATCCGTAACAGGTATTTTTTCTTCCTCTTCTTCTTCCTGTGGTTCTTCTGGATTTGGTATTGCTGGAGCTTCTTCACTAGGAGCAATAACTTCCTCTGATTCTCTTTCGTCTTCCTCAGTTTCTTCTTCCTGAGCTGGTTCTTCTGTGCTCTCTTCTTCAGGAGCTGGTGCCCCAGCCTCTACTTCGGGACTTGGTATTTCTGGATTTAGTACAGGAGCAGCAACTTCTGGATTTGGTACAGGATTGGCAGCTTCTGGTTTTGGAACTTCTGGATGAAGAGGAACACTTTCCTCTCGTTTTACCTCTCCTTTTTCTAGCGCAAAATGATAAGCAGCTTCATTAGCATACTGTTTGCCATCAGGAGCAATAAAGAAACGAAGATCATCAATAGAAGCAACCGGTTTAAAATCGATTTGAAATTGATCTCCTACTTGGCAAAAACGCCACTTAATTTCTGGAACAACAGAATTAATGGTATACAAATACTTATTATTGGATACATAAGAAGCTGTCTTGGCATGAATCAAACTAGAATTCATTCCATCCTTCGCTACACTTTCTAAAAATTCTGATACTTCCATGTCTACGATATGTAGATATTCATTTGTCTGAACTGCTATCATGTTTTCACTCCTATCATATAAGAAAATGATACCATATTTCTCTAGTTTTTTCAACGACTTCTTTTTGAGAAAATGAAAAAAGCAAGAAATGGTCCTCTATTTCATAAAGGAAGAGGGAATGAAAAACAACTAAAAAAAGAACTTCAGGAGAGGAAAGCCTCCTAAAGTTCTCACTAGATTTTACACGTATGAATCTTTCTATCCTTTTACCTTTTCTTCGAATTGAGGAATTAAATCATGCCAATCCCCTTTTGGCATAAACATGGATACATCCTCGCCCGTACTTCTCCTTCTTTGAAATTCCTTCCACTCGTTATCTGTCAATCCCTGTTTAAAATGATTGCTGTAGAAAGTAACCCAAGCAGCATAAGAAGGCGTTACTACAATATGTTTATCCATCTCTGGTGAAGCTAATTGAACGCCAAAGCGAGTCGTTTGATACGCTAAATATTCAACCGCATATTTCTCTTCGGTCAAATCCACTGGTTCCATTCTTCCGTGACTAGCAGCATGATTGCAATAGCGAATATGTTGTTGTAAAGCATCGATCATAAAATAAAGTTCCACTTCACTTAGCTGAGCGATTTTTTCAGGATCTTTGATAGAACCAGGATAAATTCCATAAATTTTAGCATTCCTCTTTCTTTCCTCTTTTTGCTCTTTCGTCTCAACATAAGCGGATAAGCTTCTATCTCCATAAAGAACGATATTCTTAACCGTTGCATGTTCAAAAGCTCTTCCATTGACAATTTCGCGAATTCTTCCTTCTGGATTAACGCTATCCCATTCCACTGTTGGCATCGCTTTTTCCCCAGTAAGAGAACCTTCTTCCATTTCATATCGACAGATAGGCATTTCTCCACCCATATAGTTGGTTAAAACGGTTACTAACTCCTCTAAAAGTTCTACATTTTCTTTCGCCATCGTAACAAGACAATAGTCCTTAGAATACGTAATACGGACATTATGCCCTTTAAACACACCATCGATTTGGCCTGTCATAGCCATCAACAAATCTCCTTCAAAATTCTTTTCATAATCATTCATGAATTGTCTACATAACGTAACTGCATCTTGTGGCTTTTTTCTCTCCATGTTCAAAACTCCCTTCAATGTCCTCTATTATAACACACTTTTCCATACTTCGTTTCTTTTTTCACTTGTTTTCCTTGCTTTATTAATCATTTTAGTTTATGATAGTAACACGGAAAGGAGATAGCAAATGAATATTTACCAAAAGTTTTTAAAGCGATTAAAGTTACAAAAAGAGCCAATCCAAGAAGAAAAGAAAAAAACGTTAGCTATCAACAGTTTTGAAGTATTTAATGGTGATACCCTTCCAAGTATCGTCTTTCCAGATACCGTAAGTATTACAGCTTTAGGGCAATGGTTAGGAATCTTACCATCCGAAGTTCCTGTTGGAATGAGTGACTTCGCACCCTATCGGAGATTAAAAGCGGAAGAAGTCGCTAAAAAAGAATTAAATTTTAACCTTATCAACGATATTGGAAAAAGACTAAGTGAGGTTTTTACAAGTATCGGTATCACTCCGATGGAAAGAATTATCATTCATGATGTAAAAGAAGAGCAAGGAACCTTTCAAGTGACCTTAGAACGGGAGCGAAAAAGTCTAACCGTTTTCTATCACTATGGAAAGAAAATGGGGTCTTATCCACAGTTTTCTATTGTAGAAGGAAAAGATATAACAACTTATAATCTCTTACCAAATGGAGAAGTAGAAATAGGACACTATAGCAAAACTATCGATAAAACCATTGTGCAATTTTGGTCCTCTCAAGAAAAATGTCTTTACCTTACTTCTTTTACGGATCAAAACATAGAAGTTTCTGTTAAAATCACTACTTTAAAAGAGAAAAAGGCATCTACTATTCAAGGCAAAGGCTTAGAAAATTGTCTTCTCCATGTTCGTATGGCCTATTTACCTTTTGAGGAATTGTTTTCGATGATTGCTTTAAACTTTCAAGAAAAATTGGAAAGCTATCCTAGCATCATCGTTCAAAGATCTCACATAACAGAGCAGAAAAAGGAAATATTAGACCGTATTGAAATAGAAAATGGAGAACTTGTATCCTTCACTCTTACCAGAGATAAAAGAAAAGTAACGATTGGCAAAACAGAAGATGATTGGCGTTACGAAAAAGACGGTGTCACTTTTGAAAAAAGTCAGGGAAAAGGAACCAGTTATACCATCTCCGCTATCGATCAAGAGATTGATACCCTCAATCCACGAAGTGATTATGAAGACGCCAAAGAAGCCGTTCAAAAAACCAAAAAGTTAACAGAAGGAATGCTCGGAAAAAAACTTTATTAAAAGCAGAAAACCTGCTTTTTTTCTTGGGATAAATAACCTATTTTCAAAACTGTCATATAGTATAAAAGGAGGTTATTTTATGGATTACGATTATTCCTTTGGAAACCAATTTTACAACTACTATAAAGAGGTTGGACTACAGACGAAAGAATATCAAATTCTTGCTCCAGAGCAGGAACAGCCAAGACAACCCGGATTAGAATATGTCATGAATCCAAGACCTATTTTTGATAATCCGAACTACTGTGGTAGTGGAAAATTAAAAGATAAAGTTGCCATTATTACCGGTGGGGATAGTGGGCTTGGAAGAGCGGCTGCTATTGCTTTTGTAAAAGAAGGAGCCAAAGTTGTCATTCCCTACTATGACGAACATGTCGATGCGGAAGAAACGAAAAAATACATTGAGAATTTAGGAGGAGAGTGTATCCTCTTATCCGGAGATATCAGCGATAAAAGATTCTGTCAAAAAATTGTCGATGAAACGCTAGCTCGATTTGGAAAGATTAATATTTTAGTCAATAACGCTGGAGTCCAATATCAAGCAGATTCCCTAGAACAAATTTGTGATGAGCAGTTTGATTGGACGATGAAAGTAAATATTTACGGTATGTTTTATCTAACAAGAGCTGTCCTTCCTCATCTCCATTCGGGGGATTCTATCATCAATCTTTCATCAGTAACTACCTTCTATGGGGACCCGCAACTCATCGATTACGTTACGACGAAAGGCGCTATTGTAGGATTTACAAGAGCCCTTGCGCGAAATCTTGCTCTTAAAAATATCCGTGTAAATGCCATTGCGCCTGGATTCTTTTGGACTCCCCTTCAACCAGCTTGTTGGGTAAAAGAAAAAATTCCTTCGCTAGGATCCAATGCTGCTATGGCAAGAGGAGCAATGCCCTATGAACTTGCCCCTACTTTCGTCTTTCTAGCGAGTGATGATTCTAGCTATGTAACCGGTCAAGTTCTTCATAATAATGGTGGAGAGGTCATGGGTTAAGACGATTTTATCGTCTTTTTTTCTTCCCTTTTTTCCACTTCTATACTATACTAAAGATGGTGATACGATGAAAATAAAGGAATCTCTACAAAACTATATCGAGAAAGAAATTTTTCCCCAATATCAAAAAAATGATCAGGGTCATAATCTAGAACATATTACTTATGTTATTGATAGAAGCTTAAAATTTGCTCAAACGATATCTAATATCAATTACGATATGGTATACACCATTGCGTCTTTTCACGATATTGGTCATGCGTTGGATCCTAAAAATCATGAAAAAATATCTGGTGATAGACTTGCTTCCGATGAGGTTATCAAAAAATTCTTTACTGAAGAGCAAATCGCTATCATGGTAGAAGCCATCTATGACCACCGTGCTTCCAAAGAAGGCGACCCGAAAACAATTTATGGAAAAATTCTCGCTTCTGCTGATAAAAATACCTCGGTTGAGAGTTCTCTTCAACGAACTTATGCCTATCGTAAGAAAAATTATCCTAATCTATCTTTAGAAGAAACGATAGAAGAATCACGGCGTCATCTTATCCAAAAATTTGGAAAACAGGGATACGCTAATTCTAAGATGTATTTTGAAGATAAAGCCTATCAACAATACTTAGAAGAAATCGGTAGACTTGTTCAAGATAAAGAAGAATTTGAAAAGCAATATAAAAAAATAAACCACCTTTAAGAGGTGATTTATTTTGGTCTAAAAAGAATTATCGTCTTTTATATTTTACCAACGTTTTTACCGTGCTATCACTCAAATTACCGGTAATGGGTTTATCAGTCAATTCTATATCTTCATATAAAGGATTTAATTCGCGATAAAACTCCCCAGAGATACCATCAATTTCACATAAATTTAAGTGAGCGGAAAGCACTAGTGGATTACACTGTCTTATTTTAGGCTTTGAAATAAACGCTAAGCCATCTTCCATATCTTTCGCATACCTTACTTGATCAAAGGAAGTAACATCACGCCATACATCTCTAAATC
Source organism: uncultured Bacilli bacterium (assembly GCA_947626275.1). GTDB lineage: Bacteria > Bacillota_I > Bacilli_A > RF39 > UBA660 > UBA5578. The sequence goes on from CANQRL010000001.1 coordinate 205,729, forward strand.
GACTATCTAATATGCGGCTAATCATCTCTTTCTCACTTAAAGAAAAGAACATACTCTCATCAATGACTCCCATATCTTCATAATAGTTAAGAGTAAGACCTAACACTTCCATCATATAACGGCTTTCCTTCGTAAGTAACTTGCTACTATAGATGTGGATAGCTCGAAAGAAATCCTCGAAATAGGCAGTATATCGTCCTTCTGCTAATACCATTTCCCCTGTAAAATTACGACACCGTTCACTCGATAGATCAACACACATTCCATTGGTACTTTCTAAGTAGCCAGCCATTCCCAATAAAGCTTTAATTTCTTCTAGCGTATGAGTATGCGCCCAGAAAAGACAAGTACCTAAAATTCCCCCATCCAAGCGATCCATACAAAGAGCAGGAATGGGCTTATCTAAAATAGGATATTTAGAATAATCAACAACATCTTCTAAGTCTACCCCATCTTCTTTTAAATACGTCAGTAACTCCTCATCCATCAATAAAACACTTCGAACATTCAATTCGTCTTTTTCCTGCTTTAAAATATCTCCCGTTCGATAAGAATTCGCATGCGCAAAACACTTTGTTCCTGCATCATGAAATAAACCTGCTAAAGCAATTTTTAAAAATTCATCCCTCTCATCCTGATAAAGTGAAGAGGCATTATAAGCTATATTTTTAGAGTGTTCAAAGCGAGAATAGAATTCTACTGGTTGAAGAGATGGAATTCCAACATAATCCATGCCACAGAAAGTTCCTTTCCCTTTTAGCCGTTGCATCGTTTTGGTACCTAAATAACGATCTAATCTAGGGTCTCCCCCTTCTTGCATTAATTTTCCATATTGCTCTACTAACATATTCTCACCCCTAAGGAATCATAAATTTCCGTATATTATATCATAAAATTCCAAGGATAAAAATTATTTTATGAAAAAAGGCATCTAACAGTAAGGAATACTATTTTGTGAAAGCAAGTCCAAAACTTTTCAAGGCATAAAAAATCTCTTTCAAATAAAGGGATAATCATCATATTGGTTCATCAATATGTAAGTGTATTTCCTAAATTGGCAAAATTCAATATAAAAGAAAATCACCTAACTCAACTGCTTTGAATTAGGTGAAACCAATCTTTTGGCAACACTCAACACTGCAATATTGAATGTTCCTTTTTTATCTTATACAAGTTTCCTTGACGTATTCATCATAACATAAAAACGACTTTTTTACAAGTCGCTTTTAAAATAACTCAGAAATTCCGAGTGTCCTAACAATCTGGTGCGAGAAAGGAGATTTGCTTCATACATTTTAGAAGATTTGTTGAAATATAAGGTTTATCATTGTTTTTCAACGGAAAAACTTATTTTTTTATCCTTAAAATGTCAATATAAATTGAGATAATTTCAATAAATATTGACACAAAACAAGACCAAAAACAAGACCAAAAAACTAGCAAAAATTTTGCTAGTTTTATTTTATAAAAATTTACGCTTTTTTTAGTTTACCCTGCTTCAATAAATTAAGTAAAGTCGTATTTTGCTTTGCGGTCCCTAAATAGATTTTAATTCCATTCTTATTGGCTATTTTTACTCTATTAGCAAATGAACTGTTTACGTTAATACTCTTAAGTCCATCTACAATAGAATTGCCCTTATAAGAACACTTAGGATAATAACTCATCGTAGTAGATGTAGGTGTTGATGCAGCTGGTTTAGATTCTTCTACAGGTAAGTCTTTGAATTTTAATCCTTTACTTTCTTTAATTTTTGTAATTGATTTGTCGATGAAGAATACTTCCTCTGGTGCGATTTGATTATTGCTAATAACCCATGCGCCTTTTGAATTTTTCTTCCAACCATTATTACCCAATTTACTAAATTCGCACGCTGCACATTCGATGTGAAAATGGTACCCTTTAGGAGCTCCATCGTTGCCTTCCTTGAACATGACAGTTCCCTGCTTTACAATTTGTCCAACTTTGTACTTTTTTAAATCTGCATCAACGACATGAAGCACCATTACAGTAACGAAAGACTCCTTACCATTAGCAAGTTTTACCTTGTCTTTAGATTGAAGCCATACAGAATTAGTCCCCGCTGTATAAATTCTCTTAACAATTAAGTCAAAAGGCGCTAAGAATTCGCTCCGTGATGATAAAGAATCGCATATATCATCAATCGGATAAGATCTAGGGTTGCCATTATAATAGTCGGCATGAGAGCCACTTTTTACTGCATAACCCTGCGTTAGATTCATAGTCTTGCTTGGATATTTCGCATATTGCATTTTTTATTCACTCTCCTTATCTTTTCTCGTAAAAAAGTATGTCATAATCGAACCATAGCTTGTACAATAAAGAGCTATAATTTCTTTTGGCGGATTTAAATTTGGAATAAATAGCAATGCCACCAATCCAAGTGTCATTACTACTGTAATAAAGGATTTAACATCATCCCATGCTTTTTTCATTTTAATCACCTCACATATTTTCGCTTTTAAGCTGTTCTAATACATCAATAAGCTTTTGTGGCAATGGCACTCCAATAGCACCTAGATTTTCTAAAATAGAAATACCGTCATTCGCCACAAAAAAGTAAATTACAAGATTTCTAATAACCCCATCAGTCCCAGTAATTTTATCGACGACTACTGATAACGCGACGACGAGTAAATATCCACACTTTTTAATAATTCCCCATAGACCGGTAGAACTATTGAGTTCTTTATGTTTTATCGCTTTTAAAACGCCACTGACATAATCAATGACTAGCACAATCAGTAATACTTCGACAGCTAAATCCCATCCTCCTAAAAAGTAAGTAGCGAATGTAATAACCCCACTCGCTATTGCATTAATTAAATTTTTCATTTTTTACCTCTTTTCTTCTATTTTATTTTTAACGTTATATTTCCCCAAAACGTCGCTGGCGTATTATTAGTTATATTCGTATACGCAGTTGTTTTTAAGATTTCAAAAACAATATACTTCATTTTATGGTTCCCATTAATTGTACTGTCGCTCGTTAAGACTGGCGCAACCGTATAACCGCTTCGCCCAACATACTCATGAAATCCACTTTCACTATTCACGTAGCCTTTATCTCCTCTAAGTTCTGCGTAGCATGATGTTATTTCTACATCATCCATAGAATCGATTTCTCTTGGAAGAGGCAACGTAAATCGTAAGTATTTTGTACTTCCTGTAACCAGCCCAACTAAGCATATTTCGTTGAAAACTATTGTCTGTCCAGATTTAAAATGTAATTTATTATCAAGTACCTCATCATCAGCGACAACTGAGTCAGCACTAATTTTTCCTTTTTTAAATCGAAACAATTTAAATTTAGCCATTAATTTTTTATTTAAGCATCTACTATATACACAATATAAAAGTTCAACCAAGTTTCCGTCGTATATGGCGTAGCATCTGAAATATTTATACAATGATCGTTAAAGAGATCCCCAGCAGGGCTAATTCCAACCCTGGCATACCGTCTACCTGAAATTTGCCCATATGAATAAATATATTGAGAAGGCCTGTATTTTTCAGGCAACGTTGCTAAACTGTCAGCTTGGCTTGTATTCTTATATTTGTAAGATGAGGCTCTCCCTCGAACAGCAACAAACTTGCCTAATCTTGTTGCCTGTAAATATTCCCAAGTACCCATCTTTGGAGTTATGCTTTCCCAAGTTGGATTCAATATTTCATTTAAAATATCATCTAGCAATCTCTTATCGTGTAAGATTGACTCGGATGTTATTTTTCCTTTTTTAAAATTAAATATTTTAAACTTTGGCATTTCATACTATATTTAAAGTTAAACGCCTATGACATACCTTAATACGTAACGATTGTTTTGATATTTTATTCCAGAAGAGCCGGTTCCGGTTTTTTCATTAGCACTATTACCATTAATTTCACTATCATGAATATAAAGATATTTTCCGCCAACAACGTTGAACGCAGCTCCTGAATCCATCATAAATATTGAGATTCCCAATCCGTCATGTTTTTGTACCCAAAGTTTTGGAACAAAATGAGTAATCCATCCGTAATCTTGTGCACCCGATGAATAATAACTAAAAACCAACACAATTCCATGTGGCTGTTTCGATATCGGCTCGCTTAATTCGGCTATCTGACTTCCATTCATAAACGACGCACCTTCCCAAAGAACTTTTTGAGAAGACAAATTGTCCAAGATTGTACTTAACAGCTTTTCACCATGCACGACAGACGTGGAATCTAATAATCTATCGTGTTTTAATTTGATACGTTTCATAGGCACTCATCGCCTTTTAAATATTTAAACCTCCAATCTTTTGGAGATTTCGTTGAAAGAAGATGCTTAAATAAGCCCTCCTTTCGCATAGTATACCGTTCGTTCGTTCGTTCGTTCGTTCGTTCGTTCGTTCGTTCGTTCGTTCGTTCGTTCGTAAAATTTTCTCATGCCTACGCATGAATTTCAATACTTTTTTCATATTTTTTTTCATATTTTTTCCTCCAAATCTTACTCAATCGTGACCTCTTCAACCTCTTCGAAAAGGTCGGTTTCTGGATAGATGTTCTTCCCCTGATAATCAAGCATTTGCGCCATGCCGTTGACGATTTTATAACTTGGGACAGGCATGTAATTATTACATAATTCTTTGTTGATATTAAAATAATCATCGCCTATATCAAAAATCGATGTGGACTTGGTCTCACTACCTTTTAAAGAATACGCCTTACATAAATCTGTAGCGGTAAATTCAACTTCAACACCAGAATCTGTCGCAATATCAGCTGCAATCTGTCCGCTATAGCTAAACTTACTACCACTTACAGTAGCCTTGACCGAACTAATTGTGTTCCAAGAAGATGAACCGCTTACTTTATACCTAGCAGTCAATGTAATAGAATTTGTTTTAGATCCAAATGATTGATTCCAAAAAGTTCCCTCACAAGCAATATTTACCTTTTTAGATAATGACTCAGTTCTTTGAACAGTCACTTTCGAAATAATTGGTGATGAGTAATTTAGCAATGTATAATCTGTTCCTATTTTTTTCGATTGGTTTTCTGTTTTAAAAGCCCGACTGTCCGTTATTGCGAACAAGAATTCTGTGTTACCATTGACAACCGATGAAAACACTTTCGATGTGGTCGTTAAATCGTAACTTTCATTCCCGTTACTGTAGTGATAAGTCTTTGCCGTTGCTCCATTTTTGCTCTTAGCAGTTCCAAAAGAAGCTAATACAGTAGAAACACCTTTTATAAATTTATTTGACACACCAGTTAATGTTTTAGTTAAGCTATCATTTGCTTGAAGTGTCGGATTAAAATCAAATTTTGCACCGGTTACCTCAAAGTTAAAAGTTATCTCCGATGTTCCTAAAGAAGTATCTCCGTTGAATGTTTCTAAAGTGAATTTAATAGGCAATGTCTTATCGTTAGGTATCAACGAAGCCATTTCTTGTACTGTTTTTGGAAATAAAACTGCATTAAATGATGGGTCTTGATTATAAGAATTAAAAGTAGCTTCATCTAAAATAACAGCAATAACATCATTTGAATCTGTTGATCTAACTAACTTTTTTTTAGAAAACAAAGTTCCTGTAACAGTGTTGTAAGAATAAGTAAGTGTATGAGTAAATGCATCACTACCTATTCTTGGATTCAACGAAATTCCCATTGGTGCCTGATACTTTTCTTGATTCCATCCAAATGCATCAACCAATGTTGTTTTTCTAGCGATGCTTGTTAAGTTTGTATTTGCGGTCTGTACAGTTGATTTATCTGGGATTCCATAGCCATTATCACGATAAACAATTTTTGAATAGCCACTCAAAGTACCGTCGTCATTATGAGTAACAGTGATGGTACCACTTACTGAAATAGTTTGATTGGCTGATACCGATTTAAATTCTTTCGTTTTAACGAGCTGATCGGTATTAGTCTTATTATTATGCCAGTAAATATTAATACTTGCGTTTTTACTTGTTGCACTAAAACTTCCACCATTTGATTTTAAAGATCCACTAACTGAAATGGTAGAAGTATTATTAAGTGTATTTGTACTGGTTTCGTTAAAATTTGTGGATAGTGTAAAACTTCCACCGTATTTTCCTGTAAAATTTCCTGATTTACTATTACTTGCCATATTAATCCTCCAAATCCTCTAATGTTTCGATTAATTCTTCAACCCAGAAGCATGAAATAACTTTTCTTCCACTTTTTGTAGGAGTATCGATTGTTCGTGCGAGAAATTTTAAATTTTGAAACTGAATACTTTCTGTTACAATCAATTTCTCGAATCCTGAACCATTTTTGTTAAAAATCGAAATTAAAGTTGATACATTATAAATTCTCAAACCTTGATTATCTAATTTTGAATTGACATCAACTCCGTCAGAGCCAATATGCAAGCCATCCGTTCTAAAATTAAAATTCATCATTTCTATGGTTCCTTGCATCGTTTCTAAATTAGTTTTTAACTTTGAATTACTGTCTTCTAAGTTTTTTAATCTATCGCTGGTTCCACTTAAGTTATCTAATTTTTGCTGATTATCGGATACCTTAATATCTAATCCACTAGCCGTTTGCTCAACAGCAGTTAAACGATTTTCAATATCGTTAGTCGTCTCTATCGACTCACTAACAGTTGTTGTGACATGATCTAATCCGATTTCTAAATCAGCTACATTGGTCTTAACTTCTTCTATCACTTCGTTAACTACGATAGCTGTATCTACCCAGTTGTAATCGTCAAAATTTTCCGAATCAGTTGGATTCGTATCCACATAAGTTCCTTGATAACGAGCAGGCTGTTTTCCAATCTCACTTTGTTTATAGAAAATAACTTGATTTGCTTCTTCTTGTGAAATCCCCGAGTAGAATAAAATGTAAACCTTTACATCCCTTCCACGACTATTTTTATATGAGACTTCTTTTCCGTTCAGTGAAACCGTTGTAATCCATCTATCATCCGTTTCAAAAAGTCTTAATCTAAAGTCCTTGCTAGATGGAAGTTCAATGTTAATTGTGTCGCCGTTTTTTAAAATAAAAGGTTCGAAATATTTTGAGTTTGGATATGTTGAATTTTTTTCTTCAAACGCACCTTCTGTTGTAATAAATCCACTTGCCAATTTTTTGTTGTTCAAATTTGGTTTAGAGAAAGTTTTCCCATCTTCTGACCATCTAATGTGAAGGTAACTGCTTGTCCCATCTTTACCATCGATTCCATCTTTTCCTGGAGCACCGTCTATTCCTCTTTCTCCGTCATCGCCTTTAATTTTTGACCAAGAATATGATGATGGACTTGTTGGTGCTGTTGCAGAGGTTGTAATAGCAATTCCGATGTAAATGGCATCTGTTGCTTCTGTAGTCATGCCATCTCCATTAGCGTTTTGACTGTAGCGAATGTGAGTGTAATTACTTACTCCATCCCTACCGTTTTCTCCATCTTTGCCAGGTGTTCCGTCGTCTCCCTTGTCTCCTTTTGCACCGTCTTTTCCTGGAGCACCGGAGAGTGCTAGGGAAACAGTTAATTTCTTGTTAGAAGTATATTTTGTGTTTCCGTCCATAAAGGATATCTCAACAGAATAATCGTTATTTGTATTAGTAATCACCGTACTTGAATCTACACCAATTACTATCTTTCCAGTTTCAACTTTAGCCGTAATTCCTTCGTTATTTCCGCTGATACTAACGGACGGACTTACCAATTCTCCTTTGAAGTAAGATTCAACTGCTATCTCATAAGTCTTAGTTTCTAGAGGTTTTTTTGATGAATCAGTAGAAATAATCAAGTTCTCCCGAGATAAATAGGCATTAAAAAGGTTTACTGATTTTTCAAGTTCGTTTACTGATTTTGTAGTTGTATTTACTGATTCAACAACAGCCTCAATCGTTCCCTTTTGTTTATTGACTTCTACTTCTGTCCTTCTTAACCGTTCTGATAAAGACCCATTTTGTTTGATTTTTATTTCTTGTTCTGTAAGTACAGGACTCTCAATTACGCTCGTAAAAGCACCATCATAAGTAAATGTATGTTTCAACACATAAGTATCTATATAGCCGTTTTCGGTCATAATCCTTATTTTGTCGCCCAATTTTAAAAATGGCTTACCATATAGAGTCGTTATCTTTGCTTCTATATACTTTAGTCCTAGCAATCTATCATAAATAGCAGGCATTGCTAGATTTCTTAAGTCTTGATTATATAAAATATAATCTTCACTAATCGCAATGGAATGTTCTCCTTCTTTTTGTACACTTTCTTCATCACTTTTGGTTACGTTCTCACTATCAATTTGACTATTTTTTATAATTACCGTATTAATTGGACCATATTGTATTTTTCCACCTTCTAAAGTGGTATAGTCTCCTCGCTCAAAAGTATAACTTGGCTCTTCATCTTCGCTTAACCAACATAAATCAATCTCGTTAGTTTCTTTATCAATGATTGCGTAAGAGCAAGATACTTTCCCTATTGTTTGTAAAACTAATCTATTTTTCTCTTTATTTGTAAACGGATTAGCACTAATAGGAATGTCACCGTTTAAAATATTTGTCGTTTTAGGAGTTAAGCCTAATTGACTACAAACATCTATGTACAAATCTGTTAAAGTTTTATCTCCGCTAGAATAGTCAATTCCGCACACATACTCGTCGTCTAATTTAAAAGTCAAATCGTCGTATGCCGTTATTTGGCATTTATCCGCCGTTTCCTCGTCTTTTGGGTGTTCGACAGTATATTTACCCATTTCGACATATTCTGCGCTCTCATCGGCATATTTTACGCCAATTTTGGCATGTATGACTTTTCCCGCTAAGTTAATATCGTTTGGTAAGGCTAAAAGTTGACCATCTAGTTTTTTGATGTATACAGTTCCTATAATATCTCCGTTTACATAGCAACTCTCATCTATAGAAAAACTTTGAAGGTTATCATCATTGGTTATTGGTTCTTCCAAACCATCTACAGTTATTGTTCCTAATCGATTACAGTTAGCATCCTCTTTACATTCTTCGATAAATTTAATACTTGCCATTATAATTCAATTAGCGCCTGTCCAACTCCGTTATAAAGTTGAACAAGTTCTCCTTCTACATATCTTGGAAGCAATGTTTGTGCGGAGCGATCTCCTCTGTAGCATTTGATTGTTTTCCATTGCCCTGTAAACGGATTTAAAAACTCTACTGTAGATTTTGGTGCCTTCCCTATTTCTTTATAAAAATCGATTAGTTCATCTTGCGTAAGTGGTCTTGTGGCTAAGTCTAATCTATATTTTTGGTTAATAACATTTAAAACCATTGTCCCATTAGCGTTAGTAGTTTCACGACCACTGTTTTTAGAAACATCATACCAACTAACTTTTGATTGGTCATTTAAGTATTTTGATATGTCTTGACCATTCACTTTAACTCGGGAAACTACGATTGCTGGACTTGCTAAAGTATAAACATATTGACCATTAGTGAATGTTTTTATCATGATTTCACCATCTTTCGATTTCCCTTCGAAAGAAAGTGCTACACATTTCGATTGTTTTGCTGTATAATTCTAGTAACTGCTAGTATAGGGTTAGAAAGGAGTATATATGAAGAAACTATTATTAATTACTTTATGTTGTATATGTTTATGCGGATGTGGAAATGAATCCGTTGAAGAAGCTCCGAAGGACAAAGATAACATAAATAATGACCAAAAGTTGATGTACGAGTGCACTCTAGAAGACGAACACTATCTTACGCATCTAGATAACATTTATATTTGGACTTCAGGTAATAAAATAATTAAAGAAGTAAAGTATGAGAGTTATGACTGCTTTGGGGCAATTGATGATAATTATTCATGTGATGCAATTAGTTATCTTTTGCAAGAATTTGAACAATCTGGAATTAAACTATCTTACAATGAGAAAGATGTTGGCTCTTCTCGTGGAACCGGATTAAAGAATTCTTATATTAGGGCGGCTCGAGATAAACGGGCTTTAAGTTACATAATTATTGATTCTAATTTTTCAAATACTATTAACCAAGAACTAAACAGATTAGAAAACGAAAATTATACTTGTGAAAAATTGGACAAAGATTTAAATAAGGTATGCTGTAGTGTTAGTAATGGTGTATACGAAGATGGTAAATGTTTAGATTCAGGGGCTACATTTTATTCTGAAGAAGCTTATAACTTCTGTATAAACGAAGGTTAGACTATATTGTCTAACTTTTTTATTAGTATATTGGTATATCTATTGGGCAATTACCTGTTTGTTTCGTAGCCTGATTTATACCATTTATCGCTGTTTCGACTATTACATCTTTGCTAGCATGAACATTTATTTCAGCTACTCCACCATATTGGCTCATTACTTGTGACATACCATTGACTATTGCGCTAAACATGACGCTTGCTAATTGTGATTGATTTAGAATTTCTGTTCTTCCATTGATATGACCTGCAATCTCTGGTCCATGTTCTCCGCCGACAAACAAAGTGCCGTGGCTTGGGACACCACCATTGGCATATTGTTGGATATTATGCCAACTTCCATTGTAGAACGCTCCACCGTCTTTAAGCCCTAATGCCGATTTAAATTTGTCAAGAACCACTTGAGCAAAAGTTATCTTTTTTACATTACCATTCATTGTTAATTCAATTTCATTTTTGTTAAAGTAGGTTTGAGCCCACGATCCAATTTTAGTGACCCAAGTAGAAACTTTATTTTTTGTGTTGCTTTCGTCAAAAGTAACACCACTACCAACTTTGACACCGTTCATTTCTAGCTGCTTTGCAATTTCATCCATATTTTCGCTTAAATCTATATCAACACCTAATTTTTTTAATTCTTCATTAATCAAATCTTTTGTTTCTTTTGCATCATCTGACATTAAATCTCCGGATTCATACATATTAGCAACAATGTTAAAAAGATAGTTTTTATAAGCTTCGTCAACATCGGCTATACTTTGAGTTCTTTCATCGTCACTTGTTTTAATTGCTTCAATAGCTCTCGCATATTCTTCTGAATCTTCACCGTATATTTTTTTACAATCGATTGCATATTGTTCTAAAAATTTTCTGTTGTTATCTGCACTAGTTTGTATGGTTTTCATCGACTCTTCATGTGCGGTTGCCATATCTTTTACTGATGTTTTAAGTGCATCCATGTCTTTAGCGGATAAATCTATAGTGTCGTTTTGAATGTCTAATTTATCAACGAATGAACCGACTATCGTGGAAGAATCATTATACTTTTTATCTAACTTCATTAATTCTTCTTTAAACTTGCTTTGTGATATTTTCCCTTGATCCAACTTCTTTTGAAGGCTTGTTACGGCATCAATATATTCTTTCGTATGACCTTCTTCTGCTAATTTAACCCTCTCGGCATCGCGAACTATTTGGTCTGCTTCTTCTTTTGACATTAATCCTCTTTCAACATACTTTTGAGTTATTTTGTCAATGGCAGTAACTGTATCTTCTCCTTTTTGTTGAACAGAATCTTCCATATTCGTTAAAGAAGTTGTTAAATCGTCCATATCCTTTTTTGTTAATTTATAGTCTGGTTTTGTAATAGCCTCTACTAAAAGTGCAACAGAAGTGCATGCGTTCTCGTGTGCCGTTTGACTGTTTTTGACTGCATCTGTATATTTATCTAAAGAAGTAACCCCGTCAAGGTATGTGTCAAAATATTTTTTTAAAGCATCTGAATATGTTTCTATATTGACACCATTATCATCTCCGATAAGTTTATCACCTGTTGGATTAGCCTTCTTCCATTGCTCTACTGCCTCTTTAGCTCTCTCATATCCAGCAATTCTACCCTCTAGGATTTCTATCTGCTCACTATCATGCAGATTGTACTGTCTGCCAGTATATTCGCCAGTGTATGTACTCTGCATATTAAGCCAAGCTTCAATTGCTGATTTATATTCTTCAATTTCCTGTTCATAGTTTTTTAGATAATCATTGGCTTGTTCTGGAATTCCTAGTCCTTCCTTTTCTCTGAGGTAGCTATTTTTAAATATATCTAAAAGACCGTTATATGTATCCTTTTCAACCGTATCTTGGTTTACTCTATACTGGTTTCCTTTAAGTATTTCACCCCACATATTATTTAAAGTATAATCTCCATCGTCGCCTAATGCGTTTCCACTTAATTTTTTTGCCAATTCTTGATATTCATCAGTTTTTGAAATTTCTTCTGCAATCGCATACGAAACAGAAACTGCTATACCGATTTGTAAAAGTGAGTTTTCTTTTACTAAACTAACTAATCCTTTAACTTTTTGGAAAACCGTTCCTATCGTATCAATGGTTTTATATACGATAAAAGCATTCAAAATTGTTCCAATGTTTTTAAAAAACCATTTGCCTACTCCCCATATTTTTTCTAACCATTCCCATATAGTTTTAAAAATTGTTTTTCCGTCATTTAGTTTGAAAATAGTTTCTCCAGTAAGTGGGTCTATTTCCTTATGGAAACCTAGCCACTCCATGATTCTATCTCTAATCTCAGTTGCTTTCATACGTACTTTATCCATACCGTTATCATAGCCTTTGATTGCATCCAACAATCTTTGGTCTATTCCACCAGTAAGGTTTCCATCACTACCATTATCATTATTTTCATTAATGTTATGAATTTCGTCGAATCCGAATGTTTGCCTTTTTAACTCTTTAGCAGCTTTAGTCGTTCCATCAATTTGATCTTCTAAATCTTCGTAAGCGCTTTCTTGACTGGCAATTCCACTATTGTAGTCAGTCAATTTGATTCCGAACATATCGGCAATCGCCTTAGACACTTCTGATACAACCATCAATAACGCATTAGCATATGGTAGTACTTTTTGAAAACTTCCTATAAATAATGCGGTTAAATTTACTTTTGCCTCTACTAACTGTTGTCTAAATACCTTTAATTGGTTACTTGGAGATTCAACTGTATTGGCAAAATCGCCCATTGCAACTTGTCCTTGTCGCAATGCTGTTATATATCGCAATATTTCTTTTTCGGCTTGTGATAACTGCTTTACAGAGCGTTCTATACCTAATTCGTCTAAAATAGGTTGCATAGATTGTTGTGTTACATCAATTCCATAACTTCTTAATGGCTTTGTTTGACCAGCATATACTCCAGCACGTAATGCTTCTGCAACATTCGATTCTTCTTGATTGTATAAAGAGGCTAAATCATAAGTGAATTTTGACATTGTCTCAGCCATTAATGAAGATGGATTATCAGGAATTCCTGCGTTGTCGCCCATTGAACGGAATAATGCCTGATATTTTAACGTTTCTGTCATATTCGTTCCAAAGGCTTCTTTTAATTTATATTGAAACTGAGTTGCCTCTTTTCCTAATGTAGAAAATGTTTGTACTCCGTTTTTTTCAATATTTTCAAACACTACATTAAACAAGTTTAATTGTTCTGTTCTATCAATTCCTTCTTTAAAAAAACCTGAAATGATACTTTCTGCTCGTCTGACTGTAGCGAAAGTAAATAGCTTACTTAATACACTCGTCATTTTGCTAAATTTAGGAGTTGAAGCAGCCGCGTTATTGCCGGCATTTTTAATATTTTCACTTAATGTTCTCGCTGATGCAGACGCTAATTTTAAGTTTCCGTCTTTATCTACTTTTTGAAAAGTTCTAACAAGTTTATCTCCTTCTTTGGTCACGGTTGTTAAACTTTTTAAAGTCAATTTACCGTTGGCATCAACTTTGGTAGATACATTGGTTATAGCTCCGCTCATTGATAATAACTGACTAACAATGCCATCAATAGAACTTTTCGCCTGTTCCATGTTAGATTTAATTTGTAACTCTAATGTTTGATCATCCATTTATATTTCCACCACCTTCAATATTTCCCTTGTCGGTAGTAGTGCTACTTTTTATTTTATTTACTTGTTTTATTCTCGCCCGTATATCGGCTACCTGCGTTTCTAGTTCTGCTTTTCTTTTTTCTTCAAGTGAAACTTTATTTTCTACAGCACCATAAGGCATTTTAGGATAGTAAATCTTACTTTTACTAAAAGCATTGGTTAACGCTACAACCAACGCATCGTAAAAATACACTCCCTGTAACCATGCTCGATGATTATATGATTCTTGTTCCATGTTCACTTTTTCGAAATAAGAAAAACGGTATGCCCAGAACAAATCGGGGTCATCTTCCCAAAATTCTTTCATAGACATACCGTATAGAATTGCAGATGGTACTAACGAATAAAAATAATCCGTTAAATTTTTGTATTTATCATCTGTTTCTTTTTCTAAATTTCTGTTATCACTAGTTCCTCGTCTTTCATCTTCGAGTTGGTATCGAACTGGGCATTGAGAAAAGCTAAGTATTCATCCATCGCAAAGGCGACAACCTTGTTAAACATATTGACTCCCTTTTCCTTGATGTATTCTTCGCGTAATGTTTCTATCTCGCTAACATTTGTGTTGACATAGTTTGCGACAAATAAACTTGCCCATAACAAATCACGATATGTAACAATTTTTTTGTCCAAATCATCTAACACGAATCCGCGTGCTTCAAGCCATTTAATAGAATTTCTATTTAGTCGCAAATCATAGTTTTTCTCGCCAATCTTTAAATCTAATTTTTTCATTACTTTTCCCTACTTTCTATTATTCTCCTGCATCAATTAATGCTGTAACTTCAACAGAAGTCTTGTCTTCAATTTGAGTACTTGGTACTGTATGTAAAGTACATTCAATAACTCCACCAACAGATACTTCATTTTTCCAAGTTTGGCACACTCCTGTATACACAGAACCTGTTCCATCTGGATATTTGATTAAGATATCTTTAGCCGTGTTGTCACATTTTTCTTTAACTGCATTGTAATTCTTTTCACAATAGTTATAGACAAAGTCCATATCTCCTGTATCAGGTCTATCTGGAATATAAACTTTTACAGGATCACTTGAAGTTGTCGTTTCAACTGTACCACCTGCTTGTCCAGTGGCAGGAGCACCTTTTACAGCTACTAACTTTTCTTTAGGGAATTTACCTTCCCCATGATCTTTAACTCTTATCTCAATACCTAAGTCAATCATTGCTTGTTCGTTCATTTTATTCACCTCTCATTGTAATTTCCCTTACAATTTTGAAGTGCTACATCTTAATTAGGATAAATAACTAACTTATCTAATCCATATTTTGTATCAAGTCTACCAGTTATTCTTATAGTATTTCTATGTACATTGCTATCAACGTTTAAGGCATCTAATTCCGTCTTAATTGTTACATGATAATTCGTTTTGAAATAATCGACAATAGTACTTGTAACCTCATTACAAATAGTTCTTTTCGATACTTTATTACCATCTATTGTCTTATCAGTAGAATACACGCCAATATCAATACCAAATGTATATGTTTCTTCACCATATGACAAATTATTGTATTTGTTTTCTACCGGCAATAATTTAACAGGCACAATAGGAAATACTTTGCTTTCTTGTGGCATTTTTTTAGTGACAAGTGGGTTATATATTGATGTCTTTTCTACAAATTCCTTTAAATTAGGATAAATTGTATTTTCAAAGATATTTTCAACTATCAATATAAATCACCTACTGTCTTTCTAATCTCTATGTCCACAATATTGCCTATTTCGTTTTTAATATCATTGAAAGCATCATAGAACATGTGTCTACTTGGCAAACCTTTGGTCCAAGCTCTCAACACACCATCTTTGTCAATTTGCTTGTATGGATTTGGGTCACTTTCTGTTGTTGGATACCACCAGCCAGACTCTCCATGCTCATTTACATCATATCTCCATGATTTAAATGGCCCATCCGGATTAGGATGTGGATTGTTTGCACCCGTGATACCTGTCCCCATTTCGTTGAAAATGATTACCATATCATTAGTCCAAACTCTACCTGTTTTCTTATTATCGTCATATTCCCAATGTATTTGGCTTGTATGGTTCAAAATACCATTTTCATAGCAATACTCTAATACTTTGTTGTACATCATTTCTGTGGCATATTTGACAGCATTATCGACACCTTTTGAATAGGCTTCTTTAAATCTATTTAGATTTTTTATTGCTTCGTTTAGGCTTTTCTTCGAAAGTTCCATTGTTAGAACTGTTTTCATCAATTACCTCTTTTGGTTTTTCTTCTTTAACAAGTCTCATACCTGCTTTTATATAAGCGTTCCTAGTTTTTTTATCAAAAACCACTATACCATTTGTAAATTTGTACATATATACACCTACTTTCGATACTCGTTGATTATAGGAATAGATAAATCTTTACTTTGCTTACAAAACTCATTTATTCCTTTTTCAGAAATTATATTTAAAAAATATTCAATTAACTTTTGAGTCTCTTTATGAAATATTCTTTCCTTTTTGCATTTATTGTAATAATTTAGTGGTTCGCTATAAGGTACATTGTTATTTACTTTATTTTTAGAATATACAATTCCTGCACCCAACCAATCACAAATCATTTCAATAACATATTCATATGGAATCTTTATAGCATCATTTTTTCTTGTTCCAACATTATCTATCCAATATTCCCAATGATGTGGATTATGCCCTTTATGGTGTTGCCATGCTAAAGAATAACCTTTTTCTCTTTTTTCGGCATCTATCGGACTACTGTTTCCTTGAAAATATCTTGCACTACTGCAAAATTCAGTTTTTCCGTATTTACTTAAATCATGTAGTAAACCTCTTTTATAAATTCCGCACTTAAAGCAATATTTCATAACATAATACTTATGTTTTGTTATAGTAATAAAATGTTTCAAATATTTTTTCATATATTTCCTACTTTCCTGTAAGTTTTTCAAAATATATAATTATAACTGCATTACCATCTCTAGGTGGCAATAATCTATAGTTTGCGTTATCTCCATTATTTGCTTCATCTTTAGGAGTTGCTCCATCTAAATATGCAACATCAAATTCTTTGAATTGTCCTTTATATGAAATTGGGATAACGGCTTTTTTCATTATCTTGGCATTCTCACCAAATTCAGCAATATCAGCATCAGTATTAACAGGTTGATAATTAAATTTGTATGGTTCTTCGTTAGGTTTATCATAAGTTGATATTTCGTTACCATCTTCATCATAAGTAACACCTGTTTTACTTGCTATATATACATCTTGTTTCCAATCATTCGGATTAAAGTTTATTTCAGTTATCATCTAGGAATACCTGCCTTTGGTGGTAGTAATTCATTTAGCAAGTCATTTGATAATAAACTTGTTAGGTATGATACTGATAAACCATTCTCAGCGTATGATTGAACACCTTTTCTATCTTTTGCATTATATAATTCAATAGCACATCTTACTTGCCAATCTCTTGCTATTCTATCTGGCAATTCTGTTATTTCTTGATGATAAGGATAAAGTGTATCTAATGCAACATATTTGGCTTGTTTGAGTTTTAGCTTAAATATACTATCCTTATCAGTTTTGGCTACATCGCCTAGAATTTCTAATCTCATCTCAAGTACTTGCTGTTCTAATAAGTCATCATCATATGAATACACAACTTCATCATTAGCATTTGTTATAACTAATTTTGATACTATATTGTTATCACACTTGATTTCTTTTATAACATAGTCCATAGATACACTTCCTTACGTTTTTTTATTCACTAGGGCTTAATGTAAGTCCTGTTAAGTCTAACACTTTAGATGTTTCACCATTCTTAAGTGTTATTTTTTGTGTGTTTGAATGTAATTGAACTACTAAGATACCATCTTCATCTAGAGTACCACTGCCTTTAGTTTTAGCTTCTGATAATTCCCAATTAATTGTTTCACCTTTAGTAGCCTCATCACATTTAATCGCTAAGAAGTTACCTTTAGCACTCTTGCTAAATTTAGGAAAACTTTCAACATATTTAGAAGTACCAGTTACCTTAGTATCATTAAGTTCAACCTCTTGTAATGTGCTTACATCTATTCCCAAAACTTCGCCCTCAGGTAAGTTTACGGTTACCGTTTTTTGGGCTGGTTTAGGGAGTTTCTGTTACAGTAACAACTTTTTGTCCTACTGGTTTAGTGAACTCAGTTGATAATCCTGTAATTTTTCCGTGGAACCATTCTGGTCCATGATCTAGACCAATTTGACCAAAAATTTGTCCGCTTTCTCCTGCTCCAGTCTTAGACAATGGTTCATAGAAGAAGTTTCCTTTTTTTGGAACTGGTTGTTCAACAGGTCCAATAACACTAAAGTTAAATGCGTATACAGTTCCTGCTGGTATAAATTCACCTAATGCAATATGAATTGTTCCTACTGGTAAAATTAAGTCTCTTACTTGAATACCAAAAGCATTCATATAAGCATCTCCTAATTTCATACCATATTCAACTGCGTTTCCATTGATTTGGTTTAGACTTGTAGTATCAACCCATAAAACTAAGTTAGAAATATCTCCTTGACTATCTTTAATTTTCACAAGTAAATCATTAACTAACCAAATATCTAATGGCTTTTCTTCAGCCTCAACCACATTAGTTGTAATTGCTTCATCCATTCCCCTTGTTTTATTAATTTCTGAGTCACTAGTTGCTTTGTTGTATTTTCCTTGTATGAATGTTTTTTCGATACTTCTTTTAATTTTTTTAAATTTATTAGCAATTTGGAAATCAAATTCATTAGTTGGATTTGGAGTTTGTCCTGCAATATTTATTCCACTTAGTGTATTCATATTAGATATTTTTGCATAACTAATTGATACTGATTCATGGAAAATTTGTGTTACATTTGTTTTTTGGCTTCTTGTTACACTTGTTGCTGCTGGTGCTTTTAAAGAAGCTGTTTCACTTATTGCTGGTATATCTCCTTCCTCACTTGAATATTCTTGTCCTGTTACAAATTCAACAGATTGTGTATATTTAACCTTTCCGCTAATTGCATTTAAAAATGGTGTATTAGTATTGGCTTTGTTATATAACAATCCTGAATAATTTAAAGTATTAAAACTTTGTACTGTTCCTTCCATTTTTCTTCACCTCATTAAAATTTCCTATTCCCTTTTTAATGAGTGCTACATTCTACATTTTTGGTAATTTTGCTTGTTCTTCTTGTATTAAACGTGTATAAGTAACTTGCTTAACAAAATCATTATTTTTGATTGCTTCTTCAAGTTTTGCTTTATATGTATCAAGATTACTTGCATTGCTATTATTTGGGTTTCCTACTACTGGTTTAGGAGTTCCGTTTAATAAGTCTACTGTCGTTTGCTTTTTAGTCTGTTCTGCTGTTTCTAATAGAACACTTGCAATAGTATTGGCTACTGCTAATGTTTGTTCTTTATTATCAGTAACAATATCATTTAGAATCTTATCCATTTTTTCTTTTTCTAATTTGATACCCTTTTCTTCAAATAGATCCTTAACAGCATACTTACTTTCGCTTTTAGCAACTTCTAATTTTTTAGAATTAAATTCCTCTATTTCAGCTTGTTTCTTTTCATCTTCCGTCATTTTAGATTTTTTAAATTCCTCATACTCATTGCTCAATGTAGAATAGTTGCTTTCAGTAGTTTTTAATTTAGCGCTTAAATCGTTATATTTATCTTTTGGTATAACTAATGTCGCTAAACCTTTCTTGATTGCTTCTACTCTTTCTTCGTTTGTTGTTAATGTTTCGTCATTTAATACACTTTCAATTACATCGTTCATTTTTTTCCTTCCCCACTCTTACGTTTTTATAGTTGCCTCGTCTCAACATTTGAGTGTCATAGATTTATGCCCTCTATGATAGGCAAATTAATGCTTTTTATAAGCACTGTGTAAGATATGTCGCGAACTGTTCACACGGAAATCAGTAGATCATAAGTCTCATACCTTACACACTACCTATAAAGGTAGCAATATATTTTAGAAAAACTAGAGCATTACTTTGCAATAATCCTCATACAAAAATACTTTCATTTTTTCCCAATCAAAATATGGCGTCCACTAAAGGATTTGAACCTTTACACTGCTTCTACAGCCTAACAGTTTAGCAAACTGTCCTCTTCACCTAATTTGAGTAAGTGGACATGGTTGGGAAGACAAGATTCGAACCTGCAACCTCTCGAATCCAAATCGAGGCTTCTACCAAGTTGAATTACTTCCCAATATGGAGTGATATATCAGAATTGAACTGATACCAACAGTTTGGAAGACTGTAGTTCTACCTTTAAACTAATACCACATGGAGACTCGTTGAGGTGCACCTCTTCTTACTCACTCCCCGCTAAAAGAATTTTCAAGGGTTACGACCCACGAACCCCATACGATGACATTTAGCAATTAACCTTCAATTTTGCGTTTAACCATTAAGGTCGCCGAAGCTAGGCTGGGGTCATCACATCCCGTCAATTATCTTCTCTGGTCTCATCCTTTGAGGAAGATATTGTCCCAAGACTTCCATCACAATTCCAATATAATAAGCAAGGTGTGTCGCCACTCACACATCTAATTAGAATTTTTGTTTCCTACACTTGAGGTGTTATTATCACCCTCGACGGTTAGCGTTTTTCCGCCCTCTTGCTTATTGTCTTTGTTGTTATTGTCATTTAATTGCTTACTAGCTTTATCTACGAATAATTTAATCCAATTTTCAATTCCACCGTAGAATTCCATCGTCTTGTTATATACTTCATTAGAATCGCTATATAAACCGCTCGTAGTAATTGCCACTTCTGGAGCAATACCACTTTGAATTTGATTCATCATTCCTTGTGATTTAACTAAGAAATTGTCTGATTTATTTCTTGTGAATTTTTGTTCTACATCTTTGATGGTTAATGTATTGATTCCGCTATTAGGAGTTAATCGGCATATCATTAAAATTATTTTTAATTCTTCATTAGCACACATTTTAAAGAACATCTCATCTTGTTTTGCTCTTTCATCTGCCATTGTCCAACCTTCACCTAATAATCTAGCTTGTCCAGTATCTCCACCACTTGCTTTATCTTCCATTTTAGGAATGCCGACGATTTGCAATGCTGTATTGAATAATCTATCATGTAGTACTTTTGTATCAGCATGTGATAAGTCATTTATCATTTGTTTAATATCCGCTGGTCTGCTAGGATCAGATGTTGCTATTTTTACTGCTCCTAAATCAAGCAATTCTTCGTAACTATCTCTATCAATATCTTGGTTTACAAATACCAATATTGATTGAATGAATTGTTCTAGTCCGTCTAAATCTCCGGACGAAATTCTATTCAAAGCATTAAAAATGCTCATTACTACTTCAATGATTCCCAATCTTGATTTGTTTAAATAATATTCGATGATAGGAATAGTTCTCATTATATGAGGACATACATACTTAACAGTAAACGCCGTTTCGGCAATCCCTTTATTCAATGTATAAAATCCATTTTTTGTATATATACTTCCGCGAATTGTACTATCTTTTACGCCTTTTGTATAAGTACATCCAAATAGTTTTTTATGCCCTAGACCACTTGAATAAACGCAAAATGTAGTTTTACTGTCTAAATTTTGTATGTCGAACGGGCTATCTTCGTTTATATCTGGTAAAACCATACGATGTCCGATACCAAAGCAATATAGGCTTTCAGCAAGTTCAGTATCTTTTGGATGCTTAGATTCTGCCAACATATAACTATTCAATGTGGCAACTTCTTGACTTGCTATATCTCCTCTTTGGACATATTGAATAGGTTCGCCAAATACATAACTCTTCTTAAATTCTGTGATAAAATAAGCATTATTTTCCACTACTTTATTATTAATAGTAGGTCTAACTTCTTTAATCTTATTTAATATTGGTTGATACCCTCTATAATACTTTTCTAAATAATCTATTTCACAAGCATTTTGTAGATGAATCGAAAAACAATCATTTAATATTTGTGTAATTGTTTGCTCGTCCATTTCATCTTCTGTATAATCAGCATAAATAACTCTTCTACCATAAAACAATGGGTCATCGGTTTTAATTGTGACCATCGGCTGATTTGTTGGTCTTTGTGCTGCTGATTCTTCTTGTACTGTTTCTGGTTCTGCTACTTTGTCCATAATTCACCTCACTATCTTGGTATTCCCAAAATAAGAAATGTCGGGAACACAACAATAAATAAATTTACGGTTATGCTCCCGTGTAGCACTTAAACGACCGCTAAAGGGAAAAGAATTAGGTCGTTCGATACGTTTATACAATAAATAAGGCAAAAAAAAGACCTTTAAAGTATAAAATCTCAACATGTGTTGAGATTTAAAAAGGTCTACGAATTGCTTTTGGCTTAGATAATGTACTTTTGCCCATTATAATTTCACTTGCATACATACAAACACTATCAATTCCATCATCATGTAAATTTGGATTATCGAATGAATATTTAGTAATATTATCCATCATTCTACCAACGTCTGTGTTTGGTCTTACAATAGATTTGTCGGGGAATACGATTTGTTTTTGTACAATCCCCCTATTGTTTTTTATCCTTTCCTCTTTCTTAACAGTATTATACTTTTCTATAATAGTACACCAAAATACATTTTTAGCTTCCAATTTATCTGTTAATAGCTTTTTTAAAGATGTATCGATATTATTTTCAATGACTAAAGTAGTAATCCTATTATCGATTATTTTTTCTATTATTTCGTCGTACAAATCATCCATCGGTTTTTGCTTATATATTGCATCAATTAGATAGTGATTTCCATTATTATCATTTTTAAATATAGGCATAGACACATTATCTTTCCCTTTTCTTGCCGTATCTAGTGTCGCCATTGAGTTTGGCGTTAAATTACTAGGAGCATCTATATACGTTCTAATACATTCCCAAGCGAGTTCCCTTCCTGTTGGTGCGATTGGATCTTGTTGATAGACACAACTAAATAAAAATGGATCTGTATTCTGCTCTATTTGTTCAGCAATATCTTGTGGGTATACTTCCGGACAAGTTGTTTTATGATCTTTATCAAGCATCGGAACACGAATAACTATTGTTGAGTGATCCTCACTTTCCATTACATACGGATTATCAGTTTCTTGTAATATTGATACCTTGTTTCTATCCTCAATAATCCTGTTCAGTATATCCTCCGGCGTCCACATTGTTCCAACGAATATATACTTACATCTTTGACTATCGCGCCTATTCCACCATTCAGTATTCCATTTATCGTATATCTTTTTGTGAACGGGTTCACTATTTGCCTCCTCTGCTCCTTTGGTCATATCGTCAAAGATGATTGCAAATGTTGCTCTTTCTCCTGTAGTTGAACCACTGCGAGTACGAGCAATATGATTTGACTTTGGGACGTTTGCGTTTTTTATTTTCCAGTCGGATTCTCTTTCCACCTCGAATGGCTTTTCATTGTATAACTTGAACAACGGGAATATCTCTGTAAATTCAGAACTACATATAATTCCCTTAACTGTTCTACTAAAACCAAGTACTAATTCATCAGAATACGACATTCTTATAACTGAATTATTTATACTTAATCCATAGCCCCATGCCGTGAATAGGGTGGCCAAATACGATTTTCCCATTGATGGAGCATAAGAAACAATTAAATATTGCAACTGATCATCAAACGCTATTCGGTTTAAAGCATCTACATACGGTTTTAATACAACTCTACGATTCGACAAAACCTTTTTAGGCATATTCCACTCTATGTAATCCACAAAGCATTCAAAATCTTTACGTGCACAAAAACAGTATGTCTTTTTGTAGAAATCAAAAAAGGAAGCCATGTTTTCTATTTGGCTCCCTTCAACTAATTTTAATAATATTGGAATTAGTCTATGCTTTGCTACTTTAACACTACCTAATTCATCTTTCTTATACATTTCTTCAAGAATACTTAAAGCACTACTACACCATGTTAATTTATCTGCTTCTTTCATTTTAGGAGAACGAAGAACAGATAATATATCATTGAAAGTTTGCTCTAAGGTAGTTTCTTGTTTTTTGATTTGGATTGTATCTCCAACTTTATAACTCATTTATTCACTCTCCTGTACTCCCTTACAGAAAAGTGCTACATTTTACATCTTATTTATTTCAGGTTAAGAATTCCCAGTACATCTTCGCCTGCGTATGTTGTTGGTAACTTTCCATCCCATTTTTCGATGAATTGCTGTTGAATAATTTTATCTGTTAACGTTTTTTCCTTGATTTTGTTTGCTTCTGCTTCCCCTTCGGCTTCAATTTTTTTCTTTTCTGCCTCCGCTTTTGCAATCTCTAGTTCTTGCTGTGCTGTCAATGCATTCTGTTCAGCGACCGCCTTTTTTTCAATAGATGCATTATATTCTGCACTAAAGTCAAAATTTTTGATAGATACAGATATAATATTTATACCGTAATTTGATGTCCTTTCTGCCAATGTAGATTGCATGTCGTCCGATACTTCATTACGATTTACTATAAGTTCTTCGGCAGTATATTTTGACATAACTCCCTTAATAGATTCTTGAATGGCGGGATCTAGTACTGTTTCCTTATAACTATTTCCCACTCTTCGATATAAATCTACCGCTTTTTTCTCATCTATTTGAAAATTAATTGCCACTTTTATCTTATTTACGATTTGCATGTCTTTTGTAGAAGTTTCTAAATCTTCTTTGTTTTCATACTTTTGAACTTTAATGTTAATTCTTTCTATCTTTTCATATGGTAATTTAAAGTTAATTCCCTCTGATAAATAGGTATCGGTTATTTTGCCGAATCTAGTTTTGATTCCAATTTCTCCAGTCTTCACAGTTTTAAAACATCCAAATAGTACTATTGACATGCATAATAAACTAAATAACATTCTCGGTCTAAAATCAAACCCTTCTGAATCAAAACCTAATCCAATTGCAACTAATATTGTTAAAATTAAACTTACTATAATTAAAATCATTTTATCTTTTCTTCTTTCTATTTCTCTGGCATATTTATTACTATAGGTTTACCTGCCCTATAACATTCATCAATAATTACATCTAATTGTTTTTTTACTTCTAGTGCTCTATCATTGGTTGCATATTTACCAACAACAATATTGTTGTCAGTAATAATTACATTGTTTATTTCTTTATCAACAAAATAATCATTCTCTAAAACGAATAAGTTAATTATCTTATCAATAAATTGTTTCTTAGGTATTTCCTGGTTATTTAATACTCTTGTAATAGTATCACGATAACTATTACCCATTTTTTTGATTAAATCTTCACTAGACATTTTATTTTTATCTAGTAATTCTTTCAATTGATCTCCGATTATTTGTTTAGGTTGTCTTTGACCAATTGATAATATATTTGCGAAGATTGTTAATTCTCCGCCTTGACTTACTATCTTCATTTTTCCCATTTATTTTCCTTCTTTCTAATTTCCAAATATTTCTTTTAGTAGCAAAAATAATAACACACAAACTAATCCATGCCATATTGTCCAAACATAATTTATTTTAAATGCCCATATAATCAAATTTCCTATGCTCCAAAATATCAAACTAGATAAACCAAAGCAAAGTGCAATTATAAGAATGGTGCCGATACTTACTACTAACGCTAATGGTACCTTTTTCATTTACTCACCTCTATCAAAATGCTCTTGCAATTTTCCATTTTTCATCCGAACATATTTTGTAATTATGTTCTTATAATTGACTACAAATCCTTCAACATTTCTATTAACTTTATTGTGATATTTTTCGTAAACACTATCTAAATGTTCTTTTGTTGGTATAACATTTAATTCTGTTACTTCCGGCACAATTCCTATAAAATTAGGTATAACTTGACTTTGAAATGGGTAAATAAACAAACTATGATCATAAACCAAATTATATAAATTATAATCATCGTCTACATTCGCTTTTGCAAACATATACCATTTCTTATCAAACTCATCAACAGTATATTTTAAACATCCCATTCCTAACCATTCGCCACATATAGCACTGTTATTGTATAGTTCGCTTATTAAAATATCTTTATTGTCTAATAGCCATTGATAAAGACCTTTGTATAGAATATTTTTTACATCCTCTAATTCATCAATAGTGAATATGTTTTTTCTTTGTGCAATATAAAGCTTGTCATCCTTTTTAAAGAAAACTAAATTACTACCATCTAGTTTTTCAGTAACATATACTTTATCTCCTACACAACTGACCCTTTTTGTTTTAGGATAAATCTCTTTTTTTATCATTTAATATCGCCTACTTTTTTCATTAAATCTTTTAATTCCTTTTTCCTTTCCCTTGTCGATGGTGGCTCTACCATGTTCACTAAAGTGCCTGTTGGTAAATCTAGTGCTTTTTCCCACAAGCATAATGTTTTGGGGCTCAATACATGATTATTTAAATAATTGCTAATATTTTGCTTTGTTGTAATACTGTCTATGCCCACTTGTTTTTTAACTAAATTTATTTCATCTGCAAAGTGTTGTAATGTCCATTTTTTCTTTTTGAGTAATATTTGAATATAATCAGTTACATTTAACATTTCTTAATCAATCCTTTAAGTCATCTTCTTCATACAGAATCATTACTCTATCATACACATTATGTTCCATTCTCACATTAGTACCTCTGAATAGTGTAAAAGGGCTATATTTTATATCAATTATTTTTTTGTCTTTAATAAAATTATTTACTATTTCCTCCAAATAAATAGTGTTTTCATTGCCCATAATCTTTACTTTCATCTTGAACATCTACCATCCTTTTTCTATTTTTATAAGTACGATTCTCTTCACACCATTTACATGAACCGTGATTTCGACAAGAAGGATCTATTTTTTTGTTTTTGTAATATGGCTTACGCTTTTCTTTGCCATGTTCGATAGCTTTATTTAGACTCATCGGTATTATCCTTATTAAAATACTTTTTAAATCTATTCAACATCTCGTCTTCTTCTATAAAAAATGGGTCTCTATCAAAACTATTCAAAACGTTACTCATTAATTGTCCAAATCTCCAATCCGGGCAATTTTCTTCCCATATTTTTGCCAGTTCTTGCATAAATGGTACAATTCTATTCTTCTTTCTCATCTTTCACCTCTGCTTCTTATATAATCAATACACTCTTGTTCAGTATCAAATTGCTTCTCGATATTACCAATCACAAGATATGCCTTATCATCTTCTCTCTTCCCAATACCAGCCCAGTTTGCGGGGCGAACATACCATTTTTTCGAATAATACAATTGCCCATAAATATATTGATTAACAATATGCTGATTAGTAGGTGGTTTATATTGTGAATGATTAACCATACTAAACCTCTTTCATGTGTTCTATGTTTGCTATATATTCAACTGCTACAACGTCATTATTCTTATGAGAATCGTCATAATCAGCACCCCATTCTTTGATTCTATTAGCCATCATTCTAGCCGAACGAATATCTCCATATACCAAATATTTTCTTCCATCGCCACATCTATTATTAACAAAGCATTTTAACGTTTTATCATAAATCAAATATACTTTCATTCTTTCACATCCTTTAATATTTTTATTGTCCTTGCCTTGCCATTTTTGGTACTTATATATCCTTTTGATTCTAGCTGCATCAATTTTTCAAATATTGACCTAGTGTCACTATCTAACAATTTCGCAATCTCTCTTATGGTTGGACTATATCCATTCTCATTTATAAACCATTCTATAGCCTCTAAAACCATCTTTTGCTTAATAGTGAGTTTACTCATAATCGTCATTCACCCCACAATCTTTCACTTGGTCTTGAATACTTAAAAAATCATGTAAATATGTACAGTATTGTTCATAATAACCATAATCTTTGTTATATTTCAGTTTAAAAAATGGGCATGTTTTTACTTTATAACCACCGTATGGGTATTTCTTACTAGGTTTTATTGGTTTCTTTGGTGTATAACAATATGAAGTATTTTTAGGTATTAGTAATTTCGCTATTTTGTCCTTCATTATTCCACCTCATTTAATACCCACATAAGGCTTTCTAACTCATTTCTCTGATTTATTTTTGGATTTTTCTTTAGATATTCGATTCTTTCCTGGATCTCTTCTTTAGAACGCATAGACTTGTTTCCTTGATAAAAATCAAATAATAATTTATATTGTGCATAGCAACTATATAAAGGCTTTAGATTGTCTTGAATTTTATCATTCATTATTCGCTACTCCCTGTAACAATTATTTTCAAATTGTTCTTTAGTTAAGATTGTTTTAATGTCTTCCTTTTTAATATGTTTTTCATATTCAAATTTACCGTTGTCAATTATAACTTCAATCCTCATTGGTTCTTTTTTCCTGTCTAATCCATTAAAATAAGTTTCTTCAAAGCCTATAACTTTATAACCATTAACATAATCTCCAACTTCAATTAAATCTATAATGCTATGGCTTGCTATTATATTTCCTATTGGTACAAGTGTCATACGGTTTTTGTATCTAATAATATATTTTTGATTTTCTTCCTCACCAGTTATTTTACCAATACCAAAATTTCTATTTGTTTTGTCATAACAATACATCCCTACTTCGAATTTCATAAACCAAGTTCCTTAAGTGTGTATTCTTTATTTAGTTGCATACCTTTGTACATAGCACCTTTTTGAAAGAATGGGAAAACAATTATTTCTCCGTTTAAAGCAATAGAAATGAATTCACGTTGAGAAAGAATATTTTTTTGAATGCAATCAACTCTATCTCTAAAAGGTCTAATGACTTCACTTAAATATTTTTTTTCTGCATTATCAAGTATTGGTTTTTCTATTTCTAATGTTAATTTCACTTCATAATTTTCTTGCATTTTTTTTAATAATATTAATTCTTCATCACTAATTTCATTTGATAAGATGCTAAATGAAACACCTCTTCTATAAACTTCATTATCTATGTATAAATTATGATAATTAATATCACCAATAAGAACATTTTTTTCTAATTTCATTTCATATTTCCTCTCCTAACCAGTAGCAAATATTATTTATATTTTGCCAAGCAACAACACCTTTTAATATCCAACTGCCGTTTTTTAATTTTTCTTTGAAATCATTAAGTTCTCCTAATGATTCGGCTATTCTAGGAACTACTATCCCACCCCAATCATCAGGGCTAATGTCTACATACAACAAGTCATTACATTCAAGTAAATCGGTAATATCATATTCCGCCTGTATGATGTTTTTTAAATCTACCCCTTTAACGTTATTGGCTTCTTCATCAATGTCAATTTCCGCATATAATTTATATGGATAGTTTTTATTAACCCTTGTTACTTTTCGTATATATTGATTGTCTCGTCTGTCTTTAAATCTAATATACATTCCTGCTTCTAATGAATTCTTTATCTGCTCTGTTTTAAATTTTGTGACCAACCGCTGAATACGGCGGTTTTTTTCTAATTCCAACGCCATTTGGTTAATCTTCTCTATTTCTTCTTTATGTCTCTCAAAATATTGCTTATCGAATTGTTCATCGTGATTATTACTTTCCATCTTTTCTTTCCACCTTATCTTTTAAATATTTTTGATTATGATTAATCCTTTTCAAATCTATAAAAAGTTCTAACAATTTTTCATCAGTGGTTAAACGTAAAAACTCATCTTTTCTACAAACATCCGTATCTTCCCAATCATTATTTTCTTCAATGATTTCAACTGTATCATTTAAAGTACTAGGAGTATAGTATAATTCATATATATAATCTCCAAATAGTAAATTTCCATCTTGAGATATATAATTATGTCTTTTTTCATATTCAAAAATTTCATTATCAAATTTTATCTTTTTAGGTGCTTTATTATCTTTAATAAGTCCTATTAATTCGTAAATTGTTATTTCTTTATTTTTCATATTTACTTCCCTTCTATCACAGTTTCATAATCGCTTGGCTCTTGCGATTTATTGACCCATTCCGTCATTTTAAATTCGTTATATAAATCAATACTTACTCTTTTTCCTTTAGATGCTATCCAGGGGTTAAATGTGTAATAATTCTTGCTTTTTTCCTTATGTTTATGAATAACATCCTCTCGGATTAAATCATTTAATACATTGACTGTATTTCTTTCATTAATTCCAAATATTTTAGATATTGATTTATTGCTTAGGTAGATTCCATTATTAAAACGCAAAATACCATCTCCATAGCCAACATATTTGAGCAATAGGCATATATATTTGCCATGCTTACTTAACATACTTGTAGCTTGATCATTCACTTTTATAAATCGTTTCTTTATCTCTTTTGTATCTTTAAGACCGTCGATTGATTCCTTTCGAATTATTCTATCTCCATGCTTCATTTTGACTAGAATATCTTCGTCTTCTATCACATCTACTACTTCTCCATCGTCTTTTACTATGTATTTTGTCAATATTTCGCCTACTTTCTATGTCGGTACGCGACACATTGCAATCATTTTACTATGTCTTCATACGACATCTTATTAGGCACATGTTTTACCTTTATTTTTCCTCATCTAATGCCTGTTTTTATACAATTTTATTCCTCTTCCTCTAAGCACTACTATATATAGATAGAACAATAGGAATAACCATCTTCTACGTGCAATTTATCACATTGACTAGTACAAAATCAGCACAAAATAAAAAAAACACATCAAAAAATGCGTTATTATCGATATTTTTATTTTTTGTATATGATTGAGGGAGTAAAAAGACCCCCTGTATGCCACAAAAAAATAGGGTTGGGGTGGTGTAAACATAGAAACGAACGTTTTTATGCCAAAATTCGCATTGTAAAATAAAGGAAATATAACGTGATATAGTGGCATTTGTTTTTCTATTTAATAAATAAAAAAAGAAATAACAAACTCAAATATTTCTTTTTGATTAGAAACAAAAATACGAAAATGTTACCATTTCACTATTCCATTATTTCATTATTTCATATCATCAATGCCATAGTACTGATCGTACGCATATATAAAATAATATAACTATAGTACAGATCGTACGCTAGAATGTGCGCCGCAATGTAGCCTATTAATATAATGACATCATAAATAACTGCCCTAATAGTGCCATAAAAAGGAAAAATATTGCTATGATCTGGAATAGTTGAACGCACATTTTTCAAAACTATTTTATGCCAGAGTTTGTGCTGTAAAATAAGGGCAAAAGTTGGCATAAAATTGTGAAAAAATATTGTATTTTTTTGAAAAATTTGCTATAATATATACAGGAAGTAAGGAAAAGGGAATGTGATTTCTCGATAGTGATTTTCGATATTATTATTTCAGGGGTTAGAAAGGAGAAATAAAAAATGGAAATAATAGTTATCACATTCTTGGCGACAATCAACGTACTGTTGAGTTGCCTACTTATCATATTAGTAGTCGATTTATTCGGAGATAATGTTAGTAATAAGAATCTCCACAAAATAAAAAAAGTTATCTTGTCCAACAATCTTTCAAACCGCGACAAGATAACCCAATCACTACACTATATCAAGAACTTATTTCTTGATTAGTGGAAAAGAGAAATAAAATCCCTTTTCTGCTTCCATTATATATTTAAAAAAAAAGAAAGTCAAGTAGAACTTGATCGAATGGAAGGAATGAAAAAAAATATGTTAAACCAATTTGTATTAGTAGGAAGAATTGAAGAAATGAAAGATGAAAAGGAAGGTGCGACGGTTACAATCGCCGTTCAACAAACATTCAAAAATAACGAGGGAATGTATGACACGAACCATATCGAAGTTAGAATTTTCGGGAAAATTGCAGAAGGTACGAAAGAATACTGCGAAGTTGGCGATATAGTAGGTGTCAAAGGAAGAATGCAAAAACTAGAAAGTGATGATGCGCTTAACATTATCGCCGAAAAAATTTCTTTCTTAACAGGCAGTAGAAAGGATGTGGAAGAGTAAGCCTTTCGGCTCTCTTCTATAGGTGATAATATGGAAAATGTAAAAATTGAAAAAATCCCATACAGTGGAAGAACATTATATACGTTTAAAGAAAAAAACAAGAAAGGCGAAAGCTTAACTGTAGAAATAACAGAAGTAAGATTCGACGAAATCACGAAAAATAGTTTGCCCAGCTTATGGAAACGATACGGATACACAAAAAAATTATATGATAACTACTTATGTGTTGAATGTTATTGTTATGATAAAAAAGGAAATTGTTGGGGAAGATATAACCCCACCGTTAAATTATCAGAAGACAAGAAAAGAAATGTTATTGATTTTGAATGGCTATTAGAAATATCTGATGAAAACAAGGAAAAAATATTGGGCGAATCTTTCAAGAGATTCATGGAGGCAAAATAGTATGAATAAAATTTTAGATGAAAGACTAGAAGAGCTTCTAAGAAACGACGATGGCAAAACCATAGCAGGCGCAAGAAGCATAGTTCTTGAACAAGCAAAAAAGGAAGGATTGATTGATGATTTCAAGGGGTTGAATGGCAACACATTTAGAAAGACTCCAAAATATATTTGGGGAAGTTTCGCCGGATTTGATAACAGATACGCATTAAAAATTGACGGGAAATGGTATTAAAGAAAGGAGATGACGATCGGATGAATGACGAAACTAAACAAAAAGAATTCAAGCAAGAAATAGTAAGTTTCATAGAAGAAAACAAGCTAGGCGATGTATTTACTGCTGAAGACGTATTCTATAGCCTTTTCAAATGTCATTTGTATGTGTATATTCGAGTCAGTACCGAAAAGCAAGAATTCGGACGTCAAATATTAGAAATTTACAGCTGGGCAAAAAAGAAAAATATTAAAATTTGTATTGACTGTATTTTTTGCGATAAATATACAGGAAAAACATTAAAAAGAAAAGCATACGAAGAAATGCGAATTTTCACAAAAGAAAACGACTATATCCTTGTCAGTGAAGTTTCACGACTTGGCAGAAATTGGGACGACGTGAAAAAAGAATGGTACAAATTAAGAGCCGAAAACGTTAATCTATTAATAATGGACTATGACCTATTGAGCGCAACTCTTCCAAATGAAGAAAGCGTTATCATGAATGTAGACCGTAAATTTATGCAGGAAAATATTTTTAACGGAATCCTATATGCCTCTTGTAAAAAAATCGAAGAAGTGAGCAAATCGACTAAAGCCGGTCTAAAAAAAGCGAAATTAAAGGGGAAAAAAGTTGGAAGAGGAAAAGGAAATCTCAATACAAAAGAAAATTTTATAAATACCCTAGAAATAATGATTTCAAAAAAAATAGGCTATCAAAAAGCGGTATTTATTACAAAATTTCCGCGCGGTTCATTTACGCCTGTCATGAATAAATGCTATAATAAATATAATACGAAAGATTTAGAACAAATCATTGAAAATTTAAAAGGAGATGAGATAAAATGGGAACAATTTTAATTATATTACTTGCCACATGGTGTTCTTTGTGCGACTTATCGAAAAAATTTTAATTTGAAAATGACTTCATATAGTCATTTTTTTATTGCCAAAATATTGGTTATAAGTCAATTTTTGAGCACCTCGTATTTTGCCATTTTTAGGCGATTTCAGACACTTTTCTATTGGTTGGTACAATTACACTTACAACGTGTTTTTGTCGTCAAGAAAGGTTGTTTCTTCACTCTATCTACAAAATAAAAAACGCCATAATATGACGCCTTGATTATTAAAATAATAGTAGTAGTTTTCCCTTTTGATACAAAACTTTTTCCAGGTCTAAACTTTTTCCAGGTCTAAACTTTTTTCCGGCTTCCAAATCTTTTTCCAATGCACTTATTCCAGAATGTTTTACCCTATCTTTTTCTTCTGCTCTTTTAGCATTATTGAATCTAGAAACATCTCCTGAAAGATATCCTGTTACTCTTCTAATTCTTTCAAATCCTATCCCTTTTCCTTTTTTATTTTCTTTTTCCATAACTTACCTCCAAAACTTTTTCTATCGAACTCACTAATCTTTTTCCTCCCAATCGGCATCAATAATCTTCTGCCCTTTAAGTGCTTGCAACTGTGCTTGAATTTCATCCACATTTGTTTCTTTTTTATGTTCTATAACAATAGGTGTTGTAGCTTCTACTTTGCCCATTACTTTTTGCTGATACATAGCTGATATTTCTTTTACTTCCCCTGTCAAACCACCATTCGCAAGTACACCCAATAAATACGAATGTATATAATCCATAGCGTCTTTTCTTGATGAATCAACAAGCCAATTATTGTATGTAGTTCTACTTATTCCTAAGAATAAGCAAAAGGTTTCTACTGTAGGCGGAAAGTTCTTATATTTTTGTATCTTATCAATCATCTCGATATAAAGATTAAATGCTATCAGAATTTCTTGAGGTGTGTAAGAATTGACGTTTCCAATAGCAATGTCAACAAGGCTCCTTTTAGCGATGGTAGATAATATTTCGATAGAGTTTACACTTTCTCCCCTCGCCTCTAATTTATCTACTATCATTTTCGTAATTTCTTCTGTCTTAGTTTTCAAAGCTGGCAAAAGCATATCATGATATTCATCCTGTATCTTTTTAACAATCTTATTCTGTTGCATCTTCTTCTCATCTCTTCGATTAGTCATGTTCCCACCTGCTATCTAACTTACCTCTCTTTTCTCTTTCTTTACCGCTTTGAAAGTCTACATATTCCCACAAATCTTTTTCTAATTGTTCGTAATAATCTTCCTCCTTCTTGCGACAAAAATAATAGAAAAGCCACAATATATAGTCATCATAAAATTCAAAGGATACTTTATAATCTTTGTATTTTCTATTCATGAAAGTTAAAAATTTAGTATCATACTTACTTATGTACCCCATTATTCTCACCTGTACTTGCCTTTTGTAATTTTTCTATCCAATCAATAATTTCCATAGGTATATTCTTAAATTCTTCTTCTGGGCAATCTTTTAATTTTAGCAAAGATAAAGTATTTTTAATATGGTTTATTGTGGCATACAAAATATTCTCTTTATTCTTTTCTATTTGAAGAAGATTGAACATTTGTCTATTTATCTCCTTTTGCTTTTTTAACTCTTCTAATAAAGCTTTATTAATACCGTTTTTAATAATAGATAAACAAGCGACAAAAAGAAGAAAAACCGAAGTTACATTTATTATAAAACTCATTCAACGATTCTTCTTTCTATTTCAATTTCTGTTCTAGGATTATTCTTATCGTATGACACGCAACTTCCATCATGGGAATAAACAATATCGCTCTTATCATCCTGCAATACGCCATAATGCACTAACATATCACAAGTGGCCTCTAATAAATTCACTAGATCCACCCTTCTCTTAGTTGGCATATAATACACACATTTTAAATTGATAGGATAATCAATCGGCTTCCCGACGGTAGGCAGATGTTCTTTACAATCTTTTTCATATTGTTTGTATAGTTTACTAGGAATTATCATAGGTCTACCTTTAACGACAACTATTCTCTGGGAATTCTTCTTTGTTCTAGGTGCTATTGGTATAGTAAATTTAATCATCTTAGTTGTAGCCATAATCTTCATCGATTTAATAGTAGTCATAATCCTCATCTTCATCAGACAAATCTATGTCATACAATCCAGCGACAAACTTTTTAAGTTTATTTATTCGACCTTCTTTATCTTGTAAAACATCATCTAATTCCTTTATCTTTTCTTGTTTTTCTTTTATCGTTTCATCCAGTTTTTTAATATCAGTTTCTTTATTAAATTTGGCAATTCTTCTCATAGTAGTATCATCTAATTTAATGTTTTCTAGTTCTTCGTAGTTTGAAATAGTACATCTAAATAATTGTGTTAAAGGTTGAATAAACTTTCTTTCATGATCTCTCCAACCAGTAATTTCGATTGGTGCATCAACAGAAATATCAAAATCGCCCATATTTCCTACTCTATATTGCATATTTTCATCATCATAAATAAGTATTCTAGGTTCTTTTATTGGGTTTGGTTGCAATTCCTTCTTCATTTAATCACTCTCCTCTTGTATTCTTCTTTTATTAAAATCTTTCCTTTTTTTCCTCTATCAGTTTCGTGCTCTTTCTCAAACTGTTTTAATACAGCTCTAATTCTTTTTAAGTTGTCTATATCTAGATATCCTTTAATATTCATGTCTATCATTTCGCTTGTTATGTAACAGAATATATCATAATCTTTTGCTTCTATTAGATGTAAATATGGATGACTTGACTTACCACACAATATTGCACCATTCCATCTTGCGTACGGCCCATTATTGCGATTAGGTATGATTAAATGATGGAATGTATATATATCATTTTTTTGCAAAGAATACCCCATGAAATCCATTCCAAGATCCTTTAATTTAAACTCATTTATCATCAATTTAGTGATTTCTTTCATAATGCCACCCACAAAAAAGAGAGCTAGATTGCTCCCTTCAATATTAATATTGGCGGAAAAGAGTTGAATCGAACAACTAACACGATGGTCTTCGGCCACCTGCTCTACCGTTAGAGCTACTCTTCCATTTGGTAGACAAGGTAGGATTTGAACCCACAACCACTCGGATATAAGCCGAGAACTCTAACCGTTGAGTTACTTGTCTATTTCTCGCCTGTTTAAGGGACAGGCGCAAACCCTAACAATCTGTATTGCAAGTCAATACAACTAACTATTTTATTTAAAGGATAATAATAGTCAAAATACCACAAGTTCTTGAGATATGATTGTTAAAAATCCAGTCTAAACTTGCATAAACCTTGTCTTCTTATCGAAAAGACTACACCATCGTATACTTTTTGGTCGTATAACTCCTCTATATTTAAACAGGTCATGACCCCTGCCGCAATAGACATATTTAAGAGTAGATAAGGATTTGCACCTTATATGGGGTAGTTCCCTAAACTACAATACAGTATGACCTGCACGTGCAACCTGGTTCTGCAACGAGACCCAACTGACATTAAGTCATAAAGCGTCTACCTATTCCGCCACTACTCATGTAAGCCAACCGAAAACCTACCTTACTCAGTTGGGCCTTGCCTAACCCTATAGACACTGTTAGACGTTCCACAATACTATTTCTCCAGGCAACCCTAGAATAACGACTGATAGTTCAGCGTATGATGGTCATAACCAACGCGAAACCCCATTCGTTCGCGAGAACATCTATATTGTTATCGTACAATAATTGCAAAAACGTCTATTCCGCATTTTTAAGTTCTTCCTTTGATAGATAAACGAACTAGGCTTTTGTTATTAGTAACAAATACTACTTGCATCCGTCAAGTAACGCTTCCCGCAAATCGTTTGGTCATTTGCAACCTCTATTTTTGTTCGTAAGCTTGCCCTAGCCAAGTTAAAGCCCTCTATAAGTAGCGACCTTATATCTTCTTTAACCTTCTATTACTACATCGGATTCTTTACCGACAACTTTCACACACATTAGGTAAAATTAACAATAGTCCCAAATTATTTACTATCATTATCCATTGATCTCTTTTTTCATGCAGATTTGTGCTACTCGTACCAGTTTCTAATCTTATACATCTCTTTTAAAAATATCAACTGCATTATTGACTTATTGGTATTCTTGCGTTCACTCTATATAACCACATATAGTACTACTAGCAAGTTTTCTCATTCCTTATCTATAGGAACAGTCTTATGATTGCCAACGATTAGTCCTGTGCCTTATAAAACTCTATAATGAACCACTATTGCTGCTCTTCTTACTTTGTAAGTCCAAGCAAAAATGTCACCATCAATGCTAACTCAATCCCCTCTAAAATCGCTCTTAAAGGTAATAAGGACACAACAATATCTATACTGCATTGCGTTGCAGTCTGTCATATAGTTCATTTATCTATTTAT
This sequence comes from uncultured Bacilli bacterium, assembly GCA_947626275.1. Taxonomy (GTDB): domain Bacteria; phylum Bacillota_I; class Bacilli_A; order RF39; family UBA660; genus UBA5578. The sequence goes on from CANQRL010000001.1 coordinate 243,487, forward strand.
TTCAAAGAACATTAATTGGTGGCTGACATGGGAGTCGAACCCATTATTTACAGGGTATGAGCCTGTCGTGATAATCCGTTTCACTCGCCAGTTATGAAAGGAATTCTCTGAAAGGAGTAAAAGAGAATCCGCTTGTAATATTGCTATTACATTATCAGTTTATCAATGCAACTAGTACAAAATCAGCACAAAATTGCATTATTCTATCATTTTTTTCATTTTTTTGTAATAATTATAAATTCCATTTCTAGAGTTAGGTTTTACCCCTTTAAGATAGTTTTCTTCTGCGACCGCATCAACTGCCTTATTAACGCTCATCCCTGATAAAATGTAGACATACAACCGATAGCATAATTGGTTATCTGATAACTTAACCAAATTTTTTTGACAATTATCAATGAGGTTTTGTTTCGCTTTTATCTGTTCATCTATCTTGGCTATTTTGTCTTCGTCTGATAATCCTTTTTTCAATTCATTTAATGTTTCAATTTCTACCTTTAAGTCATTAATGTAAGAAATGCAATCCATTATTCCCCTTCTTTCTTTTTCGCTGGTCTTCCTCTTTTCTTTTCTTCTGCTGGTTCAGGAGTAGTCAAAGATTGGACTATTTCTGGTGTTAAAATTCTATTTTGATATTCCGAATCGAGGTTCTTCTCGGTATTCTTCAATCCTTGTATAAAAAGTTCTCTATTAGTTTTAATATTAAGTTTTCCTGCGTTGTTAATAAAATAAACTGCAAGAGACTTATCTTGTTTTATTTTTCTTCTTCTTTTTAATCTATCTTGCATTTTTTGATAAAGAAGTTCTAAGTTAATTTCTTCCAGTCTGCTGTTTTCAATCAAATGTTCATAATCGCTGCGCTCTTTATCACAGTTTGACAATTCGTTATCAAGAGTATCAAAGTAATCTTCTAAATTGTTTAGTAAAGAAACGGCTTGAATTGTAGAATCGATGATATTCATATTGTCCATACTAATCACCAACACTAATCTAAGAAGTCATCATCAATTTGTACTTGTTCACCATATTCGGTAAAAGGGTCTTGGTACTCTGCCTCTTCTTCTACTTCTACATTTGTTTCAACATCGCCAACTGTCATTTTTTTCTTTGGATCTAGATACTCAATATGTTGCGCCACGATTTCTGTAGAAGTTCTATTATTACCATCAGCATCAGTATACCTTCTTGTTTGAATTGTACCCTCAACTAACAAGTTATTCCCCTTCTTTTGATATTGGCAAAGATTTTCCGCTTCTTTTCCCCATGCTACAATGTTTAAAAAATCAGTTTCTTTCTCTCCATTCGCATCCACATATGGTCTATTTATTGCTATACTGAACCTTGAAAACGGATTGTTGTTCCCTGTATATTTTAATTCAGGGTCTGCTGTAGTACGGCCAACTAAAATAACCTTATTCACCTTTCAACCGACCTTTCCCGTCTAAAATACCATATCTAGTCAATATCTCTTCTACTTCTTCTTTGTTTTTAGCAATACTAACGTGAGCTTTTACTGTTTTTACAAGTTCGTTAATTTTATCTAGTTCTTTGCTCCTTTCATCCATTAAATTGCAATATCCACTTGGCTTAAAATCCAAATTAATACAACAATCTGCTACATACGAATTATTTCTAGTTAATGGCATATCACTATCGTCAAAGACCTGATTAACTAACATTTCTTTCTTTTCTTCTTCGGTAAACTGTGATAAATATAATTCATCACAATCTTTTTGAAATTTTTCTGCTAATTCATTAAATTTATTTATAATTTCGTTGTTTTCTTTTAATTTTTCTATTTTTTCCTTTGTCTCATTTTCTATTTTTTCTTTTTGCTTACTAGCATATAAATCTACTAAATTTAAACTTTCTAACATATCATTTCCTTCTTTCTTTTTTATAATTATGCCACTAGAATCTATTTTTATTTTTGATGTTATTGTTGGTTCTACTAATTCAATATGTTCTTCGTTTACAAACCCAATGTGTGCTCCTTTCTTGATACCATATGGATATATGTCTCCCATATCGTTGCTAAAAATTTCACATTCATTTCCAATTTTGAATCCAACTGTTGCATTTGATTTTTTTACTAATCTCACTTTATCTCCCACTTTAAACTCTGCCATCTATTCACCTCTTGTCTTTGAATATTTCTAAATTAAGATAATCTCGCACTTCTTTATCAAGTTCTTTTATGGTTTTGTGCCTTTTTACTTTAGAAGTAACGATTTTGCCCTGAAATAATTGTTTATATTCATCATCCCAAAGATTAACTACTATGGTATTTTTGTCTTTATCAACAATTAGTACTGTTATCATTTCCACACCTCATCTTTAATCAAGTCAAATCCTGTTGGCTCTAACAAATCCATTGTATTTATGAAGTCTTCTTGTGCATCTTCACTTAATTGACTTTTATATATATCAAACCATTCTTTAAAACTTTTATAATCGCTATAATCATATTCATACCAGGCATCCGCGACTTTATCTCTATTATCCTTATCTTCTTTTACTTTTTCTATAACGCTTAGTGAATAAGATAATTTTTCATTTAAAATGTCAGCATATATCTTCTTAGGCACTGTTTTAATTTCGCTATCAGTTTCTCTTGCGACATATTCGATTAAATCGGAACTACTTTCATTTACAACAATATCGTCTTCTTTGATATCGAATCTTTCTTTAAGATGTTCTGCATATTTTTCTTTAAATTCATCATCAAGCTCGATATTGGCATCTTTGAGATATTCCCCATCTCTACCTGTCCCATCAATTACCTCATCAACAAATGCGAAGTTATCGATACAACACGCTACAGACAAAGCAGTTAATCTTTTCAATTCATAAATATTAATTGATTTTCTATCTCTATCAAGAGTTACATATCTAGCGTCAAAATTGTAACCATAGTTAAAATTATCATCTTCATAGACTGGCAATCCTTCAACAAATACTTTTCCTTTAAATTGTGAATCTGTTAGTATTTCTCCATAACTTGTGTGTATCGAATTATAGGCTTGTCCATTTATTCCTAAAAATTCATTTTCTAAATCTGCTAACTCACAACCACTAAATCCTGATATTTCAAATATTAAATCGTTACCACTACTATTTGTTTCAGTAATACATAGTACCTCACAATCAAAGTTGTCAGAATATTCAAAACTTGGTTCCCATAGTTTATTACCATTTTGGATTGATACATCTTTACCTTCTCGTAATAATACAAGAATTGCTAATTTGTATCCCTCTCCAAATTGACCTATTTTGTCTAAATCATCTTTTTTAGATGTATTTCCAAGAAGTAATGTAGAACTAGGTATTGATGTGTTTTTATTTGTAATAGTAATTATTCCATTCTGTTTATCTATATCAATTTTTTCTTCTCCATCGCTATCTTTAGCATTTTGTAATAATTCTCTGATTGCTTCTTCTATGCCCCAACTAGATACATAGTTTCGTGATAAACTTAATTCATATTTTTTCATTTGCTCATCACACTCATGTATTCTTTTTTAGTGATTTTTAGTTCCATAATTTCGTTAAAAATTGCTAAATCAAAATTTGGCAAATTAAATATTTCTTGTTTATCGTAAATATCTAATTGGTCCCACCACTCTTTGCTAGCTTCTTTTCTAGGAATTTCTTTCAAATATCCGCCACACACTTCATGACTAGGATATTTTTTCTTTTCTTTGTCTGTCATATTTTCTGATAATATCCACTTTGATTTTGAAACCATGCAGAGTAAATCATAAGCTCTTGTATTTCTCCACTCTTCAAATGTCATGTCAGTTTCCTTATTGAATAAAATAAGTTTTGGCTCTTGCGTACAGAACACACCAGCAGATCTATTAGTTTTGTTCCAATCGCCCGTGTTACAATTGCCCGTGTTACGATTGCCCGTGTTCCAATCGCCCATGTTACGATTGCCCGTGTTACGATTGCCCGTGTTCCAATCGCCCGTGTTACGATTGCCCGTGTTACAATTGCCCGTGTTACGATTGCCCGTGTTCCAATTGCCCGTGTTACAATTGCCCGTGTTACGATTGCCCGTGTTCCAATTGCCCGTGTTACAATTGCCCGTGTTCCAATCGCCCGTGTTCCAATCGCCCGTGTTACGATTGCCCGTGTTACGATTGCCCGTGTTCCAATCGCCCATGTTACGATTGCCCGTGTTACGATTGCCCGTGTTCCAAT
>CANQRL010000002.1 GCA_947626275.1 uncultured Bacilli bacterium
TTGGTAGTTGGTTGGTAGTTGAAAGCATTATTTTATAAAAATCAAAAATTACAAAGCCCCGTAATTTCAAGCAAAAAGCAAAAATGAGCCAGCTTTCGCTGACTCTTCAGGGGGTTTTGGTTGTGCGCTCTCACACTTAAACCGTAAGAGCACTGGCATGGAGTAACATGCCATTATTAGTATAAGGGAATTTGGGAAATAAGTCAATATATTTCCCAGAGGTTTTTTTAGAAATATTTCCCAATCAATCAAGAGACATTGATTTTTCTATTATTTTCCGAAGATAAGAATATTTCCCATTCTCATATTCTGGACTTTCTAAAATCTCCATAGAGTCTTCTTTTGCATGAAGTAAAATTGGGAAATCTCGTTTTATGTCAGCTAAATGGAAGCGCACATCTCCACTTTGACGAGTTCCAAAGAGGTCTCCACTTCCCCGCAAACGAAAGTCCTCTTCACTGATTTTGAATCCGTCGGTTGTCTTCGTCATAATCTGTAAACGTTCTTCTTCTCGGTCGCTTAGAAGAAGGCAATAACTTTGAAAATCCCCTCTTCCAACTCGTCCGCGGAGCTGATGAAGCTGTGAAAGACCGAAACGATAGCTGTCAAAAATAACCATCATCGTCGCATTTGGAACATCGATTCCGACCTCAATGACCGTCGTACTGATTAGTATTTGAATCTCATTTTTTAAAAAGTCTTCCATCACTTTGTCCTTTTCCTCTGGATTCATTTTTCCGTGAAGCATCCCTATCTTAGCAATCTTGCCTAACGCTCTTTCAAACTTGTCCTTTAGCTCCTTAACATTCTCTAATTCGTCATCTTCTGACTCTTCTATTTGCGTAGCAATTACGTAAACTTGATGATTTTGACGAATTTCTTGATGAATTTTCGCTAAAACTGTTTTTATCTCCGTATTCGCATAAATTTCCGTAATAATTTCTCTTCTTCCCTTTGGTTTCAAGTGAATGTTAGAAACATCCATATCTCCATATAAGGTAATTGCATAAGTTCGAGGGATAGGAGTCGCACTCAAATAGAGAACATCTGTACTAATTCCTTTTTCTTTAAGCTTCGTTCTTTGATTAACACCAAATCGATGTTGCTCATCCGTAATAACCAATCCTAAACTATCATAATAAACGTCCTCGCTGAACAAGCTATGTGTACCGATTACAATATCTATTTCTTTCGAAGCTAACTGTTTGAGGACCTCTCCCCGTTCCTTCTTTTTCATTTTTCCGGTCAAAAGAGCGATTTTAATCGGGTAGTTAGCAAACATTTTTTGAACATTCTGATAGTGTTGCTCTGCCAAAATTTCGGTTGGGGCCATGAAAGCTCCCTGGTAACCACTCAAATAATTGATATATAGGGAAATAATGGCGACAATCGTCTTTCCACTACCTACATCTCCCTGAATGAGGCGCTTCATAACCCGCGAACTATTCATATCTTCTAGAACCTGATTGACACATTTTAACTGATCGGCTGTTAAGGTAAATGGTAGTTGGGAAATAAATTCGTCGACAGCCTCTTTGGTTATTTCTCGGGAAATTCCCTTCTCCCAAACACGATTTTTTTTCAACTGATTCATCTTCAACATAAAAAGAAATAGTTCTTCATATTTTAAATAGTTAATCGCTCTTTCGAGTGATTTTTTATTTCCCGGACTGTGAATTTCCAAAATACTAGAACGCTTATCATCTAGCTTATATTTCCCAACTAGGTATGCTGGAATAATCTCCTTCGGTTGCCAATTAGATTCCAAAGCCATCAAAATCATCTTGTGGAGTTGGGCACTGCTAATCCCATTTGTCACATGATAAACAGGCTCTATCTTAGCTTCCTTAGGAAGCATTCCAAAGCGAATCTCTGATGCCACTACATTACCATGGCGCTTGTCATATTTTCCAATCACTGTAATTTGAGTCCCAATTTTTAGATTATTCTTTAGGAAAGCGCGATTAAAAATAGTAACGTTTAAAATCGCTTCTCCACAGTTTAGAGAAAAGGTCATTTTATTCATTTTCTTATGAAAGTAATAAATGAGGGGAACCGTTTGAACTATACCATCGAGGATAACTTTGTCCCCATCAAAAGCATCTCTTAGGTTACTTCTTTCCAATACATCAAAACGATAAGGGTAGTACTCTATTAAGTCTTCTTCCGTATGAATATTTAAACGTTCTAAAATTTGTATGGTTTTGGGGCCTATCCCCTTTATTTTTTCTAATGTACTCATACTAACCTACTACCGTCTTCAATAATCCAAATGATAAAAGCATCATAATAACACTGGCCATTAAAACTCCTAGAAGAGTGGCCAAAAAGGCTTTCTTACGATCCATATCTAGTACCGAAGCAATAAGACAACCCGTCCATGCTCCCGTCCCAGGAAGAGGAACGCCAACAAATAAAACAAGTCCCCAAAATCCATACTTTTCAATTTGTGATTTATGTTTCTCCACTTTTTGATCTAACCAATTTGCAACTTTAAAAAAGTGTTTACTTTTTCTCATCCAAGCTAAAATAGAATTGATAAACCACAAGATAAATGGTACTGGAATGAGGTTTCCAATCATACTGATAATATAGCTTGTAACGGGATTTAAATCCAATAAAGCAGCGGCAATTAAACCTCCACGTAACTCTAAGATAGGCATCAAAGAAATACAGAATACTAAAAGTTCCTTTCCAAAAGGAATGTTTAATAGTCCACTAAATAGATTTAAAATGCTTTGTACGATACTTTCTACCATGATGATCACCTAGTATCAGTATATCATTTTTTTAAGAAAAAAAGAAGATTCCTAGAATCTTCTTATTCACGATTGATAAACCAAATACTACTAACATCACAACTACTACTAGATGGTGCGGGATTTGGCATATCTAATTGAATCAAAGTTGGTAGCCGGAAAGCAGAACCAAAAGCCATACAATTTCCTGGTTGTAGAGCTTTCATCTTCTTGATGACTTCATCGGTAATATCAGGTACCATATCATGGATATATTTGATATCTAATGGATGGAGCATCTTAAAGATAAAGAAGTTACTACATTGAGAAAGCGCGGTTTCTGACATTTCTGATGGTCTTTGGGTAATTAATCCCAATAAGACTCCATATTTACGACCCTCTTTGGTAATACGATCAAAGATGTTATATCCAAGTAAATCGACATCTATATCCTTTTGAACATATCTGTGAGCCTCTTCCAAAATGATATGGAATGGTAAACTAGCTCTTTTTTGTAATCCCTTGGCATAGTCAAATAACATCTTAGAATAAATTTTGGTGATGGTCTTGGCAAAACGGTCATCAACATAGTTGATATTGAAGTTGATAAGCTGTACCTTCTTGCCATCATCCGTCGTTATCAAAGATTTAATGTATTCATCCCTAGACATATATTCTGGGCAGTCGAAATAAACACTGTAATCTCCATCTAATAAAGAGTGAAGTCTTACCTTCAAGGCATTAGCTGTCTCATATACAGACTCCGATTTTAAAGCCCCTTCATCAATTAGTGCGAAATCAAATGCTAGGCATAAATCTTTTAGCGTGTACTTGAAGCTTCCATCTGGTAAAGATAGCTCTACATTATCAACTAAGAAAGACTCGATAAAAGTAGTAAGAAGCTCCATCTCGCGAATTTTACCCGTTGCATCAATCAATAAACATTGCTTCAATGGTCTCGTATATCCAGGTTGGAAAACAGGACTTTCTAGATTCAAATCCCTTGTATTATAAGTAGATAGAATAGAGAATATCTGGTCTCTTATTTGAGAGGCAGGTCTACCACTTAATAAAATATCTAGAAGAGCACGCGCAATGATATCGTTTTTATAACGAATAACGTCATCTTCTTCCCGACCAAAGATAGTAACAAACTTTAAAGCCTTTTCGATAATTGGAATCTGTGAGTGTTTATCTGCTCCTAAAAGGATGGCAAAATCATCGACACTGAGTAACCATAAAGGTATCTTAATCTTAGGAATGTCATCATAAATATTCGTCGTATAAGCCTTAAAGCGAACCTCAGGAGCCTTTTCCTGAATCGTTTTAAAAGCACTATGATATTCTCCATAAGCATCGAAAATAAAAATACTAGACCGATAAGCAACTGCCTGTTTCTTTTCAAATAAGTTTTGAATCATTCTTGAGAATCCACAAGATTTACCACTACCAGTAGATCCGAAAATGGCAAAGTGATTACTAAATAAAGCATTGACGTTAGCGCACACATCTACCCCTTCGTAGATAGGGCTTTTTCCAATATAAAGATCCTTATCGTCTTGATAATTTTCTACACCAACAATAAAATTTATTTTATTAGGAGCGATTAATTTAACACTTGATCCAAAGGAAGGTTTTTTGGTAATACCGGATACAAACCTACCGCCTTTTATCTCTCCTAGCATATTAATAAAAGCCGTTTCTTTATTAATATCGGTAATTTCTCCGACCGTCTTTTGCTTGCTATCTTCTAATAATACATATAAATTAATAAGGTTTTGAACTTCCTTAATATTGATACTTAGTTTGACACTAACAATGTTTCCATCGATAGCTACAATTTCTCCAATCATACAACCTCTCCTATTCTATTAGTCATTATACAATATTTTTGACAAAAAGAAAAGGGATTGCTCCCTATTTCATTTCAATCACTTCTAGTCGATTATTCCTATGAAGAAGAGTTACGCTACACTTGCGTGGATAACCTAAATCTTTCTCATAAGAAATAAGAACCTCTACTTGATAAGCATTCTCATCAGCTATGTCTTCTTTAGAATAGCGAATCTTTTCAATCGAATCTACCGTTACCTCTTTCACTTGAGGAAGAGCTTGCGTTCTTTTCCCATAGGCATTGTTTTCTACATAATAGTAAATTCCTGTTGATTCCGTAGCAAAGTTTTTAAAGTCTTCGCGGTAATCTTCCCAGACAAACTGTACCCCACCAACATCAAATTTATCCAATTTACTATTTAAATCATAGAAATCAGCAACAAAGAGTTGCGCTACCATCTTAGCATATTCCTCTTCAAAATTTTCATCTTTTTCCTTTTGTAATAAATCATCTAACTGATAATACATTTTTTGGAAATACTCTGTATTGTTTTCTTTTAATTGATATCCATAATCCACTATCTCTGCTAGTACTTTATTTTCTTCCTTATCGGATCCTTTCAATCCTTTGATGAGGTGAATGGTCATAGTAGCAATAACAATGAGAAGAACAACAGCAATAAAAGAAAATCCTAAAATACATAAATTATCATATTTTATTTTACACTTTTTCTTTTTCATGCCGAATCCCCCACGCTAGTTTCCTCTAATAGTTCATTTTCTGGATTTTCTCCTATTTTCTTAATTAAATCGTAGGTAATAATAGCATTCGAGATACTGATAATTCGATCGGAATATGTGATGTATTTCTCAATTTCTTCCCTTGAAATCTCCGCTTCTGGATTGATTTGACGATAGTTATCCCTTGCACTGTTGTAATAAATATTATTTGTCATCCAGTTTCCAGTTGGAAAAACAATGACGTTATTTTCAACACTGAAAATGTCATGGCCTAAAGCATATTTATTGTAAAATCCAAGCATGTTTCCAAGAGTTGGTTGCGTATCGATCATACCCATTACCGTTTTTACCTCTTGATTATACTTTGTTCCGACAATGTCTTTTGACCAAATGATAAATGGAACGCTTCGGTTAAGAGCTTCATTATACTCATCAATGACGATACATTCTTCTTTATCACAATTTTTTACTCGATCTTCTTCTGGAATGTAGTTGTAATAACGATTATACTGTTTAGGAGCAAGCTTGCTGTCATGATCTCCATAAATCACTAAAACCGTATTATCAAGAAGTCCAGCTTCTTCCAATTCCTCCATCAATTCGCCGATTGCTTCATCCGCATAGTGAGCTGATTTGAAATAGTTTCCAAGCTTCCATCCTTCCATATAAGGAGCAACGACTTCTTCCATTTCTCCAGTTTCTTCATTTTTCTTTTCATACTTGTAGTTTACTTCATATACCCAGTTGTTCTCTTCTGCATAGCGGTTAATATCACTAAATGGCGTATGGTTCGTTAACATAATCATAACCCCATACCAATTTTCATGCTCACTAGCAATTCCTTTTAAAATCTCAGTGGATTGTCTGAAGAACGATTTATCTGTTAATCCAAGATAAATGGTTTCATCAATTTCATAAGCTGATTTATAACAATAGAAATGGTCATATCCTAAAGATGGATGCATAACACGTCGATTCCATGCATCACAACTGTTTGCATGCATACTGAAGGTATAATAACCCATCTCTTTTAAAAGTTTTGGAGTCGTGACATAATCTCTATCGAAATAGTTCATAAATACCGTTCCACTCGTCGATGGCATAAGAGAAGTATTAAAGGTAAACTCGGTATCACTACTCGTTCCTGCACTTTCTTGTGCATAGAAGTTAGAGAAATAAATCCCCTCTTTTGCAAGACGATTTAGATTTGGCGTTACTTCTATCCCGTTGAAAGAAGCTGGCTTTCCACCTAAAAAGTCATCTGAAATTAAGAAGTTTTGAATACTCTCTGCATGAATAACGAGAACGTTCTTTCCTTTAAATAAATCGGTATACTGATTTCGTGTCGTTGGTTCTTCTGAGACATCGGCATAAAACTCCCGGAAATTTTTAGCAGCCTCGTCATATCCAAACATACTGTTCAATTTTGTTCGAACACTCGTCACCAAATCATTAAACTGATATACATAAATACCAAACTCTTGAACGACAAATTCCCGGTTCCACTGTTTACTTAGACGACTAATATCGGTACTAGTCAACATAGAAATAAAAAGACCTAACAAAATAAGGGTAACAACAATCGTATTTAAAAATCTTATCTTTGGAAACTCCATCTGTTCTACTTTGTCATAGTACCCTTTTTTACGAAGTTGTAAATGGATGAATACTAATCCAAAAAGTTGCCAAAGATATATAAAATCCTTAATTTCCAAAATATTTTCTACAACAGCATCCGTATATCCCCCTAATTGTGTAAGTGTTTTCAATAAGGAAATAGAGGCAAAGGATACATAGTTTTTAAAGTAGATTGCATTAATCATACAAATAGCCGTCAATAAAATCGATACCGCAAAAAAATAGCGGAAACGATGTTTTGGTTTAAAACAATAGGCAAAAGCACCTAATACTAAAATGACAACTAAATCGGCTAACATCGGTTTCACAGCCAAAAAATTAGCAATAGTAAATTGGCGTACTAACATGGCATTAATTAGTGAAGTAACAATAAAAGTAATAAAAAGAATGTTGGTTGCTACATACTCTTTGCCATGATGAAGCGCAGCTTTTAAAGATTGTTTCATTTCTTCACTCCAATCTATTTTTCATTATAGCACTAAACAATGTTTTTTTCAAACATAGAAAAAAGAGGGTCTCCCTCCTTTTTATTCGAGAATTCTTGCTAAAGCCGTCTCTGTTCCGTAAACTTTTACATCAACGGTATCCAGTTTATCGTAATCGAAAATGTTGTTCTTCTTCAAGTCCTCTAAGATATTTTGGTATAAGTATTGAACATCGTAATATTCTCGTTCATCAGCAATTGGATAAAGAATTAAATAATCTACCTCTTCTTCCTGAGAAGTTCTCAAAATAACATCGTAAAGTTCATCATAATAAGTCATTTCTACGATTAACTCATCATCCTTTAACGAGTTATCTACAACTTTTTCTATCTTTCCTGTTAAGGACTGAATATACATGTCATTTTTTAAGGAAATGGTAGTGGATTCCGTAAATGGCTTAAATGCGCTGGATTCTAACGTTTTTGGATAATGGAAAGAAAAGATATTATCTACCAACAAGATATGTCCTACTAAAAGAGCAAGCAAAGATACAATAAGAGAAAAGCGATGACTCTTTGTTTTATGGTTTAAAGCATCCGTTAAGTAAGCAATGAGTAAAACACTTAAGAAAAAATAACCTAGAAGAACAATTGCCAAGCCAGCGATAGATACTCCCTTATAAATCAAGAAGACAGCAAAGGCAAGTAAGGCACATAGAATAAAGGCAATTAAAAGAAGAGGAATAAACGCAATGACATAGATGATAACGCGTAAAAAGAATACGAAATAATCCGTTTGTTTTTTTGCCTTTTTTCCTTTCTTGATAGGACGATCTTCAACCTTTTCAGAGACCGTCTTGGAAGGCTTTTTGATATTTTCTTTAAATAGATAAATACCTAAAGCAACACAAATAGCAAAATAAAGAATCGATAAGACAAATTTTAATAAAATGGTTAAAGCCGTATTGAATGGGTAGAAAAGGCCATCTAAAACAACAATTCCTGCCTCATTCAATAACCAGAAAGGAAGTTTTAAAATCATAAAAGCAAGAAGGAGAACTAAAATTTTTAAGAGAAGTTCAAAGAAAGTCTCTAAGGCATTATCCCCACTAGGACGATTGATGTAGTAAATGATATCCTCTGTAATCTCCGCTAAAGCTTTCGCCCCTGCCTCAATTCCACGATTGATAGGATTTCTGCTTTTTTCTCTTTTACTATACTCCTTATTAATATGATAGTCCTCATAAATATCTTCCACAATCTCATCTATTGGTTTTAAGGCGGAAAGAATTTCTTTTTCTGATTTTCCATTCTCCTTTTCACCTTCTATTTGTGATTGGTATTTTTTGATTACTTTTTTCCGTTCTTGTTCATCTAACAAAGATAATCGAGATTCCAATTCTTCTAAAAAAGATTCCATAGTATCACCAGCTTCATTATACCAAACAATGGAAAAAAAAGGAACAATTCCCTTATGGTTGAATCGTTCCCTTTACATACTCGGTGACTTCCGCAGAAATCTCCTCAATGGTTTTAATTTTTTTTCGAACATGACAAGAAATGGTATGAAAATGATAGAGTTCCGCAAGCTCTAAATAGGCTTGCTCCGCATGTTTTAGATGTAAAGAACTCCTCTCATTTTGATCGGGAGCCTCCCCTCTTTCTTGGCGCAACTGAATACTACATTGATATGGCATATGTAGAAAAATCTTGATTTCTGGATCAGGAAGTCCTAGTAAGTCCATCTCCAACTTTTCTAGCCATTTATACATCTCATGACGCTTCTCTTTATTTCTCTCTTTTCCTCCTTGATGAGCAAAAGTAGAATAGAAATAACGATCTAAAATGATCCAAGTGCCTTTTTTTAGTTTTTGTTGTATATCGTTTAAATGATATAAAAAATCAGCGGCATAATATAAAGCGGATACTTTAGGATCTACTAAATTGGCACCTCCGGGAAACCATCCTTCACAAATATAGGATTTTCCAAGATAAGGTCCTCCTACAATTTTCCCCGTTGGCGAATCATAGTCAGGAAAAGACATCTTTTCGACTTTTATTCCCATTTTACGAAGTTCTTCCATCAATAAATTGGCTTGCGTTTCTTTACCAGAACAGTCTGTTCCTTCAATTAGTATCAATTTACCTTTCATTGACTCTACCACAACTTTCCTTTCCTTCTGGACAAGTATGGAAAACTTCACAAGTTGCTCCTAAACAAGTTCCTAATAAGGGTGCAACCTCCCTTACTTGCTTTACCATATCTCGGGCGATTGAGCGTATCTCCCAATGAGCCTTCGTACAGCAACGCATCCGGCTAATCCACTCCAAAGCTCTTCCATTCATCGTTGTCATAACATTGACAAACTGACCACAGAGATAGAAATAAACTAAGTCTTCTTCCATGATATTTTCTTTCTTGAAAGCATCTAATATTTTCGCATTCTTTTCTTGAATTTCTTGATATTTCTTTTCAGCTACCTTTTTCACACTAGGTGGTGTCTGATAATTTCGAACATCCCAAAGAGGAACAAAATCTGGAACCAACAAAGAATGCATTCTATGTCTCGTAAAATGTTTCAAAATGATGAGAGAAATAGGAACTTCAAAGCCGAATTGAACTTGCTCAAATTCCCTTTGCTCTGAACTATTTTTCAACTTTTCAAACACCGTTTCTCGCCAATTAGGATCCTTCTTTTCTAACTCCTTTTCGATTTGGTCAATATCTTCTTCACGGCATTGATTCCGATACTGTAACGCACTTCTTAAAATCACCTCATCCGCATCTTTGGTGTAATGAGTCATGCGCGTTTTCGAATAAGGGACGATTTTTTTGTTGATATAATAGTCCTGAAAAACATCCTCTGAGTAATCTTTCTTAGCTTCTATTTGAGGAACTAAATAAGGGATATACTCTTTAATAATTTCTAGTAGCATTTCTCCAAATTTCTTTAACTCCTGAATACGGCTCTTCTTGCCATAGAGAAAGTCACTTACCATTTTCTCTAACTCTCTCGCATCCAATCCCATAATGATATTGGTATTAGAGGCATAGGAAAGAATGAAGCGAGCATCTTCTTCCTTTACTCCTTGCTCTAATAGTTTTCCATATTCCTCACATAAATAATCTAAATGTTTACAATATTTCTTCTGTAATTGCTTATTATTTTTCTTTACTGTGCCATCTGGATTACGAAAGTCTGGAATATAATATCCTACATGTCCAAAATCGACTTCTCTTCCTGATTTAATGGTAAAAGAAGTGAGCCGATATCCGATAATACTTTGCTCTAGCAATAAACTGACATCACAGAGTGCGAAGACAAAATAATCATGCTCCACAATGGTTTTATGCCCCATTCCAATAATACGATTAATTAATTTTAAATTTTTTTCATAATCATTACAACTCTCTAAAACGTCAAATACATTTCCTTTAGTACGAGATAGTTTTCCAGCAGTTGCAACGGTTTTAATACGGTTTTCAATATCCTTACCGTTTAAAAGTTCTATTCTCATATCCTACCTCCTAGTCTTATTATAAGTGTTTAATTTACGCTTGTCAATCTATTTCCATAAAAAAAGTAGGAAAATTTTTTCTCCTACTCTTCTAAGTCTAAAAAATGAATTAAAATATCATTTGAAATATAAAGATATTGCTCTGGTATGAATAAAAAATCATCCTTCTTACCAAGTAAATTTTTTGTCAACAGCGTTTGAACAACTTTCATCTCTAAAGGATTCTGATGGTACAATTTCTGAAATTTCGAAATAGAAATGCCTTCTATCTTACGAAGTCCAAGAATAAACTCATTTTCCATCTTTTCCTTATCCGTAAGAGCTTGTTCTTCATACACCCAGTTTCCTTTGCCATACTCCGTTAAACTACGCGTATTCGTATAGCGAATATCCCCTATATATCCACTCGCTCCCAATCCAAAACCATAGTATTCTTCATTATTCCAATACGTTAAGTTATGGAAAGAAGCATATCCTTCTTTGGCAAAATTACTGATTTCATAATGACGATAGTTTTTTAAACGTTCTTTTATTTTCTCGTACATCGCCAAATCTAGTTCCTCTGCTACCGGCTCTACTCTGTGGTTATATAGTTGTGTATGCTTTTCGATGATTAAAGAATAGGTGGAAAGATGGGGAATATCTAGTGAAAGAAAACAATCTAAATCTGCCTCTAAGTCTTCCATCGTACTCCCTGGAATGGCATAGATTAGATCAATATTCACATTAGGAATGTACTTTTTAATCATCAAAATTTTCTCGATAGCTTCCTGTTTCGTATGTTTTCGATTTAAAAACGCTAGATGCTTTTCTTGAAAAGTTTGAATACCCACGCTAACCCTATTGACTCCATAGTTCCGAAAGAGTTTTATTTTCTCCTCCGTAATATTTTCGATATTACATTCTACGGTATATTCTACCTCTTTAGAGAGATTCAAACGAGAAAGAACGGAAAAAAGTCTATCTAATTGTTCTAACGTTAAAGCACTAGGAGTTCCGCCGCCAATATAGAGAGTAGCGAGTTCTTCTTCCTGATACCGTTTTTTTATTTCTTCTTCTAAGGCATTTAAATAGTCATCAGCCCACTCTTTTCGATAATAGTACTTACAAAAATCACAGTAAGAACAGATGGTTTCACAAAAAGGAATGTGAATATAAGCGGATTTTATCATTTTTGACCGATTCCACTTTGGTAAGTCTTTAATTTTTCAATCGCATTGTTTTCGGATTTCAAAATGGCATTTCGAGAAACACCAAAATAAGCAGCTGCTGCATCTGCTGAACGAATACCTTCTGTCGAAAACCGGAAATTTAAAACTTCCTGTTCATGATCCGTTAATCCTGCCGCAGCAAAAATAGCTGGGTTCCAAAGATTACCAATTTTATTTAAAAGGCCATAGCGATTATTATCCAATTGTTGACGAATAGCCGCTGCAATAACAGGGCCCAATAATTCTTCAATTCGCGGATCTGTCAAGCAACGATAAACATAGTCTCTTGTATATACCGCATCAGAATCAGGTGTTCTAATTCCTTCCAAATCAGCAGCAATTTGATCTAAAGTCATATAAGGGTTCTTACTAAAATATAAAACGATGCGGAAGATATCTTGCTGCTTAAGTCCTTCTTTATCTTTTTCTTCCTCTTCTTTAACCGTTCCAACAAATCTACCAAGTTCGTCTTTCTCCGCACGGTGTGTTTGAAAGGTTTTTCTTCCACCCTTTTGTCTTCCCTTTTGCGTATTAAGAGCAATCTGTTCCGCAATAGTGCGATTTACCTCAGGAATGGTAATGTTGCCCACACTCGGTTCTGACAAATAGCGTTGAACAGAAGACTTAGATACCCCTGTTGCCGCACTGATTTCAATATTGGTAGCCGTTGGATTTTCTAAGAAAAATTCAATGACTCTTTGTTTGGGAGAGCGTAACTCTGGCATACTATTCCTCCTCCATACTAAGTACCGCTAGAAAGGCTTCTTGTGGTACCTCCACACTACCTACCATTTTCATTCTCTTTTTTCCTTCTTTTTGTTTTTCTAATAGTTTTCTTTTTCGGGAAACATCCCCACCATAGCATTTCGCTAAAACGTTCTTACGAACCGCTTTAATATCGGCTCTAGCGATAGCTTTCGTTCCAATAACCGCTTGAATAGGTACTTCAAATTGCTGTCTAGGAATGAGTTTCCGTAAACTCTCAACAATCGCTTTTCCTCGGTTATAAGCAAAATCCTTATGGACGATTAAACTTAAAGCATCGACCATTTCCCCATTTAAAAGAATGTCCATTTTTACCAAATCAGAAGCTTTATACCCAATCATCTCATAGTCAAAAGAGGCATATCCCTTTGTATAAGACTTCAACTTATCAAAGAAGTCATAAACAATCTCGGAAAGTGGCAACTCATAATGAATATTCACTCTTGTCGTATCTAAGTATTCCATTGAAATATAGTTTCCCCGTTTGTTTTGACAGAGTTCCATAATTGGTCCAATATATTCGCTTGGTACAAAAATACTAGTTCGAATATACGGTTCCTTTAATGAGGCTATGCGCTGTCTTTCTGGCATTTTCGCAGGACTATCAACCATTATGATACTCTTATCCGTCAATTCTACTTCATAGACAACGGATGGTGAGGTAGCAATCAAATCGATATTGAATTCTCTTTCAATTCTCTCTTCAATAATTTCCATATGTAAAAGGCCTAAGAAACCGCATCGAAAACCAAATCCCAAAGCTTGAGAAGTCTCTGGTTCAAATTGTAGAGAAGCATCGTTTAGCTTTAATTTCTCTAAAGCCTCTCGAAGTTCTGGATATCGGCTAGATTCTACTGGATAAATCCCACAGAATACCATCGGTTTCATCGGCTTATATCCCGCTAAAGGTTGAAGAGCAGGATGACTTGCAAGGGTAATCGTATCTCCTACTTTTACATCTTCAATGCTCTTAATACTAGCGCATAAGTATCCTACTTCTCCTGTTGAAAGGCTCTCTACTTTCTCTTCGAATGGACGATGAACTCCTAATTCCGTCACATCATAAACCGCATCGGTAGCCATCATCTTGATTTGATCCCCTACTTTGACACTACCATTGACAACTCTTAGCAACGTTACAATTCCGCGGTAAGAATCATAATAGCTATCGAAAATAAGTGCCTGTAAAGGGTCCTCTTTTTTCCCTCTAGGAGCCGGAATTCTTTCGATAATCGCAGCCATTAATTCTTTGATACCCACACCTGTTTTCGCACTGACCAAAAGGATTTCTTCTTCCTCAAAACCAATAGTATCCATGAGTTCCCTTTTTACTTTTTCGATATCTGCATTCGGTAGATCAATTTTATTAATAACAGGAATAATTGTTAAATTATTGTCAAGAGCTTGATAAAGATTTGCCAAGGTCTGTGCTTCAATTCCTTGGGCAGCATCTACGACTAAAAGAGCACCCTCACAAGCTGCTAAAGAACGGGACACCTCATACGTGAAATCGACATGTCCAGGCGTATCGATTAAGTGAAGAAGATATTCTTTTCCTTGATAGGTATAAGGAAGTTGAACGGCGTTTAATTTAATCGTAATTCCTCTTTCTCTTTCGATATCCATGCTATCTAATAATTGTTCTTGTCGTTCTCTTTCGGTTATTGCTCCCGTTTCTTCTAGGATTCGATCAGCAAGAGTACTCTTCCCATGATCGATATGAGCAATAATCGAAAAATTTCTCATGTTCTCTTGCACAAAATCACCACCTAAATTATAGCATAAATCCCCAAGAATATATAGCTATTTTCCCATTTAAAGACATATATTTTATTATGAAAAAAGAAGAGATACGCTTGATTAACTATCAACTATTCGGATTAGCCATTACCCTCCTCACGACTATCCTTGCTATTCTCATCACTTATAACCAAAAATTAGGAACCCAAAAAAGGCCCAAACTTTTCACTGCGAAAGATAGTTTGGGATTAACCTATCTCAATCGAATTTTAATCCTACTAGTTGGCCTTCTATTTCTCTATATCAATTATCGTTTCTATCGCATCACAAAAGGCAAAGGAAAAGATACCAAAAGTGAAGAATTACAGATTTTTGCTTCCATTCTAGCCATTATCTCTTCGATTATTGCCCTTTATATCGTCACCCTATCTAATACCGAAACAATTGCCGATGTAGAAAATCCAAACATATAAAAAAAGCTTCTTTCGAAGCTTTCTACATCATCATTAAGAACATAACGACCATACCTGCACAGAATCCTGCTACTAGCACTAACAAAATGCCATCGACAAATGCTGCCTGAGAACTCTTATCATCCTGTTTCTTCAAAACATACTGTTTGGAATTGGTCATACTAGCCCGTTTCTCTCTCTTTCTTCGAAGAGCTCTCGCAATTCCCTCGTAAAGTTGCTTATCAAAATCAGATAGCTCACTACGCTCAATAATTTCCGGATACATGAAAACTTGAATAGCAAAAGCCATGTTGATACTTCTTCCACGAATAGTAGGAGCAGCATTGGTAGATTCTTCTTTTCCATGAACCTCTTCTTCTGGAATAATCGTTGGAATATCACTAGAAACATCCACATTACTAACAATAGCATCGAATTCTTCTTCTGATACATCAAAGGTATAGCTATCGCCATAGGCAGATGTTTTATTCGTTTCGTAATTTCTAATCTCTGCTGCTTTTAACTCACACTTTCCTGTTTGATAATTATATTCGGCATTAATTACTCGGTGATCCTTATCAATTCCAATCGCATTTTCAATATTGATATATTCTAGATTCAAATAATCCATATTTTCTAAAAGAACTCGAATAGACTTTTTCTTCCCCATATCTAAGCTATCCAATAGATAACGATAACTAGAACTATTGCCTTTTAAATCTCTAATAGGAATTAAATTCAATTCGATGTTTTCAAATTTTAATTGATAATCAAAAACAGCTCTAGCATTCGCTAAACTATCTGATCCTTGGGAAGCCGCTAAAGTTCTTTGAATTTCTTTAAACTGTTCACTTAGATTTTTCCCATCTCTTCGATTTTCAATCATTTTAACCGTTCTATCTTGTGGATTATAAAACTTAAAATACTCTTTTCCATCTGGAAGACGAACTTCCTCTATATCTGCCAAAGAAATTCCGTAGACTTCGGCAACCCCTTTCATCTCTTCTTCTTTGGAAGTCTCCTTTTTAGCAGGTTCCTCTTTTTTTTCTTTTCCATCAAAAATAGTAGCATCTGCCATATCATCACCTACTTATCTACTTTTAGTCTACCATCTCTACTAAAAAAAAGAAATCAAAACGACTTCTTTTTCTTTTTTTTGACAATCTATTTGACACATTTTAGCGGAAAAAGTTCATATAACATAAGAATCCTACTAAAATAGCGGTCATAATAAATCCATTTACACGATCAGAGGTAGTACTTTTATATTTTACCCCGACAAGTTTCGCCATCAGATATCCTCCGAAAAGGCCTCCTAAATGAGCTGCCATATTAATTTCAGGTATCATAAGACCTATCGCTAAATTGAAAATGATCAGTGGAAGGATTTGCGATCTCATCACCGTACCAAGATAAACTCGGTAGTGATATCCAAAGTAAAGGAGTGCTCCTAATAGTCCAAAAATAGCTCCTGAAGCTCCTACACTAACTAGTCCATCTGGTTGAAAAGCCATAGAGAAAAGTCCACCAATAATCCCACTACCTAAATAGATAAGCAAGTATTTGGCCTTTCCAAAAAAGCTTTCCAGTTGTGGTCCAATAATATATAAAGCATACATATTAAATAAAAAGTGGAAAAGCTCAGCATGAAGGAACATGCTCGTCAACAATCGGTAAAGACCAGAGTACTGGTTTCCCATTGTATGGAAGTTTACCAATCCACCAAATTGATAAAGAGTCTGAGCGTCAATCGAAAAAATATTCGCTCCCGTTAATAACATGGTTACAAATAGGACTAAACTTCCTATCATGAGACCATAAGTAACAATCGGACGTTTCTTACTGAAGACGTCTTCTGCTTTTTCTGCATCCTCTTGATTCTTTTGATTGATTTCTTCCGTTAATTTCATGAAGAGCTCTAAGCCTTTTTCGGTTACTTTATCTATTTTGGTAATCGTTGGAAAAGTCTCTGTCACAAAATCATAATTCTCGATATCTTTAATATCTTTAATTTCAATACAATCAATATTGTCTACTTCCATCTCGGATAGATGGACATTTTCCCCTAAATTAATGAAAATACTTAGGGCATTCATCTTAAAAGAAAACGTTTTTCTTTTGATTCTTTTCATAATTTGTTGTGTACGGTAAATATCAAAATCAAACTGTTCATCATTATGAATATAATTCGTAACAATACGCACAATTTGATAGTCTTGTTCTGAATTTTCAAGCCATATCTCATCCTTTGCACCATGCAAAACAATCGGATTATAGCCTTGTTCCGTAATGAAATAATGAATCAGTTTCATAACAATTTCATCGTTTTTGTTTAATGTTATATTCACTTTCGTCACCACCTATATTGTAATATATTTTCTATTATTAGTAAAGTTATTCTGTTTCAAAATACTTCTCAATATTGGTAAAACATTCGGGAAGTTCACTATCAAATTCCATGTACTTTCCCGTTCGAGGATGGACAAATCCCAATGTTTTGGCATGAAGACATTGACCACTATCATCGATTAGTTTTCTTTTTCCATAGACAGGATCATTCACAATTGGATATCCAATGTAATTCATATGAACTCTAATTTGGTGGGTTCTTCCTGTTTCTAGAACACACTCGATTAGCGTAGCACTTTTATATCGTTTTAAAACTCTAAAATGCGTAATGGCATCCTTACTATTGGTAGCAGTAACCGCCATTTTCTTTCGGTCAGTTGGATCTCTTCCAATAGGTGCATCAATCGTTCCGGTATCATGAGGGATTACTCCCCAAACGATAGCCCAATACTTTCTAGTTGTCGTTTTATTAGCGAGTTGTTCTGCTAAAGCAACGTGAGCTTCATCATTTTTGGCAATCATCAATAGTCCCGTCGTATAGGCATCAATACGGTGAACAATTCCAGGGCGGAACTCGCCATTCACAGTACTTAATTGTTTAGAGTGATACAAAAGACCGTTGACTAACGTTCCATGATTATTTCCAACAGCTGGATGTACCACTACCCCATTTGCTTTATTGACAACCATGACATCCTCATCTTCATAAACGATATCTAAATCCATCTTCTCTGGATCAGCACTCATCTCTTCTTCTTGGTAATCCTCTACCGTAACAACATCTCCCGCTACTAATAAGTAACTTGGCTTTACCATTTTTTCATTGACTAGGATATTTCCTTCCTTTAACATCTTTCCTACTTTTGTCCTGCTCATGGATAATTGTTCTGAAAGATACGTATCAATCCGAAGAGAAATATCTTCTGTTATTTTGATTTCTTGCATAAATATTCCTCCCTAATACTCATTCCTAGCATCGTTAAGATGGATAAGACGATTCCCATATCCGCTAGATTAAAAACAGGAAAATAGTAACTACCGAAAATAAATCCGAGATAGTCTACGACATACCCTAAAAATATCCGATCGATTAAATTTCCAACAATTCCACCGATTAAAAGAGGATATAGGAAACTTTCTAGTTTTGATAAATTCTTTTCTTTGATTAAAAAATAATAAACCGCAACCAAAGAAACAATACCAACAAGAATTAAAAACCACACATTTCCGTTTAAAATATTCCAAGCTCCCCCTTCGTTATGAGCATTTGTTAAATAGAAGAAATGAGGAATAACGGTTATTTCTTGACCAAACGTCATAGAAGAAGAAACGATGGCCTTTAAAATTTGGTCTAACACGACAAAACAAGCACTCAATAAGGTTATTTTTTTCAAGAGTATCACCTCATTCATTATATCATAAAAAGAAAGAAGAAATATCTCAATCTTCTTTCTTCGTTCCAATATGATAAACTTTTGGACGTTCTGGTTCTCTATGAACCATCATTCCTTCTTGACCACATATAATAACGCCTTTTCCTACCGATTCTAATAGGAATCCGTTTGCCGTTATCATTTCTTTTAAATCGGCTTCAAAGAAGTATTTATCTTCGCCTTTTAAACGTTGATAGTTTGCTAAAACAACATATCCTGCTTCTAGTAAATGTTCAATACTTTCTATATCCTCGACACAATGAACAGAAAGACCATAAATAGCATCTTTGGTTATCGGTTCTAACCTAGGAATTTGTGGATAAGGCTCTTCTTTCATCCGACGATAATCTTCTAAATGATAAACTTCTGCCGTCTCTTTTTGATTGCTCATTACTTCAACCGTTCCCCTAGATGCACAAACAATCCATTTATCACTCATTTTATCGTAGTGTGTTCCTTGTTCCATCAAAAGACGCGCTAATTTTTTTAGGAAAAAATCCCTATCCATGGTAGTAAGGAGTTCAACATTGGCAAATACAACGTATCCTCTCTGTACCAAATAACTAATCCAAGAAAGGTCGTCTGCTGACTTTACCACTACACGATAATAGTTTAAAGAACTCTGCTCTTCTTCTGGTTGATTAACACTTTCTTCTTTTTCAAAAGCAGTTCCACTCATATAACTATAGATTCTACCAATTATCGTTGTAATTGCCGTAGTGAAAGATCCGCTCTTTGGTATTGCTTTTGAAATATTGTCCCCTATTTGATTCTTATATATTTTCATACTTTTCCCCCAACAGGAACGTATTATACCATATTTTGTTAAAATTACCAAATTACTAAAGCTATTGAAAAAAATTCATACATCATTCTCACACAAAAAGCCCTCATCGGGCTTTTCTTACATCATCTGGTCTAGTTTTTTATCTGCCATGCGAACAGCATCGTTCATTAACTCTTCAGCTTTTTCCATGACAGGCTTGCTATATTTTTGGTATAGACACATACCAATAGCACCTAACGCAATAAGGGCCATATCTTTCCCTATTTGCATAACATCACCTCACACTAGACTGTAACGACTTGTATATAATCTCTTATATACAGTTTTAATATTTACACTTTTTCTTCCTTTATACTACTATCTAATAATTTTTGTAATAAATCCGTTTTGCGGACATTTTCCTGCACGTTATGAACTCCATAAGAAAAAGCTTCAGGTTCACCGATTAAAATCAATTTTTTCTTTGCTCGTGTAATTCCCGTATAGATTAATTTTCGATAGAGCATTCTTTGATAAGCTATACTAAGCGGCATGACTACCACGTCAAATTCGCTTCCTTGTGATTTATGAATACTAATAATAAACCCATGTTTTATATTACCAAAATCTTTAGGTTGATATGTCACCAGATTGCCATCAAAATCGATCGTAATTTCATTTTTTCCACTTTTCGTAGTATTGGCTCTTCGAATGCTTTCAATGACGCCAATATCTCCATTAAAAACGTTTTCATCTGGAAGATTGACAAGCTGCAAAACTTTATCTTGTTCACGAAAGATGACATCTCCCACCTTTAATTCGTTTTTGGTTTTACTAGGTGGATTAAAAACTTCTTGTAAAACTTTATTTAAATTATCAATCCCATTGACGCCCGCATACATAGGTGCCATAACTTGAATTCTTCTATAGTCATATCCATGCTCTAAAATCTGATTGCAAATTTTTGGTAGATTAACCGTTATCGAAGAAGACGAACAAGTTAGAAAAAGATAGTCATCTCGTGTAGAGAGAAAGTCTCCTAGACAGTCTTCTCTAATTTCACAAGCTAACTCTGGAATATAGCTATCTTCTTTTTGACGATAGAGATAATCCAACTTGATAACATCGATTAATTCACTGTCGATGAGGTCTTTTAGTAACATTCCTGGGCCAACACTTGGAAGTTGATTGGAATCTCCCACTAAAACTACTTGAATATTATTGGTAAGTCCCCGCAATAAACTATCCATTAAAGGAATATCAATCATACTCACTTCATCGATAATAATTAGCTTGCTAAAGTCTGGATTGTATTCATTAATAGCGAAATGATTGGTCTCACGATTCCACTTTAAAAAGCGATGAATCGTACTAGCCGGGAAATTAGTTGATTCTGCCATTCGCTTACTAGCTCTTCCTGTAGGCGCTAGTAACGCTATTTCGTTAGTCGCGTCTTTTAAAGAAATTTGATTTAACGTTGTATAAAGCTCCACGATTGCTTTAATAATAGTTGTTTTTCCGGTACCAGGACCACCTGTAATAATGACAATATTATTCGTTAACGCTTTTTTAATGGCCTCTTTTTGTTTTTCATTATAAGAAATTTGATTATGCTTCTCTAATAGTTCTAGTTCCTCTTCAAAATTTTTATATTTCTTTTTCTTTTTTTGAAGTAAAAATCGAATCTTCTCAATAATCGTATATTCTGCCTCAAAGATTTCTTCTAAATAGTATTTTTCCCCTTCTATTTCGACTTTTCGTTCCCCACTTAACTCACACAGTAATTCTTCTACTAACTTGCTATCGACATCATATCCTAAATAAGATGAAACAGCCTCTGTAATTTCTCCTAAATTTAAATACGTATCGCCATTTTTATAAGTCAATTCCTTCATCATGTAAAAGATACAAGCTTTAATCCGTAAATCCGAATCAATCGTTAGTTCTTTATCCCGTACAATCTTATCGACTTTTGGAAAAGAAATCTCTTCGATATCCTCTAATACTCTATAAATATTATGTTCTAAAATCATCATGGTATTCCCTTTATAAGTATTATAAATTAAAAGAGCATCTCGCATGACAAAGCCAAGTTCTGTTAAATAGACAATCATCTTGTGGCTTTCTTCATACTTAGATAAGGTATCATAAATACTATCGGCTTTCTTCATGGTCATTTTAGGCACTAATAAAAGATTGCTTTTATCCTCTAATATTCTATCGAGAGCATTTTCCCCTAATGTATTTACAATAGAAACCGCTAATTTCTCTCCTACTCCTTTAAATAAATCACTGGCTAGAAATTCTACAATACCATCTTTATCTTCCGGTTTCACTCGTTCATAATGATCTACTTTAAATTGATGTCCATATTTTGGATGGACAACTTCTTCCCCGAAGAAATAATAATTTTCTTGTTCGTTTAATTCATGAAAATATCCTGTAAACGTAATCAATTTGTTAACATAGTCTTTCATAGATTCTATATCGGTATCTTTTACTTTAAAAAGACCTATTACATATCCTTTATCGGATTCAAATATACTCTGCTTATATGTTCCCATAATAAAGTTTTCCATAGAATCACCCATGTCCATTATAGCATAAAAAAAGTATTTCCAAAGAAATACTTTTAAGAACATTTTACATTATCGAAGGATTTCTTTAAATCTTTTCCTTCATACCAAACAGATACTTTTCCAGAACATGTCAATATCCAATATCCATATTCCTTTTTATCACTATATTGCCCATGGTCTGTAGCATCAAATTCACACGGTTTTTTAGCCGTACATTCTTTTTGATAATATTTCAAAGTTTCATCTAGAAGATTTCCCATACTCTTGTCGATATTTTCCTCAATGATATATAAACGCTCATCTTCATTCAAATCTTCTACCGGTTTTGTTCTGTTTTTCGCTGCGTCAGAGACACCATTTTTATTTGACTCTTCTGGATCAGGATACTCGTTAGAGTTAGATCCGTTACCTCCCGAAATTTTTATCTCTCCTTGGCAGTTTACATCACAGTTTCCATCGCCATCGGTATCACAGTTTACATCACAGGTTCCGTTACCATCCGTATCACAGTTTAAATTACATAATCCGTTACCATCGGTATCACAGTTTAAATCACAAACACCATCACCGTCGGTATCACAGTTTAAATCACAAGTATCATCACCGTCAGTATCACAGTTAAGATCGCAAGTACCATCGCCATCGGTATCACAATTGAAATCGCATTTACCATCCCCATCAAAATCACAGTTTAAATCGCAAATACCATCTCCATCGGTATCACAGTTTATGGTACAGTAATTCTTATCTTTGCCTTTATCTTTTCCTTTTTCATCACTATGATCAATAATCAAATTGGTTTTAAAAATAACGAAAAGAATTGTCAATACAATAATAATAATAGCACCTATGGTTAATATCCACTTCATGTTTAATCTTTCAAGTCTAATCTTTCTCATCGAATCGCCTACCTTACATGTATTATAGCATAAAACTTTGCAATAGAAAAGATATGTTTTTAAAAATTTATCATATATTTTAGTAGGAGTATGATATATGTTTAAATTTTTAAAATGGATATTCCAAGACTTTAATCTATTCTGTGCGGCCTATTCGAATAACGTGTTTCCTGATCCCTTAACGAAGGAGGAAGAAGAAGCCTACTTAGAAAAGGCTAGGAACGGTGATAAAGCGGCCAGAGATATCCTAATTGAACACAACCTTCGACTCGTCGCTCACCTCGTTAAAAAATACGAACATAAAAAAGATGAGGAAGATGATCTCATCAGTATTGGAACGATTGGGCTTATCAAAGGAATCGACAGTTATTCTGAACATCATAAAACAAGACTGACCACCTATATCGCCCGCTGCATTGAAAACGAAATTTTAATGTATTATCGGTCTAATAAACGCAATAGCAAAAATATTAGTATCAATGAATCGGTTGGCTTCGATAAAGAAGGAAATGAAATTACCCTATTAGATATTTTAAAGACGCCAAATCCGGATTTCGCTCTCGATATTCACACCCAAGATAATATTAAAAAGATTGACGAATACTTCGAAGTTCTTTCTCCGCGAGAAAAAGAGATTATTGAAAAGCGATATGGACTTAATAATCAAGATAAATTAACCCAAAAAGAAATTGCCAAATTCTATCATATCTCGCGAAGCTATGTTTCCCGAATCGAAAAAAGAGCGCTTACAAAAATGTTACGAGAATATATAAAAAATAAGAACAATTAAAAAAAGAGCTTAGCTCTTTTTTTGGGCAAGTCGAATGCGTTTTACTTTCTCCGGATCTAATTCATACATAGAAGGATTGATAGAAAAGAAGCGATTCTCTTTTCTTTCTATCTTTCTACCAGGAAGAATGATTCCTTTATCGATTAGGGGATAAATCATGGTTTCAATAATCTCTTTCTTACTCTTTTTTTCATTTTGATGATTATAAAAAGCAACGAAATCATAATAGGTCATTTGCCCATTCATCGAAAGCATATACTGCATCGTTTGATAATCTAGGGAACTAAGAGGAGATTGACAACTTTGCGAAATCATCTCCATAATATGTTCTTTTTCTAACTCCTTTTTGACGGTAACCATCATGTAGTTAAGGAAGAACGTAACGTTTTTAAAGCGACGTACATCCCGGATAACACGATAATATTCTTGTTTGGCTAATTGAATTCCTCGATTGAAAATAATAAATGGATAAGCTTGCTGGTTTAAAAGGTACCACATCGCCGTTGTTCTGGAAGTCCGACCATTGATATCAAAGTAAGGATGAATATAGAGAAAGTAAAAATGCGCAATTTGGGAAACTAAATAAGTATCCGTCAAGGTTTGTTGCTTTTCTTCTTGTCTTAAATATTCGAACAATTTTCCCATCTTAAAGGCAATTTCAGATGCTGGAACGCCTTCATCGGGAAGTTTACTAGGGCAATCTGAATAATAGATATAAACAGGTGCTTGGCGGTAGTACTCCCCCATCATCGCCCTATCTTGTTCCTCTAATAATCCATCCGACAAGATACGATAGAGTTCCTTTAGATTTTCTTCCGTTAGCTCTCTTCCCTCTAATATATACCGATAACCTTTATACAAATTTAAAATTCTTTTTCGTCTTTTCTCATCACTTATCATCAACCTTTGATGAATCACGTTATCCACTAACGATACATCATCCCGATATCCCTCGATAACGTTATTCGCTTGAATTTCGTGGGAGAATAAAACAGATTTAGAAAAGGATATACTTTTCATATAAGGCATTTCCAATAGAAATTGTTCTAATTCTTCGCGCATGGGTTTTAAATCGTTTTCAATCAAATACAAGGAAGAATGTTCTAAAGGAAGCGGTAACGACCGATGAATTTTATACGATTCTTTCCCTTTTATTCGATAATCCATTTCAATTCTCCTTTCTTTTATTCACAAAAATAGGAAGATTCCTTCCTATTTTGCTTTTTCAACAGTAAAGAATGTCTGATGTCCATTGATGTCGATTTCTTCTTTGGCTTTCGTACTTTTCGTAATACTTAATGATAAAGTCTCACTTTGAATAAATTCTTTGAACTTCTCAATACATTGATCAATATCACTATCTCCTTGATAGTATAAGTTGATTCTATCGGTAACATTGAAGTCGCTATTCTTACGAAGTTGTTGTACTTTAGAAACGATTTCACGAGCATTTCCTTCCATAATTAAGTCTTCTGTTAAAGTCGTGTCTATAATCATGAAGTTATTATTTTCCATTCCAACATCAAAACCTTCTTTAGAAGAAATACGAATATCTACCATCTCAGGAGTGATTTCTTTCTTCTCTCCCCCTAATTCCATCGATATCGTTTTACCTGACTGTAACAAGTTGATTTCTTCTGAACTTAAATTTTCTAGTTTCGTCTGGAACTCCTTCATAAGAGGACCAAGAACTTTTCCTACTTCTTTAAAATTAGGTTTTAAAGAAATGTTCATGTATTCATTTAAATCGTCTACAAATCTTACTTCTTTAATATTCAATTCTTCTGCAATAAGAGGAACTAAATCAGCGATTAAATCACGATTTTTACCATCGATTAACGCTTCACTTAATGGTTGGCGAACTTTAATCTTTGTCTCTTCTCTGACATAACGACCAACAGAGATAAGATTACGAACTAAATCCATCCGATTCTCAACATGTTCATCGATCATTTTCTGATTGCATTTTGGATAATCTGTTAAGTGAACAGATTCTCCACCCGTTAAGTTGCGGTATAACTCTTCTGCGATAAATGGAGTAATAGGCGCAATTAACTTAGAAAGTCCTACTAATACTTCATAAGTGGTAAGGTATACACTCTTCTTAGAGGTATTGAATTCACTACCCCAGAAACGATTTCTATTTCTTCTAATATACCAGTTGGATAAATCCTCTGATACGAAATTGGATAAATAATGCACAACTTTGTTCAAATCGTATTCATCAAAAGAAGCTCTAACATCTTGTACTAAACGATTATATTTAGAAAGTAACCACTTATCAATCTCTTCTCTCTTTGCATAAGGAACGTTACAGTTATCAATATCGATTTCATCAATATTAGCATACATAGCAAAGAAGCTATAAGTATTTTTAAGAGGATTGAAGAATTTAGAATATACCTCTTTTAATCCAGCAAAGTCAAACTTTAATGGAGTCCATACTGGAGATACATAGAGTAAATAGAAGCGAACGGTATCAGAACCATATTCTTTAATCGTTGTAAATGGCTCTACAATGTTACCGCGAGATTTACTCATCTTCTTCCCTTCCGCATCTAATAGTAAGTCATTGACAAGAACGTTCTTAAATGGAGAACATCCTTTGATAAAAGTAGAGATAACTAATAACGTATAAAACCAACCACGTGTTTGATCAATTCCCTCACAAATAAAGTCAGCTGGGAACTGAGATTCCCACAATTCTTGATTTTCAAATGGATAATGGTATTGGGCAAAAGGCATTGATCCAGAGTCAAACCAACAGTCTAACACATCTGGAATACGTGTCATAGTCCCCCCACACTTCTCACACTTCAAATGAATGTTATCAATATATGGTTTATGAAGATCGAAATCCTTACCGATTTTTTCAATTGCCATTTCTTTTAATTCTTGAATAGAACCTACCATATGAGTATGTCCACATTCACATTTCCAATAAGGGATTGGACTTCCCCAATAACGGCTACGAGATACATTCCAATCACGAGCATTGGCAAGCCAATTCGCGAATCTCTTCTCTCCCACATAAGCAGGATACCAATTTACTTTCGCATTGGCTTTTACCAATTTATCGGTCATCGCACTTACCTTGATATAATAACTTGGCATTGAGTAATAGATAAGTGGCGTATCACATCTCCAACAATGTGGATATTCGTGATTAATCTTTTGTTTCTTGAATAACTTGCCATTTTCTCGCAAATAATCGACTACTTCTTCATTGACATCGTGAACAAATCGTCCATTCCAAAGTCCACCTACATAACATCCATCTTTACCAACTGGATTTAGGTAAGGTAAATCGTATTTTTTACCAACATTCGCATCGTCTTCACCAAAAGCTGGAGCAATGTGGACAATTCCGGTTCCATCTTCCATCGTAACATAGGAATCACAAGTGACAAAGAAGCCTTTTTTATCTACGTCAAAGGAAGGAATTAACTGCTCATATTCTTGGTATTCTAAATCTTTTCCTTTATACGTTTTTAAGATTTTGGCCTCTTCCCCTAATACTTTTTCGACTAGGCTTTTTCCCATGATAAACTTTGTACCTTTTGATTCTACTAAAGCATAATCTTCTTCAGGGTTTACACAAAGTCCTACATTGGCAATCAATGTCCAAGGAGTAGTTGTCCAAGCTAAGAAATAAACATCTTCATCCTTCTTCTTAAAAGGAACAATGACCGTAATTGCAGTATCTGTCTGATAGTTTTGCGCAACTTCATGGGTAGCTAAACCCGTTCCACAATGTGGACAGTATGGCACTACTCTCGTTCCTTCATAGAACATGTCCTTCTTAAACATTTCTTTTAAAATCCACCATTCAGTTTCGATATATTCATTCTTATAGGTCAAATAAGGATGTTCTACATCAAAGAATTGTCCCATTTTACGAGTTAAGTCCGTGAAGGCAGATTCATTTTCCCGAACACTTTTCCGACATTCCTCATTAAATTTATCTACGCCAAGCGTTTCAATTTCTTTCTTAGAAGAAATTCCTAATTTTTTCTCAACATGATTTTCAATAGGAAGTCCATGGGTATCCCATCCAATTTTACGGATAACTTTCTTTCCATTCATGACATGATATTTCGTAACAGAATCTTTGAGGTTTTTAGAAACCATATGATGAAGTCCTGGAAATCCATTCGCAAAAGCGGGTCCATCATAGAAGACAAAGGTCTTATTGTTCTCTCTTAATTTGACTTGAGCATCATGCATAGCATTAATACTTTTCCACGATTTAGAAATTGCTTCTTCTACCTCGCTAACTGGTCTTTTATCTAATTCTTTAAAGTTTTTCATTTTTATTCCTCCCTCTCAAATCGTAAATCAGTAATCTCTTCTTTTGGATGACCATAGAATTCATAAATTCCTTCGACATCTAAAGTCGTTATTTCTTCCTTTGAAATTTCTAGCTTTTCCATCGCTTGATATACTTCTTTTTCATCTTTTCCTTCAATTTCCATATACGTTGGAAGCATAGGCCAGGTATCTAAATCGATTTCTACTCCATCTAAGTTATATTGAATTCGTCTATTTTCCTGAAAACCTTTTGGAGTATATCCTAGTTCCAATAGAATTTGGTTTGTCTTTTCAAAATCATCTACTACAATCTCTAACTCTTTTGTTCCATCGATTGTCTTCTTTTGAATATCCTTTATCGTTAAAGTTGTTTTTTGACCATTTGTTCGAAGACGTATCCATTTGCTATCTTGAACAGGGTGAAAATCATACACATATCTTTTCTGTAAGGTGGAAAATATGCGAGAAGCACCCAAAGATTCTAATTTCTCAATCATCTCTGTTTGATCAATTTCTAAAACTCTTACTTCGTATTCTGTCTTCATAGTCCCTCCTTACAAAAAAAAGTCCATAAATCTAAGGGCGAGATGAAATCCCGTGGTACCACCTTAGTTTATGAACAATTCATACACTTTATCTCTTAACGCGAGTAACGTCTATTTTTACTATTTTCGAAATAAAACATCAAAAGTGATCCATAATAAGCTTCCTTCCTGATTTGCACCAACCATCAGTTCTCTAAAATTTCACTTATTATCGTCTTTATCCTCTGTTTTCAACATCTAATATTTTTTCATCTAATGCCTTTTTTAACTTCTCTTTTAAAATGTCGATATTCTTTCGTAGCAAAAAAGATTCCATTTCTACTTTTTCTGCCCGAATTAATGATTCGTTCACAATCCGATCAGCGTTTCTCTTCGCATCATCCAGAATTTTCTCACTTTCCTGTAAAGCGTTTTCCCGAATCTCTTCGACTTTTTTTAATTCTTGCTCTAAGGCCTTAATCTTAGCGTCCTGAGAAGATAACTTGACACGCATCGCTTCTTCTTCCTTTAGGGTATCCCTCAAAAGGTCTCGTAATTCCTCTTCATCCATATTTTCCAAAGTAGAAACTACCTTTTGACTCATGAGATACACCTCGCTAAGCAGAATTTATTCTAACATAAGTTTTTCTTTATTTCAAGTCTTTTTACCACTCTATGTTAATATCATCATTATCATGAATGTCTTTTCCGTCAGAATCATCACTAATTTTTCCTTGAACATTGATATTGTTTGGAGTACATAGGAAAATGCCTCCCCCAATCTTTTGTAAATCTCCACCGATGGCATAAATCGTACCACTCAAAAAATCGACAATTCTTTTGGCTTGGTCACTGGTTACTCTTTTTAGATTGACAACAACGGTATTTCTCTTTTTTAAATGATCGGCAATTTGTTGAGACTCAGAGAAAGCTCTTGGCTCAAGAAGAATCATTTTGGCGCCGCCTTCTTCTGCCATTTCTTCTGCATTCTTAATCTCATAGTATTGGTTCTCATCACCACTAAAAATGTCTTCATCTTCTTTATCAAATATCTTTTTTATAAAACTCATATTTATCCTCCTATCGTGGCAATCTTACTGTAATCATTTTAGCACATTTGCGTATAAAAAGAAAGAATTTTTTCCTATTTCTTGCAACAAAAAAGGATAAATTTCTTATCCTTCTTTCAATTTATCTAATCTTTCGACGATAAGCTGATACTTATCAAATCGCTTTTCTACTTTTCCCGTTACCAACAAGATATCTCCTTTTGCGATATCCATGTGGTTTTGGTAGATAGTTGGAAATAACGTAAAATCCATCGAAGCTACTTCATCACTACCGACCAAAAAGGCCATTTTTTCTTTTTTCTTCGTTTCAATCTCTTTTACTTTATCCACATAAATAATCGTCTCTACCATTCTATCAAAATATCTTGGTAAATCCGTAAGGGATATTGCTTTTGGATAATGACTCTTTAGTTCGGTAATAGGGTGTTCACTCAAATAAAGACCAAATAGTTCTAATTCTCGTTCCATAATTTCTTTCGCACTATATTCTGGAAATTCGGTAATATCTGGTTTTAAGGCAAATTCCTCGGATAGGTCTTTCATGAGGTCTCCATAGTTTAAGATAGCATCCAAATTCATAGCAACGGTCTTTCGATTCCAACCCAAAGAAAGAAAGACCCCTGCATCGTTTAAAGACTCTACTACTTTACGATTTACTCCTTTTCCATAACAACGTTTGATAAAATCATATAAGTCTTGGAAAGGAGATTTTTGCCGTTCCTCTAAGATGAGTTTGGTTGCTGTTGTTCCCACATTTTTAATATTGGAAAGTGGATAGCGAATTCCCGTTTCTTCCATCAAATACGCCTCACCACTCTTATTAATATCTGGCTTTAAAATATCGATATGATTCTTTCGACATTCATAAAAATATTTTTTAGCTTTTGAACTATCATTCATATCGATAGATAAGAGATTTGCCATAAAGATTTTAGGAAAATGCGCTTTCAAATAGGCCATTCGGCAAGAGACCATGGAATAGCCTACGGAATGGGATTTGTTAAAACCATACTCAGCAAATTTTAGCATGAGAGCATAGACCTTCTTTACCGTTTCACTAGCATATCCCTTCTTTAAAGCTCTAGCGGTAAATTTTTCTTCTTCTTTTAAGAGGAGTTCTCTTTTTTTCTTGCTCATCGCTTTTCTTAAAATATCTGCTTCTCCCAAAGAGTAATCCGCCATCGTTTGGGCGATTTGCATAATCTGTTCCTGATAAATCATAATTCCATAAGTAGATTTCAAAATGGGTACCAAAGATTCGTCTAAGTAATCAATCTTTTCTTTTCCTTCTCTTCTTCGAATAAAAGAGGGAATATTTTGCATTGGTCCAGGTCGAAAAAGCGCAA
This sequence comes from uncultured Bacilli bacterium, assembly GCA_947626275.1. Taxonomy (GTDB): domain Bacteria; phylum Bacillota_I; class Bacilli_A; order RF39; family UBA660; genus UBA5578. The sequence goes on from CANQRL010000002.1 coordinate 31,129, forward strand.
TGGCGGAACAGACGTCCTCAAAACTTTTCGCCCGTAGCTGACGCAAAAACTGTAACATGCCTTCTGACTCAAATTGGAAAATGCCTAAAGTATTGGCTGTTTCAAACAATTTTAAGGCTTTTTCATCTTCAAAAGGAATATTATCAAAAGATAGACGTAAACCATATGTAGAGTTAATTTCTCGAATAATGTTATGAATAATGGTCAAATACTTAATAGCGAGGAAGTCCATCTTTAAAAGGCCAATCTCCTCTAAGTACTCCATATCATAACCACTAGTATAGAAATTTTGATGGGACTTATCTAATGGGATTACAGTATCTAAATCCACCCTTGACATCACTACTCCAGCTGCATGGATACTGGTATGTCGTTTCAATCCTTCAAAAACATAGGCGATATCATACACTTCTTTTAACGTATCGTGTCGCTCTAAATACGTTTGAATCTTCGGATTCTTTCGGTTTTCCAAAAGGGTTAAACGAGAATCGATGAGTTTGCATAATCCATCAATCGTTGTAAGGTCTAAATCCATTGCTCTTCCAACATCTCTAATAGCTTGTTTAGCGCCCATGGTTCCAAAAGAAATGATTGGCGCGACTTTCTTTTCTCCATATTTTTCTTTACAGTAGTTGATGACATCTTCTCTTCTACTATGCTCAAAATCGATATCGATATCAGGCATACTAATTCGTTCCACGTTTAAGAATCGTTCAAAGAAAAGATCGTATTTTAAAGGGTCGATATCCGTAATTTCAAGAAGATAAGCGACTAAAGAACCAACCGCACTACCCCTTCCAGGTCCTACAATAATATCATGTTCTTTAGCATATTTGATATAGTCATAAACGATTAAAAAGTAATCACAAAAACCCATTTTTTGAATGACATCCAGTTCTTTTTTCAATCGTTCTTGATATCTGCTAGAAACTGATTTTCCAAAGCGCTTTTTTAATCCCTCAATACATTTTTTCTTCAAATAAGAATAGCTATCTAATCCTTCTTCATTTTGATAGATAGGCATTAGACTTTGATGCATAGGGATTTCTACATCACAGAGTTCTCTAAATTCTTCCATCCAGGGAGACTCTAGTGGAGTTAATTCCTCATCCATTTTTAAATAGTTATCCAAGCGAGTACTACTTACAAGAGAGATGGTTGTTCCCTCTTTCATCGCATCTAAATATTTGACAAACCGGCTTTCTTCTTGGCGCAGATAAATCGTCTCATTTAGGTAAAAAGAAGGTTCTGAAATCTCTTTTTTTTCTTCGACATTTTTATAAGTTCGAAATAGATACTGATAAATTCCTTGAATCTGTGAAAGAAGACTACTCGATTCATACGGTAATAAACAAATTAAGTCTTTCGCATATTCTCTTAAATCTTCCAAGGTAATATTTCTTTCAGAAGTAATCGTTGTAAGCTTTAAAAGGCTTTGATAACCAGTATAGTTTTTAGCAAAAACTAAAAATTTCTTCTCTTCTAATGTAATCTCTAATCCAATGTAAGGTTTGATTCCCTCTTTTTTACACGCTTTATAAAAGTCCATAACGCCATACATTTTAGAATCGGCAATACCAAGTTCATGAATGTCATTTTCCTTCGCATAAGCGATGAGAGATGGTATCGTAATAAGAGAATCTTGTAGGGAATTATCGGTTTTGATATAAAGTGGTATCGTACGCATAGGGAATCCTCCTTCATCTTCATTTTACCATATTTTTGAACTATTAGATACAAATGTTTGGAACTTTCTAAAAATCCTATTTTTCAAAGTCAAAATTCCCTTTCTAGCAAATAAAAAATATCGTGGAAAACATTTGACTTTCCCCGTTAAATATGATAAAATCGAATGGCATAGGGAAAAAATATAAACTTTGATAGGAGGAATAACATGGCTGTAAAAGTTACTGCTAGAAAGAATCTATCTGGAAACAGAAGATCACATTCATTAAGAGCTACAAAGCATGCTCAAAAAACCAATTTACAAATAATGACTTTAGCAGATGGTACCAAAGTTCGTACTACCACTAGAGAAATGAGAACTTTAAGAAAAATAAGCAAAAAGAAAGAAGAAGCTTAAAAAAGTTGGAAAATTCCAACTTTTTTTATGCTGCCATAACTTGTCCTTGTAGGCTTCTTACTTCTTCTATGCTAATGATTTCATCAGGTCTAGCACCCACTTTTTGTCGAAGAACCTCAACATCGCTCTTACGACTTGTGAAGCGAGAAGCATCTTTTTGGATTGCTTGAAACTCCTGAACCACTTGTTCTCTAAAGGCTTTTAATTCTTCTATCTTGGCACTAGTATATCCATGAATACCTCTAACCGTTCCTAAGACAGCGGCTTTTCTAGCAATATGACCAGATTGCTTATCGAATTTAGCAACGGCTGATATTCGTTGTTGTTGCTGTAAAACGCCTCTTTTTTCTCTTAATCGTGCGAGGTTTTCTTGCATTTGTTCTTGGTATCTCATCGAGAAGAAACGCATCAACCTACTATCATAAGCTTCATAGTTTTCTCGAGATCGTCTTAGATTTTCCAACCCTTCCTCGATTTTTTCATCGGTTTTAGAAATCTTTCGATCCCGACCTCTTTGACGTAAGGATTGCTTTTGATCATCCAAAGTATCCATATAAGCATTCAAATCTAATTTTTCCTGCTCTAATGTCTGGATAGCAATCATATCTGCTAACGTTGGTTTTTCTTTTGCAAGAAGTTCTTCTAGCTTCTTGTCAACCTGTTCTAACCGGTCCTCAATTGTTAGCTGTTGGACTTCTTCCACGATATTGCCACGTTGTTGATAGTTAACGCTAGCAATTCTTTCTGCTAACGTTACTTTTTTCTCTTCTTCCTGTTCTTCTTCTGGCTGTTCCTGAGGCGTTTCTTCTGCTTGCTCAGGTTCCTCTGTTTTTTCCTCTTGCGCCTCTTTTCTTTGTTTTGCTTCTTTTCTTTCTAAATCGGTAATCAAATGATCCAAATTCTGCCTTAAAGGAGTATTTTCCTCTAACGATAACGCAATATCTTTGATATCTTGAATTTCCATTTTACCTGTTAAGGCATCATTTAAAATACCAATTCCGAAACGATATTCTACATCTTTCAATGATTTTGCCAAAGCTTCATTATATTCTTTTTCTTCTCCCAAACCATACAAAACAGATTCCAAATATTTGTTATCCTGCCCTTTGATAAAATTTTCACAGTCTTCTTGAAGCATCGTCGCTAAAGCATACTCATTTTCAATCGAACTCATTAAGCTTTTATAGACATCTATAGGAAGAAAGTTTTGCAATTTTTTCATTTGCGTTCTTAGCTTATCTAAACTCTCTTTTCGTTTTTCGCTCGTCTCTTTAATTTCCAAGAGTTGAGAAGGCGTTAACGTCTCACTACTCTCCCCTTTAATCCGTTCTACAAAGTCTAAATATTCTCTTTGTCCGGTCTGAAAAGGAGCAATAGTTTTCATATAATCAATATACTCATTCGGCTTCATTCGAACCACCTTCTACCTTAATTTGATTCTTTAGAATTTCTTCAACAATTTCCCATTCAGAATCATCCGTAATAGCCTCTAAAAAATACGTGGTATCTGCCTCTCTTAAAATAGCCGCGTAAATATCTTCTGAATCTAATAAATGGTAAAAAATATATCTCTTGCCAGTCTCATTATCGAGTACTATATCCATCACTTCGATTGTCTCATCCGCACCAGATGCATTCTTAATTGTTAACTGATTTTCCATAGAATCACTCCTATTATTAAAGTATAATAACTTCCCATTTTTGTCAATTTAAATTTTTTGAATTATCCCTTTTAGACAAACTATATACATTTGAAAAAGTATGTTATAATGGAAAAGAAAAGAGGTAGTTATGAAAAAAGAATGGAAGATTTATGGGCTTACTACGATACTAGTATTTATTATTTTAGTTTTTTTATACACTCAATTAGATGCGTATTCCAATACGTTCTTTATCAGTGACGCTTATTCACAATATGCGGCTTTAATGACTAGATTAAGAGAAATCTTACTCGGTCACGAATCTCTTTTCTATTCTTTTGAAGGAGGGTTAGGGAGCAGTTTTTTAGGAACTTTTTTTTACTATTTATGTAGTCCCTTTAATCTCTTACTCATCTTCTTTAAAGATATAGAAAAATTCTTTTTGGTAACTACTTTTTTAAAACTGTTGACTTGCTCTTTAACAGCCCTTTACTTCTTTCGATATCACTTTCGAGACAAGCCAAAAATATATGCGGTTGCGTTTTCTACCTTCTATCTATTTATCGGATTTACCTCCCATTATTTTATCCACCTCATGTGGTTAGATAGTGTCTTAATTCTCCCTCTTTTATTAGTTGGGATTGATAAATTTATCAAGGAGAAAAAGATTTTTCTCTACTTATTCGCTCTCCTTTATAGTATTATCACCAATTACTACTTTGGATTCATGAGTTGTCTTTTTTCTTTTCTCTACTTTTTCTACCAAGTCTTGATTACCTATTCTCTAAAAGAAGAGAAAAAGAAAATTTTAACGATAAGTCTTCAATATCTCCTTTTAACATTTTTAGGGGTTCTTACTACAGCCTTTGTCCTCTTAGAAGTTCTCCATGAGATTCCGGAATATGCTAGAGTGTCAACAGAAATGTTTGGTGGAGAAGCGTTCTCATTCCATGGTGGTATCATTTCTTTTTTAGAGAACTTTCTCATTTCTAATACCAACGACATTGAATTTTTAAATGCTGATGGCTTTTATCTTTATACGGGATTGTGTCCCATCCTCTTAATCGTTCTTTACTTTTTCAATTCTCACTTTTCTAAGAAGGAAAAGATTCTCACCCTGGCAATGATTGGAATTCTTTATCTATCCGTTTCCGGAAATTATTTTAACTATGCTTGGACAGCCTTTTCCAAGCCACAGTTTTTTAACGGAAGATTTACTTTTTTCTTCTCCTTCTTCTTTTTATACATCGCTTTTCAATCATTGATGAATTTATCCACATTAAAGAAAAAAGACTATCTACTTACCCTTTTATTATTTACCATTTTCTTCTTTGGATTCTACTTTAAAACAGAAAAAACGTCTTTGATGTATATTAACTTAGCCGTTTTCCTCATCTATTGTTTCTTACTAAAAAACATCGATAGTCCCAAAATGTATATGCCTCTTGTATTAGCTTCTTGTCTCATTCTAGAAGGTATTTCCAATACCCTTGTATCCACTTCTGATTATACCTATACCAAAAAAGAGGAATATCAAAATCAAAATTTAAAATACCAGTACATTACCAGTACGCTTTCAACCATCGATGACAGTTTTTACCGCGTCGAGACCAGTGAAACGGTTCCTTATAATGGTCCTATCTACTATGGATATAAAGGAATTGATGTATTTCTTTCTACTTTATCAAATTCCATGGCTGATTTCTTCTACGATATCGGATATGGAAGTGGTAGTACGAAAAAAAATACGATTTCCTACTATAGTGGTAATGAAGTAATCGATTCTCTTCTAGGAATCAAATATCATGCCTTTTTAGGAGAAGAGCAAATTCCTACTTCTTATCAGTTAGTAGCATCCGCTACCATTGCGGACGAAGAAATTCAAATCTATGAAAATCCTTATGCACTTTCACTTGGATTTATGGTTTCTAATGATATTTTAGAAGTAGAAAAAGATTTAAATGCCTTGACGTACCAAAATAACATTTTTTCAGCTATGACAGGAGGAAAATATCAAATTTATGATTCTATTCCTCTCGAAAAAATAGATCTAACTTATGAGTTTGATGATCAAAATAGAGGAAAAGTATGTTTTTATACAGCCATCAATAGTCAAAATGGGTATAGTAAATTTTCTCTTTATTTAAATGATCTCTATTTACCAAAAAAGGAAGATTTTGAAATTGTTTGTACAGAAGAAATAGTCTCTAATCACAATCAATTACGATACGAAGATTTAAACGAATCCGAATATTTAGGAACGTTTGCTGCTCACTATTCTCACCACCAATTTGAAAAAGCCATAGAAGAATTAAAAGAACACGAATTGATGATAGAAGCTTATCGGGGGACCTATTTAAAAGGCTCTATCGAAGTGGATGATGATAAAACGCTTTTAGCAACCACGATTCCGTATGATTCTAACTGGCAGATTCTAGTAGATGGGAAAAAGAAAAAAGCTATCCCTCTTTTAGAAAATCTACTAGGTGTGAAATTGGAAAAAGGAAAACATACTATCGAGTTTCGTTACCAACCAAAGTATTTCTATCTTGGATTACTCATTAGTTTCATTTCTGCTATTATTCTTAAATTTCTCCATCAAAAAAAGGTTTTTGCTTAAAACCTTTTTTTATTGTTTGCTATATTCTCCACTAGAAACAATATTGGATTCTACTGTTAATCCTTTTGTTGTTTTTGTAATCGTTGCATTTTGACCATCTCGACCTTGATAAGATAAGGTATCAGCTTGATTAGAAACGGAAGTGACAAAAATACCATCTTTAGAACTAACAAATACAATGAAGTTATAACTATCACTCATTTCATTTAGAATAATCATATCGTCTCCCATTTTATATACGCCATTCCAGCCATTCGTGGTAAATGGTGTTTTTGTCAATTCTAAGTTTAAATTGTGAAGTAGACTATCTTCATCATCAGAAGTAGCAACTACCTTAATCCCGGTTGTTGTCTTCTCTATATGCAATGTTTCCTTTCTGTCAAAATCATCTTGATAGTCAATGGAATTTCCCTTTGGAAGATCTATGTCTGTACCCATATTTCTTACATATTCTCCATCGTTAACAGTAAGAGAAAAAGAAATAGAATCTAGACTACTATAGTAGAGCTCTAACGTATATCCTTGTCCAGTATATTGGCCTGCCCAGGAAAAATCTAGTTCTGTAGACTCCCCTTCATTTGTATTCGTATTACTATTCGTATTAGAATTACTGTTAGAAGATTCCTTTTCCTTGTTATCCCCTTTTAAAAATAAGAAATAACCAGCTACTAATAGAAGAACGATAACAAGAAGAACTCCTAAAATGATAGGTAATTTAGACTTTTTTTCTGGTTCTGGATTAATGAACACAGGAGGCTGTGTGTTAGTAGCGACTGGCTGTTGGGTAGGAACAGGGTTTGGATTCGCAATAGGGGTTGGTGTTACTCCCATATTAGGAGTTGTATTGTTATTCTCAGGAGCATTAGGCATTGGATAATTTTGATTCATTTTTTTCACTTCTTTCTTTAAAATAAACTCATCTGGTTGGATTCTTCCATACCAGCAAATATTCCTAGTGTTTTCATTTTATCAATTAATGTTCCTGAAACTTTCGCCCTTCTTTGAACATCTTCAACACTAAGGAAAGTAGATTTTTCTCTTTCCTCTACGATATTTTTAGCAACCGTATCCCCCAATCCATCAATCGCTGCAAAAGGTGGATAAATAGACTGGTCATCTCTAACTCCCCAAACTGTCGCATCACTGTGTTCCAAATCAACCGGCAAGAATTGAATTCCTCGAGCACTTGCTTCTAGACAAACCTTTAAACTTTCTAGTAACCCTAACTCTTTGTTAGTAGCTTCATACCCTTTATTTTGAATTTCCAGAATTTTACTTTTGATAGCATCATAGCCTTTTATCATCGATTCTACATCGACATCTGTTGCTTTACTCGTTAACCAAGACGCATAGAAGTAAACTGGCATATGTACTTTATACCAAGCAATTCTAAATGCACTCATAACATAGGCAGCTGCATGGGCTTTTGGGAACATGTACTTAATCTTTCCACAAGAATCGATAAACCATTTTTCAATTCCTGCCTGTTCCATTGTTTCTTTATGTCCTGCCCAGGTATCTGGTTCTTTTGAGGCTTTTCCCTTACGAACAAACTCCATAATTTTAAAAGCCTTAATTGGCGCTACTCCATGATACATTAAGTATACCATAATATCGTCACGACATCCAATAACTTCTTTAAAAGGTACTACTTTATTTTTAATTAATTCTTGAGCGTTACCAAGCCATACATCGGTTCCATGAGAAAGACCAGATATTTTTACTAATTCAGCGAAAGTGGTAGGTTTTGTCTCCGCTACCATGGAAATGGTAAATGGCGTTCCAAACTCTGGAATTCCTAGCGTTCCTGTTTCGTTCATAATCTGTTCTGTTGTGACTCCCAATGCTTTGGTAGAGGTAAAGATACTCATCGTCTCTTTATCATCCATTGGAACCTTTAGAATATCGGTTCCGGTTAAATCTTGAATCATACGTAATTGCGTAGGATCAGAATGCCCCAAAATATCTAGTTTTAATAAGTCTTGGTCGATGGCGTGATAATCAAAGTGGGTCGTACGCCAAGGACTCGTGACATCATCCGCTGGGAACTGGAATGGCGTAAAATCAGACACATCCATATAATCGGGAACAACAACAATTCCTCCAGGATGTTGACCCGTTGTTCTTTTAACCCCCGTACAACCAATAGCTAACCGTTCTATTTCTGCAGACCGCATTACTTTATTATGATCTTCACAGTATCCTTTAACAAATCCATAAGCCGTTTTATCGGCAACCGTACCAATCGTTCCAGCTCGATAAACATTATCTACTCCGAATAATACTTTCGTATATTCATGAGCAGAAGCTTGGTTTAAATCAGAGAAATTAAGGTCAATATCTGGTACTTTATCAGCGTTAAATCCAAGGAACGTCGCAAATGGCATATCTTGACCATCTTTGTACATTGGCTCCCCACAATTTGGACATACCTTATCTGGTAAGTCAAAACCACTCGAATAATCCGCTCCTAAATCTTTTCCATTTTCATCTTGAAAAATACTCATCTTGCACTTTAGACAACGGTAGTGAGCAGGAAGTGGATTTACTTCCGTAATCCCCATCATTGTCGCAACAAAACTAGAACCGACAGAACCACGGGAACCAACTAAGTAACCATCGTCATTGGAATGCTTTACGAGACGTTGCGCAATTAAGTAGATAGGGTCAAACCCACCTCCAATAATTCCTCCTAGTTCCTTCGTCATTCGCTTATCTAATGATTGTTCATTGCATTCTCCATCTTCTTCTTTCCAATTTTTGGTTAAATATTCACGGATTAATTTTTTGACGGCATCAAATCCCTGTAGTGTAGTCATATGAAGACGTTTGAATGCTTCAGATTCTAATTTTTCTTCTGCTAAGTCAGGATTTTCCAAGGCGACATTCTCCCGACAAATTTTATAGACGATATCTCCATAGAGTTCCTTCGCAATTCGTTCCTCAATATTATGAGGAAGAGGGTCTCCATACCACTCTGCTGCTTTGGTATAGACTAAATCAGTAACCACATGTGGACAGTCAAGATAAGAAGTTCCATCATCACTTTTTACCCTAGGAGAAAATGGAATTCCACCAGTATCAATGATAACTTCTATTTCACTTACCATATCTAAAACTTTATTGGTATTGGTTACCACAATTTCATACGCTAAATCGTCTCCTAGAAAGCTGAAATCTTCTAGCATTTCTCGGGTAGTACGGAAATGTTGAGAGGGAATCGAAGTAATCTCTGATTTTGCTAGTGGATGTCTTCCTCCACCAGGAACTTTTTGATTGACAATAATCTCTCGATAAATCTTGTCTCCTCTTTCAAAATGATGGACATCGCCTGTTGCGACAATGAGCTTTCCTGCTTCTTTGGTAGCGTTAACGATCTTCGTTATATGGCTTTTCAATTCCTCTTCGTTCTTAAAATCACTTGTTTGAATCAAATGGCCATATACTTCTGGAGGTTGAACCTCTACATAATCATAGAAATTGATAATATTGGTAAGTTCTTCCCCTTCTTTACTACGCGCTTCCACAAATACTTCTGATTCATAACAACCACTACCAATGAGTAGTCCTTCTCTTAACTCCTCTAATTTACTTCTTAGAATTCTAGGCGTTTTATATAAATAAACCGTATTGGCAAGAGAAATGATTTTAAATAGATTTTTTAGTCCCTTTTTATCAACCGCAATCGCATTAAAATGAAAAGTACGACCAAATTTATAAATCTCATCCTTCGAAATCAACCTATCCAAATCGGTTATTTTCGTGAAATTTTGAGTCACTAATTTCTGAAGCATTTTATGAAATACTAAAGCCGTTCCTTCCGCATCGTAATCTGCTCTGTGGTGGGCATCTTCATCCCAAGGAACATTGTAACGTTTCACTAAGTGAGAAAGACCGTGACGAGAGTATCCTTGATCCAAAGTACGAGATAGTTCTAACGTATCAATGACCGTATTGGTAAACTCTCCCAAACCATATTTTTTCATGGACATCTCAATAAAAGAAATATCAAATTTGGCATTGTGAGCAACCATTGGAAGATCCCCTGTCCACGCTAAGAAACGTCTCGTAACTTCTTCCTCATTATCTTTCCCTTTTACCATTTCATCAGTAATACAGGTAAGTTCCGTAATTCTATCAGGGATATGACGACCTGGGTCAATCAATTCATCAAAACGGTCAATAATGTTTCCATCTTGAATCTTAACCGCACCGATTTCAATCATCTGATCGCCACCAGCAGCATTAAAACCGGTCGTTTCTGTATCGAATACAACATAAGTTGTTCCCTCAATATCATAATCTCTTGGACGAACAACAATATTAACCGTATCATCAACAAGCGTTAACTCGGTTCCATACAAGCCTTTAAAGATAGGCGGATTTTTCGCTTTTTCTTTCGCTTCCTCTAATTCTTTAGCCAAATTCTCCTTTTCCGTTGAATCTTCTGTCTCCGCTAACTTCGCTTCTAATTCTTCTACATTAGCCTTTAACTTTTTACGAAGTCCTTTATTGTAGGAATTGATAATTCCATAGACAATTGGAAAAGCTTGGCACCCATTGTGGTCCGTTACTGCTACTCCTCGATATCCCATATCCATCGTTCGACTGACAAGTTCACAAGTATGCTTTCCTAAATCCAATTTCGTAAGTCCATCCATCTGACTCATCATCGTATGGGCGTGGAGCTCTACTCTCTTAATAGGAGCATCATCAACCATCTCTTCTTTTTTATGGTCACTATAGTTAATGTCCATAATGCTGAACGTATCTTCGTTAGCAAATTTATCTTCTTTGACATTGCCTCTAAATTTATACCATTTTCCCTCTTTGAGACACTTTTTAATCCGTCCCCACTCTTCTTGTCCATTGACAAATATCTTGGCATAAATACTATCGGTATAATCGGTAATTTTCAAGGTGACAATGATTAAATCGGTCTTGGTCTCACGAACATCGATTCCAAATAATTCAGCCTCTAAAGTAACTCCATTTGTCGGTCCTGAAATCGTATCTAACCTCGTCACACTGGTATCAATCAATCTTCCTAGTACGACATCCGGATGATCTTCGGTTTCGATTTTCTTTGGTCGATAATTCTTTTTATAATTGTTGACAGGTTCTTGCGGAACATCTTTTTGTTCTAAGCGTGACTGCTCTACCACTACTTCTTGTTCTTCTTCTAATAGCGTTTCAGATTCTTCTTTCAAAATCGGATTAATACGACTAATAGGATAACCAAAAGAACGAAAATCGGTAATGATTTTTTTCTCTAAACTGATTATTTTTTGTTCTTCCGCCGTATTATCTACCGGTATGATAAGCGTATCCTCTTTCCACTCTACCGCACTATCTTGAAAAGACTCTAAGATAGGACATTTGGCACTGTAGCGATGCATTAAATAAGAAAAATACTCGGGAATACGAGAAGCATCTGGATTTTCTACCCGAAAAGCAACCCGAACACTTTCGATATCTGGAAAAGCATCTTTTAACTTATCGATAAATTCTTGAAAAATAGAAGGAGGTAAAACTTCTTTTATGCGAATAACAAAAGTATAGTGAGAGTGCGTATTATCCCCCACTATTTTTTCTATTTTGCCTTCCGTAAAATAGCTATTTTTGTCTTCTTCCCAAGAAAGTTGTTTTAATAAAGTTTGTAATTTATCTTCCAACATACGGCCTCCTCATCATCCATTTTATACGACATTCTATCCCTTTCATTATATCATAAAAGTAGTCTCTCATTTTCAATATTTCACTCCTTTTCTCATATTTTTATTTCCTCCCCATCCTGAGGTAGATAGACGTTTTGAAAAAACTTGTGTGCATTTTCTTTTTTGGTGGTATGAATCGGAATGGTTATCTTCGGTTTGACAATTTCATTTAGCAGCTTCATCGTTTTTCTATCGGCATGACCAGACGTATGCAATGGAAGAACGGGAATTCCCATATTTTCGATTTCTTGTAAAAATTCTTTCATCTTCTCATCTTCTTGATAACCATCCCACATCGAATAAATCAAACAGGCATGGTGAAATTTATGCTTTTTGTGATAAAGAAATTGAATGTCTTTTAGCATGGATTGTTTTACCATCATACAAACTGGTTGATGAAAAGCCAAATTAGAACGATATTGCTCCAGAGGTTTCACATATTTTTCCTGAAAACTTTCCGGTTTACGATAGTACCTTGGGGAAATCCAAACAGATAATTGGGCATAATGTCTATTAGGGCTAGGAATACTAGCGGGTAAATGAGAAGTAATTTGCGCTGTCCACAAATCTTCAATAAAATTCTTCTTCGTTTTTCTAGCTGCCTTATAAAAACTAACAAGGCGATCAATATTGGTAGAAGACTGTAAAATTAAAATATCCTCGTATTGCTTAAAAATAGAAATAGCTTCTTCTTGTAAAGACTCTTCTTTTTGAGCAGAAACATCCTCTCTACTAAATGTAGTACCCTCCGTAATTAAACAATCTACCTCTCCTATTTGTTCTAGTGTTTTCCTAAAACTTTTACCAGTTCTCCCATGGCTTCGATAATCTCCCGTATGGAGAACTCTTTTACCATCACCCTCCACTAAAAACATCGTCGAATGAAAAGAGGAATGATCCACTAAATAAGGCGTAATCTTTAGATTTTGAATTGTGATAGCCTCTCCATAGGAAAAGTCAGTGACCGTTCGACGAATTCTTTCTTTTCCCATGAAATCCCCTGTTAAATGATAAATCGTAGAAGCATATGGTTCTACATAAACAGGAATCTCTTCTTGAATGTATTCCACTAAACCAATATGATCTTCATGACTGTGCGTAATAAAAACGGCATCATAAATAGGTTTTCCATCCGTTAATCCCTCTATCGCAATTGGTTCTTCTAAAGGGGAAGAAATACTAGATAATTCTCTTCCAAAATCGATTAAAATTCGTGCCTGATTCGTTGAAATCTCCGTCATGCAACCACCAATTTGATTCGTACCTTTTCGAATATTGACTTTCATATCTACACTCCTATTCTCTCAAGCAAAATACATTTATCTTGTTTATTTTTTCGTTTTCCATAATAAAAGGAAATGGATGGACTTTGATACCGTTTTTGAAATTCTTGGATACGGGTTTGATCCCCTCCTAACAGAATCATTACCCGATGATTGCTAGCATATTGTTCTAACCTTTTCATAATCGTTTCTTTGTCATAATTCGATTCTAACACAAGATAATCAAAGTCATCGATGAGTAACAATTCAAAATCACTATCCTCTAATAAATAATCTACAATATCTTCTTTTAGAATTCCTTTTTGCGAAGACATTATCAAATGACTTCTTTGAATCCTCTCAATCGCCTTTATATAAGAATCTCTATCAATTTTTTCTTTTCTGTTTTTACTAATTCCTACATAAGGATAACGATAGAACTGAATCAGTTTATAATCGATACCAGATAGATATGATATTAATTTTTCACAGTAAAAATCACTTCGAATTCGAAAACTATAAAGAAAAATTTTGCGATTCTCATCAATCGCCCACTTTTGCAAAAGCGACACAATCAAAGGAATTTTAGTCTCTAACTTACATCCTATAAAGGTTAAAGGAAAAAGAATATCTAGGGAAGAACTAGGAAACATGTTCTTCCCCATCTCTAGGTAATATCATCAGATTATGAAAATCTTCTTCCACAATCGTTTCTTGTCCAAATAAGGAAAGAGCTATCTGAATCGTTTTTTTCTTCTTGTTTATTTTTTTGATAACCCCTACCATATTGTTGAAGCATCCACTTAAAATTCTAACCTTCCCACCTTGCTTCCACTTTCCATTCTTCTCTTGAAGGTTCTTACGGGAATAGGCTAAGAATTTCTCTTGAATTCTTAAAATAGGGAAAACTTCAATGCCTGTTAATTTATACTCCTCTCTTGGCACTTCTTCTACCGGACGATTAAAATAATACTTCTCTATTAAATATTGACAATAGGGAGAATGCGATAATTTCAAAAATTCTTCCATGTAAGACTGTACTTCTAAGTGGTTCTGATTCTCTCGCAATAAAAGGAGTTGTTCTTTCATATTCTCTTTGGAAGAAAGGAGCTGATTAACAAACTCGCTATCTCCTAAAAAATTGATCCTCTCCTCTGGTCTTGGCACTTCTTTCATCTCCAATCCATAATAATAGCGATAAATCGCATTAGAAACATAAGGGGAAGAATCTTCTAACAATATCGTGATATATAACTGCACTTCCATAGAGTCTTGATATTCCCGCAACAATAAGAGTTGCTCCCTCATATTATCCTTCCTAGATAGTAAATAATTGACAAAATCTAACATACTTTCCTCCTTTGTGTTACCAATATAACATATTTTAAAAGGAGTTGCTGAACACGCATTTTATAGTGGACAAAAAAATAAGCCATATTTTTATGACTTATCTATATAAGCACTATTTTTGATAGTTGTTTTTTACGACATACCATAGTCTTTTTTTACGGTTAAATCCGATATTATCGTAGAGGAGATTCATATCATGCATATAGCGATAAACCCACTTTTTATTAACATGAAAACGATTTTGAATCATCTCCGTTGAAAAGAATTCTCTTTTACTTCTTATCAGGTACTTCCTAAGATTCTGAATATGCTCCATTTTCTTTTTAGAAAACGTTATCTTTTTTGGGATTTTGCTTTTCTCATACAATTCTTCTAAAAAAGCCGTTAAATCGCGATTTCCCCCTTTAAAATATTCATTTGCCCAAACGAAAAAAGTATGGGAATAAGGAACTCTTCCAAAATCAAACTCATCGATAGAAAAGATAATGACATAGTCAAAATGGCGCAAATGCGAACGAATATAGCGATCAATTTCATAGACATCCACTTCTTCTTGCTCAGGATAATAGCCATATAAATCATCTAGTGTCAATAAAAGAGCAAAGCCTTGTTTTCTTTGAATATCTCGGTAAGAGGAAAGCAAAACTGTTTGAAAGCTTTGCTGCTTCTTAAGTCCCATATCCTCTTCATAATAGTGACGAGAACCAATATAAGTAATATTTCGCTTTCTCATTGATTCAATCCTGGATAAAGTTCTTCCGTCACATTTTGAAATTTTTTACCAATATGCTTTTTATCCCAGTTATTGCGTTCCAAAAAGAACTGAATATCACAATCTGGTTTTAGAGAGTAAACACATTGATCTTTAAAATAGTGGTCGGAATCTTGAAGAAGGTTTTCTTGAATCAACTGATTAACGCCTTCTTTCGTACGCAATTTTTCTAAATGGGATCTTACAAGCGCCCTTTCTTCTTCTATGCTTCTTTCCTGTTTCTTACACTTTTCTTCTTCAAAACCTATAACCGTATAAAAGTGATAATGAGGTTCTGTAGTATCTAGGTGAAAATGAGAATCCCCTTTCCACATTTGAATTCTATCTTCAATCAGTTTTTTGATTTCTCCATGATGATGAGATAAATATCCTTTCATATCATCTAAGTGGGTTAAAACGCCATTTTCTCCTAGTACTACTTCATCATTTACCTTGAGTTCTACAAAATAAATATCTAATAGTTTATTTTCTTCTAGCCGATAAAAGATACAGTCGACTCTACCTGATTTATACGTTTTTTCCTTATGAGGTCTAGGGTTCTTTATTCCAAATTCTTGTTCAAAGTATTCAACCTTTCCTTTGGGGAAGATATCTAAAATAGAGGGAGCTTCTAATAGAAACTGATGTTGATACTTCTTTTCTAGCTCCTCTTTTCCTGTGTAAGAATCAATGGCTGCGCAAATGGATCCCTTTAAAATTTCTAGTTCTCTTTTTTTATGTCTATGTTTATCGATAGATGCTTTCCGGATATTCATAGATACACCTTTGATCGTATTATCAACCTTTTCGTACTTCGTAAATAATAGATCACTTAAGAAGTATTGTTGTACTTTTATCATATTATAGATAGTTGGTTCCTTCTTGGTTTGAAGAGAAATGGTAAGTGTTTTTGGTTTTTCTTTGGAACCAGTCTCCAACTCTTTTTGAATATCATTTACAAGAGATTCTAGATTAAAAAGGAAGCCATGAGGGTTAATATCATCTTGAAAACGTTTTAGTCTCTTTTCTAACTCGGAAGCATCTTGACAGTCCTTTGCTAATTGGAAAGTAATTTTAGGAAGAGAAAAACGATAAAGAGGTTTCATTTTCTCGAGTGCCTTTGTCTTTTTTTGAACATAGGCAGCAATTTCTTTTTGGCTTTGACATTCTTTTAAATCGGTTACGTTGCACTGATAGGTACTTTCCGCAAAGGAAAGAGTTACATACTCTCTTTTGCGAGAATTTTGTTTTACTGTAAAAGCTAAATTTCCATTGTAGTAAGCACCTGTTTCATCGTCTTTTTTGCGAATTCTTAAAATAAACCCAGGGAATTCCTTTTCAAAATAAGCCTTTGTCCTAAAAATATCGATGGCTTTGCTATTAGAATCATTTTCCTTTAAATCTATTTTTAATTGCATGTTCTCACTCCTTTTACTTATCATATCATAAAAAAGATAGTTATTTCCTATCTTTTTCTTCTTCCTTATATTCTTTACAAACCGCATCTAAGGCATCAATCAGTTCATCTACTCTATCAAAATCCGGAAGTTTTACACCAGACGCGAAAGCATGTCCGCCACCTCCAAAGGAAGCGGCTGTCTCATTCACAACTGGTCCTCTTGAGCGAATCGAACCACGGATATTATTGTTACCTTTATCATGGGAGAAAAATCCCCAAGCAACCATTTCTTCAATATAATTAAAATTATTAATCATATTCCCGGCAGTTGCGGCATCCACATGATATTCTTCTAAAACATCATCATCCATCTTGACGTAGCCAAAGCCATTTTCCGTAATCGTTAAATTGCTCATCAAGTACCCCTGGAAACGAATCTCTCGTAATGGTCTAGAATAGAGCTGTGGATAAAGTTTTGTAAAATCTAGATTGGTTTTCTTAATCATCTTAGCCACTAATTCAAACGTTTTAGGAGTCGTATACGCATAGAGAAATCTCTCTGTATCCGCAACTAATCCCACAAAAAGTTTACTAGCTGCCTTCTCATTCATTTTTAATCGTGTGTGAAAAATAAGTTCCATCACGAGTTGGGAGGCAGAGGAAGCAGTATCATCAATCCATTCGATATCACAAAATGTCTCCACGTGAGGGTGATGATCAATCTTTATCTGATAAGCAAACTTCTTATCCTCTAGTCCATCTACTCTTTTTTTATCAGGAGTATCTAACACGATGAGCAACGCATCCTCGGTATTTTCTGGTAGTTTATCAACGAAACCAAGATAACGAAAACGCGCTGTTCCGGCTCCAACAGCATATACTTTTTTCTTAGGAAAAGTCGCTAAAATAGATTCCTTTAAGCCAAAAGAACTTCCTAAAGCATCAGGATCTGGTCCAACATGTCTAGCAATTACAATCGTATCATACTTTTTAATTTTCTTATATATTTGGCGATATTGAAACACGATATCACCCTTTCTACAACTTCATTTTATCATAGTTTCTAGGAATAATCTAGTTCGTCGAAACAATCACATAAACGGCTTTATGATCGGTTAAATATTGTAAAGATTCCATATCCATTGTACCACACTCTAAGATGCGATAATGTTTAGGAATAAAGATATGATCAATAGCCGTTTTCTTCTTATACTTTTTCGCATTCGTCTTTTCATTTACCGGTACTTTAACAATGTCTAATTTCTCTAATTCCTGTGTAAAAGAAACAAACATAGGATTATAGGTCTCTAAATTAAAATCCCCCATTAAGATAACTTGTCCATATTGACGATATTTTTTTACCTGTTTTAAGATATAAGCCAACTGTTTTTGTTGCAAAGAGGGCGTATAGTAATCCAAGTGAGTATTAAAAATATAAACTCTTTCCCCGTCTATCTCAATCTCAACACGAGTGATAATTCTTCTAGCAATAGACCCTTTCTTTAATGCTCGTATAAATTCTTTTAACGAATAATGAAGCCAAGGAAGAGATTTTGTCACCACTGTTTGGGCAGGCAATTTCGTAACGACATGGTTTCCTTGATTATAGGTTTTTACCCCTGGAAATTTGGTTCCAAATAATCCCCTTCCGTATTGATAATCTCCATAAAAATTATAATTTTTCAAATAGGCATCAACCTTCTTAGAAAATCCCATAGTCAATTCTTGCATTCCCAAAATGTCATATCTTTTCTCTAAAATATGCCACGCTAAAAGACGAGCTCGATCATTTCGGTTCGTCCTGTTCTCTTTACTATTTTGACAATTCAAGGTTCCTATCTTAATATTCATATCGATTACCTACCATCACCATTATACTATAAATTCGTTTGGAATACTATTTTTGATTTTCTCTTTTTTCATGATACTCCAAAAAAAATACGATAAATCGTATTTTTATTGAGCTGCCTCGTAAGCATCTCTTGCAATCATGACTTCTTCATTTGTTGGAATAACATAAATTGGGCAGACAGAATCAGGAGCAGAAATCTTACCTTCCTGTTTTTCTTTATAACTTGCTATTTCCATATTAGCTTCTTTATCAATCTTAAGTCCAATGCAGTTTAACTTATTGATGATTTCTTCTCTAAACTCGCGAGCATTTTCTCCTAAACCAGCCGTAAAGACGATAGCGTCTACTTTTCCTTCTAGTTTTACATAATATTCGGCAATGTATTTAACAATTCTATCAATATACATATCATTAGCCAATTTAGCTCGTTCATCTCCATCGTTCATTGCATTTTCAATATCACGATGATCCGCATACTTACCACTAACACCTAAAAGTCCACTCTTCTTATTTAAGATAGTGGTTACTTCTTCAACAGACATGCCTGATTCCTTGCAAACATATTCAATAATAGAAGGATCGATACTACCCGTACGAGTTCCCATCATAAGACCATCTAATGGAGTAAGACCCATGGTTGTATCATAAGATTTTCCATCTTTTACACAACAAATACTACTTCCACTACCAATATGACAACTAATTAAATTGACGTCTTCTTTTCCTAACATCTTCTGTACGGCATTCGTGATATACTTATGACTCGTTCCATGGAAACCATATTTTCTTACTCCATACTCTTCATACCACTCGTATGGTACTGGATAAATATAGTTTAAAGCTGGCATAGTTTGATGGAAAGCGGTATCGTAAACAGCAACCATTGGAACATTTGGTAAAGCCTCTCTCATGGCTTCAATTCCTGCTAAATTTCCTGGATGATGAAGAGGTCCTAACTTCGTCAAATCACGAATATTTTGAATAACTTCATCATCGATTAAAACAGAATCAGAGTATTTTTCTCCACCATGTAAAACACGATGTCCTACTCCCTTAATCTCATCCATGCTTGAAATTGCTTTGTGCTTCAATAACTCATCAATTAGTACTTGTACAGCTTCTGCATGGTCTTTAATAAATTTTTCTCCACGAATTTTTTGACCATTGATTTTGGTATTCCAGAAACTATCTTCTTGACCAATCTTTTCAATGTAACCACTAATGATTACTTTTTCTTCTGGCATTTCAAATGCCGTAAATTTCAATGAGGAACTTCCTGCATTGACTGATAATATTTTCATAACATCTTCCTTTCCTTATTTTAACAACATATTTTTCACATTTTGAAATGTTTTATTACGAATGTTAGAACCTCCCACAGTAAAGGTCTTTCCATCATAATAGAGCGTAATTCGTTCGTAGTATCCACCTTCTACTTCTTCCCCTATGTCTTCACTCTTTAAACTTAAAAATTTCTCTCCAAAGGCTTCCTCTAAAATTTCATCGTATTGAGACTGTGTCAAACTAACCGTTTTAAACCCATCCTCATTAGATTTACCAATTTGAATACTTTTATCGGTCCGAAGAGTAGCTTCTTGATAAACAGGATTTTCTACTCCTGCAGGACCTCCATGATAGGTAATTACAATTCCTTCGCTATTTCCATAAGTTTCAATTTGCTTCTTTGGTTCTTCCTTTTTTCCACAGCCAATCACACAGAGACTAATGAAAACAAGAACCACAATAAACTTTTTCATTACTTTACCTCATATTCTATCACTCGTAAATTAGGAATTTCCATACGGCTTAAATTGCCATCTTCGGGTATCTTTCCTAGTAAATAGTGAATAACGCGAATCACCGCACTATGCGTTACTAAAAGAACTGTTTTATCTGCATATTTTATTTTTATCTCTTCTAAAAATTCTGATACTCTCCCCATGAGATCTTGGACTCTTTCGACATTTTGAACATTGGTATTTAAAATAACATCCCAACAATCCCAAGAATCTACATCACAGATAAGCATTCCTTCATTTCGTCCCCAATCTCTTTCTTGGATTCGATCATCGATATTGATAGGAAGTTTATCTCCTATCAATATCTTAGCCGTTTCTCGTGTACGAATAAGGGGAGACGCAATCACTACATCTATATCTAGCGAAGCGATTTCTTTTTTTAATTCTTCAGTTTCCCGAATTCCTTGCTCGCTAAGAGGAATATCGGTTATTCCTTGGACTCTTCCCTCTTCATTCCAAACGGTTTTTCCATGTCTTACCACATATAAAAGCATATTAGCTTCTTTCTTTCATTGTTGGGAATAGTAAAACATCGCGAATAGATTCTTGTTCTAGGAACAACATACATAACCGATCAATTCCATATCCAATACCACCTGCTGGAGGCATACCATACTCTAGAGCCTCTACAAAGTCGTAATCAATGTCATTGGCTTCTTCGTTTCCTAAATCTCTTTCTTTTAATTGTTCCTCAAAACGCTCTAATTGATCTATCGGATCATTTAACTCTGTATAAGCATTGGCAAATTCTTTACCGGCAATAAATAATTCAAAGCGATCTACAAAACGAGGATCATCTGGATTTTTCTTGGTAAGAGGAGAAATCTCTAAAGGATGTCCATATAAGAACGTTGGTTGAATAAGTGTCTCTTCCACATACTTTTCAAAGAAGAGATTAATAATATGTCCAACAGTACGTTCATGTTCTTGTACTTCGATATGGTGTTCTTCTGCTAAAGCTAGTGCTTCTTCTAACGTCATATCCTTTTTAAAGTCAATTCCCGTTTGTTCCTTAATGGCATCTACCATACTAACCCGTTTCCATGGTCCCTTGAGATCAATCTCATAACCACCGAATTGATAAGTCATTTTCCCAAATACTTCACGCGCAATGGTTTGAAACATATTTTCCGTTAACTCCATCATGCCCTCTAAATCACTATAGGCAAGATAAGCTTCCATAAGCGTAAATTCTGGATTATGTTTTGGATCCATTCCTTCATTTCTAAATACTCGACCAATTTCATAAACTGCTTCCATACCACCTACTAGTAATCTTTTTAATGGTAACTCTAAAGCAATACGTAAATACATGTCCAAATCTTGGGCATTATGATGGGTAACGAATGGTCTAGCACTCGCACCAGTTAAAAGTGTTGATAGAATTGGTGTTTCTACCTCGGTAAATCCTCTGCCATCCATGTAGTTTTGAATAGAACGAATAATGCGAGGTCTTAAAAAAGCTACTCTCTTAGCGTCCTCATTCATAATGAGATCAACATAGCGACGGCGATATCTCTCTTCGATATCGATAAGTCCATGGAATTTTTCAGGTAATGGTCTTAACGCTTTTACCAAATGAACATACTTAGATGCTCTAACAGATAATTCTCCTGTATGAGTGACAAATAGAGTTCCTTCAATTCCAACGATATCTCCTAAGTCCGCTTTCAAGAATAAATCGTAGTTTTCTTCTCCTACATTATCTAATTTCATGTAGATTTGAATTTGACCATCTCTATCCTGGATATGCATAAAACCTGCTTTTCCTTTACCACGTTTCGTCATAATCCTTCCAGCCACTTTGACGGCTACATTCATGCTCTCAAGTTCTTCGCCAGTATTTTCGGCATACTGTTTTCGAATATCACCTGAGGTATGAGTACGATCAAAGCGATGTCCAAATGGGTCTAATCCCAAGTTGCGAATGGCATTTGCTTTTTCACGTCTAACAACTTCTTGTTCTGTAAGTTCGCGCATATCATCACTTCCTTTTCTTTTTCTGCGTTTTTTACCCTTCTATCATATCATAAAAAAAGGAAAATGTACTAGTCATTTTCCATGAATTTCCTTTTCATTCGCTAACTTTCCAATTTTTTCTTATCGATGATTCTTGTCAGTTCGGTATTACTAACCAGTTCATGAAGTCCTCTCTTTTCTTTTCCTATCAAAACGGACATAGCTGAAAAAATAGCTAACACAAATTGAAAGAGCGCGACAATCGAAATGGTAACAAAATATGTCTTCGAAGAAAGAATTAATAGTAAGATGTTATTAATGAAAACATATCCTAGACCAAAGGTAAAAGAATAGCGAACGAGTAATTGCCAAGGATGAAGAGGTCCTTGATCAAATCGTTCTACCTCTAGGTTACATAGATAACATCCTACCGTTCTTCCCTTCCAAACAAATGGAAGAACAACGAAGTAACCAAGCATAAAAAGAAGATAACAAAGATACATTGGTTCAGAATTCTTACTCGCCTCATAATAAAGTGCCCCATAATTTGTCACATATTCTTGAAACGTAATCTGATGGGATAAATAATCTTCTAAGATGGCACCTTGTTCCGTTTCTAGTGTTTTGGAATACTCCGTTTTAGGGAAGGCAAGACCGATTAGAAAAACAGCAATTAGCAAGATTAAAAAATCAAAAAGATACGCCTTTATTCTAAGAATCTTCATAATTCCTCCTTATATTTGCTTCATACTCCTCTAATAATCCTAAAAGTTCGCTTTCCTCATGCGTTTCAAAAATAGCCTTTTTCAACTCCTTACCATGAGGAAGTCCCTTTAGATACCAAGCAGCATGACTTCGAATCTCTAACATCGCTACTTTATAAGGTTTTGTCTTTAATAAATAAGATAAGTGCTTGCGAATCATCGCTAATTTCTCTTCTATGGAAACAGGAGCTGGTTCTTTTCCTTTTTCTAAATAGTCAACACACTCCCGAATTAACCAGGGATTTCCGAGAACCCCTCTACCAATCATAATCGCATCACAAGAAGTTTCTTCCATCATTCTCTTGGCATCGTAGCAAGTTAGAATATCCCCATTCCCGATAACCGGAATAGAAACTGCCTTTTTGACATCCCTAATAATGGACCAATCGGCTTTACCACTATAACCTTGACTCCGTGTCCTTGGATGAACAGTAATCGCACTAGCGCCTGCCTCTTCACATATTTTGGCAATCTCAATGGCATTAATAGAATCCTTATCCCAACCACTCCGAATTTTTACGGTTACGGGAATCGGAACAGCTTGGACAACTGCCGATACAATTTCTCTTACCTTTTCAGGATTTTTTAAAAGAGCGCTCCCTGCTTGTGCTGAAACAGCTACTTTAGGAACTGGACACCCCATATTAATATCAATAATATCCGGATGCATATAATCATAAACATATTTAGCGGCAATCACAAAAGATTCTTTATCGCTTCCAAAGATCTGCTGTCCCATTGGTCGCTCAAAATCAGTCATGTAAAGCATCTCTTGCGTCTTTTTATTGCCATACATGAGAGCTTTATCACTGACCATCTCTGCTACCATATACCCACAACCCATTTCTTTAATAATGGTTCGATAAGCATTATTACAAATGCCTGCCATGGGCGCTAAAACAACTGGGTTTTCGATTTCGACATTTCCTATTTTCCACATCGGCATTTCCTCCAGTCAAAAAAAGCTCATAGAGCTTATCTTAAAGTACAAGTAATTTTTCCATCTTTATTAAAAATTTCAACATTACCATCGTAACTATCTGTGGTTGGATTCTTTAAAGACTCGGTAATATATCCGCCTTTTCTTAACTCTTCTAAAGAAACCGTATAAGAGTGAACACTAAGATTACTATCTCTATGCTCTACTTGCATATACGTCTGAGCGGCTAGACAAACCGTCTTTTCATACTCCGCCATTTCATTTTTCTGAGAATCTTTTAATGTTCTCGTGATACTAGGAACTGTTACTAGCATCATAACTGCCAAAATAACTAAAATGGCCATCAATTCTACTAAGGTAAAACCCTTTTCCAACCTCATAATATTCCTACTTTCTAGAAATATTATATCGTATATCTCTTTTTTTTACAACCAAAGAAATTTCGTCCTAAAACATTTTATCGACATCGTTTGGCACCTTATCATTGATAACGGCATTAATAATCTTATTTTCTTGTTCTTTAGAAACTGGTTTTCCGGTCATTGTGCTTAACTTTTGAATAACATCCCGTAACGTATTCTCATTTTTTAAATCGTTTTCCTGTAATTGCTTAGCAAGTTCTAAAATCGTATTCTTATCGACTTTTGTTTTCCTTTCTACCTTGTTAAAAAAGTTATCTGAAAATCCCATAGATACCTCCTAACATAGTATATGGTGAAGAAAAAAAAGCGTGAAAAAAAGAAGAATTTTCTTCTTCTTTCACTATTTCACAGATGTATTACTTTTTCTTTTTAAAAGCTTGTATCCCGTAGCCTCAATTTCCGCTGGCGTGACAACTTTTGAATTTAAGGCTTCTTTAATCGTATAGTCTTTTTGATTCACAATGACGTAAACACAGCCACTCTGTAAAGAACTAAAGTAATAGATATACTCACTATCTTGATAGTATTCATCGATGACTTGAGCAGTAACATCTCCACAGCGATTCTCTACACGAATATTTTTAGCAGCTACATTTTCCTGTGAACCAGGACTTACTGTATTGCTATTGCTAGAAGAATTAACATTACTATTGCTAGTAGAATTAGAGTTACTATTAGAGTTACTTGGCTGCTCTACATTTGAGTTTTGATTACTTTCCTCGTTACTAGACGAAATGGTTTCTTCATCATTACTATTCGAATTAGAAGAGACATTGGTAGAATTTGGACTAGCACTTTGATTAGCATCCGTTTTCTTGCCACCTTGCTCTACAATATAAGTTCCTAATATACAACATACAACCAATAACCCCATAAAAGCTATCGCAACATTTTTACTAATTCTCATTATTCTTGCTCCCCTTTATTCTTAAATTGTAACACGATTGGTGTTCCCGTAAAATCAAAAGATTCTCGGATTTTATTTTCCAAATATCGTTCATAGGAAAAATGAATTAATCCCTTACTATTGACTTGAATATTAAACGTTGGCGGATTAACACCTACTTGCGTACTAAAATAGATTTTTAATCGTTTTCCTTTGTAAGATGGTGGTTGATTTAAAGTGTAAGCATCCATAATCACGTTATTTAATAGACTGGTCTTAATCTCTCTATGACTATTTTCATAGGCTCTTAAAACCTCAGGCATCAACGTATGAATTCGCTTTTTTGTCTTTGCTGATAGAAAAACTACTTCTGCATAAGGCATAAATTGGAAGTTCGCTTCAATATCCTTCTTCCACTTTTTCATCTCCGCATCCTTATCCTTGATAACATCCCATTTATTGACCACAATGACAAGAGCCTTTCCTGCCTCTATTGCGTAACCTGCAATATGCTTATCATGCTCCACAATTCCTTCTTCAGCATTTAAAACAAGGCAACAAACATCAGACCGGTCAATTGCTTTCATACTTCTTAAAAGGCTATATTTTTCAACGCTTTCATATACCCTTCCTTTTTTACGCATACCAGCAGTATCAATTACCACATAGTCTTCTCCATGATACGTAAATACCGTATCAATCGCATCTCGAGTTGTTCCAGCAATATCACTAACAATGACACGATCTTCATTTAATAGAGCATTTACTAAACTACTTTTACCAACATTTGGTCTTCCAATAATAGAAAACTTAATCAAATTTTGATACTCTTCTTCATAAGGAGCAAAATCTTTTACAATTTCCTCCAACAATTCTATAAATCCTAAATTATGTTCTCCACTTACTTGAAAATAGTTGTCAAACCCTAATTCATAAAACTCATATTTCGTATCTTCTATACGACTACTATCACACTTATTAATCGCAACGATGACTTTTCGATTAGACTTTAAAAGCATATCACGAACCGCAAAATCATTCGCTGTTAATCCTTCTTTTCCATCTACGACAAAGACAATCACATCTGCCTCATCAATCGCAAGACGCGCCTGCTCCTTTATTTCATCGTTAAAATCGCTATTTTCTAAATCAATTCCCCCTGTATCTACTAGGTGAAAACTATAATTTTTATATTCTACATTTCCATAAATTCGATCACGAGTAATACCCGGAGTATCTTCAATAATGGATACTTTTTTTCCCACTAGACGATTGAAGATGGTACTCTTTCCTACGTTTGGTCTTCCGAGTAAAGCAACAACTGGTTTTTTCACGGGCATCCCCTCTTTCCTCCTGTATTATAACATGTTTTTCGCCTTTTTCCTAGACAAAAAAAGTTCAATTTCGTTGAACTTTCTATTCTGACATTCTAACGGCTGCTCCCTTTGTCGTAACAATGACATTTCCTTCCTGATCTTTTCCATCATTAGGATTATCATAGAAACGGAATTGAATGGTACTACCACTGACAGAGCATCCCTCTAATTGTAAAAATCCTGTTTCATCGTCATAATTTACTACTTCACAGTGAACTTGACTACCACTATAACTAACAGGCTTTTCAATATATCCTGTCTGTCCTTGTAATCCTACTTTAGCAGTCTGTCCATCATCAGAAACAATAACATCTCCACCCATATAATCTGGATCTGACATAGCAGAAGAAATGGCTTGAGCAACTCCAGCTGCATATCCCTCTATTGATCTTGCCATTGATGACTCTCTTGCATTTTGAATAATACCTAAAATAATAGGAGATGCAATTAAAGCAATGATAGCTAAAATTACGATAACAGCTAACAATTCTATTAATGTAAACCCTTTCTTATTCATTCACTTCACTACCCTTCTACTATTTATTATCGTATCATAAATTATAGTTTGGGTCAATTTCTTACAAAAGAAAAGTTCAACTTTCAACCGTTGAACTTCTTTTTCTATCCAGCAGCTGCTTCTCTTACAGCAGCACCTTTTGTAGTTGTAGAACTATCTGGATTATTATCATACTTGAAGTTAATATCACTACCCTTTACATGGCATCCTGTCATAGATAGGAATCCTGTAGACTTATTATAGGTAATCGTTGTACATTGAATTTCGCTACCACTATATGATGGTTCTTTCGTTACAGCTGTACCATTGGCTCCAGCTGCAGTTGCTACCCATTTTCCATCTTGTTGTTTTACTTCTACGTCCCCACCACCGTAGTTCGTGTCATACATAACACTTGAGATAGCTGTATTAACTGCACTTGCAAAGTTCTCTACTGATCTTGCCATTGATGACTCTCTTGCATTTTGGATAATTCCTAAAATGATTGGAGATGCGATTAATGCGATGATAGCTAAAATTACGATTACGGCTAATAACTCGATTAACGTAAATCCTTTTGTATTTGACTTCATTCACTCACCACCTTACCTTCTTATACAATACCATCATACCACAATTTTTTTTGTTCGACAACTTTTCTTTCGACAATTTTTTATTCGAAAGATAAGTAATATCAAAAAAAATTCAACAAAATCGTTGAATTTTTTTCCTATTAAAATTAAGCAGTTTCTCTTACAGCAGCACCTTTTGTCCCACTAGTTGGATTATTATCGTATTTAAATTTAATGTCACTACCTTTTACATGACATCCTGTCATAGATAAATATCCTGTATTCTTATCATAAGTAATCGTTGTGCATTCAATCTCACTACCACTATATGATGGTTCTTTTTCTACTGGAGTACCATTGGCACCTTCTGCTGTTGCTTTTCCTGTTGTAGTATCTACAGTTACATCTCCACCACCGTAGTTCGTGTCATACATAACACTTGTTATAGCCGTTTGTACTGAACTTGCGAAATTTTCTACTGATCTTGCCATTGATGATTCTCTTGCATTTTGGATAATTCCTAAAATGATTGGAGAGGCAATCAATGCGATAATCGCTAAAATTACGATTACAGCTAATAACTCAATTAATGTAAATCCCTTCGTATTTGTTTTCATAACTCACCACCTTTACCTTCTTATACGATATAATCGTATCATAATTTTGATAAGTTCGCAATGGTTCAATTGGCAATTTTTTCTTTTTGACGTTAACAAAAAAATTCAACCTTTTTGGTTGAACTTTTTCTTCATTAAATTAAGCTGTTTCTCTTACAGCAGCACCTTTTGTAGTTGTAGGACTATCTGGGTTGTTATCATACTTGAAGTTAATATCACTACCCTTTACATGGCATCCTGTCATAGATAGGAATCCTGTACTTTTGTCATATTTAACTTCTGTACACTCAATCTCACTACCACTATATGATGGCTCTTTTGTTACAGTAGTACCTGCAGCTGCTCCCGTTGCAGTGGCAGCCCATTTTCCTGATTCATCTTTGGAAACGGTTACATCTCCACCACCATAGTTTGTATCATACATAACACTTGAAATAGCTGTATTGACTGCACTTGCAAAGTTTTCTACTGATCTTGCCATTGATGACTCTCTTGCATTTTGGATAATTCCTAAAATAATTGGAGATGCAATCAATGCGATGATAGCTAAGATTACGATTACGGCTAATAACTCGATTAATGTAAATCCCTTGGTATTTGCTTTCATAATTCACCACCTTACCTTCTCTTATACGATATCATCATACCACAAAATTTTTTATTCGACAACTTTTCTTTTGACAATTTTTTCTACTTGACAATAAAAAAGGTTCAACTTTAAATTGTTGAACTTTTCTTATTTATGCTTTGAAACTAAGCATCCTCTCTTACAGCAGCACCTTTGGTTCCACCATTAGGATTATTGTCATATTTGAATTTGATATCACTACCCTTTACATGGCAACCTTTCATTTTTAGATATCCTGTATTTTTATCATAGGTAATTCCATCTTCTCCGTCACACTCAATTTCGCTACCACTATATGATGGTTCTTTCGTTACAGCTGTACCATTGGCTCCAGCTGCAGTTGCTACCCATTTTCCTGATTCATTTTTCTTGACTTCTACATCTCCACCACCATAGTTGGTATCATACATAACACTTGAAATAGCAGTTTGAACTGCACTTGCAAAGTTCTCTACTGATCTTGCCATTGATGACTCTCTTGCATTTTGGATAATTCCTAAAATAATTGGAGATGCAATTAATGCGATGATAGCTAAAATTACGATTACAGCTAATAACTCAATTAATGTAAATCCTTTTGTATTTGACTTCATTCACTCACCACCTTACCTTCTCTTATACGATATCATCATACCACATTTTTTTTCGCTCATCAACTTTTCTTTTGACAATTTTTTCCGTTTGACAAAAAAAAGTTCAACTTTGACCGTTGAACTTTTTTCTATCCAGCAGATGTCTCTCTTACAGCAGCACCTTTTGTAGTTGTAGCACTGTCTGGGTTGTTATCATATCTGAAATTGATATCGCTTCCTTTTACATGACATCCTGTCATAGTTAAAAATCCTGTAGATTTATCATATGTAATATTTCCACATTCAATTTCACTACCACTATATGATGGTTCTTTCGTTACAGTCGTGTCTGCTGCAGCTCCTGCTGCAGTTGCTACCCACTTAGTACCGTCTTTTTTAACAGTGACATCTCCACCACCGTAGTTAGTATCATACATAACGCTTGAAATAGCTGTATTTACTGAACTAGCAAAGTTTTCTACTGATCTTGCCATTGATGACTCTCTTGCATTTTGGATAATTCCTAAAATAATTGGAGATGCGATTAATGCGATAATCGCTAAGATTACGATTACGGCTAATAACTCGATTAATGTAAATCCTTTTGTATTTGTCTTCATAATTCACCACCTTTACCTTCTTATACGATATAATCGTATCATAATTTTGGTAAGTTCGCAATGATTCCATCGACATTTTTTTCTACTTGACATTATCGATTATGAAAAACTTTATTAAGAGAAAGAGAAAGTAGTTTACTTAATTCTTCTATTACAAAATCAATTTCTTTCGTAGTTACCATAAAGTTATATCCAATGGGACTTAATACTTCATAGATAAGTTTCTTGGTTTCTTCTTCATCTAAAGTTCCTAACAAACCTAGTAATTTTTCCTTGTCTTCTTTAGAAATTGTATTGTCTTCTTTTAAGTAATTTACATTCATCATCAATTTATATTTTGGACTATTCATATGTTTTTTCAT
Organism: uncultured Bacilli bacterium; assembly: GCA_947626275.1. Lineage (GTDB taxonomy): Bacteria > Bacillota_I > Bacilli_A > RF39 > UBA660 > UBA5578. Next base: position 61,816 of record CANQRL010000002.1, read on the forward strand.
ATAGACATAATGTTTTGCAAGACAAGAAATCGTATCACTTACAATCGTAACGGCATCGACAACGGTTGGTACACCAATAGCAATCACAGGAATTCCTAATAGTTCTTTACTGATTTCTTTTCTGCTATTTCCTACCCCACTACCTGGATGAATCCCAGTATCCGTCATTTGAATCGTCTTTTGGAGTCGATTAATAGAAGTACTTGCTAAGGAATCAATTGCTACAATCATTGTAGGTTGTAACAGTTCAATCACTTTGGAAAGTAAATCACTCGTTTCAATTCCTGTTTTTCCCATCACACTAGGAGTAAAGACAGAAACTCTTTGATAGCTAGGATCTGCCATTCCTAGTTCATATAAATGATTGGTAACAATAACCTCTTGAACCGTTTTTGGACCTAAGGCATCGGGCGTCGAATTCTCATTACCTAGTCCAATTACTAAGATATGATCCTGTTTTGATTTAGGACGAATCATTTTCTTTAATTCTTTTATACAAACCTGTAAAACTTTTTTACGATTTTCTTCATCTGTAATATCTTCAAATTCAATCGTAATATACTTTCCAGGCTTTTTGCCAATCGCAGAACTTCCTTTCCTTCCTACAATGACAGAAGTAACCGTAATATCTTCTATTTGTTTTTCATTGATACGAACACCCTGAATTGATGTTTTTTTAGAAACAGAATCAATCGCTAAATCGGTGCGTAAAGAATACTTACTTAAATCGACTTCATGCATGATTATCACCACTAATATTTTTAACAAAAATATGTTATTTTATTTGCTTTTTTTAGGGAAGTTTGCTAAAATAGGTTTGTATGCGAACCAGGGAGGTGAATAATATGCCAAACATGAAAAATGCCGAGAAAAGAATTTTAGTAAATGCTAAAAAAGAAGTAACAAATAATAATTATGAAGCTAGTATGAAAACTGCTATGAAGAATGTAGAAAGAGCCGTTGCTAGCAAAGATAAAGATAAAGCAAAAGAAAGTTTAAAAACAGCTGTTAAAGCGATTGATAAAGCTACCAAAAGTGGTGTTAGTAGTAAGAACAAAAGTGCTAGAAATAAATCACGCTTAACAAAAAAAGTTAACGAAATGGAGTAATAAGCTCCTTTTTTTATTCTTTTTATGATACAATGAAAATGGTGAAAATATGAAACTAAAAAAATGGATTGGAACAGCCTTACTTTTATTATTATTAATACTCATTGTGATTTATCATAATGAGATTTCTCATTTTATTGTTAAAACCATCATTTATCGAAACTATTCTGTTGAAAAACTAGAGCCAAACAGTTATGCCCAGCGAAGAGATTATCAATTTGTCCAAATAACAGATGATTTTATTGCAAAAGATTATCAGCATTTACTCAATATCTTCTACACCATTCTAGATAGTGGAGAAACTTCCTTCTATTTCTTTTGTGGAGAAGAATATACCAATTGCTTAAAAGATGTTGATTCTTTGACGCCTAATGCTGAAAATAGCAGCTCCTTAGTGGATGATAGTCCTCTTGCAGATGTTAATAATTTTGTACATCCTTATAATAGCTATAGTGCCATCTCAATTACTCCTAATAATTTTGGGAAAGTAGAAGTTTTGGTAGAAAAACAATATTCTAATGAAAAGATGGATATTATTAATCAAAAAATAGAAGAAATTAGAAAAGAAATTGAAAAAGAAAATATGTCTGATGTCGATAAAATCCGTGCTTTCCACGATTACATTATCAACTATACAAAATATGACATTGAAAGAGCGAATAACATGAATCATCCTGATTTTAAGGATAGTACAACGCATACTGCCTATGGATTAGTAGAGACGAAGATGGCATTGTGTGGCGGATATAGTGATATGCTTTCTATCTATTTACACCAACTAGGAATTCCAAATATCAAGGTATCGACTAGTAATCACGTATGGAACTTAATCTATATCGATAATAAATGGCAACACTTAGATGTCACATGGGACGACCCTGTAACCGATACAAAGGAAGATATTTTAATTGATGACTATTTCTTAATTTCAAAGGAAAAATTAATGGAATTAGATCCTGTTGTCCATCAATTTAATGAAACAATTTATGCGGAAGCCAAATAAAAAGAAATCCTATTTTTCATGGATTTCTTTTATTTTTTCTTCAATCTTTCTTCCGTATTCAATAGATTCATCATAGACAAATTCTAGTTCTGGGATATGACGGATTTCCATTCTCTCTCCTAGTTCTTTCCGAATGAATCCTTTCGCCCCTCTTAGCGCTTCCATCGTATCTTTTTTATATTCTTCATGAAGAGTTGTTACATAAACTTTCGCAAAGCTTAAATCACTAGTTGTCTTGACAGCTGTAACCGTTACAAAACGAATATTTTGATTTTTTATCTCATTCGCTAAAATTTGACTAATCTCTTTTACCATAGCGCTATTGATACGTTCTAATTTAATACTGTTCATTTTATCACCACTGATGATAGTATACCACAGAAAAAGGAAAAAAAGAAGAGATTACTCTCTTGCTTTTTCCACCATTTCGTATACCTCAATCGTATCTCCTACTTTTAAGTCATTAAAGTTAGCAATGGTTAAACCACACTCTAATCCTTTTTTAACTTCCTTAACGCTATCTTTTTCTCTTTGAAGAGACTGAATAGCACCATCATAGATTACTTTGCTATCGCGAATAACTCTCGCCTTTGCTCCCATCTTGACAATACCATCTAGAACGTAAGAACCAGCAATAACACCCACTTTTGAGAACTTAAATAATTGTCTTACTTCTACAGTACCTAAGATTTGTTCCTCATAGACAGGCTCTAACATACCTTTCATCGCAGCTTCCATTTCTTCTACTGCTTTATAGATAATATCATAAAGACGAATCTCTACCCCTTTATCTTTAGCATATTCGCGAATTGCATTATTTGGTCTAATGTTAAATCCTACAATAATCGCATTCGAAGCACTTGCAAGAACGATATCACTTTCTGTAATAGCTCCTACACTACTACGAATAACCTTTACTCTAACGCCATCTACTTCAATTTTCTCTAAAGAATTTTTGACAGCTTCAGCACTACCGTTAACATCCGCTTTAATAATAACATTAATTTCTTTTACACCATCTTGAATTTTAGCGAATATATCTTCTAGAGAAACACTAGTAGACTTGTTTTGACTTTCTTTTTCTTCTGATTTTCTTGCTTCACCAATACTTCTTGCTTGTTTTTCGGTTTCAAAGGCCATAAACTTATCGCCCGCTTTTGGCGTTTCATTCAATCCGGTAATTTCAACTGGTTGAGATGGAGAAGCCGTTGTAATTTCTTCTCCCTTATCATTCTTAAGAGTTCGAATCTTACCAAAAGTACTTCCCACAACAATAGGATCGCCTAGACGAAGGGTACCGTTTTGAATAAGAACGGTAACAACCGGTCCCACATGTTTATCTAGTTTTGCTTCTACTACGGTACCAATTGCGTAACGACTTGGATTTGCTTTATACTCTTCCATCTCAGAGACTAAGATGATATTTTCAAGTAAATTATCAATTCCTTCCCCAGTTTTGGCAGAAATCTTAGTAAATATAGTATCTCCACCCCAAGTATCCGGAGTAAGTCCATATTCAGCAAGTTCTGTCATAACTTTATCTGGGTTAGCTCCTGGCTTATCAATTTTATTAATCGCAACAATAATAGGAACACCTGCTGCCTTAGCATGATCAATGGCTTCTTGTGTTTGTGGCATGACACCATCATCTGCCGCTACAATAATTATAACAATATCGGTAATGCTTGCCCCACGAGCACGCATTTCTGTAAAGGCCGCATGTCCTGGAGTGTCAATAAAAGTGATAATATCGTCTTTGTACTTTACTTGATAAGCACTGATGGCTTGAGTAATTCCTCCTGCTTCTCCGAGCGCTACATTGGTCTTACGAATGGTATCTAGTAACGTTGTTTTTCCATGGTCTACATGTCCCATAATCGTTACAACGGGAGGTCTTTTTACTAAATCTTCTTCACTATCGTGAATCTCAAAATCCTCAAATTTAATTTGATCTTGCTTCTCATCTTCCCGTTTTAACTCCTTGTTATACTCCATAACCAGTAAAGAAGCATTGTCAAAATCAATCACATTGTTTACAGTTGCTAGTATACCAATTGTAAATAGCTTCTTAATAAGCTCAGCAGCTGTAACGCCTAACTCTTTCGCTAAAGCACCAATTGTCATTCCTTCTTTATAAAGAATAACATTCTTATCGGTTTGCGGAGCATTACTGATTAATTTCTCCTTATTCTTGTACATCTCTTTTTTCTTACGGGCTAATTCTTTTTTAGAAGATTTGGTATTGACTGGATTCATTTTCCGATTCTTGTTGTTAGAAGTAATATTGTCTATCTTCGTCTTTTCCTTTTCAATCAATTCATCTTCTATTTCGTCTATTTCATCGTAGTCTTCATCAGATGGTTCTTGCGCTAATACATTATCTAACTCGGTAATAGCGTCCTCATCTAACATGTCTTCATCAGTAGTGGCATCAATTCCTAATTCTTTACATTTTTTTAAGATTTCCTCCACACTTTTTTCAACGTCTAAAGCATATTCAAATACGCTCATCATACTACGCACCTTCTTTCTTTTCTAACACATTTTTAGTAGTTCATCAAACACCTCATCTGGAATCATTATTTCTAAATGCTTTTCTAATATTTTTGTCTTTCTAGCTTGTTCAATTACTTCTTTCGATTTCTTTAAGTAAGCGCCTCTTCCATTCGCTTTTCCCGTTTCATCGATAATCACGGTCTTTTCTGGCGTTCTTACTACTCGAATCAATTCTTTCTTTGGCAATTTCTCTTTTGTTACAACACAAGTTCTCTCTGGTACTTTTTTCATCTTATTCTAGAATATTAATTCCTGCTTCTTTTACTTGATCAAATGTTTTTACATCTAATTTGTAATGCGTCAATTTAGAAGCAAGTCTAACATTCGTACCTTTCTTACCAATCGCTAAAGAAAGATTATCATCATTTACAACAACAAGAACTTCTTTGTTCTTCTCATCCGTAATAAATACTCTTACATCCTTAGCAGGACTTAAAGCATTGGCAATGAACGTTGCCGTATCCTTGCTATAAGGAATGACATCAATTTTCTCGCCATTTAACTCTTTAATAATGGCATTGATACGAGATCCTTTTTCTCCAATGCAGGCTCCAACGGGATCCACATTTGGGTTTTCCGAATATACAGCAATTTTTGTTCTGTTTCCTGGATCACGAGCAACACTATATATTAAAACAATTCCTTCATTGATTTCTGGAATTTCTAATTCAAATAGTCTCTTTACAAATCCATAGTGTTTTCTCGTTAAGAGAATTAAAGCTCCCTTTGAATTGATATCTACTTTATTGATATAGGTTTTAATATGAGAACCCATTTTAATCGTCTCACCAGGAATAATTTCTGATTTTGGAAGCAAACCTTGCGTTTTTCCTAGATTGATGAAGTAATTCTTTTCATCTTCCATCTCTACTATTCCAGATATCATCTCATCTGTTTTATCACCAAATTCATTGGCAATATTCGTTCTTTCTGCTTCTCTTATCTTTTGAACGATTACTTGTTTTGCGGTAGCAGCAGCTACACGTCCAAAATCATGAGGAGTTACTTCTTCTTCAATGGTTTCCCCTACTTGAATACCAGGAACAATCTTCTGAGCATCTTCTAGGGTAATATGAAGTCTTTCATCATAAACAAAAGGTTGATGTTCATTATCTTCTTCCCCTGCTTCTTCCTCAGCTGCCAAAGCAGCTTCCAATTCTGCAAAAGAGTTAATTCCTTCTAGCGAATCATCCTCATAGTCGTTTTCATCTAAAGATACTCTATGTTCTTTATCCAACACAACCGTCCGAAAAGAATATACACGAATGTCTCCTTTTTCACGATCAATCTCCACTCTTACATTAGAAAGAGAATGATAATTTTTCTTATAGGCACTTGTAAGCGCCAGTTCCATTGCTTCTAAGATATAATCTTCTGAAATATCTTTCTCTGCTACTAAGGCATCTAAAGCCTTTTTAAATTCCTTATTATCCATTCTATTCACATCCCTTCTCTTTAGAACATACATCTAAAATATAACTTTCATCAATTAAGTCCTTCTCATCTAATAAAGGATTGACAATTTTACTCACTACTACACAATCCTCTACTTCGATTACTCCAGGCTTATCGATAATAATTCTAAGGAAATTGGTACTTCCTTCTTTCTCGTAAAGAACTTCATCTACTAGATAACCTGCTTCTTCAACCGGTTTTGTCACGAGTTCTTTCACTGCCCTTACAATGTCCATATATCCTCCCTAACAATGTGAAAGAGTGGGGATAACCCACTCTCTCATCGCAGAACTGCTAATATTATAGCATATTTTTCCTCACTTGCCTACTTTTTTATTATTTTTTTTTGATTTTTTGATATAATGTTATTATCGAGGTGAAACATGAAAAATCAATTAAAAAACGTAGCACTAGGAATCTTAGGATTTGCTATTTACTTCATCGGTTCATCTTTTCAAAAGATGCCCCTAGAACTATTCCATATCCAGTATGAAAATTGGCCAACATGGTTACTAGCTACTTACAATATTGTTTATGAAATGATTTTAATTTTTCTCATTGTTCTATTATTCTATCAAGAGATAAAAAAGCAATTTATCGATTTCAAGAATCATGCCAATCAATATCTCAAAGAATATATTAAATATTGGTTTCTAACATTAGGACTTATGTATGTCAGCAATCTCATCATCTTTATGTTCTTTACGAACAACATTGCGGGTAATGAACAAGGAGTAAGAGACTTACTAGACAGTTTCCCTATTTATACCTTTATTTTGGCAGTTGTTTTAGCGCCTTGGTTGGAAGAATTGGTCTTCCGTTTCTCTCTTCAAAAAATCTGCTTTAATCAAAAATGGGTATTTATTATTCTTTCTGGACTTATCTTTGGTGGAATGCATGTCATAGGAAATACTACGACTTGGGTAGATTGGTTATACATTATTCCTTATGGTATTCCTGGATGGGTCTTTGCTTATGTTTTAACCAAATCAGAAAATATTTTTACCAGCATTATGCTACATACCATTCATAACGGCATTCAGATTTCTATTTTATTACTAGCTACATTTGCTGGACTATTAGCCTAAAAAAGATTAGCAAAAACTAATCTTTTTCTATTCTTTTTTTTACTTCCAAAATCGTATTTTCAAAGTTTTCAAAATCAACCGCAAACCACTCCACTGGGAGTTGATTACGAAACCAGGTATACTGTCTTTTCGCATAATGACGGCTACGTTTTTGGATAAGTTCTGTAGCTTCTTCTAACGAAAGTTCCCCATCAAAGTAGGAAAATAGTTCTTTATAACAAATAGGCGTCATCACTGTTCGATTACGAATTTTCAAATCGTATAAATGCCTAGCTTCTTCCAAAAGTCCATCTTTAAACATGTTATGCACACGTTTGTTGATTCTTTCATACAATTCTTTTCTATCCGTTGTAAGACCAATGAAAATAGTATCATATAAAAGGGTATTCGTCTTTTCTTCACTCTGTGGTTTTCCATGATTATAGTAATAGGTTAAAGCTCTCTCTACCCTTTTTCGGTTATTTGGATGAATCGTCGTATTGGGATCTACCATCGCTAATTCTTCATATAATTGTTCATTCGTTTTTCCTTGAAAAGAATATTCATTTTCCTCTGCTTCAAACTGATAATCGTATAAAGCGGCCTTAATATATAAACCGGTACCCCCTACTAGAATAGGGGTTTTTCCTCGTTTTAAAATATCCTCAATCCAGTAACGGCAATCCCTTTGATAATCATAGACTGTATATTCCTCCTCAATTGTTTTGATATCTAGTAAGTGGTGAGGAATTTCTTCTTTTTCTTCCTCCGTTACCTTCGCCGTTCCAATATTCATTCCTTGAAAAACTTGGGTACTATCCGCATTGATAATCTCCCCATCATAGGCTTTCGCAAGTTCGATACTCAACTTGGTTTTTCCAACGGCTGTTGGTCCACAAATCACAATTAATTTCTTCATATTAATCATTCGCTAAATTGTCAAAATAACCTTGAATGAAGACAACAGGAGTTCCTTTATCCCCACTACCAGAAGTCAAATCACATAAAGATCCAACTAAATCGGTAATTCTTCTTGGAGTTGTTCCTTGTGACAACATATTTCCTTTTAAATTAGAACTCTTCTCACGGATTTCCCCTTTGATTGCCTCTTTCAATTCCTCGCCTCGAAGATCTGCAAACTTATTATCAGATACATATTTTAGTTTAATTTCATTTGGTGTTCCCTCTAAGCCTTTCGTATAAGCTGGTGAAACAACCGGATCTGCTAACTCCCAAATATGTCCAACAGGATCCTTAAAAGCTCCATCGCCATAAACCATGACTTCTATTTCTTTACCGGTAAGCTCTCTTAAGCGATTTTGAATATCGAAGACTAATTGATCCCCACTTTTTGGGAATAGTTTTAATCTCTCTTCTGTTGACTTATTAGAGCCTAATAAACCATACTTTGGATTATAACCACTATTACCAATTGGCGCATTCATAATTTCAAATAATCCAACGACATGAGCATTCGCTTCCGCTAACATCTTTTTTGTTTTTTCACGGCTATGGATATCACAATTAATAACATTTTGGGTATATGTTAGAATCGTTTTGGCATTATTAGAAAAGACAAATTCTACTTCGCAATTCTCACTATGAATGAGGTCTCGATAAAAGTGAACCATATTGATACCAGTAAACGGATGAATAAAATCGCCAAATTCTCTTTCATAATCATCTTCTGTAAAAGTGTCTCCTAAATCATAAGGACTTGCTTCTAACTTACTCTCATCTAAAATTCCATTTCCAACTTCATCAGATGGAAAACTTAAAAGCATCGTAATCTTGTTCATTCCTCTAGCAATTCCTTTTAAAATCATCGAAAAACGATTTCTACTTAAAATAGGAAAAACAAGCCCTACTTCCCCCTCTGGAAATTTATTTTTCACATCAGTAGCAATCTCATCAACCGTTACATAGTTTCCCTCTGAAATTCCTACTACTGCCTCTGTAATAGCAACAATATCTCGGTCTTTAAAAGTAAATGGTTCCGATTTGGATGCCTCCATTAAAGCATCTACGACAATTTGCGCTAAATCATCGTGTTCCTTAATAATAGGGGTACGAATTCCCCTAACAACAGTTCCTACATTTCTCATTCTTATCTCCCTTCTACAAGTCATGTATTTCTGCATGATAACGTTTCTCTTCTCTATTTGGTAATAAACATACTATCGCCAAAAGAGAAAAAGCGATATTCTCTTTCGATAGCCTCTTGATAAGCTCGTAAGATAAGATCCTTTCCAGCAAGTGCACTTACTAACATTAAAAGCGTGGATTTAGGTAGATGAAAGTTTGTAATTAAAGCATCAATAGCCTCAAAGGTATACCCTGGATAAATAAAAATATCCGTCCAGCCACTACACTCTTGAAAGGTTCCATACGTCTTCATAATTGTTTCTAATGTTCTAGTAGAAGTCGTTCCCACACTGATAATTCTTCTACCTTCTTTTTTCGCCTTATTCAAAGTATTAGCTGCTACTTTATCCATCATATAAAATTCACTATGCATTTTATGTTTCGTAACATCCTCAACATTGACAGGTCGGAAAGTTCCTAATCCAACATGAAGGGTAATATATACGAGTTCTATCCCCTTTTCACGTAACTCTTCTAATAGTTCTTTGGTAAAGTGAAGTCCTGCTGTTGGAGCTGCCGCACTTCCCACATTTTTGGCATATACCGTTTGATAACGGTCTTTTTCTTTTAACTTTTCATGAATGTAAGGAGGAAGTGGCATTTCCCCTAACTCCTCTAAAATTTCATAAAAAATTCCTTCATAGACAAATTGGAAACGACGAATGCCCTCTTCGCCTACCTCTTTACAAATTGCTTTCAATTTTGGTGAAAAAGTAACGACATCCCCAACGTGGATTCGCTTCGCTGGTTTTACCAAACATTCCCATACATCGCCTACTTCTTTTAACATTAATATCTCGATAACGGCATGCGTTTCTTCTTTTACACCATAAAGTCTAGCGGGCATAACCTTCGTATCATTTAATACTAAAACATCCCCCTTTTGTAAATAATTCGCAATATTTTTAAACTGAGTATGTTCTATTTCACCTGTCTCACGATGTAAGACGAGAAGTTTCGACTCATCTCTTTTCGCAAGTGGCGTCTGCGCAATTAACCGTTCTGGTAGTTCAAAATTAAAATCATCTGTTTTCATACATCACCAATTTCTAATCGATTTTTCATGATAAAATGGAGAGGTCAAGAAACGTTCAATCTCTTCATTGATTTTCTCTACTCGCTCATCCCGAAAGACATCATGTGTCCCTCCTTGTAAATAGACAATCCATTTTTTTCCTTGGACATGGTCATACACATATTTTGAGCTTGACTGAGGGACAATTTCATCATTTGTTCCTTGAAAGATAAGGGTTGGAACCGTTACTTGAGAAGGCATATCTTGCGATTTTTTAATCAGTTTCGTAAACTCTAAAAACATCGGTAAAGATACCTTTAATATGCGAGAAACGACTTCTTTCGCTTGATACGTTTTCAAAATAGAGGCCCCATGCTTTAAAACCGCGTCGACCTTATCTTTTAGTTCACTATTTTCATCCAAGTACTGAAAAGCAGGAGCGGCAAGAACAATCTTTTTTACTTCTTTATATTTAGAAGCCGCATAGGTAGCAAGAACGCCACCCATACTATGTCCTACTAAGTAAATGGTACGATACCCTTTTTTGATTAACATTTCTACATGTTCATTGGTAGAACGAATCCACTCTTCATAAGTAACATCACTGGTTAAATTTCGTTCATGACCAGGAAGAGTAAAACTGTAGACGTCAAGTCCTAGTTTTGGGTTCAAGTGATACTGTAAAGACTCTTCGTCATAAACTCCACCAGCAAATCCATGAATAATTAAAACAGCTTTTCGAAATATCATTTTATCGTCTCCCTACTGGTTCAAATAAATACACGCGAGATTCTATTCCCTTAGCAGAATTGTCAAGAATGTCTGAATCTGGTATAACGGTATCTTTCGGTACCAAAACAATAACGGTAGACCCCCCAAAACAAAAGTGACCTTTCTCGTCTCCTCGAGAGAATTCCTTCCCTTTCTCATTACAAATCTTTCCAACGAGTAAAGCCCCAACTTCCATTTGAACAATCGTTCCAAATGTTTTTGTCTTTAACACTTGATACTCTCTCGTATTCTCTACAAATACTTTGTATTTTTGAAAAGCAATGGGTTGAACAGTATGTAAAACCCCCTTAAGCTTTTTTTCTTTCACAACGGTTCCACTATCGATATAAGAATATCGATGATAGTCATCTACACATAACCGATAGACAAAACAGTATCCTCCCTGGAAGGAACTGGCTAATTTAGAATCTTTTAGTAATTCCTCTAGTGTATAACAACTATTCTTAATCCAAAAAGTAGAATCCTCTTCAATCGGATAGACAGTAAGACGAGAATCCGCTGGCGCTAAAAAGAGATTTTCTTCTTTGGGCATAGGTCGTTTTTCTTTTTTAATCTTGCGAATAAAAAAATCATTAAAAGATGAATACTCCTCTTCTTGATAATCCTCCATACGGATATGATTTTTTTCAATAAACTTAGGAATTCTTCCCTTAGATAGTTTGCTACTCATATACCATCCACATAATTTAGTAACCCATCTCATCATCACTATTTTTAAAAGAACTCTTCCCAAAAAATGGTTGTATAAAAAGAGAAGAGTTTTATTTTCTTCCTCTGAATAGTAAGTTTTTTCTCTTCTTTCGTAAATCATTATTTCACCTTTAGCCAAATTAAGACAATAGACATCACAATCGCTAAAACGGTACAAGTTACATACCACCAATTTTTCTTTGGCTTTTTAATTTTAAAATTATAAACAAATAGGAAAGCGATTAACGCATAGATTCCTAAATAGATGCTGATGAATAAAGAAGCATCTAACACATAGCGCAATAAATAGGCAAGTGGAAGAATCATCGCCGTCATCGTAACCGGTAATCCCGAATAATACTTTACAGGTCCATCTTCACTGCTTGCTTTTAAATTAAAGAAAGCTAAACGACTAATTCCCGCAATGGTAAAAGCTGTACAAACAGCAATCGCAACAACTGGACTAAGAGCAATATCAAAATAAGCACTTATTCCATATAAAATCACAATTGGAAAAGCAATAAACGATATCATATCTGTTAAGGAATCAATTTGAATTCCATATTCTATATCTTCTGCTGTTCGATTTTTACACATCCTAGCTACCTTACCATCAAACATATCACAGATTCCAGATATCATAAGGCAAATAATAGCCGCTGTAATCTTAGGAGTGGCAAAGCCAAAGATACAACACATCCCCACCATTGTTGATAATACTCCTAAATAGGTAACAATAACTGATCGATTATACTTTCCAATAAACATCCTAAAAAACCTCAATTTCTACATCTAAAATTATATCATATCAAAGAAAAAAAACCAAGTAATGTGGATTACTTCGTTTCTTTCTCTAAAAAAGGAATTCCTAAATGTTCATAAGCTTTCCGAGTAACCATTCTTCCCCGGGAAGTTCTCTTTAATAAACCGGTCTGTAACAAGTATGGTTCATAAACATCCTCAATCGTCGTCTGTTCTTCTCCTATCGAAGAAGCGATAGCCTCAATGCCAACTGGTCCCCCATTAAATTTTTCAATAATAGATTTCAAAAGATGGTAATCCGTATCGTCTAATCCCAAGCCATCGACTTTTAATTTATCCAAAGCTAGTTTCGTAATTTCTAGGTTCATGGAACCATCACCCATTACCAAAGCATAATCACGAACTCGTTTCAATAATCGGTTCGCAATTCTAGGGGTCCCACGACTTCGCTTAGCTAGTTCGTGAGCTGCCTCTTCATCAATGGAAACATCCAAAACCCGAGCCGTTCTCTTCGCAATTTGTTCTAGTTCTTCGACCGTGTAATAATTTAATTTATTGACAATTCCAAAACGATCCCTTAGTGGTCCTGTTAAATCTCCCGCTCTCGTGGTTGCCCCTACTAGGGTAAAAGGAGGAAGATCAATTCGAATGTTACGACTACTAGAATCACTTCCAACGATAATATCTAATGTAAAATCTTCCATTGCCGAGTATAAGATTTCTTCAATAAAACGAGGAATACGATGAATCTCATCAATAAATAAGACATCTCCTGGTTCTAAAGAAGAAAGAATAGCCGCTAAATCACCGCTTTTTTCAATGGATGGTCCACTCGTCGTTCGGATATTGGTTCCCAATTCATGCGCAATAATATAAGCGAGGGTGGTCTTTCCTAACCCTGGAGGTCCATACAAAAGAACATGATCTAATGGTTCCTCACGCATTTTAGCTGCTTTAATAAAAATCTCTAAGTTTTCTTTCACTTCTGTCTGACCTACATATTCGGTTAAATCCTCTGGACGAATATTCATCTCGCCTTGATCTTCTTTTAATTTCTCACTAGTTAGAATGCGATTTTCCATAGTTCCTCCTTACTTTAGTAGTAATTTTAAAGCTTCTTTAATCTGTTCCTCAATCGTTTGATCTTGATGAATATGAGGTAATATCTTTTTAATGTCAGTTCCCTTATAGCCTAATCCCTCTAAAACTTCTACTAATTCTGATAAATTTTGTTCTGATGAAGTAGCACTCGTCGTATTTAATTTTCCTTTTAAATCTAAGATGATTTGTTTCGCAACTTTATCCCCAATTTTTGGAAATTTTTTCAAATATAAGATATTTTCTCTTTCAATGGCATCTTCAATTCCCTCGATGGAACCACTAGCCAATATAGGAAGAGCCATCTTACATCCTAATCCTTTGACTTCAATCAGTTTTAAGAAGAGTTTCTTCTCCTCTAGAGTATGAAATCCATAAAGGGTAAGTTCATCCTCTCTTACTTGCTGATACACATAGATTAAAACATCGCTATTTAAAGAAAAGGAATAAGGATTTCCTACATTGATAGAATACCCAATACCATTCGCCTCTACGACGATATACGTACTTTCTATTTCCGTAATTCGACCTTTTATATATTCGTACATATCTTTCACCATCTTCATTATAGCACAAACAAATGTTTTTGAAAATAAAAAAAGAGTATTTTTACTTTTTGAAAAATACTCGAATAATTAAGAATAAGAAATAAGCCATCAATAGGACAAACATCCAGGCAACTAGGGTATAGATAATCCCATCCATGTACCTATCGGCAACCCATAACAAATTATTAGGAAATCTTCCTAGAAAATTCGCTACTTCATTTTTTCCAATATGGTTAGAAATAAAGTCAAAAATACGAAGCGCCAAATCAAGAGCTGCAATTCCATAAGCTGCCTTTTCTAACTTTCTTCGATAACAAGCCCAACAAATGATGACTATTACCAAAAATAATATAACAAATGCATCCATTTTCTCACTACCTTACTAACTGAAATTATATCATATTTTTATCGGTTTGACCATCCAGGATACCACTTTTTCATGACATCCACTTTTATATTCTCATAAACGGTTGGTAAATGCTGCTGACAATTAGGACAAGTATCTCCCTCTATATTGGTGTTCCCACAATTTGGACAATATGGACTTTTCTTAAAATCACAGAGGAACGTTATGAGATAAGATCTTTCAACCTTCTTATCTTTTGATCCACTAACGACATTTTCCTTTTCATCTACAAAATAATCATAGAAATTAGCAGTCAATTTAATACTAAGAACCATTTTATCATCTATCGGCTTCTTTTCTACTAAAGTAATTTCGCTAATAAGAAAATCACGGGTGACTTCTCTTTGGTTTTTCGTTTTTAGTGTTTCCCATTGTTTTAGACAAGCGTTATACATTTTTTCCGTTCCTAGCTTTTTGATTTCTTCTTCATCAAAATTCGTTTTTGCCAAAGAAACACGATTATAAATAGATTTTAAATCTTCCATTAGAGGCAAATCCTCTTCTGTTAGAGGAATCGGCTGATACTTGACTTGTGAAAATTTATCAGGATGAGTCAACCGGTAAATCGGAACTCCAACAAGAATGAGAAGGAATAAAAAGAGAATGATAAAAACCGTAATCGTCGTAAAATAAAGGAATGCTATGGCGGAAACAAACCCAAAAATAAGGGGAAGAAAGAGTTTTTTACTCTCTTTCCAACCAAAATTTTTGACTAATTCTATAAGAATCACAATGAGTACAATGGCAAGAACAATACTAACAGCCAATATATGAGAGGAAAGTAAAGAGTCCCCAGAAAAGTTAGCATTTTCCTTTGCTAAGAAAAAAGGAAAGTTTTCTATTAGCATTTTCATTCTAGATTAAGAGCCTCCTTTTTGCTAAGGCGAAGATCTTTTCCTAATGCTAAAATATTTGTTCCACAATAAGAACATACCGTTTCCTTTTCTTCTAATTTAGCGCCACAAGAAGGACACCTATCAATTTTTTGCTGACTATAGACAAACGTTAATAGATAGGCTTGATGCCGTTTGGTGCTATTACTGCCACTCATTAATTTTTGATTTTCATCGATGATATAATCGTAGAAATCCACCTCTACTCGAACTTTGATAGCTGTCATATTCTTATCAAATTCTTGACTCACAAGAGATATTTTATGTTCTTCAAAATCCTTGAGTACTCGTTTGTAATTTTTTTCTCTTAAATCATCTAACTTTCCGGCATATACATTGTATAATTCGTCCGTTACCAATTTTCTTAATTCTGAGTAGTCAAATTCCGATAAAGCATTTTGAACTTTCAAAAAAAGCTCATAGCACTCCTTTTTGATTTCCTCATTTTCAACGGTATGAGGAAGTTCTTTGACGTAGGGTTGATAGTCAGATTTGGTCAATGTTCTTTTCGGTGTATCCTTTTTTTGCTTCATTACTAGATAAAGGACAAGTCCCAAAAAGAAGAGGATCATAAAGATAGAAACGTAAATTGGAAAAAGGATAAAAAGTTCTAATAGAGTAAGTCCTAAAAAGAGGAATAGAATACTTTTTTTCCCTTTTTTCCATCCTTTATTTTTTAAAATATGCGTGGTTATCACAAGGAAAATAACTGCGAAACCAATGCTTGTAAAAATCGCTTTTTCTACTAGATTAAAATCCCCACTAAATAATCCGGATGTGGACAAATGAATATCGTATCCATCATTTTCATCTGGTTTTATATGGACGCCTGTAGCAGCCTGAACAGATGACACCCCACAAGCAAACCAACAAGTACATAGGATGGCAATAGAGAGGATTAAAGAAAGATATTTTTTTAACGTTAATCTTCTGACCATGATACCACCACCCAATCATATTCTTCTTTTGGTATAGCTGATTGACAATATGGACATACTCCCGTTTGATTATAATCGATAGGAGCTCCACAATTTGGACATTTTGCCGCTATTCCTAAATTTTTTCTCTCTCTTTTCTCTTCTAATGTTAAATATTCAACATGTTTCTTCTTGTTTTCGTCTCCTGATTTTAACAGTTTTGTCTGGCTGTCTATTTTATAGGACTTATAATAAGAAGTAATCTGTACTGAAACGCGATATTTATCTGGTAAAACTTGAACATTTTTGATCTCTGTACGATTGACATTTATCTCTTCATATTTCTGTATCTCAGATGATTTTTTCATACTATCCATTCGTTTTTCAAGTTGTCGTCTTAAATTATCTCCCAAAGAAGAAGATATAGAGTCTAAATCTTGGGAAGAAAGGGATTCTAATAATCTTGTGAAGAGATTATCCACTTTAGCAACAAACATATCTTCGTTGAATTCTGGTTCCAATTCTTTCAACTTTACTAGTCCATTTTCTCTTTCTAATTTTCCTGGTCTTCCCTCTTTTTTGGCAAGACGCATAGAAGTACCTAAACCTTGGATAGGAGACTGGCAATATGGACAAACCGTTACTGCATTCTCTAATTTACCACCACAACTTGGACAAGTATCTGAAGAAGTCTCATCACATACAAAAGTAAGAAGATATTGCATATGCACTTTTCTTTGGTCAGTTCCTCGCACGATTTCCTTTTTATCATTGACAACATAATCATAAAATTCTACTTCTAATTGCATTTTTAAAGTAGTAACATTTCCTCCTACCTGTTTACCGATGATAGATTGTTTTTTGACAACAAAATCTTTCATAATGTTCTGTTGACCTTTTAATTTTAAAACCCCTAATTGATTTTGATAAGTATGGTATAGTTCGTCTGTTACCAATTTTCTTAATGTATCTTCATCAAAATTCATCCAAGCAATTTGAACATCCCTAAAAATTTTATATCCTAATTCTAGATATTTTTGATCTTCCGGTGTAGAAACATAGTAGGAAGGAGGAAGTTCATCATAAATTTTGATATCTTGTTTCTTACTAAACATAGAGAAGAAGAACCCTCCAAAGAGAAGGACGAATAAAAGTCCAACGAAAAGGACAGGAGCAAAACTTGGGAAAAGAATAAGAACTAACCAAGCAACCCCTAAAAGTAAGGCAATATTCAATTTTTTTAATGATTTTTTTCTCGTCGTTTTCGAATTGCTTGCTACAATAATAATTACGATTACTACGAGAACAAAGGTAATGGCAAATATAACTGTCCCTAAACTAACATCACCGGAATAACTTCCAGAAGAGGAACTATGACTAGAACCACTATCATAAGAATCATAGTCGTAGTCATAATCATAACTAGATCCAGAATCGTAATCGTAGTCATAACTAGATCCGGAGTCATAATCAACATCCCACCCTGAATCGGTTGCGATTGACTGCATAGCTAGTTCTGTATGGAAAGCATACATTAGTCCTAACATGATAATCGCTGCTAAAAATAAAGGTATTTGTTTTTTCAATATCTCTCACCTCACCTTTGTTCCAACACTTCTTTTTTAGAAAGTCGAATACTGTTTCCCACAGCCTGAATAGGAGAACCACAATAAGGACAAGTAGTTTGTTTTCCATCTAAAGAAGCACCACATCCTGGACATTCTATCGATTTTTCATTATAGACAAATGTCAATAAATAGGTCATGTGAACTTTTCGATTTTTGTTTCCTCTAACCACTTTTTCCTTTTCATCAACAATGTAATCATAAAAGCTTACTTCTAGTTGAACTTGAAACGTAATTAGGTCATCCTTTTTTTCTTTTTTAACAAGGAAAATTCTCGTCAATTCAAACTGATTCATAATGTTTTTTTGATTCTTTATTTTCAAAGTATCTAACTGGTTACAATACATATTGTAAAGTTCGTCTGTTACTAGATTTTTTAAAGCATCATAATCAAAATTCATCCAAGCCATTTGAACGTTGTAGAATACGATGTAACTTTCATTGACAAGTTCTTGATCTCCCTCTTCCAATGGGATTTCTTTATATTTTTTACTAGATCTAATAGAAGAAATCTTTGTCTTTTTAGGAGAAGAGGAAAGAGACATATAAAGAACAAAAATAACCATGGCAATGACAAATAACGTAATAACATAAAGAGGGAAAAGAATAAGAACATCAATTCCAACATAAAAGGCAAGAGCAACAAGAACATCTATTTTTCCCTTTTTCCATCCCTCTTTGATAAGAAGAACAGTGGCCGTGATGACAAAAAGAGCTAAAACAATCGAAGAAATTAAAATCATAGCCCCGACAGGAGGAAGTTCATACGTCAAATCTCCACCACCAGAGCTGGAAGAAGAATCATAGGAAGACCAAGAATCTGACCCTCCAGAATAGCCTCCACCACTATCATAACTCGTATCAAATCCTGAATCCGTAGCGATTGACTGCATAGCTAGTTCCGTATGAAAAGCATACAAGAGTCCTAGCATGATAACCGCTGCTAAAAATAAAGGAATTTGCTTTCTCATAAAGATTCTCTCCAAGAAACTAAAACCCAGTCATAATCTTCTTTTGGCATCTGTTGTTTACAATATTCGCATACGCCCGTTTTATTATAATCAATAGGAGCCCCACAGTTTGGACACTTTGCCGCAATACCTAAAGATTTGTGTTTTCTCTTTTCTTCAAAAACGAGAAAATTAGATTTCTCTACCCTTCTTGAATTATCTCCGCTCTTTAATTTTTTCGTACTATTATCCAACTTATAATCCATATATCGAGAAGTTAGAAGTACTTCTATCCGATATCTGTCTTCCAAGATTTCGACCTTTTTTATTTCTGTATGTTTTACATTGAGTTCATCATACATCTGAATCTCATTATTCGCTTTCAAATTTTCAATTCTAGTGGAAACCTCTTCTCTTAAAGTTTCTCCTAGAGAAGAAGATACTCTTTCAATATCCCGGAACATAATGGAATTCAACATCAAAACAAAGATGTTATCCACTTTCGTTTTAAACATACTTTCCGTAAAAGACGGTTCTAATTTTTGTAATTCTTCAAACATTTTACATACCTCCTGTCGTTTGATGAATAACTTCCTTTTTCGCTAGACGCATATCTGCCGAAAGACCTTGAATTGGCGATCTACAATACTCACAGAAATTTTGTTTTGTAAGAGGAGCTCCACAGCTTGGACAGACCTCCTGAGCAACGATATTCGCAACAAAAGTAAGTTTATACTGCATCGTTACCATCGTCGACTTCTTTCCTCTTACCACCTTACCACTCGCATCTACTACATAATCATAAAAACTGATAGATAAAAAGATGACCGTCGTCTCGACATTTTCTTCCACGGTTTGGGATTGTAACCCAATCTGTCTCAAAATAAAATTATCCATGATGTTTTTTTGTCCTTTTAGTTGCAAAGTATCTAATTGATTTTTATAGGTATTATAAAGTTCATCTGTGAGCAAATTTCGTAGTTTCTCATGATCAAAATTCATCCAAGCAATTTGTGTATCATAAAAGACTTGATAAGCTCGAAGAAGAATTGCTTTCGTATTTGGATCAAAAGCGCTTGCTTCAATAAAATGAATATTTTGGATAGGGTCTACTTTCTTTCCCTTCTTAGGTTTCAAAGTGGAAATCAAAAGGAAGATAACCAAGATACAAACAGGAATTCCAACAACAGGATACTCGATAACTAATAGGATTAATCGCAATACTAAAAAGATGAGATCTCCCCCTCCAGAGGAAGAAGACGAATCACTATCGTAGTCAACATCCCATCCAGAATCTGTTGCGAGCATAGATGTCCCTGCAACAACCATAAATATGAAAACAACAACGAGGCATATCCCCATTATTATCCAGTACTTCTTCTTTTTTTCCACAACACACCTCATTTACTCTTTCTACCTTACTCTCTCATTATATCAAAAAAGAGAAAATATTACTTATTTTCTCTTAAAAAAAATCCATTTTTATCAACATCGATAATAATTTCAGACTGAAACTTAATGTTATCCATAATTAAATTGTTCGCAATCAAGGTCTCTAAGTTCCGAGAGATAAATCGCTTAATAGGACGTGCTCCATATTCTGGTTCAAAAGCTTGATCAATAATATACTCTTTTGCCTTATCCGTAAGAAGGAAAGTAACCTTTTTATCACTTAATCTTGCTTCTATTTCTCGAATAATTTTATCAATAATCTCAGAAATGATATCTTTTGTTAAAGACTTAAAGACGATTACTTCATCGATACGGTTGATAAATTCAGGTCGAAAGTTGAGTTTTAGTTCCTTCATTACTAACTCTTCACTATCTTTTTCGTTATTTAAAATGTACTCGCTTCCTAAGTTAGAAGTCATAATGATAATGGTATTTTTAAAGTCTACTGTTCTTCCTTGAGAATCCGTAATTCGACCATCATCTAGGATTTGTAATAAAATGTTGAATACATCACGGTGAGCCTTTTCTATTTCATCGAATAGGACAATGCTATAAGGATTTCTTCGAACTGCCTCGGTCAACTGTCCCCCTTCATCATATCCTACATATCCAGGAGGCGCTCCTACCAATCTAGCAACACTATGAGCTTCCATATATTCGCTCATATCAATTCGAACCATATGACGTTCATCATCGAATAGTTCTTCAGCAAGTGATCTTGCTACTTCTGTTTTTCCAACACCAGTAGGTCCTAAAAACATAAAAGAACCAATCGGACGATTAGGATCCTTAATACCTGCTCGAGCCCGTATGATGGCTTCACTTACTAATTTTAAAGCCTCATCTTGACCCTTTACTCTTCTTTTAAGATTCTCTTCTAGATTTAAAAGTTTCTCTCTTTCCCCGCCAACTAATTTAGAAACAGGCACATTCGTCCATTTAGAAACTACCTGAGCGATATCTTCCTCAGTTACTTCATCACTTAGAATTTGAGAATCCGTCTCACTTCTTAGCTCTTCTAACTCTTTATTTAAAGTTGGAATTACCCCATGACGAAGTCGCGCTGCTACTTCTAGGTTGTAATCATTTTCCGCTTGCTCCAATTCAAAGGTTCGTTTTTCGATTTCTTCTTTTTTGGCATTAATCTTAGATAGGATTGATTTTTCTTCTTCCCATTTGTTACGAAGATTTTTTTCTTCTTCTTTCATGCCTTTTAACTTTTCATGAATTTCCTCTACCCTTTTCTTAGAAAGCTCATCCTTTTCTTTTTTCAAAGCCTGAAGTTCAATTTCTAATTGCATAATTTTACGGGTTAACGTATCTAGTTCCGTTGGAACAGAATCCATTTGAACTTTAATCGTTGAGCAGGCTTCATCCACTAGATCAATCGCTTTATCTGGTAAGAAACGATCTGTAATATAACGATCAGATAAGGTAGCAGCTGCCACTAACGCTTTATCTTTAATATTGACACTATGGAAGACTTCAAAACGAGATTTTAACCCACGCAAAATGGTAATCGTATCTAAAACGGTAGGTTCTGATACTTTTACTTTTTGAAATCTACGTTCGAGTGCCCCATCCTTTTCAATGTATTTACGATACTCATTTAAGGTAGTAGCTCCAATTAGATGAATTTCGCCACGCGCTAACATCGGTTTTAGCATGTTACCAGCATCCATTGCTCCTTCCGCTCCCGCACCGACAATCATGTGGATTTCATCGATAAACATAATCGTTTCGCCATCTGTTTTCTCAATTTCTTTCAAAACCGCTTTTAAACGGTCCTCAAATTCACCACGATACTTCGCGCCAGCAATTAAGGCACCTAAATCGAGTTCCCAAATCGTTTTTCCTTTTAGGCTAGCAGGTACATCACCTTTTACAATCCGTTGGGCAAGACCTTCTACAATAGCTGTTTTACCAACTCCTGGTTCTCCAATTAAAACGGGATTGTTCTTCGTCTTTCTAGAAAGAATTCGCGTAATGCTTCGAACCTCTTCATCACGGCCAATAACCGGATCTACCTTTCCATCACGAACGGATTTGGTGATATCCCTTCCATACTTCTCTAATACATTTTCCAAACTTTCTTGATATGGATTTTGCATATTCATAATATCCCCCTCTTTCATAATCTGAACGATACATATAACATTATACTATTATTTTAGCACTTGTCAAGTGCGAGTGCTAAAATAGGCAAATAATAGAGGGGAAAAAGGGGAAAATTGAAAGAAACGATTTTTGCACTTTGTTACTTTTTATATAAAATATTTAAGCTTATACTTGATTTGTAAAGAAAATGTGTACAAAAAAAGAATGACGAATCATTCTTAACTTAAAGCAGCTACTAATTCTGCTTTTTTCATAGTTGTATATCCTTCAATTCCTTTTTGTTTAGCTAATTCTTTTAACTCAGCTACAGACATTTTAGAAACATCTGTGTCTTTCTTTTCTTCTTTAGCAACTTTCTCTTCTTTTACTGCTGGCTTTGAACTTTTTCCTGCTAAACCATCTTTGGCAACATTTACTAATTTCGTAAATGCAGCTGCATCTTGAATAGCAATTTCGCTCAACATCTTTCTATTAATGGTTACTCCTGCTTTATTTAATCCATCGATAAATTTAGAATAACTAATATCGTTCATACGACAAGCAGCATTAATACGAGTAATCCATAACTTTCTCATATTTCTCTTTGTTTGTCTTCTATCTCTATAAGAATATTTCAAAGAGTGCATTACTTGTTCTTTTGCAGTTCTATATAATTTATGTTTGCTTCCAAAGTAACCTTTAGCTAATTTTAAAACTTTTTTTCTTCTTGCAGCGTGGATAGTTCCACCTTTTACTCTTGCCATTTTTTATCCTCCTTCAACTAGTTAAATTTAACGTTTTTGAATCTATTTGCATCTGCCTTTGATAATGCAGAAGCATGTCTTCCACTTCTATTAGAAGCGGCATTCTTCTTTCCTGTATTGTGTCTTGTTCCTGGGTGTCCAATTTTTACTGATCCACCATCACGAACATTTAATACCTTTTTTGTTCCTTTGTGTGTTTTTAATTTTGGCATAATATTCCTCCTATTTTTCTTTTTTTGGCATAAGTATCATTGTCATATTACGTCCATCAAGAAGTGGTTTTTGCTCAATTTCAGCGACACTTTCAAGAGCCGTCGCAAAACGCAATAGAACATCACGTCCTAATTCTGTATGAGCCATTTCACGTCCTTTAAAACGGATAGAAGCTTTTACACGGTGACCTTTTTCTAAATATTTAACAGCTTGGTTTACTCTCGTATTGAAATCATGAACATCGATGGCTACTGAAAGCCGATATTCCTTCATTTCTAAATTGGTTTCTCTTTGCTTTTTCAAATTCTCTTTTTGTTTTTTCTTATTTTCATATTTAAACTTATTGTAATCCATAATTTTACATACCGGTGGATTACCATTTTGATTAATTAAGACAAGATCAAACCCTGCATAGGTTGAGAGCGTAAGCGCATCCTTAATATTCTTAATTCCTAACTGTTCACCGTTTGGTCCAATAACCATGACTTCTTTTGCACGTATTTGTTCATTAATGAACAAATCTCTTTCTTTGTTTGCTATAACAAACACCTCCTATTTTCATAAATGAAATGGTATCTTATACCATGAAAAAAGTGCATACAGGGTATCCACTTTTCAAGCACATATGATATTTCAATCTTGGCCTTTACCTACTGCTTAAGCAATCAGGTGGATGTGGATACATCGCTTTCCTTTTTTTCATTACACGAAAGATTATACATAAATATTCTATGTTTGTCAAGCATTAATTATTCCCTTCGGTATTTTCTAGATGATTATGTCCACATTTTGGGCAAAATTTACCGATAACCTTCTCACCACAAATGGGACAGAAAAGATACCGATAAGTGGTTTGATACCGAGTTGCGACAACTGGAGCATTATAAGCATTTTCCGCTATGTCATAGTGAACACTAGCTAATTGACGTACTTTTTTTGGTACCTCATTAAATAAGAAACATACAAAAATCACAAATAAAATTGTAAATGGACTGGCCATTGTCGCACCATATACTAAATAGTCATAGATTCCATGAAAAAGAATGGGATAAAAAAGACTTTTCCATTTGTGTTTTTTGGATAATTCTTTATTTTTATGTTTATCTGCTGTCTTAGCCATTCCTAAGTGATATCCCATGATGACACCAAAACAGGCATGTCCTGGAACTGCTGTAATCGCTCTTACAACTGCGGTAGAGAGACCACCCGTTAAGACATAAATGATGTTTTCAATACAAGCAAATCCTAGGGCTACAAAAGTGGAATAAACAATCGCATCATACGCATGATTAAATTCTTTATTATGGTAACCAATGACATAGACAAAAAACCATTTCGAAAATTCCTCGATAAGGGCAACTCCAATAAAAACATAAGGAATGAGTGTAAAAATATTTAGATTCTCGGCATTATCCGTTGAGAAGAAAGGAATCGTTTGATCCATGACGTAAGAAACACCAAGCGTAATAGCCGTTGACCCTATTCCCATCAAAAACAAACTGATTAGTAACCCCTTTGGTTCTTTTTCAAAATCATTATTATAAATGTATTGTCCTAATAGAAAGACAGGTAAAATCGATAAAAAAATTAAAATTGGTCCCACGATATCCCTACCTTTCCAATGTTATTATAACATAGTTTTTCGTAAAAAAAATACTTCATCAAGAAGTATTTTTTTAGTTTACATTTGTCCTAGATATTTAGCGGTACGAACCATTTGTGCACTATAACCCATTTCGTTATCATACCAAGCAACAACTTTTACCATTTGTTTGCCATCTACTTCCAAAACTTTGGTAAGTTGGCCATCAACAAGTCCACCTAAATGAGAACCGATGATATCACTAGAAACAATTGGGTCCATTGTAAATCCTATCGTCTCATTAGCATTGGCCTTAAATAGATTGTTTAGTTCTTCTTCAGAAGTATTTCTAGCAAGTTCTAAGGTTAAGTCAACAACAGAACCAGTCGTAGTAGGAACACGAAGCGCTCCACCATCCATTTTTCCCTTAACAGATGGAATAACTAATCCAAGAGCACTTGCAGCTCCTGTTGAAGATGGCACAATGTTTGCTGCACAAGCTCTACCACGACGAGCATTGATTCCTTTTTTATGAGCAATATCTAGAGTAGCTTGATCATTGGTATAAGCATGAACAGTGGTCATATATCCTTTTACAATACCAATATTTTTCTCAATAATATTGACAACAGGCGCTAAACAGTTCGTCGTACAACTTGCCGCACTAATAACCGTCTCACTACCATCTAATGTATCATGGTTAACATTGTAAACGATAGTCTTTAAATCTCCTTTAGCAGGAGCAGAAATAATAACCTTTTTAGCTCCAGCACGAATATGAGCAGATGCCTTCTCTAAATCGGTAAATCTACCAGTACATTCAAACACTTCGTCAATACCAAGTTCTCCCCATGGAAGATTAGCGGGATCTGTTTCTGCATAAACACGAATATGTCTTCCCCCTACAATAATAGAATTTTCATCATGAGAAATTTCATCTACACGATAACAACGATGAGAAGTATCATATTTCAATAGATATGCTAACTGTTCTGCATCCGTTAAATCATTGATAGCGACTACTTCAAATGCAGGATCTTCTTCCATAATTCTAAATACAAGTCTTCCTATTCTTCCGAATCCGTTAATTGCTACTTTTATCATTTTCTTCCCTCTTTCTAATTTTTGAAGCAACTTCCCCCAATAAATTCTCTTAATACGGAATCCATAGGCACATCATCACTTGGAATAGGCAAGAAATTTCGTAAGAAATTAATTAGCCTCAATGCCTCTGGATACTCTTTATCACTTTCGTCCACACAGAAGAGAAGCGGTTCTACATAAGTCTTTAAAACTCCCACCTCATAAATGAGTGACGAATTGATAACAGAATCAACCTCATCCTGAAAAGGATAAATATTTTTTCGTTCTCCCATTTCTACCGACTTCCACATATGTAAAGTCTGAGAAGCCGTATAACCACGGGTCTTACTATCACGAACAATCCTTCTTAACTTTCGCAAATCACTCGTATGCACATGGCTGTGATTATCAATATTGATTTGTGTCAATGGACTAATATAAATTTTATATTTATTTTTTCGATCGACAGACATCGTCAAGATATCATTTAAGGCATGGATTCCCTCAATGATAATCATATCGTTAGGTCCCAACTTTTCGTAATGACCGCGATATTCTCTTTTCCCAGTCACAAAGTTATAGAAAGGAATTTCTACTTTCTTTCCTTCTAAAAGTTGTGATAAGTGTTTATTGAATAGATTTAAATCTACTGTATAAAGAGATTCAAAATCATATTCTCCCTTTTCATTTTTAGGAGTATCTTCTTTATTAACAAAGTAGTCATCTGTCGAAAGTTGAATGATGTTTATTCCTCTACTACGCAAACAAGTGACTAATTTCTTTGCTGTCGTTGTCTTTCCACTACTAGAAGGACCTGCTAGCAGAATTAACTTCACGTCCTTCTTTTCAGCAATGACATCTGATATACGTACTAATTGTGTGTTGTAATTTGTTTCGGCTAAGCGAATTAAATCATCGATTTGAGCATTCGATACCACCTGATTTAAATCCGATGCGTTGTTGATTCCGAGGCGCATACATAACTCATTATACCGTTGGAATTCTTCAAACACTTTCTCATGATGAACATAATCCAAAGTACATTCTGGATTTAGCGTACTAGGAAGGGATAATACAAATCCCCTAGTATCGATTCTCGTTAATCTAAATTCATTGATTTGCCTTGTACTAAAAGCTAATTTCGTATAGAAATAATCATACATATCATCTAAGCGATAGAGGTTAACAAACGTATTAGAAATATATTTCAAAACATTTACTTTATCCATTCTCTTTTTCTTTTTGAAATATTGAATGGCATCGACCCGAGAGACATTCATCTTTTTGAAAACGTAATCATCTGTATAAATCTTATGCATCTCATCTTCAATGGCAGAAACAATCTCATCGGTCATCTCCATCCCTTCGATTCTACAAAAGACACCTAAATCGATAGAATGGTCAATTAAAACCTCTTTTTCTTCGCCATATAAATGTCTTACCGCTACTAACATCATAAATATCGCGCTAGCGGCATAAACACTATGACCCAATGTACTACTTCTATCATAGAATTCAACATTACATTTTTTTGTAATCACATCGGAGAGTTCCGTAATATCATTATCGACTTTTGCTACTAGAATATCATAGTCATAATACTGTCTAAAACTCTTACTGATTTGTTTTAAAGTGGTACCAACAGGAAACTCTTTTACTTCTAGCTGGTTATAGGTCACCTCAACTGTCTTCTCACTCATACAATCCCTCTATTCTCTATAGACTATTTTATCAAAAAAATATACCTTTGTCATTAATTTTTGAATATTTTCCCCTATTTCATCCTATGATAATATTAGGAGATGATATGCTTGTTAATTCCTACTGTTATCGAAAAAAAACATGGCAGTGAGAGAGTCTATGATTTATACTCCAGGTTACTAGAAGACCGGATTATTCTTCTAACCGGAGAAATTGATGAAAATCTAGCCAATATCATCGTGAGTGAATTGCTCTATTTAGATTCTATTAATCACCAAGATATATCTCTTTATATCAATTCTCCAGGTGGAAGTGTGACAGCTGGAATGGCTATCTATGATACCATCCACTTTATCAAAAGCGACGTATCGACCATTTGTCTTGGAATGGCAGCATCCATGGGTGCTTTCCTCCTTTCAAGTGGAGCAAAGGGAAAGAGATTTTGCCTTCCCAATAGTGAAGTCATGATTCATCAGCCCTTAGGAGGAGCACAGGGACAAGCAACCGAAATTAAAATTGCCGCTGAGCATATCTTAAAAATCAAACAAAAGTTAAATGACATTTTAGCTCGTAATACGGGCAAAGAAAAAGGTATCATTGAAAATGATACCGAACGAGATTTTTTCATGGATGCGAATGAAGCATTAGAATATGGAATTATTGACAAGATTCTAGTTTCCTAGAGTCTTTTTAAATGTATTTTGCTCTACTCATGTCAATGAGTTGCATGAGATTACTATCTTCTTTCTCCTTCCAACTTTTTACTGTTTGACTAGCTTCCGCTTGATCTGCCTCATCAAATAAATCCTCGGAACTAGAAAGAATTGATACCGAACGATTATTGACAATCGAAACGGCGTTAGAAAACTCCAACTTTTGTTCTAACGATTTTAAATACTCACTAATATTGTCTAATTGCTCTTGCAATCTCCTATTTTGTTCAATAATTCGTCTATTTTGATCTAATACTTCAGAAATGCTTTTTTCCATAGCGCCTCCTTCTACCTAAATTATAGCAATTCTCTTCCAAAAGAAAAGAAAAAAAGTGAAGAATTTTCTTCACTTTACGCAATTTGTACAATTTTAACTTCGTACTTACCATTTGGACTATCAACTGATACAACAGCCCCTACTCCTAATCCCATAATGGCTTTCGCAATAGGAGATTCATTGGAAATTTTATTCGCAAATGGATCAGCTTCCTTACTACCAACGATTGAGTACTCTTCTTGTTCTTTATCATCTACATACTCAATAGTTACTCTAGTACCAATTGAGACAACATCTTTATTTACATCCTTAATAACAACCGCTTTTTCAATCATATGCTCTAGCTCTTGAATTCTAGCTTCCACTTGTGCCTGATCGTTACGAGCGGCATCATATTCTGCATTCTCACTTAAGTCACCTAATGCTCTAGCGTCTTTTAAAGCCTGGATAATTTCAGGTCTTCTCTCGAGTTTTAGAACATCTAGTTCTTTTTTTATTTCTTCTAACCCTTCTTCCGTTAGATAAATTTCTTTTGCACTTGACATAAAATCCACCTTTAACTTTCTTTTTAACATTAAGTCTACCAAATAATACTACTTTTTTCCTTATTTGTCAACTTATTTTAGAAACCCTTATCATATCATAAGGTTCTAGCTTTTCAGCGACTGGAATTCTTACTAATTGTCTTGGATGTCTCACAATTTCGATAAGATTTCCCTCTTCATCATAAATATCCGATACTTGATAAGGAATCACTTCATGATGGGGTCCAAATATCTCTATTTTATCCCCTTTTTTAAAGTAATTTCGTTGCTCTATTAAAGCCTCTTTCTTATCGTCATCGTAGGAAAGAACAATTCCCAAAAAATCTTGATTAGAAACTTCTTCTCTTCCATTATAATAGCTACAATCTTCTCCATAAGAACCGTGGAAAAACTGTGGTACAGAATCTCTATTCGCAACAGCACGTAATACTTTCTCTAACGATTCATCATAAACATAATTTTCCTTGTTAAGGAAATAATCATCCATCACTTTTCGATAAATCGATACCACCGTCGCAATATAATAGACTGATCTCATTCTTCCCTCTATTTTAAAGGAAGAAATTCCCATTTCTATCATTTCTGGAATATATTTGAGAAGAGACAAGTCCTTACTACACAAAGTAAAGTCTCTTTCTCCTTCGATAATATTCTTCTGTTCGTCTAATAATTTAAAATCCCAACGGCAAATTTGACTACATCCGCCTCGGTTAGCATCTCTATCTGTTAAGAAATTCGATAAGACACATCTACCACTATATCCAGCACACATCGCTCCATGAATAAACGTCTCTATTTCAACCGGAACTTTTTGAATAATCTCTTCAATTTCCTCTTTTGTACATTCCCTACCTAGAACAATTCGACTAACTCCCTCTTTTTGAAAAAAGGAAGCTGATTCATAATTAACTGTCGACTGTTGCGTAGACAGGTGAATCTCTAAATGGGTATGTTTTTTTGCCATTTCAATTACATAAGGATCACTTACAATAATGGCATCTATCCCCGTTTCTTCAATCTGTTTAAGGTAGGATACTAACGATTCTGCTTCTTTATTATGAAGAACAATATTGACAGTTACATAAACTTTTTTCCCCAGCTTATGGGCGAATATTGTTGCTTCTTTCATCTCTTCTAGTGTAAAATTAATAGCATTTGCCCGAAGACCAAAAGAAGGCCCTCCAAAATAGACAGCATCTGCTCCGTAAAGAAGCGCTACCTTTAATCTTTCTAAATCTCCTGCTGGCGCTAACAACTCTGGCTTACTTCTCATTTTTCTTCACCTGATAAACCGTTTCTTTATATAAAAATCCCAAACCGTTATTTGGAAATAATGTGTTTAGTTCTTCCTTTACTTCTTCTCGATTCGTATCTGTTACGATTGAGAATAATTCCAGTACTCTTTGAAACTTATCAATAGGAAGAAAAGCACCACTGATGAAAACGTACTCCATATTATGCTTTTGATATTCTAAATATTCCGTTATGGAATTTTGAATAAAAGAAGAATAGATCTCTGTCCCAATTTTTCTTTCTAAAATCGGATAGGTATTTTCTTCCTTCCACAGGTAAAACTCTTTAGAATTCGTTTTTAATTGAAAATGTTTTAAATAGTTTGAAATCGCCAATCTTTTTGATACATACATCGGTAGATATCCAAAAACTTGAACAATGCAAGGAACATGAATACTTTCCTGAATTTCTAAAATTTCCCGTTTGGTAATTTCATTCGATAGGAATACTCCTTGAATACCATGTTGTTCCCAATAGATAATGGTATGAGAATTAGTCGCTAAATGCTCCGCACTCCAAATGAGTGGTAAGTCTAACGATAGTCTATGATGAATTTGTAAAACTGCTACATCATAATAAAAAATACCATCAACTTGATATTCCTGACACTTCTTTAAAAGGCGCTCTAAAGATTCTAAATCGCCATTATGCATATTCTTATTAAGAGAGATGAAAACTTCCTTTTTCTTTCCCTTTACTTTTTCTACCACTTCTTTTAATTCATCTTCCGAGATTTCTGTAAAATTAACCGAAAAATTGGTAATTCCAACTAGAATAGCATCTGCATATTCTAGGATATTTTCCAACTCCTCTTTATGAGGTGGCATCACTAATAGTTTAGTCATAGAAACCTCCTTTAAAATGAAAAAAAGCGTCTTCTTTAGAAGACGCCATAATCGTACCACAAACGATCTTATTTTGTCAAATTTTGAGGAGAGATATAAGCTATACCATCATTAGATTGATAAGCCTCTAGCTGTCCACTAGGTTGACAACCATCATTATATAAGAAACAACTTAAACATTCTGAGATACTAGCATTTTCAGAAGCGGCAGCGGATTGTGTTACAACAAACTGCGTAATTCCCGCTACGAAAAAGATAACTGCTGTCGCAATAAACTTCTTAATTAATTTTCCTTTTGCTTTCATAATCTCATCTGGAGTTCCAGCGACAATCGCCTTTACCAAAGCAACAATACTGAAAATAATGAGAATAATGGGTGCAGCAATAACAATTAGGGTATACGCAATACTTGTAAGTTGTGGAATAGGAGCTGGAATATTGGTAGCTGAACCACAAGTTACATAAGAAGTTTGCGTAGGTTCGATTGCCTGAACGGCTGGTAAAAATAGTAAACTTACCATAACGATTAATAAACCGATTTTTAATTTTTTCATTCTATCACCTATCAATGTTTCTAGTGCCATTATATCATATTTCTTCTTTTTAGAAAATATATTTTAGAAGAAAGGATGATTTTATGAACAATAACTATGGGAATATCTCTCCCTATCAAAACACTCCCCCTTTAAATGAACAATCCTATGTGGAAAACATTTTACGGCTCAATCGAGGAAAACAAGTAGAAGTTTACATGTCTTTTGCGGATTCTTTAGAGTGGCGTGATCGTGTCTTTCGAGGCGTCATTGAGCAATCAGGAAAAGACCATATTATCCTGAGCGATCCTTCGACAGGAAATTGGTATTTACTACTTTTGATTTATGTAAACTATATCAAATTTGATGAACAAATTAACACAAGTGATATCTTCTATCCTTCTATTTAAAAGTTGTCAAAAAAAGGGAAATTTGCTATAATGAGTATGGTGATGATATGACATTAGCAATCGTCTTACTATCCATAGTAGCTGTTGTAGGCATCTTTACTCTTTTTTTTCTTTTTACCTACAACCACTTTCAAGAATATATTATTCGGATTAACGAAGCAGAGGTAAGCATTGATTCTGTATTACGAAAAAGGTTTGACTTACTGAATAAATCAATTGACTTCATTAAGGAAAGTGTCAATACGGAAGCAACCGATACCATTCTTCCAACCGTTATTAAGCTAAGATCACAAAGCGTTTCCAATATTGAACTCGACAAACAATTATATGCTGCTATTGAAGAATTTCAAGCATACGCTAATAAATATGAAGAATTGAAGAAAAATGAGGGATATCTAAAAACGCAAGTACATCTTATGGAATCGGAATCAGAAATTGTTGCCTTACGAAAATATTACAATGATATTACAGTGGGGTATAATAAATTAGTTCGTTCTTTTCCTTCCTGTATTGTTGCCTTCTTCAAGAAATATTCTAAAAAAGAATTATATGAGGAACAAAAAGGTAAGAAAAGTATTCTAGATGAATTGAAAGCCTAAAAAAAGAAATCATTCCGATTTCTTTTTCTTTTTGTCATGTAAAATAATATATAAAAAGACAACGAATAATACTCCTAATGATATCGTAATAACGTTTTTGTTCATCTCTAGCTTATCTTCTTGCGTTGCTACTTCTTCTTGAGACTCATTAATTTTAATAATGAGCTCCCCTTCTTTAGAATATAAGTAGTTTTCTCTAGCAAACTTAGCAATATATTCGGGATCATGTAATTTATCAATTTCTATTTTTAACTCATCTGCATGTTCTTGCAGTTCTAAATACGTTTTTTCTAATTCCGCTTTTTCCTTTTTTAACTGATACAAAGTCGTCGTATAAGAGAAGACAGTAAAGGCAAAATATCCGATTAAAAGAAGACAAAGTGGTCCAAATACAATCAATCGATTTTTCGCTTGAGCAGTCATTTCCTTTCTTCTCTTTGCCATACTATCACCATATTCATTCTATCATTTTTTTATTTTTCTTGCAATGACATCCCCTACGATAAAACCCGCACAAATCAAAAATAAAGAATAAATATGTAAAATTCCGTCACTAATTCTTTCTAATCCTAAAAAATAAAGAAGAGTCGATAAGAGAATAAAGCTAAACGTATTTAAAATACGAAAATAGACATTGTCACAATATAGTAGTTTTTTTAGGAAGTAGTAGAAAAGAAAAAAAAGAATTCCAAATAGAAAAGAATAACCAATCAATGAAAATTGAAGAGAAAGTGGTATCATTTAAAAATCTTGGAGAATAGGGAATCTTCTTTTTCTTTTTTGGTATTTTCGGTATACGTTAAACTGTTAAATTTTCCCTTAATGGAAACGTTTCCTTGATAGGTATCTAGCTTAATAATTTCTAAATCCGTGCCCTTAATACTAAGATACCCCATCGTCGTTTCCAACTGAAACTCCTGGGAATCAAAATTGTCAATTTTTTTCACTCCACTTACAGCAATGTTTTTTCTTTCTGTAATGGTAATGTTATGATTATAAGAAGTCATCTCTTTATCCATATATGCCTCCTAGTAAACTATATGGTACAAGTCCTTTAGATATGAAAAAAAACTCTTTCGAGTTTTTTATTCAGCTTCTTCTTTATTGTAAGCTTCAAAAATTGCATCTTCAAACATTTTTCTTGTTTCAGAATTAATTGGATGCGCTATATCATGATATTCGCCTTCTGCATTTTTACGACTTGGCATAGCGATGAAAAGTCCATCGTTTCCTTCGATAATTCTGATATCACGTACGGCAAAGCAGTCGTCGATCAATACAGAAGCAATCCCTTTCATTCTAGATTCTTCTTTGTCAATTTTCTTGACATTTACAGATGTAATTTGCATAAGCACACTCCCTTTCGCTAGTCTTACAACTTAAGTATATAATATTTTAAAAGTGATTGCAATAGTTTTCTATTGTTTTTCATAAGATTTCATCGCTTACAGGCGTTTCATATGCTGCTTCATGTCACGTTCCATATCGCGTTTCTTAATTGTCTCACGTTTGTCATAATTTTTCTTACCGCGAGCAATTCCTAACAAGACTTTAGCGTGGTTTTTCACAAAATATACCTTAATAGGGATTAATGTATATCCTTCTTGAGCGATTTTATCCCGAATCTTGAAAATCTCTTTTTTATGAAGCAACAATTTTCTCGTCCGTGTTTCGTCATGATTGAAAATATTTCCATTTTCATACACACTGATGTGCATATTTAGAAGATAGACTTCATTATTTTTCAAAATGGCATAACTATCTTTTAACTGTGCTTTTCCATTACGAATAGATTTGATTTCTGTCCCTTTTAAGACAATTCCTGCCTCATATGTCTCCTCTATTTCATAGTCATATTTTGCTTTTCGATTTGTAATTTCCATGTTATACCTCCCTGCTTACTATTTCCATGTATTCCTTTTCTATCGCTTCATGATTTTTTAAAATCTTATCGGTCAATTCAGAAAAAGGATATACTTTAAAATTACGGTTACTAGAGTCGTAGTAGGTATAGTGAAGTTGGGTGTCCATATTTTCAAAACGTACCTTACCATCTTCACCAATCACAATATCTAATCCGACCAAAAGACCAATAATCTTTTCTAATCCTAGTACTTTTTGAGCCGAAATAAAGTTTCCTAAAGAGTAAATAACGAGCATATCATCGACATAACCAATCGGTTGAATGACATGAGGGTGAGAGCCAATAATGAGATTGACTCCTAAACTAGATAAATACTTCGCTACTTCTTTTTGCTCATCCGTTGGTACATGGGTATACTCATTTCCCCAATGCATTGCCACCATGATGACTTCTGCTCCTTTTTCCTTTACTGTTTCAATATCCTTTTTCACTTGCTCTTTTTCATAGACATTGACAAGATATTCTTTTCCAAATGGCATCGTTAAACCATTGGTTCTCATCGTATAAGAAAGAAAAGCGTATTTAATCCCATTTTGTTCATAAACTGGTAGAGCATTTCGTTCCTCCCAAGAAGAATAGGTACCTGCTGTAATGACATTTTTTCGCTTTTTCCAAAAAGCATTGGAATAAAGAATACCGGATTCATTCCTGTCTAAGCTATGATTGTTGGCAAGACTGACTAAATTAAAGCCAATAGATACCAAATCAGAACCAATTGCATCTGGTGAATTCAACCGTGGATAGTGTTGCGGAGTTCCCCCACCAATAATACTTTCTTGATTATAATATTTCAAATCATAATCTTTAATGATTTTTTCAATAGAAGTAAACATCGGTTTAAAATTATAAGAGTTTTTCCCTGTCTGGGCATCCGCAAATACAGCTCCATGGATGAGCGCATCTCCTACCATGACAAGGGACATCCTTCGCTCCTGTGGTTCTTTCTTCTCCGTGTTAGGAGACTCTGATGGGCCTTCGTACTTCGGTTTCACTTGATTGTTAGGAATCGAAACATATACATAGATAGTCGCACTTAACACTAATAAAAAGATAATAGACAGAATAATGGTACTTCTAGATTTTCTCCTCTTTTTCATATTGAAACTCCTCTTTTTAACTTACCCTACAATTTGTAAATATTCTTGTTCTAAATCTGTATAATTTTTTAGAATTTTATCCGTTAGTTCAGAAAAAGGATATACTTTAAAATTTTTCCGACTAGCAGATGAATACGTATACAATAGCGTCTTATTGATATTCTCAAAATGAACGGAATTATCTTCATCCACAACAATATCCAAGCCTACCATAAGACCTATCGTTTTATCTAAAGTTGGTGTCTCATGACCAGAAATGAAATTTCCTAAAGAGTAGATGACAAGCGTGTTTCCTACATAAGAAACTGGTTGAATGACATGAGGATGGGCACCAATAATAAGGTTAACCCCCAAACTAGCTAAGTGATTAGCTACCTCTTTTTGACTAGCATTTGGCTTATGGGTATACTCATTTCCCCAATGCATCGCAACTAAAATGACTTCTGCGCCCTTTTCTTTTGCTTTCGTAACATCCTGTGTCGCCAATTCAGGCGAATAGACATTCACTAGGTATTCTTTTCCCTTAGGTGTCTTCAATCCATTGGTTGCCATCGTATAAGATAAAAAGGCATATTTAATTCCATTTTGCTCATAAATAGGAATCTCATCCCTCTCTTCTTTAGAGGAATAGGTTCCTGTTGTTATTACTCCCTCTTGCTTCTTCCAGTAACTATTAGAGTATAAAATACCATCTTCATTCTTATCTAAAGTATGGTTGTTCGCAAGACTAACAAGATTAAAACCAATCGAAATCATGTTGTCTGCAAAAGCATCAGGCGTATTAAACCGGGGATAAGTGGTAGGTGTTCCCCCACCAATAATGGTTTCTTGATTATAATATCTTAAATCATAGTCATGAATCAATGGTTCTATGGAAGATAACATAGAAGAAAAATCATATTTTCCATTGGATAAAGCATCTTTATACACCACTTCGTGGATAAGTGCATCTCCTACCATGACAAGAGACATTCTTCGTTCTTTTAGAATCTCCTCAACAGGAGGCGTTTGTTCTTCTACTACATTGGAATTGTTTTCTTTTGTCTGCTCTTTCTTTGCCTGATTAAAAGGTTTAAGAACAAGAAAAAGTCCTAATCCCAATACGAAGAGAAGAAGGAAGCTAGCTAGAAAAACTCTTCCTTTTCTAATTCTTTTCTTTTTCATCTTGGACATCCTTCTTTAATGCAAAATCGATTGTGTGTTCTTCTTTGTTGGCAGAAATAGCAACAACTTCTACTTCATCGCCTAAGCGATACCCACGTTTATTTCGCTTTCCAATAAAAGAAAACGTCGATTCATCATAAGTATAATAATCGTCTTTTAGACTTTCTACATGAACAAGACCTTCAATCATATTAGGAAGTTGGACAAAAAAACCAAAACTCATAACCGTTGTAATGATTCCTTTAAATTCTTCTCCAATATGGGATAGCATATATTCTGCCATCTTCATGTCATCGACTTCTCTTTCACAATCTACGGAAGCTCTTTCTCGTTCTGAAGAATGTTCTGCATAAAGAGGAAGCTTAGATTGCCATCTCTTAATATCATCAACACTAACTCCTTCCGTAAGAAGGCATTTACGGATGGATCTATGAACCGTT
This sequence comes from uncultured Bacilli bacterium, assembly GCA_947626275.1. Lineage (GTDB taxonomy): Bacteria > Bacillota_I > Bacilli_A > RF39 > UBA660 > UBA5578. Next base: position 99,579 of record CANQRL010000002.1, read on the forward strand.
AAATCTGGATATCTTCGAATAGGAGAAGTAAAATGACAATAGATTTTACTAGCAAGACCAAAATGCCCTATATTGGTTGTATCATAGACAGCCTTTTGCATACTTCTTAACATTTGACTAGAAAGAATATAATATTCTTTCTTATCTTTTAATTGATTCAATATTTCCTGAATCAATTTAGGCGTTACTTTATTCATGTTCGCATGAATTTGATATCCTAGGACACTTACGAGATGCAAGAAATTAGTCATTTTCTCTTCACTAGGTTCCCCGTGAACACGATATACTAACGGATAATCCATATAGTAGAAATGGCTAGCTACGGTTTCATTCGCAACAATCATGAAGTCTTCAATCAAGTTTTCGCCAACGCCTCGATTCCGAAGGACAACATCAATGGCTTCGCCTTTTTCATTGACAACAATTTTTGGTTCCTCTAACTCAAAGTCAATGTATCCCTTTTCAGTCTTATTTTTTCTTAAGATGGAAGCCAATTCTGCCATTAATTTTAAGGTATCTGCATAATCTTCATACCCTTCTGGAATTTCATTTCTTTCTAAAATAGAATTTACTTTGTCATAAGTCATCTGTATTCTAGAACGAATCACGCTATCAAAGATATCGTAAGTAACTACATTTCCATTCGGATCAATTTCCATCATGCAAGTCATCGCAAGTCGATCTACTCCTGGATTTAAAGAACAAATACCATTCGATAATTCATGAGGAAGCATTGGCGTTACCCGGTCCGCTAAATAAACACTGGTTCCTCTGGATGCAGCTTCTTTATCAAGAGCACTATCTTCTTTAACATAATAACTTACATCGGCAATATGAACGCCTAATTCATAATTTCCATTTTCTAGTTTGGTAAGAGAAATAGCATCGTCTATATCCTTTGTATCATTACCATCAATCGTAAAAATTACTTTATCCCGTAAATCTTGTTTTGGATCTTTGACACGCTTCTTTATTTCTTCCTCTGTTACTCTATCAGGTATCGTAGCAACCTCTTCCATAACCTCTTCTGGAAAAGCATCACTAATCTCATACTTTGCCATGATGGATAAAATATCGACTCCTGGGTCATTAATATGTCCAATCACTTTGATAATCTCTCCACGATAATCCAATTCTTTCGTAGGAGATAATAACTTGACAACTACTTTATGTCCATCGACTAAATTTGCATAATAATTGACATCAATACGGACACTTTTCATTATTTTCGTGTCATCTGGTTTTACGAATATCTTACCATGCTTGTAGAAAACAGTACCTACTAACTGCTTTACACCTCGTTCGACAATGCGAATAACCTCTCCTACCATTGGTTCTGCATTTTTATCGATAATATTTACGATAACCTTATCTTTATGGACTGCTCCATTTAAGTGTTCTTCATAAACTTTTATCTCTTCCCCATTTTCCTGCATTACATAACCGGTTCCTTTAGAGGTAACGGATAAAATTCCTACTCTAGAATTACTATCCTCAAACAACATATAATTGCCATGTTTCGTACGGTAGATTTTGGTATCTACTTCTAATTGGTTAAGAGCTTTTAACAATTCTTTTAAATCGTCAGCCGTTCCTAATTTCATAATGGTCTCAATCTCATGAACTCCGAGAGCTCTTCTTTCCTGATTTAAAATTTCCAAAATTTTCTCTTCCATACTATTCACCATTTCTATTATACTATAAAACGATAAAAAATAGATAGCTGTTCGCTACCTATTTTAAACAATATTGGTAAGTATCTTGACCAAAAATTCCTAATATGAACTCTAATAGTAATGGAAGTAAGAAGATAATAAGCGCTACAATTAATCTCTTTGCAAACTTTCCACTTACTTTCTTGATTTCATCTTCATTATCTGCCGCTATCGCTTTAATAAAGTCTAAGATAGTTAGAATAATGATTACTACTGGCACGATATATCTTATCCATGATACGATTCTTATTAGCCATGCAGCAAGTCTTTCTGATATGTTACAACTATTAGAATCACCATTAGCGGAATTAATGCCATGGCTCTCTTTTATCTCACTTATATCTTTTTCCAACTTTAAGCAAGCCTGCACACAAACATCCGAATAATCACGAACTTTAAATACAGATTGACATAAACTCGAAAGATATTGTTCAGTTTCGTGAACACGTGAATAAAGAGATGCTTCGTCATCCTCTCCATTCTCAATTTGCCCATAAAGAGAATCAATTTGATTTTTATACCTATTATAGGTAAGGCAAGAAGATTCTACTTCTTCATCACAATCATCACCAGAGCATTCTCTATTTTCACAATAAGGATATCCTGCTTGGCTCGCTGCCATGCTATCATTAAAAATATAATAATTAGCAGATCCTTTATCTGATTTACAAGCAACGGTAGGAAGACATTTTTCAGTTCCCCTTTCTTCAGAAAACCAAGATTCTTCTAATCCTTCCCCTTTCCAATAATAAACACCTAAATAAGCAGAACTAGTTGATTCAATTACAACTGTCTTTGTATTGGTATCTACCTTAATAGTATATCCTACACCTGGATATTCACAAGTATAACTATCAGTATCTGCACCTTCCCATTTGTAAACAGACATAGAACCAACTCCAGATTCAGCAACAGAAACGCCTTCTGTTGATATTGTTTCCGAAGTAAAACCATACCATTCTCGTCCATTACTTGCAATAACCCCTATATATGTAGGACAATTGCCAGATTGAATATCAGAAGCACCCTTTTTACTTTGCCCCCAGTTCATTATTGACTCATTTCCGCCTAATGCAGACCAAGAAGAAGATGTTCCTTCATGACTATTATCGTCATAAATAGTAATGGTTATTGTTGCATTTTGATAAGCAGGTCCACCCGTTGTTGTGGAGCCATCGGATTTTAAATCATTTTGATATGTATACTTACAAACTTCTTTTACTTCTTTCGCACATACATTTTCACCTAAAAATAAAAGCAAGAAAAAAGCAAAAAATAGATACCAGTATTTTCTACTCATAAAACCACCTAGACTAATTATACCATATTTTAAAAAAAAGGTAGCTATTCGCTACCTATTTTAAACAATATTGGTAAGTACTTTGGCCAAAAATTCCTAATATGAATTCTAATAGTAATGGAAGTAAGAAGATAATGAGCGCTACTATTAATCTCTTTGCAAACTTGCCACTTACTTTCTTTATTTCATCTTCATTATCTGCCGCTATCGCCTTAATAAAATCTAAGATGGTGAGAATAATGATTGCTACTGGCACGATATATCTTACCCAAGATACGATTCTTATTAGCCATGCAGCAAGTCTTTCTGATATGTTGCAACTATTAGAATCACCTTGAATACTATTTATGTGATTTGCTACTTTTGCATCGGCTATGGCCTTTTCCATTTGTGTACAATCTTTTACGCACTGTGATGACCAATCTAATGATTTTAAAACGCCATGACAATATACCTCTAGTTTATCAATTTCATCATTTACTTGCTTATATAAAGCAGCAGTAGATTTTCCTTGTTCCTCTGCTTGATGAATATCCTGATAAAAATCATTTATTTTCTCCATAGCGTTATCCATTGTTCCACATTCAAAATCTTTTTCTTCCGGTGTTAATGTCTCATCTTCACCAGAGTAAGAGATGTAACCACAACCCGCATACATGACATTCGTAAGAAAATCCCACCATTCCTTATCCTCCATATAATAATGAGTTGTGCTATTCCTAGCTGAACCATCATCATAATAGAATTCGTATCCAGATGTTAAAACAGAAGTAGCAAATTCTCCTAGTGTAGTAGTCGAAATACTGTAATGACATAGATAAAGATTACTACATTTATCTGATTGACTACTTTCAAACCATTGTTGCGAAATAGAATCATCTATGGAGAACAAAATAGATGTTCCGCTAGCCAGTTCTAAAAAAGTATCTAAAGGTCCATTATTTACTCTACTTATACTAATATTCTTACTTGCCTCATCAACATCAATGACAAAATCATTTAAGTCATCGCAATAACCACCATCACATTGATACTGGCAAGAAAATGCCAAAGATTTCGTTGTAAAAACAAAGAAACAAATGAAAAAAAATACTAAAAATCTTTTTTTCATATCATCACCTATTCTAATTATAACATATTTTAAAAAAATAGATAGCTATTCGCTACCTATTTTAAACAATATTGGTAAGTATCTTGACCAAAAATTCCTAATATGAACTCTAATAGTAATGGAAGTAAGAAGATAATAAGCGCTACAATTAATCTTTTCGCAAACCTACCGCTTGCTTTCTTTATTTCATCTTCATTATCTGCTGCTATCGCTTTAATAAAATCTAAAATCGTTAGAATAATGATTACTACTGGCACGATATATCTTATCCATGATACTATTCTTATTAGCCACGCAACAAGTCTTTCTGATATGTTACAACTATTAGAATCACTAGTGACAGAATTAATGCCATACTTTTCCTTTATATCACTTAAGTCTTTTTCATAGTTGATACATGCTTTAACACAATTAGAAGAATAATCATAACTTCTTAACATTGCATTACAAAATGCTGCTGTAGTTTTCTCTATATCATGAACTTTAGAATAGTACTGATCATTATCCCCATTTGCGTTTTGGGAAATTTTATAATAATAATGTTCTATGCTATCATCATCTGCATCACAATCCCCATTAGTGCAAAATAATTTTTTGTTATAACTTTCGCATGAATAATTTTGACTATTACAATCTGATCCAGAACAAGTTTTTACACCACACTCCGTATATCCAGCTTCATAAGCTTCGCCTTCATCAGAAAAGATATAATAAGTTACCATACCACTCAAAGCAATGTTGTTATAGCAAGACACGGTAGCTAAGCACTCATCAGTATTCCGATCTTCAGAAAACCAAGTACTTTCAAGAGTTTCTCCAATTTGATAAGAAAGAGAAGATGTTACCCCTAAATCCGTTGAAAGAGAAAGCGTTTTGTCGAGGCGATTTACCACAATAGTGTAAAACTGGTAGCGACAAGAATAAATTCCTAATTGTGATTGATGATTATCGTTTTTGAAAACAGAAACCTGATTAGTCTGCCAGAAATTATCTGCTGCCTTTGTTGCTGATTCCATCAAATCCTCTTCATTCACTCCATAATATTTTACTCCAACAAGACCATAAAAATTGCTCATCAAAACAAGGTAATCTGGACACTCTGTTTCGCTAACAGCAGCAAAATAATCTGTATTTTCTCCCCAGTTTAAAACCTCTTCACTTCCACCAGGTCCACCACTCAATTGATTTGATCCATCTGTATAAATTTCAAGAGTTACAGTCCTTCCTGCATAACTTCCACTTGACGTAATCTTTCCCGCGTCTGTTATGCTTGCATAAGATGAATAGGTACAAGTTTTACTAACCTCTTCAGCCAATAATTTTTCAGGGAAGAAAAGGAAAAATGACAGTACAATTCCTATCAAAATTTTCTTTTTCATATCATCACCTAGATTTATTATATCATATTTAAAAAAAATAGATAGCAGTTCGCTACCTATTTTTATTGAATTCCTTGCATAAACCCTTTTACAAATAATTCTTTACCTCGTTTTTCTTCAAACACATAACATACAGCAATGAAAATGGCTCCTAAGAAAGCTACAATGATATCTTGCATGGTATCATTTACTCCTGTTAAAGCCACCCTTTGAGCATCTCCACCAAAGAAAATATTCGCAATATATTCAAACATCTCCCATCCTGATGCTACTAACATAGTAAATGATAAAAGAAAAAGAATATTAAAAGCAATTTTTCTTTTGTCATATAAATCTGCCACCTTCAAAAAGAGAAGAGCAAATAAAGCAGTTAGTACTCCTGAAATGGTATGTGTCACTTTATCAAAATAAGCAATATGATTATAAAGTTCTAATGTTGTTCCTAAAAAATGAGCACTAAAGATGAATAAAACAACAATAAACTTAATCATAGTAGATATTTTTTTATGAAAAAGTTTTTCCACCCAATAAGGAGCAGTAATCGTTAAAACAATAGAACTATCTTTTAAAATTAAACCAATTTCTTTATCTCTCGTAATAGCAAAATAAAGTCCTCCAACAATAGCGATTGCTATCATGACAAAATTAAGAATCTGAAGCATCTTCTTCATAGTCAATAGACCTCATTTCTACTTGATTAATGCTATTAAACCTTTTAGTTATCTTATCAGTGGTAGTGTGAATATCTTTTACATCCTTACTAACCGTTTCAATGCTTCTATAAAGTTTATCCCATCTTTCACGATATCTTGAAAATTCTCCATCTAGCAATTGTAATTCTTTATGAATCACTTGAGCATATTTATCCCGCTCAATATTCTTCATAATAATTTGAATAGTAGTTAAAGTACTGATAAGGGTTGTTGGAGAAGTAATCCAAACTCTTTTTTTATAAGCGTATTCTAATAGTTCAGTATGATAAGCATTTACTTCAGCAAAAATAGCTTCTGCTGGTAAGAACAAAATAGCTTGATCACTAGTTATTCCGGGAATAATATATTTACTACTAATGGCATCAATATGCTTTTTCATATCGACTTTGAACAATTTTTCGGCATTTGCTCGAACATCCGCACTATTTTTCTTGTTCACCATTGCCTGATAATTTTCCAAAGGAAATTTAGAATCGATCGCTATCGTACCTAATGGTTCTGGCGCAAACAAGACACAGTCTGCTATCGTTCCATTAGAAAATGTATGCTGCATCTCATATATTTTTGTATTATGTTGACCAAATACATTCGACATAATATGCTCTAAATTAACTTCACCAAAAATACCACGAGTCTTTTTGTCCGTCAGAATCCCCTGTAGAGAAACAATATCAGTAGATAAACTATCTATTTTCTTTTGAGCTTCATCAATCTTGGATAATCTTTCTAAAACAGAAGTAAACGTTTTATTGGTTTTCTCAAAGTTTTCATCTAAGCGTTCGTTTACTTTATCGGTAATCATTCGTAGCCTAGTATCTAATTTTTCATTTGTTTTTTCAAAATCATCACGAATATCTCTACTAAAATCGTTTTTAAAATCACCTATTTCTTTTACAATATCTGTTTCTAACTTACTTATCTTTTCTACTACAGAATCATCATGATGCGTTCTTACCAATAAGAAAACTAAAAGAACAATGTTTAAAATAGATAATCCAATAATAATATAATCCATTATCCCACCTGAGTTTGAGTCGTTGGAATATTTTTTAGGAAAGCTTTAAATTTTGTTTCCTCATCATTTACATATCCCAAATAGTAAATATCCGCGATTTGACTATGATCAAAAACAAAAATACTCTTGCTATCGATAATTCCTTCTGGATAAGAACATCCACTATAATCATACACTTTTTCGCTTCCTGGTTTGATAATTCCAAATCCTGTTATCATTAACTTCTTATTTGCATCCTTTAATAATACAATCGTTCCAACTGGTAAATATTTTTCTGTCATACTTCATTCCTCTCTTTCTAATCCCAAAAAGTAAGATAATCAACAGCGCCTGATGCTAATTCACCAAGACCATCCCATTGTTCAGCACCCCACTCCAAAGCCATATCTTTTAATTCTTCTGCACCTTCAGCAATCTCCTCTGCTTTTTGAGAGCCCCATTCCATCAAATTATCTTTAGCTTCTTCAAGTGCTTCTCCTGCATTTTCAAGAAGTTCTTCCCCCTTCTCCCTTATGCCATCAACAAATTCTTCACCCTTCTCTCTTATACCGTCGACAATTTCTTCCCCCTTTTCTCTTGCTGCATCGAACAATTCGCCGGCGTCTTCTTTGAATTGCTCAAAATCGTCTTGAGAATCAATAACACCCTCGGAAAAAGCTCTAATTTTTTCCTTGGCAATAGCTCCTCCAGCAGCAACAACAGCTTGGTATCCCATTAACAATCCTGTATACCATTGATCTGCAGGAATGTCTGTAACAACACTATCTGTAATATAATCCGCTCCAAACGAAAGAGTCGTCGAACCAACTATAGAGGTTCTAGCCAAAAAGCCAATATCTAGAAGATCACAAATATCACTAAAGGAACCTACAGCACCCATGACATCATCACTAGAAATATCCTGAATTTTACTAAGGCAATCCATAGTAGACTCAAAGTCGTAAAATAAATTTGGAAGTCTTTTTTCAATGGCCCGTGCGGAAATAAAAACATTATTCTTTCTTAATACATCAGATATATAATTAGGAAGTTCAGGATAGATATCTAAAAGGGCATTTGTAATTTTCCTTCCACGGCTCATATTTTCATCCTCTAAAAAGGCTTCATATAAATTTCGAACATTTTTATCGTTAAAATTTAGTTCTATTCCCAAGGTTTGCTCATACGGTGCTACAAACGTTTGAAGAGTGCCTGGCAAATCTTCAAAAATTAAATTTAAATTCTTATAAGGAATCTGTTTTTCTTGAACAAGGTCAATCACATCTAAAAAGATTTTCTGTGGCTCCAATTCTTCCTCTCCAAGAAATAATTCTGTAAATTCTGAAATAACGTCCAAATTTTCATATAGAATCTTAACGGTCTCATTATTTAACCGAATTCCTAGTCCTGCTTCGTCTACATGAGGTTGTAAATAATTGCAAATGACTTCATCAATATTAGAAAAATTTGCTTTCAACTCTTCATAAGTTATATTAGAAGAAGAAATTCGCTTTACAATATCCAAGGCAATCTCTTCCATATTGTCATCCGTCAAATCTACATCAGAATAAGCAACCGCCAAAGAAAGAAAAAAGATTTTGTGATCATAAATAAGCTGTTCACTAAAATTATCTGTATTAATCCCCATGGCAGCAAATTTCTCTTTTATTGTTGCAATAGCATCCTCTATCTGCTTCTTTGGACTTAATTTTTCTATTTTCTTTTTTGGGTTGAATCCGTCCAGTATCCCCGCTATCGTTTCAAGCGTTCCTTTACTTTCCTTAGTCTCTTCTTCATATTCTTCGTATTCACCGTTTAAATTTTGTTGAAAAGTGTCTAATGATGTATTTCCTTTAGAAGGATTGGAAGTTTCCAATTTAGAAGTTTGAAACTTCCCAGAATCCGAATTGAAATTCATAAAATCATCCTTTTCTATTTTCTACTAAGTTTATTATATCACATATATATTTGTTTCCATCAAAAAAGTAGCAAAAAATTTGCTACTAATCATCCCCAAAAAAGTCATCAAAGAACTCATCATCACTAACTTTCGAAGAAGATGGCTGAGGCTTTGGCACTTGCGAAGGAATATCTCTTGTTGGCATTGGAGGAATTTTTGAATTAGGTATTTCCGGATTTGGTATTTCTGGGTTTGGTATTTCCGGATTTGGAATCGAAGTTTGAGAAGTTGCTTGAGCAGCTTTCTCCTGCTTCTCCTCTTCCTCTAATTCTGCTATTTTAGCATCTATTCTCTTCACTAAGTCCTCTACATTGATTCCTCCACCTGGAGGCTTCGTTGCTGGTACTGCTGGACTACTTCCAACATCTCTCGTTGGCAATGGTCTAGAAGAAAAAGGACTTTGTGGAGTACCCGCTCCAAATGGAACAGGAGGAACCTGGGAAATAGGTGCTCCCATAGGAGGAATTGGCGTAGGCATTTTTGCCCCTCCTGGTCCTCCTGAATTTCCTAAAAGATTATTAATTTTTTCTTCTCTCTTAGCGTCAACATATCCTTTCAAATCAAATATTTGAACAGGAATCTCCTCTCTTTGTGGATAAGAGGCCTTTGGAAAGTTGTGTCCCCAATCCATCTGAAAGTTAGGCGTTAATTTGGTCTTAAATGGCATTGTTCTAATACGAAGAATAATCGTCTGCCATTGTTCCATTCTCTGTAAGTCACTAACGGTAACAAGTGGGGTTGAAGAAGTCTTTTCTTTTTCTTTTGATTTTACTTCTCCACACATCTTACTAATTTCTTCCAACGCACTTAACTCTGTACTAATTAAGTATACGATGTTACCACAGTTACCTTTAATGGTTTCTCCGTTTTCCTTTCCATATACTTCATATAATTGTGAGAAGTTCTGGATAATGAAGGTAAAACGAATATTTCTTGAACGAGCTGCTGTTACCATGGTCGTAACATCTTTTAAAGGTGGCATATTCGCAAACTCATCCAAAATGAAGTTTGTTCTATGTGGTAATTTTCCTCCGTTTTCTTGAGCAACAGAAATAAGCGTTTCATAACATTGTTTCAAGAAAATAGTTACCAAGGTATGATACGTTGTTTTTTCATCTTGAATAACGATAAATACTGCTGTCTTTTTATTACCGATATCTCTCATATCAAAGTCGTTATTCGCAAGCATCTCTGATAAATTCGTACGAGACGCAAACAACTGAACTCTTTGCTTAAAAACAGAAAGAATAGAACCCTTCGTTTCATTTGGTGCCATCAAGGTTGATGAAGCTTTAATATAAGCGGTACTGGCAGGATCTTTAAAGCTAAAATACTCTTTAATATAAGTAGTATTCGCTAGCTTTTCCTCTCCTACCGTCGTCATTAAGTTAATACTATTTAAATTGATTTGTGATTCATCGCCATCTTCAAAAAGGGCGAAAGATAAACCTGAAAAATAATCGGCAGAAGTATTTTCCCAGAATGGGTCTTGTCCTTTTGCTGATGGATCTTTTAAGATATTGGCTGCTAAGTCTTCCAATAACTCAATCGATTTATCAATTTTATGTTGTTTATATAAAGAATATGGCAAATACATTGGGTTCCAACTATTTCCTTGTTGAGGATCACGGAAGTTCAATAAGACTATATTGTAACCTAAACTTTTTAAATAGTTAGAAGTTAACTCGAAAATTTCACCTTTAGGGTCGGTAATAATCATAGACTCATCATGCTTAGCAAGTAAGTTTACCATTGGAAGTACGGTAGTCTGTGTTTTACCAGCACCAGTAGAACCGATAACTAGGTTATGATATCCACCATTATCTACCCACACCTTTTTAGGTGTCATGATAAGAGGAATACCAGCTGCATCTGTTTTTGGCGCCAATGGGTCTACTGCTACTACATCAAGTCCATTTTGAATTTCTTTGTCTTTGGCCCATCTAGAATAATTTTTTTCTTTCTTAGCACCAATTTGAATACCAATTCCCTCTTCACGTTCAATAAACCAAGATTGAACGCTTAAAAACATGGCAATAATGGAAATGATGAAAAGCATCAAAGTAAATGGTAACCATCGCGTAATAGCAGGAATAATATTAAATCCCGCAAACTCATTTTCTGCAATAAATAGTCCAACATTAGAAACTGCTAAACAGAGTAAAAGAAAGACTACAGCAGAGAATATTGCAAATATAACGACGTCTTTTGTATCTGCTCGAAATTTTAGTTTCAAATTATCACCTACTATCTATTCATCCATTTTATTTCGTTGTTTGTTTTGATTAACTATGGTTAAAACAACATAAACACCAATTAAAACAACAACAAGACCAATACCGGCATAAACATACCAATTAGACTCTTCTTCCTTCATAGCTTGATTAAAAGTTAATGTTAACGTTCTTTCTTCTGAATTTTCATCAAAATTCCATGTATACGTATTACTATCCTTATCATAAGAGTCAGCGTTGTGGTTAGTAACTTCAAAAGGTACAACAATACTTATTTTTGCTGTTTGTACTTTATATCCTGTCTCTTGATCTTGCTCGTCTACTGAAAAAGAACCCGTAATACTAAGTGTCGTTTCATCTCCATTTTTTGTATAAGTAATTTCATTTCCAAATTGTTCTGATATTTTCGTATTTTTTACATATTCTTCCAAACTGTTATAGTTCTTTGTAAGAGTAGCCCCACCTTTATCAGAATCGTTAATATAACCTACTTGATATTTATTAGCATTGATTACCTCTAAATTTGGCTCTAATATAAAACCGACAACTCTTTGAACAGAAGAATTTTCATATTGAAGAAAAAATTCAGCAGGCTCAGTGGCACTTAATGTTTCTGATACTGTCAAATCTTCATTAATTCGTAAAGTATAATTTGCTTCACATCCACAACATAACATTACAAAGAAAAGTAATAAAATAAAATTTTTCTTCATAGAACGAACCTCCTATTTTGTAACAATTAAAAAGCCTGAACTTTGAACTTCTTCTACAACTTTATTGAAACTGAACCATTTTTGTTGTGTTCGTTTTCTACTAGCAGGGTCTGCCACAGATACATAACCATCTGCGCGAGTTCCTGTAAGGACAATATAATGTCCTCCCGTAGTAAAGATACCTGGTCCCATTAAAGCAACAACGAGTGAATTACCACTAGCTAAGGCACTTGTTACCTTAGAAAGGTTTCCATTTTTTTTCACAAATTCCGCTTTATAACCATATTGCTCTGCTAGTGATTGTAGTGCCCAGTAATAACTACCACTAGATGTACAACCACCTAACTGACAAACTTGTTGCGTCGTTACAATTGGGCTAATATCTCTCCCCGTAAAACTAGATAATACAATTGCCATAGAGCTAGGTCCACAACCATGACTAGCAATCGTTGCGTACCCTCCTTTTGATCTTTTATATTGTCCTACACCAACATTACTAGAATAGTAATAATTGCCATAATCGCCTTGATTCCAATAGCGAACTTGTCCAAATTCTGAATCGACAAATTCGATTGGTCCAATATAATCCCCATCACTTAAAGCTTCAATGGTTCCACCATAAAAGGTGTCCAAAATTTCTTTATAAGTCTTTCCATTGGCAGCCATCCAACCAGCAACAATTTGACTCATTCCCCAATGGTGATCTAAAGAAGGTGCTCCCGTAGTTGGTGCCCAATTATTGGCTGCTAAAACTTCTGATTTGGAAGGTCCTTCCCATGTCCAAGCACTATTGGGATCATCGGAAAATCTTTGAAAATTAATATGCCAATGACCATTCGTTTCATAGCAGTAAATACTATTTGGATAAGAAAGATACTGAGTAAGAGCCACCTTTCCATTTCTCATGACAACCATACCAGCCGTATCTCTTGCTGCATCAATGTATGGCTTATCAGAAGGATTATCTTCTTTTACTTCCGAAAATGCTTGATAGCTTTGTCCATTATCTACTGTACAATCCGCACTACTTTGCTTACTTGCAATAAGAAATGATCTTGCTGCAATTGCTTGGGCTTTTAATAGCTCTGGTTTATCAGACTCCGAACCAACTTCTTGCTTTACAACCCCTGCTATGTAATCCTCTAGAGTATACGTTCCCGAACCTCTTACGGTTACAATACTACAAATGCCTCCATAGTTCAAGTTATATTGAGAGATATCCTCTCCTAATAGATATCGATACATCTCTCTTAATTGATAAATTTCTTTTCTTTTCAATTCTACAGGAGTTTTATTTTTAGCATCCTGATATTCATAAGATTTTACACTTGCTATATGAAATAAACAAAGGCATAAAATAAGATTTACTAATAATATTTTTCGCATTCTTTTCTTCATACCGCACCTCACACACGATTGATTTCTCTACGTCTAAAAATCTTAAAAATAGCAAATAAGACTACTATTCCTATTATTGCTCCTGCAATTCCTAAGAAAATCCATACTCCGTATCCCACTACTTTAGATTGAGTGGATACCTCTATTTGAATATCTACATTAGAAGCATTAGACTGATTTATCGCCCAAGTATACTCCGTATCTGATATTTCATAAGGAATATTAGCAGAGTTTACCTTGTTCTTCGTAACAATTTTAAACTCTGTGTCGCCACCAGATTCATCCAAACAGTAATATTTACCAGATAACTCAATAGATATCTTTTTTCTATCTACAACTATCTTTTTATTTTCAAAACATTCATTTAAATATCTAGATGATGGTAGTTCTCCTTCCTTATACTCATAAGTTAAAGTCATATCCGTTATGTTTCCATTTTCAACGAGTTTCTTTTGGTATGGAGTATCTCCATCCTCAATAGGAAATATATCGTCTTCTTTCGCCCATCTGATAGCACTTTCACTATATATACTTGAACTAGGAGATTCATCAGAATCCTCTACTATTTTTGTATTATCAATAGGAATATTTATTTGTTCTGTAATTTTGGAACCATCGATCTCGAGTTGATAAGTTGCTGTACATCCACATAAAAATAATACCATAATCAACATAATATATTTTTTCATAACTTACTCCTCTCTATCATGATAATACAATTAATAAAATTTATAATAGTTATTAGGGTTTACATAACCTGCACTTCTACTAGGTTTAAATCCTAAGTGTAAATGGGCTCCATATGAATTTCCTGAATTCCCAGATAACATGATTACTTGTCCTTGTTCTACTCTGTCCCCTTCTTTAACTACAAAGGAAGAAGCATGCATGTAAGTGCTACAAACTCCATTATCATGCTGAATCATAATGTAATTTCCAGCTCCACCATTACAACTAGATGACGTGGTTAATGGCGGACAACCACCTTTTGCTGCAATCACGACTCCTGATGCTACAGCATAAACACTCGTACCAGCTGGAGCGTATAGGTCTACCCCACCATGAAAATCAGGTTTTCCATTTAAAATTCTGCTACCATAGCGAGAATTTATACGTAATGGCAATGGAAGAGGATATATATATTCTCCCTCTTCGGCAGAAGGTGTCAAATCGACATCTCCATCAATCATTCCTGGATCAGTAACACCAGCTCCGTTATCTGGTAAATATAACTTGTGCTCTAGAAATTCTAACAAAAACTCATCATATTTATCTAAGTCCAAACTATAATTACTTGAAATATTATAAGTTTCTCCTACATCACATTTCAAATAATAAGGTTGTCCTGGTTGCAAATACATATCTTCTACATCAGTGTCTGTTTTCGTTTTCGTAATGACAACAGAAGTAGTACCATCTGCATTTCTAACTGTTTTAGAACATGTTTGAGTCGTCGTTTTTGTTACCATATTTTTTGCTAAAATTTGTAAATCATATTGGTAGTTACTTGAAGATAAATACTCATAACCACTTATTTTCTTATAATCATAATCCCAGTCTAAGTTCATAAGGGTATCTAGATTTTCAACATCATCGTAATTGTACTCATTGAATAGCTTCTTAAACATATCTTTAGAATCTAAGTTTAATCCAATCGCGGTTGCCATTAATAATTCCCATTCAATTTTTACACCATATTTTTGTTTATAACGATAGCTAATATCGTTTACTTTTACATAAAATTTTACTTCGTCTCTCTCTAGACATTCTTCGGGAGTTTCACAATCAAATTGTTCATAAATATTTCCCAAATTTTCCCGTCTTGATAAAAATTCGTTATAAGTGAGATTTCCTGTTCCCATGCCTACAGCTAATTCTTCTGAGCCCATTCCCATCTCTTCTTTAAACTTTGTATACTCTCTTGCTTCTTGATTTCCGACAATGTTTCCAACAAAAATTTCAAAAGCATTTTTATCAGCTATATACGATACAACAAATGCCATAAAAAATATAACAAAGCAAAATGATGGCAATATTCCTAGGAAAATAATTAACTTTGCGACAAGAGGAAGACGTAAAGTGATACCACCACTTTCTTTTTCCTTCGCTTGTTCTTCCGCCTCTTTATCAGCTGCCGTTTTATCCATTTCACTTTTTCCGGCATTATCAGCAACATTTTTTAAACCACTTAAAGTGCCCATAGCCGGATTCATCATGCCGAGCATCGACTTTTTTCCTAGTTTAGAACTAGCGATTTTATCGCTGATACCTTTAGGAACACCCATAGATTGTAGACCAGCAGAAGCCACTTTGTTTTTTAATCCCTGTGCTCGATCTTGAGGGGCATGACTGCCTGCAGCATTAGTTGGAGCATTTTTATTTCCTATTCCCTCTCTAGGAGGCAATCCTCCATTGTTTCCAAGTCCTTCTTTAGACCCAATAGACTGTTGACCAGGAATACCATCTTTCTTTGGCAGACTAGCTGCTGCTGATTTTCCCTTATTTTGTTCAGGAAGTGGAGGTGGCGTATAAGAACGCTCTCTTGCTTTGGCAAGATTTTCTCCCTGACTTTCTATTTGTCTTTCCCTTAGAGAAGGAGATAACGATGAGTTTCTCCCACCGTTATTTTGATTGTTATTCATAGTATCACCTACCAACTAATTTTATAGGCCTCCGCCTTTTCCAAATGATTCTAATTCCTCATCTGTTACAATTATATTAATTCTCATACGTCTAGATCCACAAACAAACAAAGCTTCTCCTTGACCATATCTCTTAATACTATCAATTTCACTTTCATTCAAGTCAATAAGTCGCGCTAAATCTTCTGCCGCTTGTTTTTTCAATCCCATTGCTAGGTAATAAGAGGCATTATCAAAGATAGCCTTTCCTTGAACAAATACAGCAGGATCACAGAAGTCTGTTGGTTGTTGCGTAATGATAATCGTTCCTGTATTATACTTTCTTGCACGTCTTTGGATTTGCGCTAAAAAGTCAGCTCCCAAAGCATTTTGATTACTCAATAATACATGGGCCTCATCAACCATCAAAACTGTATTGTGAGAAGAATCAAGCGTTAAACTCCAAGCATATTTTAATACGTTAAAGAATAAAGCATTTCGAATATTTGTATCAGAGTTCATTAACTCTTTAATATTGAATACAATGAAATCACTGTTAGATTTAATAGTAGTATGTCCATCAAAGTAATATCTTAATTCTTTAATTAAAGGTCTAATCTTTAATTCTAGTCTCTCCAAAACATCTCTTTCTTGCGTTCTTTCAGGCATAGATAAAATTTTTCCTTTAATAGTCGCATATACATCTTTTAGAGTTGGATAATCATTGGAAGTTAGTTTTGTAAAATCCGTTTCAAAATTAATATTGAAACGTCTATACGTCTCCTGAAGAATTTCACTAAACATATTTGTTACATCTTCTTCAGTCGTAGGGTCATAATACTTTAAGAAGGCCTTTACGGATTGTAAAGTTCTCGTTAAAGTAGTATATCCTAAGCCTTGTTTTACTTCTTCTTCATCAGCATCCATAACTACTTCGAGTGGGTTAATCATACCAAAGTCTCCACCCTTACCTAAGCTGATAAAGTCTCCACCATAAAGCTTACACATATCCTCTAGCTCGCCCTCTGGGTCAATAACAACAACTTGATTGTTATTTCTTAAATGAGAACGTACTAACAATTTAGCCGCTGTAGATTTACCACTACCAGAAGTACCTAGAATAATCATATTGGCATTATTTCTATTGTGTTCTTTCTTAATTTGATATAAGAATTGGTTAAATAGAATAACACCTCCAGAGAAATCAACTCCTAACAAAGTAGATAATCCTGGATCCTTAATACTATCGAAAATAAATGGATACATTGCTGCAATTGTTGGAGCAGGAATTGGTGTTCCAATTCTATCTTCAATATCCTGTTTAGGATAAATTGCCAACATTGATTTTAAAACCTTATCCTGTTCAAAACGAAGAGGAATCGCTTTCATTTCCATTGCTTCAAGATAGTTTCTAATTTGTAATTTCTTGACAGTTAATTCATCTTCAGAATTTGCTGTAATCATAATGTGCATTTGGAAATCAAAGATTTTCGCCTGACTAGCAGCAAGCTCAGAAACGAATTGTTCCAAAGAGTCATAGTCTTGTCTAATTCTTTCCTGAATGGTTCGGTCATGCTCATCTTGATATCTCTGCTTTAAGTCAGCAATCTCTTTATTTAGCATCTTTTGGATAGAACTAAATGGAAGGGGTATGTTTTTGATAACCAACTTAATTCCTGACATAGAAGTCAAAGAAGCTAGATAACCTGGATAAATATATTTTGGATATCCAATTACTGTTAGAATTGTTGCATGCTTATCACTAATAACAAAAGAAGCAGGTTTAAACTCCAAGCCTTTAGGAGCAATTTGGCTTTTAATGTCCATCATGATAACACCGTCCCAAACTCTGTCGTCATACCACCATTTAAGAAGTTATCCAAAATCATTCTTAAATCGTCATTGGTTGTTTGAAATGCCGTTAAACCAGCATTAGCAAAGTTTCCAATTAAATTTCGAATTCGTTTATTAATTAATTCGGAATCTTTCTCTTTAAATAACAAGAAATACTCCGTATCAACAACGTTATTAGCTGCAAACATATTAGCTTTATTAATATCTTCGTTAATAATCTTTCTTCTTGCAGGATCCATTACTGTATTGTATAGAAGTTGTAATTGAGAAAGATATACGTTAATATCAACTGGTCTATCTGCTACAATGATCCAAAATTCAAAATCAATAACGTTAAAAACAGTTTTCAAGTTGGTAATAATCGCATTTTGTGTAGATGGATCTAGGATGAAAATATTTCTAGGCATAATTTTTACACCAGTTACTTTTTGACCATTATCAAGTAAAATAATTCCATTCGTAATACTTTTTACAGGAACATCCGCTTCTGTATATTTACTTTTACTCTTTGTCGTTTGAGCCATTGCCAAAGCACCATCCTTTCCAAACAAAATGTTGTCTTGTTGTATAAAACTCAAAAGCTACTCTAATAAATGTCCTAACATTGTGATAATTTGGAATTGGCATTACCAAGAATGCACAAAAACTACCAGGAGCAATTGCTATAAGTGCATATAGCAATTGGTCCACAGGAAGTATCATTAATAGTGTTAAGGAAATAACCAATCCCGTTATAAAAATTCCTAGGTCTAATTGTGTAAAAACCCCTAATATTAACATTGATTTTTTCGAGTTAGCAGGTATTAAATATTGTCCCATATCGTATCACACCCCTTTTATTATTTTTTAGAACCGCCAGCATATTTTGCAACATCTTCGGTACCTCGATATGAAGAAGAAGATTCCCAAGCATTTCTCTCTCCTTGAGCACCTTTGGATGTAGCTTTGAGGTCGTTTGGATTTGCAGTGATTTGAACTTCCCTTGAAACTTGATGTCCTGAGGCATCTGTATATGTATACTGAATATGTTCATCGTTAACTTGTTCAATAAGTTTATTCATTGTTCCCTGTAAGTTTTGAATCCTTGCAGTTGCAGCATCGCCACCTGCAGCCCCACCTGCACCATCATCTATTCTTTCCGTTCCAGCAGCTATCTGTTTAATACGTTGATCTAAAGCGTCTTCTGCTTGCTTTAAAGCAGCTTGATACTGCTCTGCTGCTGTTATTATCTTAGCCTGACCAGTAGTTGGGTCTATAATTGTGTTCCCATGGCTATCCGTTGCATATTTATCTTTGAAAGCACTCGAACCAGCTTGTTTGATACCTTCAGACACTGCTTTTAATCGTTTAGATTCTTTATCAACAGAAGTTACTGTCTTAGAAACCTCATCCCATGTCTGACTAATTGCCTCCATCTTTCCAGAAATAGATTTCTGATGCTCAGCTCTTGTTTCACCATGGAAAGCATTGTAAAGTTTTTCACCTGTAACTGACCATGGATTAACACCATCTGCAGCCATTTGATCTAATTCTTTCTTTCTTGCACGACCAGCACCATAAGAACTTGCAAAGTTTTTACCAAACTTTTCTCCTCTAGCAGCACCAAGGATAGCTTTTCCCATAGCTCCGCCTCTTAAACCTTGTCCAGAAAGTAGTCCAGCGAGTCCAACACCAGCAGCGGTTCCTACTCCCACTGTTGCGCCTAACGCTAAACCTTTACCTAAATTTCCTACTGCCTTAACAGGAGCTGATAAAATTTTACCACCAGGAATAGATTCCAATTTTTTTACAGGATTTAAAGTGAAATCTCCAGTACCTTTTATTCCTAGAGCATCTTCTAGAACTTTTGGTAACTGCTTAGCAAACATCAAAACGCCAATAATAACGAATATTTGAACCCATAAATCAGTTACTCTCTCTCCTGTAACAACATCCCGGATACCAGAACGAGTTACACCAGAAATAACATAAATTGCTAGATAAAGGGCAATTAATCTCATAAATAAACTAGCATAAGTTGTTCCAACTTGTCTAATCCATTTGCTAAACATTCCGTCTTTTCCACTCTTTGGATCGATATAAGAAAGAATTGGAATTGGCGCAATTAATTGATAAAAAGCTAGTTTAACGCTACGAACAGCAACATCAATACAGAACAATAGTAATACCCACAAGACAGCTACACCAACTGCCGTACTTAATGGAGCCATATAATCTACAACATATAAGCCGTCAGTATTGTTTTTTGTCATCATGGCAATATCGTGCTTAAACATTAAGTAAAAATTTTGTCTAGAAACACCTTGAGCATAAGTTTGATACAAGTCTTTATCAGACCAAGCATCAGCATAAGCTAAGCTCTCACTATACGTTCCATCAGAAGCTCTATCTCCAAAGCAATCTTTATTCAAAATAAAGATATTAGAATCATTGGAGTCTACTTTAACTTGACCAGCATTGTCACCAGATTCCACATATTCATAAGGAATGGCACATGCATTAATACTAGCATTTCCACTATCTTCATACAATCCCATATAATTAGGTTGGAAGAACGTATACATCAGTACAAATTTTATTTTTTCACCGGCTGTATCAATTTGATAAGTGGTAGACCCATTATTTCCTGCTGATGGAGTACCAAAAACAAAGGAAGCTAACGTATTATCCTCTAAAATAATAGCTTGCAAATTATACAATTCCTTAAACCCATAAGGAACTAAAACTAACATAACTAAAGAGAGAACAACCCTCTTCATGACAGAAGCGAATCCTTTTTCTTTATCAACAAACTCATCTGGATTTAGTACATAAGTAATAAGGGAAAGACTAATTTTAAAGAGCATAAAAATGCCAATAAGCATATAAATCCTAGTGGCAAATTCACCTATGAAGCTCTCATCTAAAATCGTCGTCCTAGCAATAACTAGGAGTAAATCATAGACTTTTCCTATTCCTTCATAAACAACTCTATCAATATTAAAAAATAATGTCCTTAAAACTTTTACTATATATTCCATAGAAGCTACTCCTTCTATGTTATTATACCAAAAAAAAACTATTTAATAAATAGTTTTTGTTATCAATTCTTTAATAAAAGAAAGATGTATAAAACGTCTTTCTAGAAACCAACATCTCTTGCGCCATCAACTGTACAAGCATTGGCATCACCGTTAACGAAACATTTAAAGCAACTTGCAATACTGTCATCATCATTAGAAATGAAACTAATTACCATTTGTACAATCGTAATAACGAAGAATACGATTACAGCGGCAATAAGTCTTTTGATGAAAGTTTGTTGACCTTTCTTAATTTCATCTTCTTTTTGTGCCATAACTGCTTTTGCCAAATCTAACATACCAAAAATGATTAAGAGAATTGGAACAACAATCTTAATAATTAAGACAATCATAGAAACGACATATGGTAACATACCACTGAAGCTCATTCCAATATCGCCACATGTGTAAGTTAAATTTGTATCAATATTTGCTAAAACCTGTAACATTTTTCTCCTCCTCTAGCTAAGTTAATTATACTATAGCTCTATTTTTTTGTCAACAAATGCTTATTTTATTATGTATGGATCTTGTTCCGTTCCAGAACCAGTCGTATAGAGTTCTTGACCACTTAAATAGATAACCCAATAATAGCTAACTGTATTTCTTGCTCGTAAAGTATTGACATATCCACCACTTATATCATATACCTCGTACGTGTTATCTGCAGAACCAATAGAAGTCCATGAAGTAGTAACCGTATTAGATAAATAATTGTAGTTAACACAAGATCCCGCGCCAACACTAGTACAATTCTCATCTAAACTTGCCATAGGGAAATCCAATGTATTAATAACACTGATATATTCTCCCTCCAACACCTCTGAGCAATCAATATCATAGGAAATCTCTCTATTTTTATCAGAACGTTTTCCGATACAAACATCATGTGGAATCAAATGAATTTTGTTCTGTTCTTGCGTAATTGAAGCATAATCTTTCTGCAACGTTTCACGTAAAAAGCTATTTTCATATTCGTTAATACCATAAGATTTCTCTATTTCCGTATTATACTTGTTATCCCAAATTTTCTTGGCTTTCTCAGCATTCGCCTTAATTACTCTTAAATTACCATTTTCATCAATCTTGATAATTCTCCATAAAAGTCCACCAAACGAAATGTAATTATTAACTAATTTTCCTCTGAAAATATACTCGCCATTTACTTCGTATAAGCCACCTTCATAAGGATCTTCGGAATCCGCAACAAGATTGTCTTCAATTACTTTATCATAAAAATGTACAGTAGTATAATTGGTACAATCCAAATGTGGCAAATAAAGGGCGCTTCCACCATTATTCATAACAAGAACTCGACCAGTACAAGTATCCTTGATCTGTTTACTTAAATCTCCAATACTTCCTGAAGAAACTAAAGTAGCAGAATCTAACTCAATACTCTCCCCATCTTGTGGAACAGAGTCTGGATTTTTCTTCAAATAAGTTTGCGCAGCCTTCACTAGCTTTTGTTCCAGTTTGCTGTAATTATTTCCAGGACCTGCCAACAATTTAATAATGATCAAGATAACAATAAGAAGAACAATGGCTCCAAGTATGATTCCACCCATTATATAGACCTTTCGATCTAATTGTTTCAATTTTTCAATCATATGAAACCTCCTAAAAATATTCTGGAATTATTATCCATTTAGGAAACCATTGATGCAGTTCATGATATCAGTTCCATCGTCATCGCCATCAGTTACAAAAGATACTACCATTCTTACAACGGCAATAACAAAGAAAATGATAACAGCGGCAATAAGTCTCTTAATGAAAGTTTGTTGTCCTTTCTTTATTTCATCTTCTTTTTGAGCCATAACACCTTTTGCTAAATCTAGCATTCCAAAAATGACTAATAAAACTGGCGCTACTACTTGAATGAGTAAAATAATCGTGTGAACAACTTTTACAATCTTAGCATCCACATTAATCTCAAAGCATTCAAGAGCATACACTGGTGAAGCTATCAAAAGCATTCCCATAATAAGTGCCGCAAATATCGCTATTTTTTTCTTTTTCATAATCTCACTCCTCTAAAACATTATACTATTATTTTTACAATTTGCAAAGAATGCCATTGCATTTGTTGAAATGATGGAATTTCATTTTAACTTGGATTACCTGTTTCTCCACTATCAGGAGTACCATCGCCATCTCCACCATCACAGTTTTCAACACCATTTACAAAGCAGTCAATACAAGAAATAATATTTTCTTTGTTACTATCTGAATCGCCTACGATACCAATTAACATTTTAACCAATGCAATGATAAAGAATACCAATGCTCCCATAATTAATCGTTTAATGAATGTCTGTTGACCTTTCTTTATTTCATCTTCTTTTTGGGACATAACTCCTTTGGCCAAATCAATTATCCCAAAAAAGACCAAAAGAATAGGAACGATGGTTTGTCCAATCAAAATTCCAGTACTAACAACTTGCGGAGCCCTATCTGGTATATTCGAAATGTTTCCGCAAGAAACCTTATTGGTTTCTAGCCAAGCAACATCTTCATCCGCAGCATAAGCAGTATTTATATTTACCACAAAGGAAAATATAAATAGCAAGGAAAGTGCAATTAACATTTTTTTCATATTATTCTCCCTCACCTTCCTCTGCTTCCGCTTCTACACACTGACCAGAAATAAAGCAATTTAGACAATCTGTTGTCGTAGTGCTATCTTGTAAAAAGCTAGTAAGCATTTTGACTACTGCAAACACAAAGAATACAATAGCGGCTGCAATTAATCGCTTAACAAAGGTCTGTTGTCCCCTTTTTATTTCATCTTCTTTTTGAGCCATAACAGCTTTTGCTAAATCTAGCATTCCCAAAACCACTAAAACTACTGGAACCAATACTTGCAACAACAAATAAATAATTCTCGTTGTTTTCGGAATATTTGCTGGAATATTAGTGATTTTTCCACATGATACAGGAGAATCCGCACCATTTTTCAAATTACCAACATTAGATGAATGAAATGGAGAATTAGGAGAACTATTCAACGAATCAATCTGAGTATATGCCGTTCCAGAATATCCATGTTCATATGGTGGGTAGATAGCCCCATCACTATAAATATGTATTGACTCTAAGCACGATTTCATGCTACTCGTAACCGTTAGGTTCTCTGTTCCTAAGTCCTCGTACTCGCCAGTATCATACTTCTGTGAGTAATACTTTACAACCTCTCCTCCACCACTTTCCTTAACTCGAATGTGAAGAAAAGTATCCTTTTTTTGAGCATTGGAATAGAAATGATAATAGCAATCTTCTTCAGCACTTACATTTTTTATCCCTAAAAACACGACAAAAACTATTAAAATAATAGTTTTTGTTAATTTGCGTCTCATAAAATCACCTCTGATTATACTAAAATTATCTTACTCGATCAAAACCTAGTTTGTTTAAGAACTCAACCAAAGGTGCATTTCTCTTCTCTCGTTCATCGAGTGGAGGTAAATTATAGAAAACCTTTACACGTGCCTCATATTCGAAATCTAGCACATCTTTTGAACTTAACAAACTTTTATTCAATACAACCCTTTTATCTTTTAAACTTCTTAAAACTTGTGGAGTAATCATTGTCAATCGATTTAGCTTAATAACAGATGGTTCAATGAGATATAATATTTCATTACATAATCCTTCTGCCTGAACACTATTATTTACATCCACGATAATAGCATCACAGTCACGATACTTACTAACTTCTGCACTAACATTTCCACTAACGGTGGAAACAAATCCTGGAACTTTCAAATACGTAAAATCCGTCTTATCCACTTCAATAGCAGCAACGTTGTAATACTTTGATAATTCATTATACATCATGTAAACCAAAGTAGTTGCTCCAGAATTCTTTGTAATATTCTTCACACCAATAATTCTACCACTGTATCCAGAGCCCACATTTTGCACAATGACATTCTGAGTAACCTGAGTAGGGGCTTGCGGAACTACTGCCACCTCTTCTAATTGATGGAATTGTGCTACATCACGATAACTATTCGGATGATTATACAAATACTGTATACCATCAACGTTTCTAGTGAAATTGTAAATTCCCATAGAAATTAGCTTTGATAAATAAGAAGGAGAAGTACTCTCTTCCGTATCATCTAACAAAAGAATAACTTTTTCCATTGGTAAAGAAATTGATAATTTTTGTAAATTACGAATATCCTTATAATTTTTAATTGCTGTAATATCAAGTATCATACGCTGATAAAAAAAGTTCTGAAATGTACTAATAATTTCATCCACTTCAAACTCACCGTTCATACTTTTTATTACATCAATTCCTAGATTTTCTAGCATCAATTGATATTTATTAGAAACGATAACATTCATTCAATATCACCTTTCATTTATACTAATTGTTATAATGAACTTCGACATCATAAATTGACTTTGTTTCACCATAGACAGGGAATTCAACATAATTTCCAATCAAAGGGAAATCAAAGTGCATAAATGTAGCCACCCCATAGTAATGTCCCTTTTCGTTATTGTATTCATAGACACAATAGCGATAAGTAGTTATACCATTATTAGAATTACCATAAACAACCGTTCCTCCAGCACGATTTGGACAAGATGTATTTGCTACAGCTAGATGATATCCAATATCCTTCAAACTAGATTCCACTTCTGCTTGGACGAGGTTAACAACTGTGCTACCTCTTGTTGACGTAACATCCCAAGCACCATATTTTTCAATTGTATAAATAATTCTATTTTTAACTTTGAATGCTTTAGAATAGCTAATAGATCCTATTAGCAAGGCAGACATTACGCCAAGAAATATCAATAATAAATTTACAATAAACGTGTTTCCTATTGCCTCACGCATCTAAATCACCCCATTCTAAACTATCCAAAGTAATAAATTCTACTGGTTCTAGAAAATATAGGAATTGCTAATAGATTTTCAATAACAGGAAATCTAAATCTCATAAAGGTTAATACTCCAAAGGTATAATAAATATCCGTCGTTTCAACTTCCATACCGTCAGCAGACAAAGCGCCATTGTCATTCCAATATAAATAAATGCAATATCCTTCATCTTTTGGGTCGCTTGGATTTGCTAGCCATCTTACTCCCTCAACAGTAAAGTCTTCCACCTCACTATATTTATTAGCCAAGTATCTTTGACTCGTATTTTTCCAAGTATCTGGGCAATCTACTTTTGTTGTAATATCATAGCCCATACTAGTTAATCCAACATCAATTTGAGCTTTGGCGTATGAATTATAGCCTTCATACATTTCAATAGAGTTAACGATATAATTGTTAACTCTATAGGCTTTGTAATAGCTAAAAGTTCCAGCCAAAAATGCAAATACTAAAAATATAAATAATACGATAAAGTTTAGCATGAAAGCAGTTCCGATACTTTCCCTCATAGCTATTACCTCCTATAAACCTCTTTTTATTAATCTCCTTGTCCAGCCTCTGATACACAGCTTGAATATCCAGCTGAATCATATGCACCAGTACGGTCGTTAGCAGCAGATGTGCAGCTGTTGCTTTTCCATACACCACCGGCATCAGTGCAGCAAGACCTTCTTGCTGAACTTCTCATCAAACTATTGATTAATGGTGTAGCTACTGCTACGATTACAGCAATCAAAATGATCGCTACTACAGTTAAGTTTGCTTCTCCTGCAGCCTCTTTCATTATCTCACCACCTTACGTTCTAACATTATTATAACACATTATTTTTTTTATTTTCAACAAAATTTTACTAGAAGGTCATTAAAACCATCATAGATAGTAACATTAGACCCATAACTCCACCACCGGTAGAGAATAACATAACCATTGTTTGGTTCTCCATTGTTTCCAAACGTTCCTTATATTTCTGCTCTCTTGCCTTATTTTGAAGAGCGGATACAGTTCTTGAAAACATCATTACTTGCTCATGTTTATCTTTTTGAGATCCAAGACTTAAACGATATAACAAACGCATCATTCTCATAGAATCTCTAACTGGATACTCATTTGCAAAGTCAATATAAGGTTGAATACTAGAATCACCCGCATCAATACGAGCAATTAATCTTTGTAGTCCTGGTCGGAATACTTCTGGAGCTGTTTCAATACTTCTACTTAATGCAACTGGTACAGTATAGTGCTGAACCAAAATTTCCAAACTTTTTAAATAGTATGGAAGCATTAAGTTAATGTGGTGTAAGTTTGCTTTATAATAAGATTTTAATGAATTATAAGGGCTCTTAAACACTAGATAACCAGCGATAACAGCGATTAATACGTATAAAAATGATAATTGATTAAAGAAGATAAATATAACGGCAATAATGGTAATCAAACCATTTCTAACCCTAACACCAAATAATTCATTGACATTAAGGTCACGTCCTGGGTAACGAATACCCAAAAGGAAAACGTAATCATCTTCCATCAAAGATCTAAAGTATGGTTCGGTATCGGTAACAAAACGATTAGTATCTACTACACGGTTATAATTCAATATAAATACAATAATAACAGCGATAATAATAAATTGCATTATTCAGCACCTACATTCTCATTATAATACTTTTCTCCTTTTAACAAGAAGAATGTGTTAATCCACAAAATTGCATGAAGCAATAATTGTACATACCATCTTTCAAGCATTTCTAGATATGTTTCCGATCCTAACAAGAACTGAAGTAACATACACATGAAATACAATATAATACCGAACTGTAAAAATTTTCTATGGAACTGTGCTCTATCTAGTCTATCACGATATACGTTTTCAACAAGCATATCAATATCCTGTGACATGTTTTCTAGAGATTCAGCAGTATCCTTTGCACCTTCATTCGTAATTTGTAAGAATAGTTGGTGCATGTTCTTTACCATATAGAAGTCATACTTAGTACTCATAAAGACAAGTGATTGGTCAATAGTACCGTTTTCATATGACATATCTATCATAACTTTAACATCTGTTTTAACAGGATCTTCTAAGATTCCTGATTCGTAAACACCTTCTAGAGCCTTTACGAAAGATTGGGTCGTCGCAAATTCCATAATCGTATTTGTCGTATATACTTGAATTTGTTCGAAAATAAATTCACTATAAATTCTTTTACAACGTAGATAAGTTAAATAGGGAATGACGCAGACAGCCGCAATTGCATAAATAACAGATACAATTAAGTTATAGAAGTACAAATAAGAAATAACGGCAGCTCCTAAAGAGAAGCTCAATACTTGTACAATGTATTGATGGGTTGTATATTCCTGTCCTAAATCTTTTACCTTTTCACGAATTACCTTAAATGAATAAGGAGCAACTCGGTCATAAATAAAAGCGGATCTATCTGCTACATACTTATATACGTTTTGACCATTTGCGCTTCTATAAACTAATATAAATATGATAATAATAGAAACGATAAAAAAGATTAATGTTACGCTCATATTTATCCTCCTTTTCTATTATTGTGTTTGAAAATTGTTTGATGGGTTTTCATTTGGACTTACTGCACTAGGTTGTGGTACTTCAGTAACATTGGAAGAATCCCCAGCATCCGTAGTAACTTCTACTGGATCTTTAAACGCATTAGCGTATGGATCATCATTTTCAATCGTTTCTGAAGCAGAAGTCCCATTGTCCTCAGCTTCTCCTCCCATAAACCCTTCTGGAAGAATAACGCCTTGTGCCTCCAAATAAGATATTAAGTATTTACTAGGAGGTCTTTTTGTAATTACGCCAGCTGGAGTTTTTTGAAATAAAATATTGTATTTAGCTTCATTATTCTCATTTACATAAAACTCGCATACTTCGGCAATTTCACGAATAAACCTTTTTGACTCTCTATCTTGATATCCACGAATGTAAACACCAATTTGAATATATCGATAGATAGATCTTAAAAACTGGTCTATTTCCTGATTTGTTTCTAGCAAACTATACATACGGTTTGGGATAGATGTTGCTCTATCGGCATGGATAGTTGATAAAATATAGTGTCCTGATGAAATAGAGTTACGAGCAGCAAGTACTGCTTCTGCACTACGAACCTCGGATAGTAATATCCATTTTGGATTCTGTCTCATACAAGAAACAAGTACATCACTATAACTAGCAACGTTATTTGTTTTCATGGCTACAATATCTCTATGTGGATAAATTCTATCCAAGTGAAGTTCCAAAGTATCCTCTATTGTTATCAATTTTTCATTTTCATAAGTATGAGAAGCTAGATATTTTACAAACTCTGTTTTACCAGAACCAGTTTCTCCACTTACAATAATATTACAATGTCCATGAACACAGCGAATTAGTAAGTCATGGATATCTTCTGTAATATATTTTTGTTCAATAATCTTGTCATGTTCCAACCGAATTTTGGCTGGCGTTTTACGGATAACGCATGCTATTCCATTTCGAGCAATAGAATCGTGGATAAAGTTCATACGCAACTCAGCGCTTTCACTATCGAGGAAAGGGTGAGCTGCGTTGAAACTATGACCAACAACGTTAGAGCATTGGAAAGCAAGCTTTTCCATAAAATTATTATCAATTAACGGATTTTCTACTCTAAATATACCATGTGATAGTGTCTTTAGCCATAACTGGCCACCATTACTATAAGAAATATCGGTTACGTCATCATTATCCAAATATTGTTGTAACGAACCGAAGTCCATTTGATCAAATATATTGTCCATATATTTCTCAAACCCCTTTATTCTATCCTATTATCCATTATTACTGTTACTATTGCTATTTGTATTGGTACTTGGAGTAGTTCCATCTAATGTTTCAACATATTCTTCATCAGTTGGAACAACCGCAGAAAGCGCATCAATGTAGTCTCTTAAATAAGCACTACTAATTTCTACATCACCAGTTACTGGTTTAGCACCACCATGAGGTACTACTACAACTTCAACACCTTGAGAACTTAAATATAATGCTTTACGTAGTAAGTTGTGTAATTCTTCAGGAACACCAAAGTACAAGTAAGCTGGTACAGAATTACTTGAAACATCCTTAAATACATCTTCACCGCTCATATCCTTTACGGCCAATACTTGAACGTTTTCAATCAATTTTCCCCAGATTACTAATTCAGATTCATCTTTTGCTCTCATATAAATATCAATATAAGTATCTGGTTGAATGGCATTACCGAAAGAAGTAACCATGTTAACCGCTAAGTAGTAAGGAGTATCAATGACACCATTAACATCCGTTTTAATTTTCTTTAACCATGTTCCAGGAAGATCTTCAAAGTTAACTAAGACATCACTATAGAACATACTTCCTTTAGGAACAGTAGCATTCACTGCTGTATACTTTCCAACAATATCGCTTTCTCTCATCAAAACAGAAGATGGTTTTCCAGCACTAGCTACTACTTTCCATTCAATGTCTGATGATGTAATTTCTGTCTGTGGACCAATTAATTTGTTAGCTACTGGTACATTGACAGGATTAACAGCGCTATCGATAGTAGATTTATATCCCCAATAAAGAATAATCAATACTATCAAAACACCAATAATTGTTACTGTATTTTTATTTGTGATAAATCTTTTTGCAGAAATCATAAAATTATTCATATTCTATTCAACCTCCAACCATTTTTCTCCACCGAACTTAGATTCCAAAATAGAATTTATCGTATCGGTTAGTTTAAAATTAATACTGTCACCTCTTGTTATTGTGGTTGATGTTTCTGATCCCATCGTCTCCACTCTTATACTAACTTTTGGTGGCACTTCATTTACATCAAATATCCATATATGATATTGATGTTGCAATGTTGCATCCTGTGCAAATCTTCTAAAGAAACTCTCTACAAAAATTTCTCTATCAATTCTAATTGTACCATCATGGCGGTAAGCCGCCATGTCAAGTGCATCATACATGGCAGCCTCCGTTGTTTCTTTTAATAATTCATAATTATGTTCATCGGTGTTTGTAATAGATTGAAAGAAGTATACTAGGAACATAGAAACAATTCCTACTACTACAATCATAACACCCCAAAATGACTCTCTCAAATTCTATCACCTCGCCCAATTAATTGTTGGATATGTATAAGAATTTCCACATCCATTTGCTAATATTTCATTTGCTCTAGCTTCAGCCGTTAATCCTTGTGGTAAACAAGTGCCTCTTAAAATATAATCATCAGTAAGTGCTCCACCATTTAAGTTTTGCAACGTATCCAAGAAGGTACTAGCGCAATATTTTCGACTGCTACTATCACCAACGCAGATAATTTTTTGTTGTCCATTGTAATCTACGTAAGATGTATAAGGGTTTGCCCCAGAGGCACCATTAAAGTATCTAGCATTATCTCTTCTAATAAATTGAATTGCGTTAATATCTAGCATGATTTCATACATTGCTTGATCTGATTGAATCGCCCTTGCATCCAAAATTCTATGAAGTTCTTCCTCTGATAATTGCCAGTTCTTACCAATTGTTCTACCTTGACCATCAAGTCCAGGGAATGATTTATTAATAGAGTCTGTGTCTTCCAATAATTGGATGACACGATAAGCAACGTCGACACCGTTCAAGTATCCCTCGGAATCGCCATCATCACTAGGATCACAAAATTCTGGGGAAATGCCTTGTAATGTACTTGCATCATATCTACAGTCATAACCAAACATTTCATTTTCTACTTCATAAATACAAGTATAATCGAATCCTGACTTGCCAAGGGCGTTTGTTCCTGTTAAATCAGCAAAGTGTCCATTTGGAATATTGTATCCTTGATTGCTTGTTCCATTATCTCCTAAATTAGTTACCGCAACACTCATTTCATACTGACCATCAGTTAAGCTTAAAGCAGTTGGAAGAGTGTAGCCAATATAATAGAAGTAAGCGTCTGCCATAGATAGTTGGTTCTTACCTGGTATATTTATGCCTTGTCCTGTTTCATTTATCACGGTACCATCTACTTTGTAAGAATACCACTCAAATATTCCAGCAGGAAAACTATATGTCCAGTCTCCTTCAATTTTCCAAGTAACTTGTTCACAATCTTTTACTTGAAGTTTTATTGGTTTACAGCCCCTGTCATATTGGCACTTATACGTATAAGAATTTCTATCCTTACATTTACTTACATCCACATTATTAGTATTATATCCAGTTTCATGAAGAGGATCTTTTGGAGGATCCATATCTAATTCATCTCTGGAAGAAAAATTCCTTGTGTTAGGTCCATAAGCATTATTAACAGGTTCATCAAAAACTAAATTAATAACTGTTTCATAAACATATTTTAAGTTTTTTGTACACTGTTTAATATATAGCTGGTAAGCATCTTCATCTTGTTCTCTATCTTTCCACAATTTGTAAAAATCGTTCATGTCTTTTTCATATTTTGCGTAAGCATTTCTCTGAGCTAAATCTGTTGCATTAGCCGTATTTTTGTTGTAGTCAATACCTTTGCCATCTTTTACGCCGCTACTTCCACTTTGATTACCGATGTATGGACCACGTTGATGGTCATTAGATATAGAACTATCAACATAGTTTTTTGTAACATTTTCTCCTGTCGCAACACATACTGTACGTATATAAACAGGATGAGGGCCAGAAGTATATTCATTTTGGCATGATACATTAGTAATATTTTTATGATTATAGCCAATTTTCTCTAGATATTTTTTGTTTGCTGCATACGTCAAATAATCTGTAACTAATTCTCTTTCGTTACTTACATAATCACTTTTCCACTTCTTATATAAATATCCTTCGCCACGACTCTCGTTTAGCTCTTTATTTTTACAAATTTTTTCTATATGAACTGAACCAAATGTTCCACTATCAGACCCCCATGCAAATACTTGGCCCGCCTTTACGCCATAAACAGAGGTTGGAAAACTCGTTTCAAAAGTCTCCATACAGAAGAGTTTACAGTATGGGTCATTACCAACGGTATTTCCATAGACAACAGTTCCACTTGCCATGGTCTTATTATCCTCAGTATTAGCTTGAGTAGTGATATGATTTGTATTATCAGAAGTATGCTTTCCTTTATCTGAAAACGCGATTTCACAAACTAGCCAAGCATCTTCAGACGGGTAATCTGAATAGAAAGTTTTTCCTGTTACGCAATCATCTAAATCAGCAGTCCCAGGATAATTACCGCTACAAATATCTGGTACCGGTGTAGCTGGAGCACAATGTGCTGATTGATCATGATAAGGATTTTTTTGATTATCCATATAATTGGATTCAACCATCAATTCAAAATCTTGAGGGGTATTAACAGTTATTTTTTCTGTTGTCCCATCGCCATCCATGTCCAACCACGCTTCAAAAGGAGATGTTTCACTAGCTGTCCTCAATCTTTCCACTAAAGTTTTATATAAATAAGGATTAGATCCTTTTACTTGATTTTTTAAAGCGTCAACGATGGCTGTACAATCATAAGTTGGTTGAGAAATAATATCTCCCATATAAATAAATTCTACTTCGGTTGCTACAGAAGCATTCTTTATACTATTTACGTCATAAGTTGTACGGTTATTTTGCACAACACAGTTGACACCTTCGCCAACGCACCAAGGTTTTGGAGCTCTCTTTCCTATTTCAGGGTAAACCACTCCCGCTGTACTAAGAGCTTGGTATGCAAGTTCTGCGTTTGCAATCTCTATCGCTGTCCCGTAAACTCCCCTTATATATACCCAGCTACCCGAACAGTTTTTTCCATTATTTATAAAGTTACCATTACACTTTGCTTCGTTTGTAAAGAAAAGTGGTTCAAACTGGATAAATCTTTCACTAGCAACTGTTTGTCCTGGGTTTTTTGTTGAAGGTTGTGTCAATGTTGCATAAGTTTCAGATGTTCCGAAAAGTCTTAAAACTTGATTAATGGCAGTTTCAAAATCAGCTGCATTTGCAGAATACTTTTTTAAATATTCATAAGCGCCTTTGAAAACTCTTTCTGCTCCATTTTTAAAAGACATTGCAGTAAGTGCTGAATTGACAAGTTGTCCTAATTCTCCTGGTAGAGAAGTTGCTCCTTGACCGCCATATGCGACCAATTGGGTTGCGTTTTGACCAATTATACCAGCCACATTTGGTGAAAAAGTTCCACCGCCACCGCCGAGATATTCTTGACGAATTTTTTTATCTACCGTACCATTTAAAGTATAAATAGTATTGCCACCTCGGGTTGTCCCACTAGTCCATCCGGGATCTAGAATTAAATCATACGCATGTCCTATTTTATTACCATCTTGATCAACATACGCAATTCTGTACCCAATCCTTTTTGGATTAAATGCCGTTGCTCCAGTAGCTGTGCCAGCAGCTGCACCCGGTGTTGAATCTCCACTTGGGATAACATCTGCTTTTGCTATTATTGCAAAATTAAACCCTAGTAACGCAGCTATTAAAAGCAGTGATAGTATTGTTTTTGTTTTCTTTTTCATTTCTTATTCACCTACACTCTAAAATCAAATTCGTTCTTCTTGACAAAGATTGACTTTAATGCTGCCAAAATCAATATCAAAATAACAATTCCCGCAACTAAATAAATATAATACTTTCCAACGAACTGAATTACTTGATCTTTAAACGTTTCTTTCTGTTCTTCTGGATGGCTTGTCAATTGTACTGTTTTCCTTGTCTTATACTCCTCTACTCGTTCCAGAAAGGTTTCATAGCTTATTGAAGTAGAAGCCCAACGCTGACATAAGGAGAATCCTTCAATCCCTTTACAAACAGGATCTTCTGAAAATTCATTGTAGTTTGGTAACGTTACATACTTAGTTAACAGTATCTCATTGTTGCATTTGTCCGTTTGAACATAAATCCTAAAAGTTAACCGTTGATTTTCTCCATATCCTGTCAAGTTAAGTTCTGTTCCACCATCAAAACTGCTAGAAGTATATTTTTTTGGTCGCTCAGGATCAGTTGCATCTACAATGTACATACCACTATACATATTACTTATCGTAACGGTAAAGACTGGTTTCCCATCCACCATCTGGTAGTTAGTGGACGTCTTGACGTTACTAGCCAGATTTCGATAATCTGTAAGTACTCTTGGATCACAAGCTGCAAACACCCCTTTTGGGGTTATTATCAGTATAAATGCTACTATCATATATATAAGATATCTTCTCATGTAGACTCTATCCTTTCTAAATTATAACATACTTTTTTCAA
The DNA here is from genome assembly GCA_947626275.1 of uncultured Bacilli bacterium. Lineage (GTDB taxonomy): Bacteria > Bacillota_I > Bacilli_A > RF39 > UBA660 > UBA5578. The sequence continues at coordinate 134,814 of CANQRL010000002.1, forward strand.
GTTTGGTAGTCAAATTTCATTATTTTAAAGAATAACGATAGGTATTATCTCGAATTTGGAATACTAAGGTAATTTTATCAGCAGCCTTAATTTCTTGTAACACCTCTATAAAATAAGAATTTTTAGCTGCTTTATTGGTTTTTGCTTCTCCTAGATAAACGTTTTGTACTTTCTTTCTTCCATTTAATTCATACTCAATTTTAGCAAACGCTTTAAAGAAACTGTAGATATCTTTAATATTATCAGAAACAAAGTTCTCATCAAGATTAAAATATCCATCTAAGCGTAACAACGTCTTATTATAGTTAGAATTATAAAGATTAGGGGTCAAGTATTCTACAGAATCGATGCATGTCTTAGTTCGTGGTGTGCAATAACGATAATCAAAACTAAAGCGATTGCGAAGTTCATAACTCTCTACTTTAAAAGTTGTTTTTCCTAATGTACTTTCGTCTAGTTTCATCTCTTCCCCGAGTTTATATTCTTTTTCAATAGGTTCTTTCGTTGTTAAATCGTCTACCTTTAATTTTACATAGGCCGTTTCCCCAGTATCAGAATTTGTAAATCCTAACTTCATCTTACTGTTAATGGCTGTTATTGGGATTTCATAAACCAATAAGTAATGCTCAAATTCCGTCGTAAGATTTTGATTTTTGTAAACAATTCCTAAATCGTTTAGCATTCCATCATAAGCATCGGTATGGTGATAAATGTCTCCTGAGATATTCAATTCAATACCACCGGTCTTAACAGAAGCTTCTTTAGGAGAATTATTTTTAACATTCATATCTACTACGACTAGATAAATGGTTCCATCTCCGATAGGATTTCCTCTATAATCTTCATTTACCAAATAGCTTCGTGTTGCTCCTAAAGTAAATCCGTTCATATTAAAGGTTGTTCCTTCAGGGCTTGTCTTATGATAAACACTATATCGATAAACACCAAAGACAAGGAGAGAAAAGACAAGAAGTCCTCCCGTAATTCGGAAAATAAACTTATTTTCTTGGTACTTATATTTTAAGTAACGAATGATTTTTTTACCTTTTCTTGTTTTATCACTGATATCAAAATCAAAAGAGACCTCAAATTCCTCGTTATCTTTTGCAGAAATGTCGAGTTCTTGCAAATCATGTCCAAAGTCAAACTTTTTAATATCGAAACCAACACCACGAATTAAAGAGACAATGGTAAACACGCCTTGGAAAAGAATGCCATATAAAAGAACATCCCGCAATGCCTTTATAATTCGAACGTCCACAATGGTCTTTTGCATTTCTTTGAAAACAGTAAAACCATAGATGTAAATAGCAATCAAAGCAACGTGTACGATAACCATCAATATATAATAAAGCCTTGGTTTCTTCTTAACACTCATTACCACCAATAAGATAATGGCCGTAAGTAATACTAAAGCAGGGGCTAAAATAACCCATACATTATATAGAGTAGCAACGATTGGTTCCCCAATTACTAGAACATTGGAAACCATATATTCGTTTAAGAAATCAATCATCATCTCCGTACGGTACATTGAAAAAATCATACCAATCGTTAAGATGATGTGTAAAAGTTTAAAGTGCTTGATTAAAAATGCATAAGGCTTTCTTAATACCATATCTATTCCCCTTCGCTATTTTACTATCTATAGTATATCTTAAATTGGGAGAAAAAAAAAGTTCTTTTTGCAAAAACTTTGTATAAAAAGTGAAAGTCTTGAGTTTTATTTTGAAAAATATTATAATGAAAAAGAAAGTTGGATGCCTATGGAATATACGTTTACTTTGCCATCTTTTGATGGACCTCTAGATTTGCTACTCCATTTAATCAAGCAATCAAATATCAACATTTGTGATATTTCCATCGATGAAATTACAAAGCAATATCTAGATTACATAGAGAAAATGGAAGATATGAACTTAGATATCGCAAGTGAGTATCTAGTCATGGCAGCAGAGCTAATCGAAATCAAGGCAAAAACTCTCCTTCCCCAGGAAGAAGATGAGGAAGAAGAGGAAGATCCGAGAGAAGAGTTAATTTCACGGCTCTTAGAATATCAAAGCTACAAAGAATCAACATCTACGTTTAAAGAACTAGAGGCATACCGAAAAGAAGTTCATACCAAAGAACCTAGTGACTTGCTTGAATTTAAAGAGGAAAATCAAAATATTGACTATGGAGTTTCCCTTGATGATTTAGTAAAGGCATTTGAGCAATTTCTTCACTCTAAAGAATTTCAAAAACCTTTAAATACTAAAATCGCTACGAAGGAATACTCCGTAGGAAAAAGATGTGTACAAATCCGAGATATTTTACGGAAAAAGAAGAAAATTACCTTTCAAGAATTATTTGATATTCCAACGAAAGAATACCTAGTCGTTACCTTTTTGGCCATTCTCAGTATGGTAAAGAAGCAAGAGGTCTTTATTGAACAGTCCAAAAACTTTGACAACATTATTATTAAAGAAAGGGAGGAAAAGGAATGAAAGCCGCAATAGAAGGTCTTTTATTTGTAAAAGGATCCGATGGGTTAACCGTTTCTGAACTAAGTTCCATCCTAGAAATTTCTAAAGAAGAGGTCAAAGAAGCCTTAAAAAGTCTCTATCAAGACTATCAAAGTGAAGAAAGAGGCATCCAGTTAGAACTTCTAGGAGAACACTTCAAATTGACAACCAAACCGGAACATAAAGAGTATTATAAAAAGATTGTCTTAGAGGAGGAAAATTCCAATCTCAGTCAATCGGCTTTGGAAACACTTGCTATTATTGCCTATAATGAGCCAATTACAAGGGTAGAAATTGATGAAATTCGAGGCGTAAACAGTAGCTATGTGGTAAGAAAACTCCTCATTAAAAATCTCATCCAAGAAGTAGGCCGTTCCGAACTTCCTGGTAGACCAAAACAATATGGCGTAACCAATTTCTTTCTAGATTACTTTGGTCTTGGAGGAATTGAAGAGTTACCAAAAATTGAAATAAAAGAAGAAAAAGAAGATGGGAACCTTTTTGAGTCCCGTTATCAAGAAGAAAGCACTAACGAAGATTAGTGCTTTCTTTTCCATTCATACCCTAAAAGAAGACAGAAACTAATTAAACTGATGAAAATCCCTTCTTTTAATCCTAAAATATGATATTTTAAAACAATCTCATGGGTTCCCTTTTCGAGATCTACAGCAAGAAATGTTTCTAACAATTCATAAGAAGATGCTTTCTTACCATCGACAAAGACTTGCCATCCCTTTTCATAAGGAATAGTTAATAGCAAAGTAGCGTCTTTTGGGGCTGATACCGTTCCTTTTATCGTGCTTCCCTGATTTTCACGGATAGAAAGTTCTACCATTTGTTTTTTAAACCAGTCTACTTTTTCAGAATCCACGGTATACACTTTAAAGTCATCCGGCTTTTCTTCAAAAGTAAAGGAAAGAACCCCTTTTCTAGTAGGGAGTACTCCATAGTGATCTGCTGTATAAATATAATTTTCGATTTTCTCCTCATTTAACATCGGCTCTTCTGAGGTATATAGATATAAATAAGGATAAGAATCGTCTTCTATGGAAAGTTCATAGTGATAGTCATCCAACTTTTGTACAGGAAGCGATAAAATATATTCTTCCTCTTCTTCTATCATTTGATTCAATAATTCTTCTAAGTAAAAGAAACCCGTAGATTTCGTCTTCCATTGTTTTAGTTTAGGGGATACTAAATAGCCTAAACTTAAAGCATTTTTATTTTGCATAACATAATAAGTATCCTCATCGATTACCTTTTCTTGTAATAAAGTATAAGATGGGATGAGTGAATCATCTTCGATATACTCTACTCCTAAAATGGTATCGAGAAGAATATCAGGATGATAGTAAAAGAAGTTTCGACTATCCGAATAATCCGATGCTTTGGATAAGAAAGAAATTGCATTTCCTCCTGCAGTAGTTAGAAAAACACTAACTCCATGATAATTTCCTAAAAGAGAGTCATTACTCGTATATCCTCCCGTCTTTTCACACCGCGTAGCTTTCTCACAAAGTGGTTGATAACTTTCTAACTCTTCCTTAGCATTCCAAAAACGTTCCGACTTTTCCATGGAAGTATCAAGACCTATCCAAGTAATATTTACTATCAATTCAAATACTAACATAAAAAGAAGCAAATCTTTTCTCTTCTGGTAAAGAATGAGAAGCGTTAATCCCATCAACAAAACAGTAGCAATCACTTTATAAATGGTTAAGAAAACGAAATACTGAGGAGTAAAAATCGTTACATACCCTAGTGAAATCATAAAGATGAAAAAGAGGCTAAAAAAGATTTTGAAAACTTTCTTTGAAACTTCCAACATAGAAAATGATCGATAGCTAATATAGATAGTAAAAAGAACCGTAAGAAAGCTATAGCGATAATTAAAGGCCATCGGAATCGTAAACATATGCCATAACAAATTCAAAGCAGGAATTAGAATAGGAACTAAAAAGAATGCATACAAGATAGCGGTTGCTACTTTTTCTCGTTTTGGAATCTTTCGGTTAATAAAATAACAGATGACAAGTGGTAACATACAAGTTCCAGAAAAGACACAGAATCCAAAATAATTCAAAGGGTTTCTTAAATTTCCAAAGCCAATCGTTAAAGGGGCAATAAAATCTAAGAAGTTGAAATTGAACCACTTTAAATTGCTAAAAGAAATCACTCTAGTTGTTTCCAATAGCTCTAAAGCACAAGGAAGTAGAATGAAAGATGTCATCAATCCTGTTAACAGTGTTATCAAAAGAAAATGAACAATGACTTTCCAATGTTTCATCCAATCTTTTCCATATTGAATGAAGAGACAATAACCGAAATAAAGAACGGAAAAGAAAGTCAAAATATAACCGATGTAATAATTAAAAAAGATAGCTAAAAATAACGTTCCGATATATAGGAAATCTTTATTTTTATGGAGGAGTCGTTCAATTCCAATTAGGAGAATAGGCGCTAAAACAACGCCATCTAACCACATTAAATTCACATAGTAATTAATATTGTAGTTCATCAATACATAGGCAAGAGAAAAGACAATGAGAGATTTTTTTCCTTCTGGAAACTTATATTGCAAGAACGTATAGATTGTCAATCCACATAAAGAAAGTTTAAAGATTACTAACAGATTTAAAAAAAGAGGGATATCTTCAAAAAAGTAAACGAGCAAATTCAAAGGATTCGCCAAGTAATAAAAAAGTGATCCATACATACCTCCCCCTAGTCCTTTAGAAAAAGAATAAGGAAAAGTGGCTTCACCATGCAAAAAATTCCGTAAGTACTGAAAAAGGGAAACATATTGGGCTTGCATATCCGAACTTAGAATGTTTTTTCCAGTAAAGCACCCTTTCCACCAGAAAAAAAGGAAGAGAAGAAAAAGGGGTAAGAAAAAAGCAATTAGATAATTCTGGTATTTCTTAACAAGCTTCATAGTTCACCTACCTTCTTACCACCATTATACATGTTTTTTAGAGAAAAGAAAACGAACGATTTCTTATCTTTTTTAAAAAAGAAGTTTCTTTTTTCTGTTTTTATGTTATAATCTAGGTATGCCTGTGTGATGGAATTGGTAGACGTGATGGACTCAAAATCCATTGGTAGCAATATCGTGCCGGTTCGAGTCCGGCCACAGGCACCATTGACGTTTTTGTTCGAACGATTCGAACTTTAAATATATTTTCAGTCTAAATATGGCTGATTTTTTATTAAATTCTCCATACGTATTTAATTTTTTAGATAGGAGTAATTTTATGTTGGAAACAGCCAATAAAATAATGAATTTAATGGATTCAATTGAATATGGGTTTAAGGATGAAGATGGAAATAATATAATAAATACCAATTCACAAAAATGGAATGAAGAGTTTGGAAATTTCTATTATCTACAAACTCCAGAGGAATTAATACAATCACAATGTGGTGTATGTTGGGATCAAGTAGAATTAGAAAGAAAATTATTTTCTGAAAATAATATGATAGTAAAAACATATTTTATCTATATGTTAGACGGAGATATGTTACCTTCACATACTTTTTTAACTTTTGAAAAAAATGGTAAACACTATTGGTTTGAACACTCTTGGGGAAAATATAAGGGAATTCACGAATACATAAACAAAGAATATTTATTAAAAGATGTAATAGATAAATTTAGAAATGACCATAGTGAAGTTAAAATAAATGCTAATTTGTATTTATATGAATATCAGAAACCGAAAGAGCACATTTCTTGTAATGATTTTTACAAATATATTGAAACACAAAAACTTATTGAAATAGAGTTATAGATTACTACGGCACTCGCACCATTATGATAGGAAACTTGAACAATCATATCGAGATGATAATAACTAACAGAAATGTTAGTTTTTTTTCGCATATAAAAAATCAAGTAATTTTAAATACTTGACTTTAAAGAATATTTTTTTCAAAATGATAACACACTATGTTCTTGGCTAGCCAATAACGATATATAAAAAATCTTCTTATTATCCAAGTAGGATTTATTGGTTTTTGGCATTACTATTTAAGAAAATCTCTTTTCCTAATTTTATCATAAGGATAATAATAAAAAGTATTGGTAAAATGCATATAGTAATATTGAAAGCAGAATTACTAGTATTAATATCATTTAAAAGTTTAACAAATGTATTATTGTATGGTCCTAAAATTAAATATATAATTACTGTTAAAATAATAGCTAATATAAATGATTCTATAACACTTTTAATTCTTTTCTTTTAATTCTTTTCTTTTTTCTATATCCTTTGCCATTGTATGCCACTCTTCTTTCTTTTATCTATCCACCGAAATTATATCATAGATTGTAATGATTTTTATAACTTTTTATGCATTTAATACTTTAAAATGTAAAATAATATCAATTGTTTCAGTTAGTAGTTATCACTACTATCATTAAATAGGAGCTGTAAAGGATTTGTCTTAGTAAATTCTTTTTAGATTTTGTTACTAATATTCATTATAGAATAATACTTTATGGTGAATTAGTAGGAGAACAGTCAATCTCCTTTTTTGTTATTCTAAACAACCTAAAAAAGGCATCTATTTTGTGCATTTCCCAGAAACAATTTTATCAACTTTCTTTTTTGTGTTATAATGAACTAGCAGAAAAGGTGAAAAAAATGAAAAAAACGAAAAAGACATGGGAAAGGATAGATACCATCCATCTTTTCTTATTAGGATTTATTTTTTTAGGAATTATTTTATGCATTATGTGGGGAAAAGACGGTAAATTATTTGGTTCGACCACAGACTGGCCAACACAACATGTTATCATCCCAGAATACTTTCGTGCCCTATTTTTAGAGACCAAAGACTTTTTCCCAGATTTTGCTTTTCAAATTGGTAGTGGTCAAAACATCTATAACCTTGCTTATTATGGGCTTTTAAATCCTGTAATTACGCTATCTTACTTTCTACCAATTCAAAACATGTATACCTATATTACTATCTCTACTTGTTTTTTAATTTTATCGAGTGTTTGGTTATTTTACAAATTTCTTAAGAATCATCAATTTTCATCAACCAATGCTTTGATTTCTAGCATCATTTTTATGTGCTCTTCCTGCCTCATTTACCACATCCATAGGCACATCATGTTTGTCAATTACATGCCATTCCTCATCCTAGGATTCATGGGAGTAGACCGCTATTTTGAAAAAAAGAAATCTTGGCTATTAATTCTCAGTACTTTTCTCATGATTCTCATGAGTTATTACTATTCAGTTGTCGGTATCATCGTCCTTGTTTTATATGGCATTTATCAATACCTTACGAGAAATGAAAAAATCACGTTCAAAAATTTCCTATGGGATGGCATTAAGGCCATATGTCCAATTATTGTGGGAATTCTCCTTTCGGGAATTTTAATACTGCCAACTTTCTTAGTCATCTTAAATGGAAGAGGTGCTCTTAACGTACAACCTTCCCTTTTAGAGTTATTTTTACCATTCTTTCACCTCAATTATGTTCTGTATAACGCTTATGGAGTAGGACTTGGGGCCATTGCCATTTTTGCCATCGTCCCTCTTTTCTTTCAAGAAAAACAGAATAAATTTTTAGGTATCGTACTTTCCTCTATCATTTTATTTCCTTTCTTAAACTACTTATTTAACGCAACCATGTACATTGATGCCAAAGCGCTCATTCCTTTCACACCGCTTTATGCCTTTAGTATTGCGTTATTTATCCAAGGTCTAGAAGAAAAGAAGATAAAAATTCTCCCTTCTATATTAGTGGCAGGTATTATTTTATTACTTGGCGTACCAACCATTTCTAGTAAGGTTCTCCTCCTATTATTCGATACCTTCCTTATCTTCTTAGGAATTCTAATGATTGACAAAACAAACTTAAAATTATTAGGCAAAAGTCTTTTTGTCATCAGTGCAATTACTATCACTGTCTTAATCTCTCGAAGAGATGACTTTGTTAACAAGGAAAGCTATTTTGGAGAAACTTATCGTAGTGAGCAATCTTTAGTAGAAAATCTAACAAAGGAAGATCAGGACATCTATCGCATTAGTAATCAGATATATCCTAGTAGAAATCCTAATCAAACTTTTGGAAATATTGGTTATTATACCTCTACCATTTATTCTTCTATTTATCACAAAGAATACAATCAATTTTATTATGATGTCATGAATAATGCTGTTCAAAGTAGAAATGCTGTTATTACCAGTGCGATAAAAAACTATCCATTTCTTTTACTAACCGGCAATAAATACTTGCTTACCAATACGCCCCCTTTTATCGGATATGAAAAGATTAATCAGCAAGGAAAGCAAGCTCTCTATGAAACGAAAAATGCACTTCCCCTAGCCTATGCTTCCTCTCATCTTGTCAGTCAAAAGACATTTGAAGAAATGGGATATCCTTATAATCAAGATATCATTCTAAAAAACATTATCGTTGATAAAGATATCGACAACCCTGTTTCTTCTAACGTTCACAAAATAGATTTAAAGCTAGACTTAGAAGAGTTAAAAAAACTAAACATAAAAGAGACTAATGGTGTATATTCTTTCTCATTAGATAAACAAGAAAAAATAACGCTTCCTTTAAAAGAGCCTCTTTCTAATACCCTACTCTATATCCGCTTTCAACTTCTAGAATCTAATTCTTGCAATATTGGAGACACCGAAATTACCATAAATAATGTCGGTAACAAATTAACTTGTGCCTCTTGGAAATATCACAATCAAAATTATACTTTTGATTACGTTCTAGCGCTTGATGAAATTGATAATCTTGAAATTACCCTCAGCAAAGGAAATTATAAACTAACCAATATAGAGTTTTATACTCTCGATTACAATACTATTGAAGATTTAAACGAAAACGTTGACCCCTTCCTTTTTGATTCAAAAAAAACGATGGGAGATCGAATTGTTGGTGATATCGCTGTTCAAGAAGATGGATATTTTGTTTTAAGCGTTCCTTATGATACGGGCTTTCAAATTACCGTCGATGGAAAAAAGCAAGATTACGAAAAAGCGAATATTTCCTTTATCGGTTTTCCTATTTCACAGGGAAATCATCATATTGAAATAGAATATCAGGCACCAGGAAAAAAGGGAGGAGCGATTCTTTCCCTTCTTGGAATGATTCTTGCTATTGCCATTATTATTTATGAGAACAAGAAAAAGGAAAATGCATAGTCATTTTCCTTTTTAATTTAAAATATAAATACCGATTGTCAAATAAGTTGCAAATAAAATCCAAAGGACATAGGGAATGTTTAAATAAGCCGAAATTTTCTTTCTTCCTAGAAATTGATAAACCATGTAGAGAACTAATCCATCCAAGAGAAGAATCCATAGGATAGCAATAAATCTCCACTTCCATACAAAGAAAATAATAGACCAAAAAGCATTGACAAAAAGCTGTATATAGTAAAGAAGAGAAAGTGGAAAGCTTTTATCTTCTCGTCGCCATAGAAAATAGGATAGTCCCATCAAAAAATAAATAATCGACCAAGCAATTGGAAAGGCAAGTTTAGGGGGAGCTAGTGGCGGTTTTATTAAACTATTGTAATCGATATGTGAAGATATTAGAAAACCAACCGCACCTCCAATTAATAAAGGGAAAAAGAGATAAAAAAGGGAGCGAAATATTTTTTTCATAAAAAGGTTCCTTTCTCCTCTTATTATACGAAAATAGTAAAAATTTATACCGATTTTACTAGTGGAATTCTTTTCTAAGGTTGATTTTTAACCTTTTTTATCGTACAATATTGTTAGAATAAGGGAGTAAGGTGTGAGCATGAGCAAAAAAAATAGAAAAAAGAAAAAGAACTGGGAAAGATTGGAAGCCAATACGACTTCTAGTTTTTTGCATCCAGAAACGGAAGGCTTTTTAGCCACGAATGACCCTACCCCAGTATCTAATGAAGAAAAAGTAGAAATGGAAAATCAAAAGGTAAATACTCATTTCCTAGTGATGAAAGACGCTAACCTATCAGAGGAAAACGCTATCGTTTATACGATTGCTAATCAAACAGTTCACGTTTTTCCAAATATGAAAAGCTATGTAAATGGAAAAAACAATACCTCTTCTGAGCAAATAGTTTCTACCCATTCTCATGAAATGAAAGAACCAATAGCAGTAGATGTTAAAGAAGAAGTTATAGCAGAACCGGTAACGCCTATTATCGGAGACTCAACAAATGAAGTTCAAGATAATGTTACAGATGAGAATCCTTCGGTAGAAGAAACTCCTTCAGAATATGCAGAAGAGATACCATCCAATCTTCCTTCTAATGTAGAAGTGACAGATGAAAAGGAAGTGCCTTCAGAAGACATGATAACTCCAGCTATCGAAGAACCAGTCTTAGAGGAGAATACAATACCTGTCACAGATGCTTCAGAAGAAACGGTTCAAGATACTACTTTAGAAGAAACGGTTTTAACGGAAGAAAAAGAAGAACCTTTAGAGAATGCCCTAGAAGAAAATCCCGAATTAGAGGATACCATGGAAATTCCTGTTATTCAGGATGATTTAGATTCTCTTAAAGCAGTTTCTTTAGACGACATTACGGAAGAAGAAAAGCCAGAAATGGACAAGGTGGAAGAGTCAATCCAAAAAGATAACTCAGCTGATATTCATGAAGAAGAAACAGAGGCCGCAAAAGATGGTGTCATTGACTATTTCCAATTTGATTTTAGCAATGATCTCGTTAAGGAAGAAGCTAAGAAAAAAGAAGATTCAACCTCTAAAAAAGTAGAAAAGAAAGATGACTTAATGTCTTTTGATTTCTATGATGTCATTCGGCCTGTCGAAACCAGTGAACGGCAGTTGCCAGAAGAAGAAGAGGAAAAAATAGAAATAAAAAAACTGCTACAACAAAAAGACGATGATGGTGAAGAAAAAGAAGCGTTATTTTCGATTGGGGGAAAAGAAGGAGAAAGCCATCGAAGAGAACGCAATTTCGCAAAATTTTCCCTATACGCTTTTTATATCTTCCTCGTTTTATTTGCCATTTTATTTGTGTTTATGTTAATTCAAAGTGGAAACAATTTCTCACTTTCAAGAGAAGAAATTACCTTAGCGCTTCAATCTACTTATCAAGTAGAAATTATTCAAAATAAAAAAGTTGCTGAGAACCAAAATTTTGAATGGGCCTCTTCTAACGATAGAGTGGTTTCTGTCGATGATGAAGGAAATTTAACGGCTATCGGTAGAGGAAGTTCAACCATTACCGTTAAATCAAAACAGACAAGAAAAGAAAAAACTATGATAGTTACTGCCATTGATGTAACGATTGAAAGTCTTCGTTTTGAAGAAAGCAAAATAACAATTGAAGTGGGAGATGAAAAATCAATCTTCCCTATCATCAATAATGACCCATCTATTTTAGCAAGTTTAGATTGGGCAAGTACCAATGAAAAAGTTGTCACAGTAGATCAACAAGGACATATCAAAGGGGTTGGCGTAGGAAAAGCAACGATCTTAGTTGAAGTACCAAATGAGAAAATGAATGCCGAAGTTACCGTTGAAGTAAAGGCTAAAAAGGATAGTAAAAAGGATTCTAACAAGAATTCCCAATCTAACTCCAATTCTCAGTCAAATTCTAACTCTCATTCTAATTCCAACTCCCAGTCTAACTCCAATTCACAATCTAATTCGAATTCCAATTCAAACAGCAGTTCAAACGAAAATAAACCAGTTGCGGTTACGGGAATTAAATTGGATATTACCAGTGCTACTCTCAAAGTAGGTGAAAAAAAGACCGTTACCCCAACCATTGAGCCAAAGAATGCCACCGATAAAACAGTTTCTTGGTCTAGTACCAATACTTCTGTCGCAACAGTAGAAAACGGGATTATAACCGCTAAAAAAGAAGGTCGTTGTACGATTACTGCAACGACAAAAGATGGAAACAAGAAAGCTAGTGTAACCATTACTGTTGAAAAAGAAGCAGAAAAAGAAATTGCTGTATCTAGTATTTCTTTGAATCAGTCAAGTCTTTCCCTAGAAATTGGGGGAACTTATACGCTAACAGCTACCGTTAACCCTAATAATGCTACTAACAAAAAAGTAAGTTGGAGTAGCAATAATAATGGAGTAGTAAAAGTCGATAATGGAAAGCTAACAGCTGTTGCCGCAGGAAAAGCAACCATTACAGTAACTTCTGCTGATGGCAAAGTAAAAGCTACTTGTGAAGTAACGGTTAATGAGTCTTCCTTTTTAGAAACAATGAAAAAGAAGTCAAAAGGAACGAATGTTGACTTCTCCAAACAATCCACTGCTTCTGATAGTGGTGTATATCAATTAAAAAATACGAACATCTATTTCTATAGAGGAAATGTTCTTGATAATTATGTCTTGTTTGCTGGTTACTGTTGGCAAATTGTAAGAACAACAGAATCACAAGGTACGAAATTACTTTACGTAAGTGGAAATAATAAATGTACTTATAATAAAAATAGTGTCTTATTAACATCTTCTGGTCAACCAGACAAAGTGAAATATGCAAATTCAACTAGTAACTCACTATATAAAAATTCTAATATAAAAACAAAAGTAGAATCTTGGTTCAATAATAACATTAAGTCTAGCAATGCTTCTAAGGTAGAAAGTACCCAATGGTGTAATGATGTCATTTCTGATTCTGCAGCGAAATCTAGAACACCAAACCTCAAATGTAGTTCATCCTCAAATGCAGTAAACGCTAAAGTAGGAATTATTACCCTAGATGAAATGATTTTAGCGGGAGGCGTTTTCAGTAAAGATGCTACTCACAGAAGCAATTACTTCCTATACATTCCTCAAAACTATCTGTTAAGTAATGGAAAATATAGTGATAATTCATCTACACTAGATAACATTACAATGGTTTCTATGACCATAGCTGATACTAAAACTGGTTATATCCATTATCTTGGATCTAATGGACAAGTAGAATCTTACATTTCTACTGCTTCTTACGGCATTCGTCCTATGATTGTCCTAGGAAAGGATGCTCGATTCGCTTCAGGAAAAGGAACAGCTAGTAATCCTTATATTGTAAAATAAAAAGCTCGAGAAATCGAGCTCTTTTCTTTATAAGAATAAAATCACTAAAGTCCCAACAATGGCACAATAAATAGTAAAATAAATTAATTTTCCATGATTGACAATCTCTCTAAACCATTTTGTTACAAGGAAGGTAACAACAGCTGCGATAAGCATAGAAATGCCATAATAAATCCAAGTAACCGTACTAATACTAGCCTCTAGAATGTCCCCTACTTCTAACATCATTGCCGCTATACTCATTGGAATGTAGAGCATGAAGGAATATTTAAAAGCCGTATCTCTTTTCATTCCTTGTGTCATTCCTCCAACGATTGTCGAACCACTTCTACTGATTCCTGGAAATAACCCTAAAATTTGAAATAACCCAACCATAAAGGCATTCTTGGCTGTAATTTCTCCATCTCCTTTATGCCCTTTAAAGTTTCGAATCAAGAATAATAGAAAAGCCGTAATTAAAAGAGAAATTCCAACAATCTTTACATTGTTTTCAATTTTCGCAAATAAATCTAGCTTGCTAACGATAAGTCCCATTAGTCCTGCTGGAATACAACCTAGAACAATAAGCCAACAGTATCGATATTCAGAGTGATATTTCTCTTCTTTCTTTTTTAAATAGCCAAAGAAACTTTTGATTAAACTGCAAATGTCTTTCCGAAATAGCAAAAGAATCGCAAGTAGACTACCAAAATTTGTGATGATAGCAAGAGTATCAAAATCAATATCTAGTTGAATCAAAGACTTCACAATCATCAAGTGTCCACTAGAAGATACGGGTATGGTTTCTGTAAATCCTTGGACAAATCCTAACAAAATATATTTAATTAACTCGATTAGTTTCATAACATCACGTATAATCAATCTTATAGAAATATTAATTAATTTCTTATTGATTGATCCCTTTCTATTTATATTTTTTTAT
>CANQRL010000003.1 GCA_947626275.1 uncultured Bacilli bacterium
TTTAAAGAGTTATTTTCAGTTACAACTGTTCTACCTAATTCTTTTTCTAGATTATCTCTTGTTATTTTAGCTATATTTCCACCACGCTTAGCAATTTCTTTATTTTGTTTTAAACCAAAAGGTTTATGTTCTTTTACAAGCTCACGAGTGGCAATTTCACCTAAATCAGTAAGCGCAACTTCTATATCTGTCATATTATCCCTTAAAGATTCTTTTCTAAGTCCTTTAAATTTCTTGTATTCATTTGCTTTCATACCAGACCATGATTTATATATTTCATTTGTTAACATTCCATATTCATAATCTTTAGTAATTCCACTTTCTTTCCAAACATCAGTTAATTTAAACCTATCGACTATTCCAGATAGTCTTGCTTTAATCCATTTATCATCATATCCGCGCTTACGATAATATTCTACCGCTCTATTAACTGCAATTTCAGGATCAAATACTTCGTCAATTCTTTCACTTCCTAAATTTGCTAGCCATAGTTTAAATGGTTCTGCTTTATTTGATGGGACTGATTCAATTAGCCTTAAAATTCCCTTAGTATCTAATACATCCGTGTTGTAAAATTTTCCATCTTTTGCTCTTAACTTCAGTTGACTACAAAATGTAGTCAACTCAGATCCTTCTTTTTTCAATCTTAACTTTAGTACAGACCAATATTTTCTAGCATCACTGCTATCAGTTAATGCATTTATAACATCAACAACACTAAAGTAATATTCTTCTTTGTCACTATCCCAAATACTTCTTATTTCTTTTCCTTCAAAAAGATTTGAAATTGTTTCTAATTTATTATTCATTAAATTCATCTCCTTTCATTAAAAAAATATTAAAAAGTGTAAAATTTTTTTGGTAATTTCCTTTATTTATAAGGGTTTGTGATGGTGTTTCCATAAATCCGTATCGCACAATTGATACCGGTTTTTTGAAACTTTTCATTTTTATCATGATTTGCCATAAAACCGCTTCTTTTTTAAACAATTCACTATCTTATTATATCATATTTTTTTCTAATTTCAGATAACTACTAGCGTCATTATATCGCTCACCATATTTAAATTCTATCTTTATACTTTTATCTTCACAAATATATATGTTTTGAATGAACTCATCAACTATACATTTTGTTATTACATTTATCTGCTCGTATATTTTTAAATCATTTAACCAATCCAAATTAAATTTATTTATTTGTTCTTTCTCTATCTCATCTCTTGATAATCTAAGATTATTTAATTCAAATAAATATTCTTTATGAAAATCCTCAAAGTCCGTTTTTGATATTAAATCACATTGATAATCTTGAGAGAGAGGATTAAAAAGTGGTAAAATAAATTTGTGGTGTGGGAGTGAATATTATGGATAGTGAAAAAATCGGTAAATTCATAGCAAAATTACGAAAAGAAAAAAATATGACGCAAGAAGATTTAGCCCAAGAATTATATACAGATAGATCTATCGTTTCAAAATGGGAAAGAGGATTATATATCCCAAAGCACGACATTATTTTAAAATTGAGTAATTTATTCGATATTTCTGTGAACGAGATATATTATGGTGAAAGACAAACAGATGAAAACAAAGATAAAGTTAATGAAGTTACAATTAATATAATAAAGGATAATAAAAGAAGATTTAAAATGCTTTTATTGGGTAGTTTAGTCTTCATTGTTATATTGTTTATGTTTTTCTTTATATATTATTTTTTTTATAATTATAATTCCATAAGTGTATATACGATTAATGGTGAGAGCGAAAATTTTGGAATTTATGATGGAATAATGGTTATATCGAGAGAAAAAAGTTACATTCAGTTAGGAAATATTGAAGCGATTAAAGGTGCTAGAATTGATAGTATAAAACTATATTATAAAAAAGATAATAAGGATTACCTAATTTTTTCTAATAATGGAATTTCAAAATTATATACAAATAATTTTAAACATAGCGATTCTTTCGCTTATAAAGATTTAAAATATATTAAAGAAAATTTATTTTTAGAAATTGTGTTTGATAATAATCAAAGAGAAACATTAAATTTAGCAGTACAAAAGGATTTTGTAAATAATAATATTTTTTCAACTAAAGATAAACTAGAATCAGATAATACAACTAAACTGCTAGATAATGATATTCCAACATATATTCAGGAAAACTTTGAATTGAATGAAGAAGAAGAAAAATATTTTTTGGAAGAACATAAAGATAATATGTTAATAACTCAAACATATTATTACAATGCAGGGTTATATATAGTTGAGGAGACAAACTCAGATAAAACACTTCATTTTGAGTATGTTTATCCAAATGATATCTCTTATGATAATGGGTCAAACGATATATCAACATATATTATTTCCGAAAAAAAATGTACATTTGGAGAATGTAATAAACAAATTATAGATTATTTTATAGATGAGTATATTAACAAAATTAAATTTGAAGAATAGTGGGAAAATTTTTCCCTTTTTTTATGGGAATTTTCTGCCCTTTACTTTTTTAACCGAAAAAGTTAAGATGAAATTGAAAGGAATGATAGTATGAAAAAGCCAAGGCGTAAAATCTTATTTATATTGTTAATTTGTCTTTTTTCATTAATGACAACTATTAGAGTTATGGCGTTAAATCGTTGCGAATATTACGAAAATAGTAATGGAGTAATTTTGACCAAAGATGAATATGACATAATTATTGAAGCATACGGGAAAAACTATTTTGACAGAATGTCACAAAATGACTATGAGTGGTTTGAGGATTTATTTATGGAAAATAGCTCTATTGAGATAAATACTTATTATGATGTAGCTATCACCCCAATGGGAACATCCTACTCAACAGCTAATAAAAAAATATCAATAATAAAGAGTTGTTCAACTTCTAGATGCACTATTATGACAACGGCAACTTGGCTGTCTAATCCAAAGGTTAGAAGTTACGATGTGATTGGTTCAAGATTCAACGGCACAGCTTTAGCTAATAATTCAATAACTACTCGGGTACAGTCTAGCAATGGAATTGAATACTTCGACAATTTGAAACAATATTCAAATGGTTTTGGAGTATCAGTTAAACTTCCAACTGGAGCAACAGATATAATTATAGATCAAAAATTTTATGTAAATCCTAGTGGAACTGTATTTGCAAGTTATCAGCATGCTACAAAAAGTATATCTTTAGCAACTAGTAAACTATATACTTTAGGAGTTAGTGGATATGGAGATGTATTTTGTTTTTATGGCAATGCTTTAGGAGTATTTGACCAAATGGGGGGTGTCCACATAACTCTATAATACTTTATAATAATGGTGTTAAACTTTATATTTTAAAGTTTACTTAAATTAAAATCTCAACCGCACCATTCGGTGTGGTTTTTTGATACAATAAAAAGAGTCCCACCCGGCAAGGAGGACTCATACATGAATTATACACAATTAACAGAAAAAAAGAAAGTACAAATTGATATTTTACTTGAACAAGGATTATCTATGAGAAAGGTTGCTTCTATTATGGGAGTTCATCATTCAGCCATTTCTTCTTTCATAAAGCCTCCTATTTTACTATACAAAAAAACACATGATTTCATGTGTTAAACTTTTTTTATTGGTGTCATTGTCGGTATCAGTTACCTAATTTATCGCCTATTTTGATTAAAAAATCGCAAATTTTATCATTTTTTATTGTTTCTTATCAAAAATATGTAAGCTATAAATCGTTATTATTCCTTTATTTATAAGGCTTTTTAGTAATCTTTCATTTTTATCATGATTTGCCATAAAATCACTTCCTTTTTTTAACAATTTGCGACCCTACTATCATTTTTAAAGACATTTGGAAAGCTATTCGTTTTGACAATTTTGACTTCATAGGTATGTGTATAGACCATTAAAATACAAATAGAATATCATTATCAATCAGTATTCCTTATCAAAAAATTTTTCGTATACTTCATTCGCTACTTTTTTATATTCTTCTATCTCCTTTTCTTGCTCAGCTATTAGTTCCTCTTCCGTTTTATTATCTTCTAAGCCTATAACTATTCCTGGAACCATATAATCATACTTTTCAGCTTCATCTAATGAAATGGAGTCTTCATAAATAGTAAATCTTTCCTCTACTTTTTTACTATCTAAAGATAAATTGAAATGCCCATATTTGATACTAGTAAATATATATGCCCCCTTCACATTTGCATTAGAAGCTTCTTTTAAGAAAACGAGATAAGTATCTCCTACTTTTAGTGGCGTACTACCACTTAGATAAATAGTTGCGAAACTAGTCCATGCACCAACTAACTCATAGATTTTAATCTTCATCCCACTTTTAAAGTTATCTCCCTTGATTACTTTTTTAACTGTACAATTATCAAGCATTCCTAATCCCTTATAAGTAGGATTTTCACTTACCTCAACCACTAAAATGTAAGGTGATAACGCCTCTAAATCCGTAACCGTTTTTACCTTATCATCGATAAAAAAGTCATGCAAGCGATAAATAGCTTCATAAAAAGGTTTATATACTACACTATACTGACTTTCTTTTTTTAACTCTTCATAATTTACTGACCGAATATGGGCTTTAGCGTATATAGTCATGCCAACTGTCAAAATGATAAGACAAGTCATACCGATAGTGAATAATCTTCTTATTCCTTTCATAAATTCAATTCACCAACTATCTTTCCATTTTTAATTTGAAATACTTTATCACATAGTAGTTTTAAATCCTCTTTATTGTGACTAGCAATCAATATTAGTTTATCTTCTTTGACTAAATTTAAAATAATTTCATGCACCCGATGAATTGTATCTTCATCTAACCCATTAGTCGGTTCATCTAAGATAATTAATTCCTGATTCTCCATAATAGCTTGCGCAAAACGAAGTTTCTGTTTCATTCCTAAAGAGAATTCTTTATATTTCTTTTTGTAATCGTTTTCTAAACCAACCATTTTAAGATATTTTTTGATCTGTTCATCGTCGCGTTTATGATTAATTTCATAAAGCATAGACAAATTTTCTAAGCCATTTAAATGAAAATAAAAATCAGGATTTTCTAGTAATAGACCAATTCTTTGTAAATTAAAATCATCATTTATAATTGATTTTCCATCAATCAATATATCTCCCTCAGTGGGAAAAATCAAAGTCGCAATAGCCCGAAAAAGCATTGTTTTTCCAGATCCATTTCTTCCATAAAAACCGTAAATATGTCCACTTCCTAGTTTTAAATTAATATTTTCTAAAACAGTTTTACTTTTCAATTTTTTTGTATAATCTTTAATTTCTAGAATCATAACAAACCTCCTATTTTAATTCCATTCTTTTATATATAAATATCACGCCTATCATCGTAAAAAACAACAGTAGTATCGTAAAATAATTCATCTCACTTCCCTTATATAAACTAAGAAATGGAATGTCTTTACTTACTCCCACCAATTTTAAAGCAAGAATTTGAAAAATGGTAAGTATGATAAATGAATAGGTAAAATCATTTAAAATCATTGCTAACAAAATGAGAACCATATTTAAAGCTGTCAATTCTATCACATATTTGGCAATAATCTCTAAGAGTATGAAGTCTGAACTAACAAATATATTTAAATGAAGTCCTAAAACAATATACTGTACAAACAATATAACTAAATTTAGAAGAATAGAATCTACAATACAACACCTTAGTTGATGATAAATATAGCATTTTCTATTTTTGAATCTCATTTCAAAAGTTGACATATTTTCATAATAAAACTTTCCAATAATATACAAATTGAGCAATATCGGTAAAAGCCAAATGAGATTGTCCATCTCATTATCACTCCAAAAAACAAATAAGTTATAAAAGGTAAAAGACTCATGAAAAATCTCACGTGTTAAGTCAAGACTCTTTAGATAGCAAATGCACCCTATCATGATAGAAAATTTAATAACATTTTTTAAACTAATCCGTCGCATCTTTGTCATCTAAAAAATAGTCTCCTCGTAATGAAGCACTAACAAATTTAATAGTGCAATAAAATATCAAAAATATTAATAGCAATGCTATCAACCAATATGATTTATAAACAATTGGTAAGATAAGTAGGTTATTAAAGTCAAAATATATGTTTATTTCATTAAAATAATCAAAAATAAAATCCCAAAATGAAAATATGACAAAAAATAGACAACATGCAAAATATCTTTTTCTTGTTTTTAAATCAATTATTCTAATAATACTAATAGCTGAAGTAGAAACCAAAATAATATTAAAAATTATTTTGATTACTGAAACAATATTTTTTAAGAAAAGTGATACATTCATGAAAAAAACTGGGATATGTAAAATAGTAAACAAGATTGTTAAAATCATCATTTCGATGAATACAATATAAATAGAAAAGTGCAAAGGATTTTGTTTTCTTAAAAGAAAAAAATAATTATAAAAATAAGTATATATTACATAATGAGCAAAAATAATAATTGATAATAAAATATATCTAGCAGCAATAGAAGACATTTTTTCAATATAAAATTGATAAAAATTATTAGAAAGTCCTTGCCCAATAATAATTCCAACAATGAACATTATGACATAACTAAAAATTAAAATTGGGCTTGTTAGAATATATTTCATAGCAGAATATCCTTCTTTTTTAAAATCATATACAATAGTCCCACCATAAACAATATTAACAAACCATTACCAATTATATAATCTTTCACACTATATAAAGAAAAAGGTTGCAAAAACGTTAAGAGTGATGCATCAAATCCTAAGCGTGATAGCACGATTTCACTCAAAATAAGTAAAAGTATCGGAATAAAATAAATCACAATTTTTTTCTTTGTGAAAAAAGAAAACAAATAAGCAACTCCGGCTAATAAAGCCATAGTAAAGGAAACCGAAAGAGCAATCAATATGGTAAACAATGTAGGATTTGCAATACGAATATTATCTAGAAAAAGGTCACAAGGAGAATCTAACCAAAACGCTAGTTCACTATACGAGAAAGAAATTCTATTTCCTGTTCCATAAACAATTCTTAAAATGGCATAATTAAACATAAATCCTAAAAAAGCTACCCCTAAAGTGACTAAGATAATAAAGATCAATCGAATAACAATATTCTTTTTATAATTTAATCGTAAAAAAAGCATGTCAGTTGTTTTTCTTTTCTTGTCTTTCCAACTAGAATCTGAAAAAATCATCGTTAAAGCTATTGGAAAAACAATAATGATTAAAGAAGTAACAGATACTTTAGTATTATAAAGAATAAATTGATATTCACCTGTATAAAGCGCTTCTATAAATTGATTAGAACGTACAGTATTCTTAATACATAAAAAAGCATGATAAAAATTAATAAAAAAAATAATGAGCATAGAGATATAAAATTCTTTTTTATGTATTAAGCATTGAATATTATACTTTAATTCTTTCATAAAATCTTTCCTTCCTTATAATGACAGTTCATCAAAAGATGAACTATCACTTTATTAAAAGTACCTAAAGCGGCCTTCAATTTGATTAGAATTTAAAGTCCAATTGTGATTGCGAACTCGCGCTGTCATTTCTTGACCAGCACCATAGATCGCACCATATGGAACTTGTGCGGTTAAGGGCTCATTACTGTTCTTATCTTTTTTGTACAAAACGACCCCATCTCCCCAAGCTGTTACATTGGAACCGCTACCAGGTCCAGCCGAAAAAGTAACTGCATCTGGATCCATATATTCTATTCCCACGATACCATAGGAAGTATTTTGTTGCTTCTTTTTAGAATCCAAATATGAATATTCTTGCTTCGTCTTTACAGCTATATCAAAAGTGACGTCAGACTTTGTTAAATCGACCATATGAATTGCCTTAGTAGCTATCATGCATACACATACTGATAATGTCACAGTAGATATCTTTAGAAGTTTGCTATATTTTTTCATATTTTCACCTCCTCTACCTTTTTATTTATATTAAACCTTAAATCTTATATAATCTAAAGTCCAATATCGTTAATTCAAGGAAATATCGAACTCACAAACCAATAAAAAATTATAAGAATTCCGAAGTCTAGGCGAACTATCGTAAACAGTTAACTCGTTCAAGTGCAATATTCTTCACAGCTTGCTAATGACTCTCATAAATTTTACCTACTTTTTTCCCAGTGAATTTTTGTTTACAAATGATATTAGTAGCAGAGTTTGTCAATTTGATAGATAAGCAAAACTCATTAGTCTGTTGTTTTTCATCATTAAAGTTTTCCGTTTTCAAACCAGATTTTACGCTAGCTATATTAGAATCTTTTGCCAAATTTGTTCCATCAAATCGTACTCCGATTATATCGTAAAACCCAACTTTAGGGATACTAACTAGGTAGTATCCCTATAATATTAACTAATAACTGGTAATAACTGGGTATTCATTTTCTATAACTTTTACCTCATTTTAATTGGCATAATACTTTCCTCATTATTAGTTTTCTTTTCTAATGCTTTTATATTAGTAGAAAAATAATATTCCTTTTCATTCTAGTTTCATTATATATCTAAAATTTTAAAAAGTAACGGGCAGAAAATTCCCATAAAAAAAGGGAAAAATTTTCCCACTATTCTTCAAATTTAATTTTGTTAATATACTCATCTATAAAATAATCTATAATTTGTTTATTACATTCTCCAAATGTACATTTTTTTCGGAAATAATATATGCTGATATATCGTTTGACTCATTATCATAAGAGATATCATTTAACCGCTTCTTCATCTGAAATATTTTTAACAACACAAGGTATTTTTTCTATACCTTGCTCTTCACAAATTTGTTTTCTTCTATGCCCTGATAGCATTTCGTATTTTCCATCTTTTGATTTTAATTTGAAAGTGTCACAATTTGTGACGGTTTCATTTCCAACTTGAATTATTCTGGATTTTAAAGTTCTCCAATAATGAGATGGATCTTTACTTTCGGTTAGTGCACCTATAACATCAATAACACTAAAGTAATATTCTGTTTGATATTTTTTTCCATCTTCAGCAGTATGTTCCATTTTGGAACATACTGTATTTTTATCCAATTCATTTTCATTAAAAATATTATTTAAATGTTTTGTAATAGCTGGTCTTTGAACATCAAAAAGTTCTGCGATTGCCTTTTGGGTCATCCAAAGAGTTTCGTTTTCGTATCTTACTTGAATACCTTTATCTTTTTCTTGCACTTTAAAAGTAATAAACTCTTCAGTACTACTTCGTATCATTAAATCCTTTACCATTTCTTCATCTCCTTTACAAAATTTATCCAAAAATGCAAAAATTTTTTGACAATTTCCTTTATTTATAATGGTTTGTTAAGGTGCCCCACAAATTCGTATCATACGTCAATCGCATTTTTTTATTTCTTCTAAATTAAATAGCTAAATCTCTTTCTTTTCAAGGGATTTCTCTCCTACATTATAACATGTTTTATTCTTTTTTACATCTATCAAAAAAAGTAGGATTTCCCCTACTTTTTACCATGCGAAACGTCGAAAAAATATCAACTATTCAACATCTTTTTTCCATAAAGAATGTTTATTACAATAAGCATAAAGAGTTGTCCCTGGAAGATAATCAAATTCGGCTTGGGCAGTCTCTCCTGGTTTCAAATAAACAGTGTAATCTTGATTATCCGTACACATGCAAATCCACTCGATATAATGATCTTCTTCCATCACATGATTTACTGTAACAATCATTTTGTCTCCCTTTACTTCATAGTTTGGAACATGTTTTTCAAAGGCAGCATCGACAGAATTGGGAACAAGTTCCTTCATAGCCTCCCCACAACACATAACTTCACAACCATTTTCTTTCATGACTTTAACGGTTGCCATGCACTTCTTACATTGCTTTATAACTAAATTTTTACTCATATCAATTCTCCTATCTATTTCTCTTTCATTATACCAAAAATAGGAAGAGATTTCCATCATAAAAAAAGATTGTTGAACATTTATCAACAATCTTTTCTTTCCTAAAGTTTCCTATTTAGCATTTTCAGAAAATGCTGTAACGGTCTGTGTTTTGCTTTGACTGTATACAGGGTCAATAAAATCATTCGTTGTATTTTTCAATAGATAGAAATATTTTCTTCTTACGGCCGTACTCTTTTCAAATTTTCTAGCTTCCGCAATAATCTTATTTCGATTATTAATAGATGTTTGATCACTATTAGGATATCTCTCTAATGCGGTTGCTTCTGCTTTTCTAACAGTTTCTGCATCTTCTTTTAATGCTTCTAAGAATTCTTTATAAACAGTATCGATATCGATGACATTGACATATTCTAACTTCTTTTCTACTTCGTCAAATCTCATCTTCTTATACTTATCGATGGTCATCTCTTGATTGTTTGTAATCGTTCGAATCGCCATCAAATCTGTCTTGTAATTAACAGTTGAAGTTTTCTTATTACCTTTGTCATCGTAAACATAATCTCCGTTTTTATCAACGTTCGCAAATGTTTTTGGAGTTGAATGGATATTGCTGTAATACTCTATATAACCCTTTTCGTATCCCGCATATCCTAACATCTCATAGGCAAGCCATTTAATACTATAAGAGTCTGGTCTACCATAATCATTATGAGGTTGATACCAACGAACTTTGTAGATGTTTTCTCCACCATATCGGTTATCAATAATCGTTGAGTAGATGACAGTTGGATACATCACTAATTGATTTTTCGTCAAATCGTCAATCGTTTTTAGTTTCATCGCAGCAATCTTATCTGCATCAATTGTCTGATAAACAGTTGTCATATAATTTCGATAATATGGCTTGTCATTGATTTCATACAAATTAGCATTTGGATAACTTGCTTGGACAACCAATTTAGATTGTTGTTCTGGTGTTAACGTTAAGAAAGCTTTTCCCTCTAAGTAATCCAAGATGTAGATTGTATCGAATAACTTACCATAGAAATCTTGAATTTTAGATGGCGAATCAATTCTTGAGAAATCTAGGTTAGAGCTAATGTTAGCATTCTTTTCAAAATGTCTTGAAAGATTCATAACAATATCTCCATCACCGAAGTACTGCATTAAATTGCTATCGGCATAATCTTCGCCACCAGCATCAAATCTTCGTTGATTATTCTTTAAGAAAAGTCTTGCATCAATGTTATGAGCACTTTCATGAGACCATGTATGATAAGTATATTCGAAGGTTTCTCCTTCTTCTGGAAGAAGATTTCCATCCATGACTCCTTCTACTCTCCAAATGACATAAGCCCCATTAGCAGTAGCTGCATTGTAATCATTATATGCGAACTGTCCTACTACTTCATTAAAGTTCTTATGGAATGGTTCTTGCGTTGTCTCTGGGTTTTGGAAAATAAGCGTACCATTTTCATCATAAGCATACCTCTTATCGATTTGAACCGTATGAATATCATTAAAATATTTCGCCTCAGGAATTAATTTAGCGGTTGTTGCGTAATAATCTTTCATCCGTACGGCATAGCTTTGAACTCTCTTCACGAATTTTGCCTGTTGGATAGGATCATCTGGATTCGTAATATACGTTCTTTGCGCTCCGATAATAAATTGAACAGGAGTAGAAATGATATACGCTGCATTCTTTGGAAGAGTCGCAATTGGTAAAGCATAATTATACCAAGTTACGCCCGTATTTAAATCTTTTGATTTAATATGATCCCATAAACGGTACTGAATATCTTCTCTTCCTTCTACTTTTAACTCAACCAAATATCCCTTAAATTGACTTGCATACCAGTCAGCAGGTGTTTGATTACTAAATTCTTTTACTAGATACTCAAGGAAATCCGTAATTTTTTCTAAACCAGTATATTCACTGAACACTCTATTGTAAGCAGTATTCGTTTCATTTGTTTTAAAGTTTTGATCGTTAGATAAAAATTTCAAGGCGATATCATAGGCATTCATTTTTTCGTGGAATCCACCTAAATCATACAATACTAAATCATATAACTTAATACCGCCGATTTCCAAGTCATAGAATCTTCTAAGATAATTGTATACATATAGTATTTTTTCTAGTTTTTGATCTTTCTTGACTTCTTTTTCCAAGTAATCATTGATAGTCTCATTATCATTCGTATTCGTATAATCACTATTAGACAAATACTTTAACACAAACTCTTTTAATTCTTTCTTAGTAACATCGTAATAGAATTCACGATATAATCTACTATCTGCCGTTGCTGTTAACTTATCTAAGTTATCTTCATACGTCAAACTAGCTAAGTAGTTTGTTAAATTGTTTACTAATTGCGAATTGCTATCGATAACATAGTGGTCAAATGTATAGTCAATCTTAAGACCACTAATGCGGTAATTAGCCACCATATCGTAAATGCCATCATAACGAACATCATATTCTTTTTTCGCACCATTAGCAAACACAATTTTTATCTTTTTAATCTTTCTAGCATTATCACTAGTCAAATACGTTACAACGTTTCCAGAAGCATCTACTGGGACAATGTGTTTAATTTCTTGGGTTGCAAGTAAGTCATTAGCAGAAATATTATTCGCACTTTTTACAATCTTACTACTATCATAGAAAGGCATTAATAGCATTAAGTTACGATATAACATCTCTTTTTCTTCCTCGTAGGCATCCCCTACTTCGTCCTTATTAATCTCAGAGACTTTTTCAGCCTGGAAGGTAGGAGCATTATCATAAGAAACATTCTTTAAGTTCCAAATATCTTCACTGAAACCAAGATCTTTAAATAGATTTGCAGTAACTTCCTCTTTTACGATGTTAGTAACTCCTGCTTTACCACTTGCTCCACTCGCATCAGCAAGACGATAGTTATTTTCTAATACTTTTGCATTATTAGTAAATACATTGTTCGCACCAGTACTCAAACTAACATTGTTTTTGAAAGTAGATCCTCCACCTGTTGAACAAGCAAAGTCACAAGCGATTGCTCCGCTCATCGCTACTTTCGTGTAGCTATTCGTAATCTCACTATTGTTAGCATTACCAGCAATTGCACCGATAAAGTTCCAGTTAGCAGAGATACTACCAGCGACATAACTGTTACGAATCGTTGAATTCTCAATGGTTCCTACTAATCCACCATTTCGTTGAATCGCCCATGCCGTACTCAATTTTAAATTGGTAACACGGCAGTTTTCAATCGTCGAATGATTGGTTACTTTTCCAATTAACGCACCAGAGTCGTGATTACTACTATTCTTTACGACTTGATTGATAAACACATTTCGAATAGTAGCAGCATTAGCGGTATTCGCTAAAGCACCCTGTTGAGAACTCAATGTCAAAGTAACTTTTTCGAATCTTAGATTTTCTACTGTTCCTTCTGTGATGGATCTAAATAATGGTTTATTTAAATTTTTAATTGTAAAGCCATTACCATTTAACGTTCCCTTAAAATCGATATCGATTAACACATCTCCATCAGTTGTAAGAGTAGAAGCGTCCAAATCATGAGTTAACGTAAATTCTCCATCTGGATGATTTTTGATTCTCTCAATTAACTCCTCAAACGTTTCTGGACGAGCTTGATTCGTCGCTATATTTCCTTCAATAGGTCCAAAATCAATTCGAATATCTTGTCTTTCTTTTTCTGATTCTTTGGTAACATATTCATAATCTAGAACAAGGACTAATCTACCACTATCATCAATTACTCTCTTAATTTCACTATAGATAGTAGGTAAATGCTCCATGGAAATCTTAACAAAGTACTCTTTTTGATTTGCTTTTAAATCCTCAATATCTACTTCTTCTACAGGAACGGTTTTACCATCTTTTTCTGTATAAAGCGTAATATCGTTAATATCTTTTAATTCGATATAATTCTTGTCAACGGAAATAACTTCCTCTAATAGGAGAGTATCCTCATAATAATTTTTGTGATCGCTCTTATTGGTATCCCGGTCATAAGTAGCGTATACCTTAAGATAATATCTTAAAACGTCATCTTGAAGAGGCAACTCCATTGGATTGGTATAAGCTATCTCCTCTAACTGATTACCATCTTCATCAAATACGACTACTTTTACAGCTTCTTTTGTTCCTCCAACCAGTGAACTATCTAAATCTTTTAACGCTAATTTCAAAGAAATATTATCTTCTACTTCATACTTGAAATCTTCTACCGTAACAACGTCCTTTAATACCTCAAAAGAAATAGTAACTGGCTTTTTCAAAGATATTTTACGACCATTACTCAAAACGATTTCTTTGATTTCAACTGTTTTCACTCCTGAAGTAAGATATCCATCTACGGTTGACATATAAGAGTCTTCCTTCTTTTCAACCGCATATTCTTTATCTTTTACCATGATAGAAGCAACATCAAAATTGAAATCCGTTGGAAGGTCTAAATCAAAATGAAGTTGGATTTTTTCATCCTTTTCAAAATAACTATCGTTATCTTTACTTGTTGCCGTAACATTTTTCAATTCTACTTCATCATACTTCGCATTATCATAAAGACCATATGGAAGAATCGTTAAAATTTCATCGGTATAATAATTTTCACTTTTCTCATGATCTTTTAAAGTATTCGTATCTCGGTCGTATGTTCCATAGAATGTTAAATCTAAATTCTCATCTTTTGGAACATCCGTAAATGTTATTGTGTTTTCTCCCTCGCTGATAGGTTTCTTTTGACCATTTAGTTCTACTTCACCGGTCTCAAAGCCACCTTTATCCGTCACTACGTTAAAGTGGAAAGTGACTTTTCCCTCTTCATAATCTTCCTCTACTACCTCTAATCCTTCAATTTTAGGAATATCTTTCAAAACATCAATTTGAATAACATGAGGCGCAACAGAGAAGAACGCTTGAGAAACACCCTGATAAGTTTCACTTCTTAGTTTTATTCTATCTACCTTTAAGTCGATAACGCCTGACTCATTTGGGACAGCAAAACTAATAGCGGAAGTAAATTCTCCACTTTGCTTGTTTCCATCATAGTTTAAACCGTTGATGGTAACACCAGCAAGTTCATTATAGGAATAGTTTCCTCTAAAGGCATTAGATACATATACTTTATACGTAACCGTATACTTTGGTTGTCCCTTTTCTGGGAATGGAGTTGGAACAACAGCAGATTCCACATAGATATCCACTTGTGTTAAAATTTCCTCTTCGCCAACGTTTTTATCCGCATAATCATGTCTATCCGTACCTAAATTGTAATCAGCAAGGAATTTTACTTTGTATCTTCCATCAGAATTTCCTTTATAAGAAAGTACTACATTCAATCCTGAAATAACTTTTTGCTGATCGATAACTTTATCGGTAGAATCCACAAGTACTGCTGTCAATTCCTCTAACGTGCTATCATTATCGTGAACTTTATAAGAAACAGAAACGCTCTTATTTTCCTCATGATTAGTAATGTGAATATTATCTACTGTAGGTGCATTTTTCAATACGTTATATGTTAAAGAATTCATCTCATAATCTTTGTTAAGTTCAAATTCCTTTAAATTATCTAATACGACTCCTGAAATATCGATATGATATCTACCAAAAGTAGACGTATCTAGTCCAATTAAAGCAACCTCATAATTGTTATCTTTCCCTACTGAAGTTACATCGTATTCCACACCGTCAATTACAATATATTCGACAAGATATTTTTCTTTATTCGTACTAATGAACGAAATGACAGGATAGCCACCCTTTTCAACGACATCCGTAATGGCGGTATCTGTTATCTTAAAATCATAATCACTATTGATTGTAAAATGGTGATCATAAATTAATTCTTCTTGGTGTAGGTTATTAATTCCTGTACTACTTTCTAATTCCCCACTATCGAGATCGTAATCCGCATACACCTCTACGGTATAAATAATATCTTTTTCAAAATCATATTGGAAATGATTTTCCTTTTTAACCTCTTCATGAATCACTTCTTTATGATGTTCTGTATCGGTAACAACAACCGTACCACCTAGAAAAGCATTGTCGACATCTTCCAAATTAAAATTGAACGTATTTTCTTCATCATTTACGTTGAACATATCGACGTATGGTTTCTCTTTTAAAACTTCTCTTACAATAGAAAGACTAGTTTTTACTTCGCGATTGTTGGAAAGAATTACTCTCGTAATCCGATATTCATGAACACCAGGTGTTTTTGGTGTTTCTAATACTACACTATAAGTAGAACCATTTCGCGTAACCGGATAATACTTTCCATCGATTTCTACCTGTTTTATCTTCTCATCAAGAGTTACCTTAGCTTCGAATGAAAGTGTAATATCTCCCTTATTTACAAAAGGATTTTTCGTTTCTACTTGCGTCAATTGAGCTTGATATTTTACTTTCTTTGTCGTATGTTTTGTACTACTACCGACATCGTTAATATCTACTTTTCCATCGTTATTAACATCGTAATCAGATGCTGGTTTCTCTTCTTTCTTTGTTCCTTCGACATCGATAAGATACTTCATAATCTCTTTGGCATCTTCATAGCTAGTTTCTCCATCTTGATTGACATCCTTTTTCTGTTGCGCAGAAAAGAAGGTGATTGAAGACGCAACGAGTAAAGCACCTGTTGCTACAGCAAAAATAACAATTTCTTTTTTCTTATCTCTCTTACGAACAAGAAAATAAACGGTTATCGCTCCGCACACCAAAGTAGCAAATACAAGAACTCCTATGATAGGTTTCGTAGAAAAAGTACTGATTATCGTCTCTTCTTGATCTTTTACTTCTTCATTTTCCTTATTGGGAATCACTTCCCCTTCTTCGGCATCACGAGTAACTAGTACAGAAACAGATGTCTTATCATAAGAGGTTTTTGTGTCTCCATCAGAAGCAGAGACATTGGTTAGCGCAATATTCGTGTCCCCTACACTAGCATCCTTTTTTACCTTTAAACGAATCGTAAATAATTCACTTGGAATTTCCCCAGATTCGTTAATCATTCCAAAACGATTATTAGCCGCATTATAAATAACGTCTAATGATTCATCCATGGAAGAAAAATCATCATTTTCAATCGCTTCAAAAACAGACCTATCATAGCTTAAAGTTGCCGTTAAAGCATAGAGCTTTTTCTCCCCTGTTAATTTGGCAGTAACCGTAATGGTATCTCCAATATTCAAATCTTCTTTATCTACTTCTAACTGAATTCCTTCCATCGCCAAAACACGAAATGGTAATAAGAAAGAAACAAATAATAAAAGTAAGAAATATTTTATATGTTTTTTTCTCATATTCATTACACCCCACAAATTCTTTCACAAATAAACTCCATCACGTATTCATATTCTATTATAATTTGTCAATAATTTCAATAGTTTTCCCCCAATTATAATAAAAAAAATAATCTTTTCTAACGAGCTTTCAAAGAGCGCCAGAAAGATTATTTTTTTCTACTATCTATTTTACTGTTTCACTAATTCTAGATTTAGCTTCTTGATAAGCTTTATCAACCACTAGCGGATAATACATTCCACCGTTACGAAGTAAACCGGCATCTCGTTGCATTTCCCGTAGGCGTATAAAGGCTTTATCCTTTGCATTTTCATCATCATTAGGAGCAGACTCATACTCTTTTCTAGCTTGATCTAACTCTTCTGCCATTGGAATTTTCGTTCCACAATTAAGATTTACAGCTTGTCTAAGACGGTTTCCCGATTCATTACTTAAAGGACTAATTCCCCGAAAACAAGAAAGTTCTTTCGGACCAAATCCTAATATTAAACACTCAAATTGTCCTAAATAGGAACCTGGTTTTGGTTTTCCTTCCGGTGTCATTCCCAAAATATAACGATCTAGGAAGTTATCAAAATCTTGATAGTATTCTTGAAGATGAAGATGATAAGCCGTTTGAATATTTTGAATTAGATTATTGGTCATAGACCCTATTTCAATCATCGTAATCTCATTCAAATTAGCAAGATACGTTTGACAATTTTTAATGACATTATTGGCGATAACAGCCTCTTTACTGTCCGTTAATCCACTGGTAATCTTATTTTGATATCGTTGTAGAATATCCTCGATATTCATCCTTACGCCTACTTTTATTTCTTCGAAAGATTTCATACTCTTCCCTCCTATTTTCATTATAACATAGTTTACTTTCTAAATCCTGAAATATCTCCATTCTTTACTACTATTTGACACTTAAAACATTACCGTTTTTTAGAAGTTGTCATCACATCTTCTAACTGATGAACCTTAATGGTTCCCGTTAATCTATCAACCTCCACCAGTGGCAAGTCAATGTGATTTTCTTGCATAAATTGAGAAACCGTTTCTAACTCCTCTTCTTGCAAAACAAACATTCCTACTACTTTGATAGGTACATCTGTCTTCGTGAAATAAATTTCATTATAACAAGTGGAAGATTCTCCAAGCGCTGATCCACGATACTGAATATTTCTTTCAATGGTCGTTTTCTCTATCTTGGAAGGCAATATCAATTTAGAGATACTTGGACACTCAAACCAAACATACGGTTCATCAACATACTCTCCCCCAGTTATTCTTAAAGCTCCTCCTGATTTTTCAAAACACTGCCAAGTATCTGGTAACCCTCTATCAATAAACTCGTCTTTCGTTGCTACCCAGCTTCCGGCATCTTCAGAACACATCGACGTAATCTGATGGATATCAAAGTCAACAATATATCCAAATTTTCCATAAGGGACAGGAACACAATCCTTACAAACGAGTGTTGTACACATCTTTCCCATTTGATCAGGGGGTAATAATCCACCTGTTAAGGAATGGAGAATCAAATGAAAATTTGTTCCATCAAAATTATTTAAATCTGTGAGATAACCCTTCCAAATCTCCGATATATTTTCGGATAGAACATTCTCCATTCTTAACATTTCTTTATATTGAGTCTCAATAACGACATACTTTTGGTATCCCGATAGATTGCTAGAGACACATTCCTGTGCTTCCAAAAAAAATTGTTCCATAATCGGTAAACAGGTCTGAAAATCCGTCTTAGCGCTCTCACTTACTTCCTTAGCCGCTATCACTTCTTTGACGCATTCTATGATATAGCTCATACGTTTCAACAAAAAGGTTGTATCTCCACAATAATCCTTTATTCCCGCTTTTTTAATAGTTTGTAGACAGCTTTTTAATTTTTCTTCTTCTGCCATTTTCATGTCTGCGAAAATCATAAAAATTGGTCGATCCGAATGAAAAAGATTATCTACAAGAAGATTTGAACACTCTTGAAAATATTGACTAACATATTCTTTTACTTCAGGAAGGTCCTCAGGATATACTTTATACATACCATCTTCACAAATAATAGCTCGAGACTGAACCTTGGCAAATTTTTGAGCATGGGAATAGACCTGGTGAAAATCATTTTCTATATTAAAATATTCTGTTCCCAGCATAATTCTTTTAATATAGGATTTCAAAATTCGCTCAAATTCTTCCGAATAACCGACTTCCCGTAACTGACTTATCGCTTTTTCTAAATCCTCTCGTTGTTCAGGCATATAATCTTCTAGTTCTTGCAATCGTCTAATAACAAGCTCTAAATCAATAGCTTGCTTTGGTTCTTCTTTTGGTACTACCGCCTTCTGCGCTTTTTTCGCTCTTTTAAACAAAAACAAATTTCCTCATCCTTCTTTCTACTGCTTATGATGGGAAAATAGATTGAACTACTTCTTCAAAAGAATGCATACTCTTCTCAAAATCATGAAAATCCAACAATTCCCATGACCAGTTTCCATCTAGTTCATGTCCTGGTAAATTAATTCTAGCACTTTCATCTAACCCCATAATATCTTGGACTGGGAAAATGGCATAGTTGGCAATACTCTTTAAACAGTATTTTATCATAGCAAGATGAATGCGACTGTCGTAGCAACCCTGTTCCTTTAAAAAATCCTGTAAATTTTCTTGTTCTTGACTAGATAAATGTTGGTACCATCCCATAATCGTATTGTTATCATGATTTCCTGTATAGATTACCATATTCGTGGTATCCTCATAGTCATCTTTTTTCTTTTGACAATCTATGGTGTACTGAACAATCTTCATCTTAGTAAAATGATATTTATCTCGTAACGCCTCGGTCTCAGGGCGAATATCACCCAAATCTTCAACGATAAAGCGATCCCAAGTTGTTTTCATAAACAGCTTATCAAAAAAGTCTGAACCGGGACCTTCTACATAAAATCCATCTTTCGCACTCTTATCAATCGGGATTTTATAATACGTATCAAAGGCTCGAAAATGATCGATACGAATCTTGTCAAAACGTCTTAAAAATTCTTCATAACGTTCTAACAAATACCGATAACCATCCTTCTTCATTTCATCGAATTGATATAAAGGATGCCCCCACTTTTGTCCTTCTGCATTAAAATAGTCTGGGGAAGCTCCTGATACATATTTCATCTTGCCATCTTCTAATTGATAATACTGAGGATAATTAGCAACCTCACAAGAATCAAAGTTAGGATAAATTGGTAAATCTCCAATAATTTCGATACCATTTTGATTGGCATAAGCTTTCAAGTCATTCCACTGTTTATCTAATAGATATTGTAAAAATAAATAATAGGATTCTTCTTCTCCTGTCTTTTTACTCTTATACCTCGCATATTCCTGAATCTTTGGATTTTCACAAAAAGTTCGATATTCCTCATTTTCTACAAAGTTCTGATAAGCTTCTTTATAATATCTTTCTTTATAGTCATCGTACTGAATACGACTACTTTTTTTCTTTGGGGGAACCTCTTTCAATAACCCCATTTTTATCAATCGATCAAGCGATAAAAAATTTTCATTTAAAGCATAATAGCTAATGGGAGAATAAGGGTACTGTCCACACTCATGAATTGGTAAAATCTCCCAATAAGAAATGGGATATTTTTTTAAAATATCAATAAATTGATAAGCTTCATCCCCAAAATCTCCAATACCATACTTACTAGGTAGAGAAAAAATGGGTAAGAGAATTCCTATTTTCATATCATCACCAATTTTATTATATCATAACCTAAGAAGAGACGCTAGGCTTTTCCCATACGAAAAAAGCTATACCTCTCTTACGAAATATAGCTAAACAGTTAGTCTCCCTATGCGGGATAGTTTTCTTTTACTTTCTTCATCAATTTGGTATAAATAGGTTTCATTTCTTCCTCTGATACCAACTCTAAAAAGGTATCCGCATCTAACCAACCGACATTACTGTTTTCATCGGGTTTTATCTGCAAGTTCTCTTCTTCTGATACTTCGAATAAGAATTGCAAATCGTAGTGAAGATGACAACTGATAAATTTTCTACGTTTATGATGACTACGTACACATTGAATAGAAAGTCCAAAAATGTCATCACTCAACAATTTCATGTGAGTTACACCGGTTTCTTCGGTAATTTCTCTTTTAACTACCTCAAGTAAGTTTGCTTCCCCATCCGCATGCCCACCAATCCATGACCAAGACTGGTAGATATTGTGATAAATCATTAATACCTTTGTCCTAGCAGGATTAACAATCCAAGCAGAAGTTGTAAAATGGAAGGTCTCGTTTTCCCTTGTTAAAACATTATCAAATTTAGGAATTGTTTTCAACATAATCCGTTTATCATTTTCCTCTTGCTCATTCACCGGAACATAGCTTTCAATTTTCTGATATAAATCTTCCAACATAAATCTCTCCTACTTTGACATTTTTATTTCTTCCAAAGGCAATCTTTTCTAAGAAGCTCTCTTTACTTTTACTTTATTTTCTTCATACTGTCTACTTAAGTCTTTTTCCATCAATTTTACTTCTTCTTTTTTCTTGTTCAGACGAATCTTTAGTTCCGCTATCTTCTTTTCTACTTCCTTATATTGGGGAATGATACTGGTATAAGCACTAAAGCGTCTTTTAAATTCTTCATCAAATTTATCAATTTGATCAATAGAATCGACGATAAGAGCATAGGTCATTTTCACGTAATCTTGACTATTGACAATTTCTCTTTCAATATCTTGATAACGATGCCGTACTTCTTGTGTTCGGACAAACTCAGGATTTAGACTATCACGAAGTTGGTGAAGTCCTCTATCGATTAAATGGGTTCCTAACATGGTTCCAAAAATTTGTCTACCAGTAAATGGAGCAGTCAAAATACCCGCCGCAATTCTTAAAAAAGAACCAAATAATCTTTCCGTGTGATAAACCGTCCGTGTTACCGTTTCTACTTCAGTCGTAAAATTGCCCAGTTTCTTTTCCAATTCCATAATAATACGAGCTTGTTCTCGGGCCTCTTCAGCAATTTTCTTTTCTAAACTGTCGAGATAGATAACACCTTCTCTATTTTTCTGAAAAGCCTGATCTCTTTGAACCACTTCTTTTTCCTGTGTTTGAATGTCCTCAGCAATACCGACGCTTCTTCTTTCTTCTACCGAAATACCGTCAATTTGTTCAATTTCTTCTTTACAAGCATCTACAAGCGTCTCTAGCTCCTCTAACGATGCTTTATCATGATAATCTTCAATAGCATCCATCATCTCAATGCTGGCAAGAATTTCGAAGTCATCGA
The DNA here is from genome assembly GCA_947626275.1 of uncultured Bacilli bacterium. Taxonomy (GTDB): domain Bacteria; phylum Bacillota_I; class Bacilli_A; order RF39; family UBA660; genus UBA5578. The sequence goes on from CANQRL010000003.1 coordinate 22,525, forward strand.
AATCATACTTATCTTTAACCGTATCATACTGTGCTTTCAAAAGAGAAATCTTAGCTCGTACCGCTGCATATCTCGCTTCCAATTTGGCTAAATCTTCTTGCGTATGACTGGCAGAGACTTCTTCCTCAATCGCTGCTAATTCCTCTTTGATTTCCGTAATGAGTTCCTTACTATCATCGATAAAATCCGATAATTCTGATAGTATTACTTCCTCATCTTCTACCTTTTCAATTTCCTTTTCAGGATCGATAATCTCTTCTTCTGGTAGTTCTGCAATTCCTGTATATTGCGATAAAATCTCATAATAATCGTAATGTTCAAAATCAAAATCTTCCGTTGATAGGTCGACCTCTATCATTCGGTCACTCAAGTCGTGTAACGTTTCAATAGAAGGTTCTCCTACTTGGGAATCTGCTGTCTTAGAACCTGCCTCTACTGTTTCAGCACCCCTTTGAATGGAAGATACTCTTTCTTGATAAGTAGTCGTGAAAGGAAGAGAAGTCTCTTCTTTAGGACTGATAGATTCTGAAGAAGGACTGGAAACATTAAAAGCCTCTTCTACTACTTTTTTATCTTGTTCCTCTAAAGAAGTGGCATCATCAGCAAGATCAAAATCCTGAATGGATTGTAAATATTCTTTTTGCTTTTGCTTTTCCTCTTTAGTATATCCTTTTTTCTTTTGCTCCGCTAATTTATAACGATTGCGATACATCATACTGATAAGTCGATCGTTAATAGAACCTTTTGCTCCTCTTCCTCCGTTCATAAAATCACCTCATTCATTATATCATAAAAAAAGAATGTTTGCGTTACATTCTTATTTTACTTTCCCAATTGCTTGAAAAGGATAAAGACGGATAGAAACCGTACCATCAATTTTATCCTTTGGAATAAGTCCTACTTCATCGGAACGACTATCTAAAGAATTTCTACGATTATCTCCCATAACAAAATAATAATCTTTTGGAATCATCGTATAAGTGTATAATCCTTCTAATGAGAAGTCGGCTGTTGTACACCCCTTTACAACATCTTCTATCTCTTTACCATTAATATAGAGTTTACAATCTTTATACTCGATGGTTTCTCCCGGAAGCCCGATGATTCTTTTGATAATCTTCGTATTTTCTACATCAGCTACTACAATATCAAACCGTTTATAAGAATGGTTTAGTTTGTTTAGAATCAAAACTTCCCCATCTTTCAAAGTAGCATACATAGAACTTCCCGTTACGCGAACTGGAGTCATGATAAATGTACGAATTAGTACTACCACAACAACAATCACAACATAGGGAATTAACGCTTTGAATACCTGAAAAACTCTTGTTTGTTCATTATAGTTAACCTTTTGTTTTTCTTCCATTTTGCTTTCCTCACTAATAAAATAAGGCTTAATTGCTAAGCCTTATACTCTTTCTTTAATCTTAGGTGTCTTCTTTAAATCTCTAATGTAGCCTAGTTTAGCACGTCTAACTTGACCTTTTCTAACAACTACAATTTGGTCAATGGTTGGTGAATGAACAGGGAATGTCTTCTCTACACCAACATTTCCAGAAACTTTTCGAACCGTAAATGTTCTACTTACACCAGAACCTTTAATAGCCATTACTAATCCTTCAAAAGCTTGAATTCTGATTTTCTTAGTTCCTTTTGAGTCTACATCTTCGATTTTTAAGTCTACTCGAACGGTATCTCCTACTTGAAAATCAGGAAGGTCTGTTCTCATTTGACTTTTTGTTACTTTCTCGACTAGATTCACAATGTCACGCTCCTTTATCTAAACTATGATCATAGATAACTGCTCCAGCGGATCACGTCGTTATTCATTTTAACACACAATTCGTTTGTTTTCAAGTGCTTTTTTTATTTTTTAGGAAATGTTCCAATCGCTTTCACTTTTTCTTTTTCTTCGAAGGAAGTTGATTGGAAGGTCTCTGCTTCTAAAATGTCCCTTAACTTAAGAGATACGCCCTCTTGATTAATCATTTCGCAGTCAAAAGGATCTTGAACACTTTTATTTGTCAAAACGATACTGCAATAAGTTCCTAGATTCACAATGGCTTCCCATCTAGCATCCAAAATAGACTTTTCGATAGTACTCTTTAAAGATCTTGCTCCTGTTCCTCTTTTCATTGCTTCCTCGACGATTGCTTCTAAGTACCCTTCCGTCCAACAAAGCGTAACTCCTAATTTTTCCAATTTTTTCTTTTCGGATAGAAGTGGGCTGTTTTCTGCTTCTACTAAAATTTTTCTTAAACTTTCTTTGGTTTGTCCTTGCAATTGTGCGATAGTGGTAAAACGTCCCATCAATTCATCCGGCATATTTCCATAGGTAACAAAATCTTCAGGCATGAGTAAAGGATAAGTAACATCCTCTTTTTTAGGAGGCTCTATCACCGTATTAAAGCCAATAGCGGTTTGATGATAGCCTTTACCATCGCTCGTCTTTCTTTTCTTGTTTACCACCTCTGTAAAGGCGCCAGTTGCGAAAATCGTTAATTTCCTAGTGGAAAAAGGAACTACTTTCCCATTATATTTCACATTATAAGTAGTACCTTGAACGAAAGAAAGTAAAGTGTGTAGAACTCCTCTTCCAGAGACATCACTATTTTTTTCCGTTCCCTTTTTATCAATTTCATCAAAAACGATAACGCCTTCTTCAGCCTTTTTAACGTCGCCACCAGCTTTTGCTAGCAATTTCGATAATCCATCCTCTAAGTCGCCACCAACATATCCAGGAACCGTCACTTGCGTAATATCCACTATTTCAATAGGAATATCTAAATATTTACTAACCGTTTCTGCAATAAGCGTCTTTCCTGAACCAGTAGGTCCTACTAAAAGACAAGAAGTTCTATCCTCCGGATTTTCAGATAGTTGATTCATAACCAAAGCAGATACAACCATTCTTTTCGCTTGCTCTTGACCAATCACAAATCGGTCCAAGAACGCTTTTAACTCTTTCGCCTGAATCTTTTTCGAAGAACGATTATTAGCGGAAAGCTCTTTTTTTCTCTCTATCTCTGCTCGTCTTTTCGCTTCCTCTTCTATCTTATGGTATTTATCATAGATAACCGCCAACTGTCTCACATTGCCTCTTTCTGTTCTTTGCATATTTAAAACATCATTACGGATATGATCCAAGTTATTAGAAGAAATGATTAAATCTACTTCATCTACTAAACGAAATCCATACTCACAGGCAACATCAATATCTTTCGCCTCTTTTTCGTCTTTTTCCCAAGTCGTTAAAGTGGAAATAACATCTTTTAAAGATTCCTCTAGACGGCAAAGAATTTTCTCTACACTGAGAAGAGTTTTGGCATTTCTTACCGCAATACAAGCATCATCAAAATACTTTAAAAGTCTCTCTCCACTGAGATGACTCATATCAAGTGGCAAAAAATCTTCTTTCGATTCTTCTGATTCCATAAAGTGAGCCGTTAAAGCTTCATTACCCGAAAGAAGTTCTTTTAACCTCCGTTGGATTGCTTCTAAGCTAGGAAGTTTCACAATTTTTTCTAGTTCTTCTTTGGTTAATGGAATAATCTCATCTCCATTAACTTGATTTAACATTTCCCCTAAAGCATCTTTTTTAGAAGTATCTTCAATCCTTTTCTGTGCCACTAAAGAAAGTTCTAACTCCTTACCAACATTGAAAAGATTATAGGAGAAGATTTTCACTTTTTCAGCCGTTGGATCTTGAAATCCAAGATATAATTTGCGAAGAGCTTTTTCCTGCAACTTAATACAAGTTTCTGTCGGCGTCTTCCAATCTTCCATATCATCTGCCAAATGTAAGATAACAAGCTGATTTTCAGACATAGAACGACACTCTGTAGCGAGTGGATAATGGGCTCCAAGAGAATCTTTAAAAATACTTCTACCATTTTCTTGATAAATGATTCCTGATACAACTAATTTAGGAATATAGACATAAACCCCTAGTGCAACGGCTTGTTGCATGGCTAAAATGCCATAACACGTTTCCTTTTTTTTCATCTTTTTCCCCCTGATAAAGAAAAAGTTCCTTAACCATTCATAAATCGTGATAGGAACTTCTCTACTTGTTATAAAACATTTTGTTTTTTTATACTTTTCTTAAAGCGATAAAGTTTAGCAGGTTTTTTTCCCTCAAACTTTCCCGTACGATTGGTATCTTCAATTAGATTTAAACTGAGCAATTTCTTACGAAAATTACGACGATCAAACTTTCGATTCAAAATGGCTTCATACGTTTTTTGAATTTCTGGAAGGGTAAATTCATTTGGAAATAATGCCTTTAAAATATCTGTACTGACAATCTTACTCTGTAAGTACACCAAAGCTTCTTTTAAAATTTCCTCATGATCAAACCCTAAACCCGGTATCTTATCAATCGGAAACCAATCGGCATTACTGGTATTAGTCGTCTCCCGAATGATCTTTACACGATTCGAATCGATCACTCCAATATAGGCAACGGCGATCATTCGCATAACAGGAGAACGGTCCACTTTTCCAAACGTATGAAATTGTTCAATTTCAATATTTTCAATTCCTGATTTTTCTAAGATTTCTCGTTTCGCCCCTTCTTCCAAATCTTCATTATTATAAAGGGCTCCTCCTGTTAGAATCCAGTCACCTTTGTATGGTTCATTTTTCCTTTTTACAAGAAGTACTTTTGTCACTCCTTGTTCCACGGTAAAAATAGCTGTAATGACATGAATTCCTTGATTTTTATATAAGGCATTACTCTTCTTCATCTCTTACCATCTTTCTAATGATTTGTAAGTTTTTCTTTTACCATCTTACTTACGGAAGACATATCCGCTTTTCCTCTTAACTGTGGTGTGAGGATTCCCATTACTTTTCCCATATCAGATGGCACTTGCGCATTTGCTTTTTGAATAGCTTCCGCAACCATCTTTTCTACTTCTTCCTCACTCAACTGCTCTGGCATATAGGACTCTAAGATAGCAATTTCGGCATTGGCTTGCTCTACTAAATCGCTTCTATTACCCTTTTCAAATTCGGCAATAGATTCCTTTCTCGTCTTGATTTGTTTAGCAAGTAGAGCGATAACTTCGTCATCTGCCAATTCTTTTTTCTTATTGATTTCCTCTAACTGCATAGCCCCTTTTACCATACGCAATACAGATAGTTTTTCTTTATCTTGAGCCTTCATTGCCGCTACAAGATCTTTTAATAATTGTTCTCTCATTTTTTCTCTCCTAACAAATAAGGAGCTTTGTGTTGAAAGCTCCTGTTTTTTTTAATAATTGTTGCGTTCTCTCTTTCGAGTATTTTTAATACCTTCGTTTTTCTTTTCTCTTCTGCGAACCCCTGGTTTCTTATAACCATCTTGACGCTCGCGCGCTTTCTTAAGGAGGCCATCTCTAGCATTTTTTTGTTTCATGGTGCGTAATGCACTTTCCACATTCCCATTTCTAACTACTACCTTTGACATTCATTCCCCTCCTTTCACAAGCTAACAGTATTATAGCACCAAACATTTTTGTTTTCAACAAAAAAAAGACATTTTTTTCAAAAAAAAAGCCCTATTTTCAGCCTTTTTCTCCACTTTTTGACCACAAAAAAGGAAATATCTAAAAGAGAATGATATTTCCTAACATTGCATAACGAATAAACGTTCCTAAATATCTACCTAATTCTAGAAAACAAAGGCTTCCTAAAAGCAAGAAACCAACAAGAAGGATAAATAGAAGAATTGATTTCCAACTACGAAATGTTAATTCACTGAACATACATTTTTTGAAAAGAATCTTCTAATCGCTGTTCCAAGGCTTCTTCCTACTTCTAGAAAAGAATTTACACCTGTAATAACAGCGCTGATGAGAGAGGCGGTAACCGCGCCACCGGTAATATTTTGTAATTCTTCCTTTTTTAATTCTCGCATATTTCCTCCTAATGACATTTTAATGGGCGGATGATGCCGTCCAGTACTCCAACTAAGAAGGCTATTCCTATCGTAACAACTGCTGCTACCCCGATAGAAATTCCCCCTCCCTGAACCGTTTTTAGTTCTGTTTCACTCAGTTCTTTCATAAGTTCATTCCTTTCTTGATAGCGGATAATATCCGCTTCATCACCGTTTTCTTTTCTTTCAAAAAAGATAAACGGAATTGGTGATTATTCACTTTCCAGCTTTCTTTTATATCCATCCTTAATTGAATTTGCCAAAGCGAGATTTCTCCCTCCTCATAGGCAGCCGGTTTTACTTCCACGACCTGATAGGAATAGGACTCCTCACCAATTTTAACCACAGGATGAGAAATTTCAAAGAAGCTTTTATCAACCATCACCAAAATTTTTCCCTCTTCGTAATATCCAACAAATTCTATTCTCGTCTCAAGAGGATAGAAAGAAAAGAAAACAAGAAGGAAAAGAAGAAATACCAAATGGATTCCTATAAGGATACTACCCATAGAAGAAGATTGTTTTTTTAAAATCGTATTGGGGTGATAGAGCAATTCTTCTTTCATCTCGTAATATCCTCCTTAATTCTTCCCTGTTCTAATCTTACTTTTCGGTCAAATAAATCTAAATTTTCCTCCCGATGAGAAATCACAATAATCGTCTTAGTAGGAAACTTCCGAAATAGACGCTTTAAAATACGTCGTTCTAGATTGACATCTAATTGATTTAATCCCTCATCAATAATTAGAATTTGAAAAGGTCTCATGAGTGTTCTAGCTAGAACGATTCTCTGCCGTTCGCCACCAGATAAATTCATGCCATTTTCCTCAATTAGACGAAGATATCCTAAATTATCTTTATTGACGATTTCCTCTAGCTCACAAATAGAGGCAACTTCATTGATTTCTTTTTCCTCCACATTTCTAGATAACCGGATATTTTCCAGTAAGCTTTCCGTATATAAATACTCTGTTTGATGGATATAACAAATCAGTTTCGTATTATCGTAATCACAAAGATCTTTTCCCCCTATCCGTATTTTGTTACGAGGAACTTCATAGTAACCTTTTAAGAGTTTAAATAAAGTACTCTTCCCACTACCGCTCGGACCTAATACCATCACTTTTTCTCCTGCTTTAATAGATAAGTGAACATTCTTTAAAATTTCTTGGCTTGGGCGATAAGAAAAAGAGAGATTGAGAAATTGGATGGCATTATTTTCAATAGTAGTGAGAAATCCCCTTTTTTCGTCCTTATGATCAAAGATAGAAACTCTCTCTAGAGCTTTTTTCGCTTGTTTGGTATCACCATCTAAGTCGATTAATTCATGAACGGGGGTAAAAAAATATAAGGATAAATTTTGCATGGTAAGAAGAGTTCCAAAATATAACTCTCCTCTTCTTACTAATAAGCAGCCTAAAAAGAGTAATAAAAGAGTACTTATCTCCTCACATAATTGCTTTCCAAAATTTTCTAACGTCAGTAACTTTTCCAAATCGTGAAGTTTCATTAAAAAACGAGTTCTGCCATTAGACCATTTCTTTTTAAAATAAGATTCTAACGAAATTCCTTTCACTGTCTCAAAGGATTGAATTCCTTCAATTTCTACTGTTGATAATGCCGCTTGTTCTTGCTGGCAGTTTGCTATTTTCTCTTCTAAGGGGGATGCGAAAAATTTTAAAATTAATAGTTGTAAGATAAAAAATAACAGAATCATAATAGAAATTGTCGCATTCATCAAGTAAAGAATGAAAAAAGTAACCAGCATAAGAGGAATATCAATCATTAAAACGATAATCCACTTAGACAGTGCCTTTTTGACATCTTCTAATGCTTGAATTCTCGATAGTACATCTCCAGATGGGTGATTATGATAATAACGATAGGAAAGTGATAAAACCTTTTCAAAAATATCCATAGATAGTTGAATATCCACCATTTTTTCTATCCATAAAAACAATCGATTGCGAAAAAACTCTAATAACGCTTTCAGAAAAGAGCAGGAGGCAAAAAAGCCAAAGAGAAAGAGAAAATAAAGTTCTTCTTTTTTCGCATCAATTCCCTTTAACATCCATTCACTGTAAAAAGAACTTACAATCGCATAGAGTAGAATAAGAAGGGACATTATGAAACATCTCCATAAAATAGGTTTACAAAGGCTTAAAAAAGAGATTAATTCTTTGGCGTGAAAGCTCTTCTCATTTAAAGGTGTCAGAGGTTTTAAAGGATAAAGAGTAATGATGTTACCCGTAAAAATAGTACGAAAAATGTCAACGCTCATCTTCATAATTTTATTAGCAGGATCGGCAACAAGAATTTGATTTTTCTTCTTATCTATTTCATAAATGACAACAAAATGAGCATAGGATTGGTTCAAAGCCACATGAGCAATACAGGGTAGTAAAACCTTCTCCTCTAATAAGTCTTCTACCCGGCAATGAATTCCTTTGGCATCAAACCCTAAACTTTTCATACCTTCTACCATATCATAGGCGTTAGTTCCGTTACGGTCTAAATGAAATAAGTCTTCAATATCTTCTGAATTCATATAGCCACCATAGTAATTTAGAATCATAGCGAAACAGGCAACGCCACAGTCTTTTAATTCCTCTTGTTCAACAAATGGATATTTTTTCGTTTTATCACCTCCCTACTGAATGATTATTGAAAATGTTTCTATTTCCTTCTTCTTTTCAAAAGAAAATAAAAAAAAAGATTCCTAAACGGAATCTCTTAAACAGTGAATACCCATTTGATAATACTTTTCACGGTTATCTACTTCTTTATTTTGATAGTGATAAATATAGAGTAATCCATCCTTTTCCTGAACTGGAAAACGATTCTGATATTTATCTAAAAGATAGGCATCTTTGGATAAATGATATTTTTTAAGAAGATTATATTTACTAATCATCGCCTCAATTTTACCAGATACAATCATTTCTAGATTAGGAGTGGCATGGTAGCGAATGCGATAAGCTTCTATTAGTTTTTCTATTTGAGCATCATTTAATTCGTAGGAAAGAGTTACTCTTCTCACTCCTAAAGCGTGAAGAAAAGCAACACTATAAGAGTTTACCACATTCAAAGAAAAGTCGGATACTACATTTGGATAACGATGAATACTTCCCAATTCTCCAACCAATAATGGTTTGGTTTGATCTTCTAAATGTTCCTGAACTCTTGGTAACTTGACAACAACTCTTTCATCCCCCAAGTCCTGTAGCGACCTATCCACATAGATTTCATCGTATTCTTGAGAGGCAATTTCGTGATATTGCTCTAATGTTTCTACATAGATTGTACGTTTTTTCTCATAAGGAAAATCAGGAACGACTCTTCGATAAATTCCCTTTTCCATCGGCTTAGCATACAGTCTTTTTTGCGTTAAAGCTTCAATAACAGAGCGTCTTAAGGAATTCATTTTTTGAAGAGGAATAAAAATGTTATCATCGACTTCACAGGTAAGATCTTTAAGAGCAAAAACGGTTCCTCCTAAACGGCTAATCTGTTCTTTTACGTTTTCTATCGTAAGAGGAGCAGACTTTCCTTGTTCGACCACAAAATCGCTTTCCAAAGTAACTTCGTTTTTATCATCCCGAAGCGTTAGTTTTAATGGACTTCCAATTCTAGCTGTAACCGTTCCAGTTAGAAAGACCTTGCGCGATTCTGAAGCGATGGCATCGGATAATTGCTCTAATTGAACAGAATCGGTCGTCTTAAGAACCAAAGATCCTACTTCTGCCGTCTCCTGATAAGGAATACGTACAATGGTGCCGGATGCCGCATCTACTACTCTTTCTTTATTGACATAAATCGCATCCACCATTTTTCCAAAATCTTCAATCGCTCCTACAATGCGAATCCCATCGTGTACGTGTAATTCTTCATTTAATTTAATCTCTAACATCGTATTAGTCTTTCCTACCACTACCCCAATCGGAATTCCCATGTGATTTGGGCGGAACTCATTCGTAAAAGAATCATTCTCCTCATGAAATAGAAAGCCCTTTGTAAACCCACGATTAAAGATTTTCTTCATTCCTTCAAACTCTTCTTTGGATACACTAACAAATCCTTTTTCAAAATAGGAATCAATCGCTTTTCGATAAAGGGAGGTAATGAGATAAACATATTCAGGACGTTTCATTCTTCCCTCTATCTTAAAACTGTCAGCCCCACTTTGAATGAGTTCTGGTAAATGCTTTAAAGTATTTAAATCTTTGGTACTTAATAGATATTGATCTTCATTTTGCTTCTTGCCATCACTATATAAATCATAAGGTTGTCGACAACATTGTGCACAAGTTCCTCGGTTTCCACTTCGACCACCAATCAAACTGCTCATCAAACATTCCCCAGAATAACAAACACACAAAGCACCATGAACAAAAATTTCAATTTCTACATTTGTCTTTTGTTTAATCTCGGTAACTAATTCAATCGGTGTTTCTCTTGCCAAAACGGCTCTTTGAATTCCTAAGCTCTCTAGTAATTGCACTCCCTCTAAGTTATGAATGTGCATTTGCGTAGAAGCATGAATTTCTAAAGAAGGATAGCTTTGGTGTAATAAATCCATCATACCGATATCTTGCACAATCACTGCATCAACAGAAATGGATTGCAAAAACTCTACATATTTTAAAAAGTTTTTAACTTCTGCTTCATAGATTAATGTATTAATCGTAACATATACTTTAATCCCATATAGATGGCAAATCTTAACTGCTTCTTTCAATTCCTCTTCACTGAAATTAGCAGCAAAACTGCGAGCTCCATAAAGTTGACCGGATAAGTAAACGGCATCACATCCCCCTTCGATTGCAGCGCGTAAACTTTCCATATTCCCAGCAGGAGCTAATAACTCTGGTTTTTTCATACTATCACCAACATTACCTTTACTACATAAGATATTATATAAAAAAAAAGAAGATTTGAAAATACCTTCTTAATCCTCTTTTAATTGAAAAGAAACATTTACTAGTTCATAACCATGTGCTTTCACATAAGAAATAAGGTTGGGAAGTTCCTTTAGAAATTGAGAGTTGACGTCATAGACTAAAATCGCTCCTGGCTTTAAAACACTTTTCGTTTCTTTCAAAGGATTTTTCGTAATTCTTTGTAGAGGAGCGATAGAAGAATAGGAATACTTCTGGCAGAGATTCAAAAATTCTTGCTTCTGATCCGGATTATAACAAACAAAAGAACTTTGATGATAAGTAGATAACTTTTGTCGGAGTGTTAAAAATTCAGCTTCACTACTTTCTTTTAGTAGAAATTCACTACCGGAACGAATCAGCGAAGAAATGGCTTTCTCATTTTTCGTAAACTCTTCTTCCGTTAAAACGTAAGAAATCTTCTCCTCTCCTACCTTATCTAATAAAGAAGATAAATCCTTTCCATTGAGAAGAAAAACCAAACTAACCACTCTTCGTGACGGGTTTCCACTAATGACGTATTTATCTAAATTTTTTTCCAAATTCACATTTGGCTTTTGAGTATCCCAAACGAGATAATTCTCATCATATGTCCCTAACTCTTTCATCTTTTGATAACTTTTTTCCACATTGACAGTCTTTTGGGGAAGTCCTGGAATAATATATTGATTGGTAATAACCGCATCCATTCCCTCTTCCTTATACTCCTCTTGATGGGCTTTAATTTGAATCATAATTTCATCCACTTCTTCTACTACCGTTGCCGTCTTTTCTGTTAAAAAAAAGCTGAAACATACCAAGCTAGCCAGTCCTAAATATTCAAAAATCTTTTTCATATACCACCTATACTAAACTATATGAAAGAGGACGGATTTTTTTCCGGATTTCAAAACTTTTCACCTCTCAAAAGTAGTTGCATATCCTAACATTGAAAGGAGAAAACTATGTTTCAACAAAGTGGCAGAGCCTTTCTAGGAAATCCTAGAAGTGGAAATTACGGAAATTATGGATATGCCAATAATGATAGAGTTGGCTTTTTAGGTCCATTTCTATTAGGGGGAATTACAGGAGGGTTAGTAGCTCCGTTCTTCTATGGCGGTGGTGGATATGGCTATAATCAACCATATTATACGAATAACTACTATTATCCACCCTATTCCTATTATGGATATCGTCCTTATTAATTAAAAAGAATTTCTCACAAAATTCTTTCTTTATGCTATAATGAGTATGGTGATACTATGGCTTCAGCAATCATACATATTTGTGTAGCAAAAAAAATAAATGAAAAATTACAAGTTGAGGAAAAACCATTTCTACTGGGATCAATCGCTCCAGATATCAGTAAACAGATTGGAGAGGCAAGAGAAAAATCACATTTTTTAACGTCTCTTAAATCAGATGTTCCTGACATTAGAGCTTTTTTAGACAAATATCAAAATTCTTTAAATAATCCTTTTTTATTGGGTTATTTTGTCCATCTTTATACTGACAAAATATGGTTTGATGAGTTTATGAGAGAACGACTCCTTCATCACTCTATCCATCTTCTAGATGGAACTACGGTAAATCTACCGCCCGATGAAATCAGGGAAATCATTTATAATGATTACACCAATATCAATGTCGATTTAATTGACGAATATGACTTGGATTTGTCATTATTCTATGAAGATTTTCCTCTTCCCAATGTGGAAATGGATGAAATTCCCGTTTCTAAATTACCCATTTTAATTGATAAAATGAGTATTATCATTGAAAACAGTAAAAAGACGAAGGGTTATGTATTCGACATGCCAATCATCATTGAATTTATTGAATATGCGACCACTAAGATTCTTCACAAAATCGAAGAATACCAAATTGAATACCATTAATCTTTCCAAAGTAGAGATTCTCTACTTTTCTTTTCGTAATATAAACTTTTTGTCTATGCTTAGACTTTTGCTTAACGTTTTGTATACATTTTAAAAAGAATGTGTTATAATGAACAAACTAAGGAGGTGTTCTAGATGAAAGAGACTATTAAAAATTTCATTCGTCAAAAACAATATTCTGAATTTAAAAAAATGGTTATCTACTTAGAAGAAGCTGACATTGCTGATATTTTAGGAGAACTAAAGGATGAAGAACTCGTCCAATTCTTCCGATTATTACCGAAAGACATGGCTGCAGATATCTTTTCCTTCTTAGATGTCGATAGTAAAGAAACCATTATTACCTCTTTAACTACCAAAGAAGCAGCGATGATTATCGATGATATGTACGCAGATGACGCTGCTGATTTAATGGAAGAGATGCCAGCTAATGTCATTCAAAAAATTCTTGTCAATACCACTCCAGAAACGAGAAGAGATATCAACTTTCTTCTCAACTATCCAGAAGACTCTGCAGGAAGTATCATGACCATAGAATTTATGGATATTAAAAACTTCATGACAGTAGAAGAAGCTATTAAGAAAGTGAAAGAAGAAGCCATCAATAAAGAGACCATTGACTTCTGTTATGTTTTAGATAAACATCGAAAATTAGTAGGAACCGTTTCCTTAAAACAATTACTCTTAACAGATAATCAAGTCACCATTGGCGAAATTATGGAGTCTAATCCTATTACCGTAACCACTCATACGGACCAAGAAGAAATCGCAAGAGCCTTTCAAAAATACGATATTACCACGATGCCAGTTGTCGATAGTGAGAATTGCTTAGTCGGAATTATTACCATTGACGATATCGTCGATATTATGCAAGCAGAGACAACCGAAGATATCGAAAAGATGGCAGCTATTGTTCCAACGGAAAAACCATATTTAAAATTAGGACTATGGGATATCTATAAAAGTAGAATGCCTTGGCTCCTCTTTTTAATGATTAGTGCAACCTTCACAGGAAGTATCATCTCTACTTATGAGGGAGCCTTAGCCAACTATACCATTCTCACCATGTTCATTCCGATGATTATGGGTACAGGAGGAAATGCAGGTGGACAATCTTCCGTTACCGTCATTCGAGCGTTATCGTTAGGAGAAGTAAAATTTAAAGATACCTTGAAAGTCTTTCTAAAGGAACTTTGCATTGGAATCATCTGTGGACTTACCCTATCTATTTGTAATTTCTTTAAGTTACTATGGATTGATCACATTTCTGCTTCCTTTGCCCTCATCGTTTGTCTAGCCCTTCTAGCAACCGTCATCTTAGCGAAAATTATTGGAGCGATTCTTCCAATTTTAGCTAGTAAAATTCATCTAGACCCGGCTGTAATGGCTAACCCTATTATTACAACCATTGTCGATGCCTTATCTTTAATCGTTTATTTTCAAATTGCTAGTATGATTTTAGGAATCTAAATCTACTAGTTTTTTTTTAATAAAAAAAGAAGCTATTTTGCTTCTTCTGTTGCTCTTGTCTCGCGAATAACCGTAACTTTAATAGTACCTGGATATTGAAGTTGTTCTTCAATCTTATTCTTGATATCCCGAGCTACTTTATGACTCGTTAAGTCATCTATCTCTTCTGGTTTAACCACAACCCGTAATTCTCTTCCTGCTTGCATTGCATAAGCTTTATCTACACCAGAAATGTCATTGGCAATTCCTTCCAAATCATGTAATCTTTGAACATAGTTCTCTAAAGAATCATTTCGTGCTCCTGGACGACTAGCAGATACCGCATCCGCAATCGCTACTAATTCCGAAATAATAGAAGTAGGTTCGGTATCCCCATGATGAGACTCAATAGCGTTGATGACAATGTCATTTTCTTTGTATCGCTTAGCTAAAGAACTTCCAAGTTCAACGTGACTACCTTCCATTTCATGGTCAATGGCTTTTCCAATATCATGGAGAATACCAGCTCGTTTGGCAAGCATTACATTCTCCCCTAATTCTGCTGCCATGATGCCCGCTAAATGAGCAACCTCAATAGAATGGGTAAGAACATTTTGACCATAACTTGTACGGAAATGTAACTTTCCAATCGTTTCAATAAGTTCCGGATCCATTTTGGTAATTCCCAATTCAAAGAGAGCAGACTCCCCATATTCCCGGATTTTTTCTTTCATTTCCTTCGCTGTCTTATCATAGATTTCCTCTATTCTAGCAGGATGAATTCTACCATCTTTGATCAACGTATCAATCGTAATTCTAGCGATTTCTCGACGTAAAGGATCAAAACTTGATAAAACAATGGCTTCTGGTGTGTCATCGATAATTAAATCAACACCTGTTACCGCTTCAATCGTTCGAATATTTCGACCCTCTCTACCAATGATTCTACCTTTCATATCCTCACTAGGTAAGTCGACAACCGTAACCGTTTGTTCCGAAGCCATATCGCTTGCATATTTTTGCATAGATGCTACTAACAAATTCTTCGCATTTTTATCCGCTACTAATGCAGCTTCTGATTCTTTTTCTTTGATATAAGAAGCGATTTCTAAAGACATCTCTTCTTCTACCTTTTTCATTACAATTTCTCTAGCTTTGTCTTTTGTATACCCAGCTATTTTTTCAAGTAACTCATATTGTTGCTTTTTGATTTCTTCCACTTTTGCCTGTTCGTCTTGGATTTCATTTTGTTTATTAACCAGATTATTTTCCTTTTCCTCTAAAAGAGATTCCCGATTTTGAAGAGATTGATCCCTTCTATCAATATTTTCTTCCCGAGAATCCAAACGTTGCTCCGTCTTTTTAAGCTCATTTTTCTTCTCACGAATTTCGTCTTCTGCTTTCTTCGTTAGTTGAGTAGCCTCTTCTTTCGCCTCCGTCAAATAATCCTTTTTTATTTTCTCTGCTTCCACTTTAGCATTTTCTAATAGGTCTTCTACCTTTTCCTTGGCTTTCACACCTTTTATATAATAAAATATAAACATGAAAACTATTCCAACAACAAGTCCACCTAGGACTAGCAAAATGGAGATTAAAATATTTGACATACTTACTCCTCCATTTCTAAGTATAAAGTGATTTTCCACCACTCTATTTCTATTGTAAAATGGATTGATACAGAAGTCAAGAAAAAAAGCAAAAGAATTTCTTTCGCTTTTACTCCTCGTTTGAACCGATTGTTAACGTATCATGATCAGCATAATATTCTCGAACTTTTGCTTCAATTTCAGCACTTTTATCAGGATTTTTCTTAAGCCATTCTTTTACATTTTCTTTTCCTTGACCTACTTTTTCTCCCTCATAAGCGTACCAAGAACCACTCTTTTCTAAGATACCTGCTTCACTACCTAAATCAACGATTTCCCCAGTAAGAGAAACCCCTTCTCCATACATGATATCTACCGTACAAGTCTTGAAAGGAGGAGCCATCTTATTTTTTACTACCTTAATATTAGCTTTATTTCCAATAATATCCGTACCTAGTTTAATTTGCTCTCCTCTTCGAATTTCTAGACGAACAGAAGCATAGAACTTTAGAGCTCTTCCTCCCGGAGTTGTCTCTGGATTACCATACATAACCCCTACTTTTTCACGCAACTGATTGATAAAGATACATACCGTATTTGTCTTATTAATAATTCCTGATAATTTACGAAGAGCTTGACTCATCAAACGAGCTTGTAATCCGACATGGGAATCTCCCATCTCTCCTTCAATTTCTGCTTGTGGAACTAAAGCCGCTACCGAGTCGATAACAATTACACTGATAGCACCGCTTCGTACAAGCGCCTCACATATTTCTAAAGCTTGTTCTCCATTATCTGGTTGGCTCAACAATAATTCATTAATATTAACACCAATTTTACCAGCATAAGTAGGATCTAAAGCATGCTCAGCATCGATAAAAGCTGCCCTTCCTCCTTTTTTTTGCGCTTCTGCAATAGCATGAAGAGCAAATGTCGTTTTTCCACTGGATTCTGGTCCATAAATTTCAATAATTCTTCCCTTAGGATAACCGCCAATTCCTAAAGCAACGTCCAAAGAAATGGAACCACTAGGAATCGTATCTATTTTTTGGTGTTCATGGTCACCTAATTTCATGACCGCACCTTTTCCAAATTGCTTTTCAATATCCGCCATTACTTGATCAAGAGTCTTATCTCCAGTTGTTTTTACCATAATTTTTCCTCCTTCAATTGTTTACGATTTCATTATACTCCACAAAAAAAAGGTTGTCAATAGTTTTTACGAACAAATGTATGTAATAACTGACAATCTTTTTTTGCTATTTTTCTAATTCAATCGTCGAATATCTTCGGTTTCTCCATTT
Organism: uncultured Bacilli bacterium; assembly: GCA_947626275.1. Lineage (GTDB taxonomy): Bacteria > Bacillota_I > Bacilli_A > RF39 > UBA660 > UBA5578. The sequence continues at coordinate 39,600 of CANQRL010000003.1, forward strand.
TAGCCTTATCTTCTTTACAAAAAAATAAAATACGATTAAATAAAGACTATTTAAAAGAAGAGAAGAAAAAATACTTTTTAAGAAAATGGATGTGTCAAACGAAAATCCTGGTAGGAAGGAAAAGAAAAGTGCTAGAACAATTCGATAGAAAAGAATAGTCCCTATTCCTAAAAAGAAAGTGTTTAAAAAATTGACTTGAAACTTTTGATAAACTCTTCCAAAGAAGTATCCCAAAAAGATAAAAAATAAAGTATGGAAAAATAGACTATCCGTATAACAAATATCGTAAAGAAGACCTAGTATTCCGCACAAAAAATAATATTGCTTGGAAGATTTCTCCACTAAAGGATAACAAATAAGAACCGTTAGTAAAGAAAACAAGGGACAAAAGAAACTATCAGGAGAAAGAAGATTCAAAAAAACACTGTCTAATAGGAAAGAGATAATGGCTAACGCATACATCATGATTCCTCATCTCCCCGTACCAAAATCGTCACAAAGGAAAGCTCATCGGTACTTTTATTGGGTTTGACAAATACGATTTTAGCAAGATCAAAACTATCGGTTTTCACATCTTGAACAGTCCCTAGCAAAAGTTCACTTGGAAATCGATCTCCTAATCCTGTTGTCGTTACAGACGCACTAATAGGAATATCGACATAATCACTAATCCCTTCAATTCGATATACTCCTTTTTCCGCATCATAACCAGTCAATAGTCCATAGGCATATTGATTTTTAGAAACCTCTATCTTAATAGATACCTTGTTATCTAAATTAGGATTGGTAAAAAGTTTAACCGTACTCGTATTTTTGCCTGCTTGAAAAATATAGCCAATGAATCCACCGTCTCCCATCACCGCCATATTGTCCTTTACGCCATCTTTCGTTCCTTTATCAATCACAAAAGAATCTAACCAATACGTACTATCTCTACTAATAATCGTCGCATATACTTTCTCATATTCTGAAAGAGAAGTATCTAACTCAAGAATTCGTTTTAATTCCTCATTCTCTTCTTTTAATCCCTTTATCTCTTCTTCTAGTTGTTCCTGAATAACATATTTTTTTCGTAACTCCTCATATTTTTTATAAATAGTTTCATTTTCTGAAAGAAGAGAGACCTTTTCCTTTACTACACGAATAGGCATAGCAAGGATATCCCCTATTCTTAGAACGGTTTCTTTAGTCGTTTTTTCGATCCAAGTAAGCTTTCTATCATTTGAGACAGAATAAGCGGTAAAGCCAAGTAAAATCACGACTATAATCGCAATCAAAAAAACGTATTTTTTCATTTTTTCTTTCGATTTCTTCATTCCTTCACCTGACTTCTTTCCATATCTCCATTTTCTAAAAAGCTATAATATTTTTCCTTTCCGATAATGAGATGATCTAAAACCTTGATTCCCAGAAGAACTCCCACCTTTTCTAGTTGATGAGTTAATTCTATATCTTCCCTACTAGGAAAGACATTCCCAGAAGGATGATTATGAACACAAATAATCGCACTAGCAGAAAGTAAATAAGCTTCTTTAAAAACCTCTCGTGGATGAACAATACTATAATTAATCGTTCCTATAAATAATAATTTATCGCGAATAATCTTTTTGGCATTATCCAAATAGACAACATAAAAATGTTCTTGTTTTTGATGACCAATTTTTAATCGATAATAATCAAATACTTTTTGACTACTCGTAAGACTCATTCCTTGAATTTCCGTTTTAGCTTTTTCTACTCTTCGAAAAAGTTCCATCGCCGCTAAAACAGTCGCTGCTTTAGAACGACCAATCCCTTTCATTCGAACTAGCCTTTCATATCGAATTTCTGATAACTCGTCTAATGAAGAAAGATGAGAAAGTAACTGACTAGCCAATTCTTTAGCAGAAATATTCTTATAGCCTGTCCTAAGTAAAATTGCTAGTAACTCCTCATTAGAAAGATTAGATACTCCGTAATGTTCTAGTTTCTCATAAGGTCGTTCTAATTCTGGCAATTCTTTAATCGTTACGACCATTCACATACTCCTCATACTTTGCTAGAACTTGACTACTAATAGATGAAATGACTACCGTATCTTCCGTATTGCTTAAAATCGTATCATAGTTTTGAAGCTCTTTTAAAAATTGATTATCGGTCACTAAAAACTCTTCTGTATACGTATTATACCCTAAAGAACTATAATAATTACTCAATTTAATAAGATTCTCATAATTTCCAGTAATTCCAATGTAGACATCAAATAAGCCATTATTCTCTTTATAAATATAGTTGACTAAAGAGAGTGTATTTTTCTCCATTTCCTCTGTAGATGGAAAAGTAGAATATCGAATAAAATATAACATTTCTCCCGCATTGGATGTCAAATGCAATCCCTCATAAGAATCATATTGCGTTAAAAACGTCTTAGCCATAAAAAATCCCACTACTAATGCAATAGATATAGATAATATATACTTTTTCATATCGTCACCATATATATTGTATTAAAAGAAGCTGTCTATTTTTGTCGTAAGTAGGAAAATTGTTCAATATAGTAGTATAGCGATTCTAACCTTCAAAGTCAATGATATAAAGAAAAAAGCCGATAAAATTCGGCTTATTTTCTCTAGTATTAATTACTAGATAAGATTTTAACTATCTACGACATGTACTTCCTTACTAGAACATAACTCTCTGCCTATATCTGCATTATATATATTAAGCCGATGCCAGTCTGAACTGGATTTTATTTCCTCTAATTGCCATTCACCTATAGGGACAGAGATTTCTTCTGGACGGTCTTCGTCTTCAGTACCCCAATATTTGAAATAATCATCATCGTCATAGGTTTCATATTCTGTTTTCAAATTTGCTTTTCCATTTGGGATATTACTTGTAACCTTGTAGTGAAAATAGAGCTTACTATTTTCATCAGTACCATTCCGACGGATTTTTGTTGGAGCAGATGAGGTATCATTTTCTTCAGAATTAATAACGACCTCGCAACTTACATTATATAGCCTTTCATAGGTAGATAAATAATCCTTGTAAGCTATAGAATTATGACTTAAGTTAGGATCCTTTAGAAGCCGTAACAAATAATCATAAGTTTTTACATCTGTGCTATTATTATGCTGCTCTATATATCCTTCAGCACATATATTCATGTCAGTCTTTATCTCCCACAGCATACTCTCTCCAGTAAATGGATAAGTATTATATACCTTTGCATAATTTTGGTAGGCTTCATCATATTTTTCATTTCTTTCAAGATATTCAGCATATTTATATGTAGTTACTGTCATATACCTATCTCTATCCCAGTAATCTATTATATCGGATGCCTCCTTATATAACGATAAAGCTTCTTCATATTTATCTTGATCTACTAATTGCTCCGCATATGAAATATAGCATTCCTTTAATATTTTCGAGGTATCTTTATAATCTCTTGGTAACTTATTTAATTTTTCTATAGCCTTCGAGTATTGTTGTTCATCCATTAACTTTTTTGCATCCTGATAGTTTTTGCTTGGTATAAACACTCCAGTTATCAAGAAAAAAGCACAAACTATAGCAATGGTAGTAACAGATGCAATAATCGCAATTTTTCTTTGGGATTTTATACTTTTCCCTTCTTGTTTCAATTTTTCAAAATCAACATTTAAAATAGTATCTTTATCTAATTTGCAAAAGGAACATTCTTGTTCTTCTTTATCATTAATAGTACCACAGGTACAGATCCATAAATTCTCTTGTTTAACAGGGACATATTCTGAATGAATTCCATATCTTTCTTTGAAATAGTTTAATTCATTAGAATTTAAAATAGAATTAAGAGCTTCTTGCTTTTCTAATTTATAATAAGTCTTCTTATTATTCCAAGATTCCCCATTAGAAAAGAGAACTTTTTTTATGTTTACCTTAAATGATCTTGCATCGTTATTTGGTAACTCAATTGCTTCTTTAGATCCAAATTCCATATTTCTAGGCACATTTAAATCTAAAAATTCATGTTTTACTTTTTTTCCTTGTTTTTTTCCAGATGCATCATATAATTCAAGTTCAACCTCAACTGATTTAATTATTTGATTACTAAGACTTTTCAGTTTCAATTGTCCTAATACTCCATTCGTAGTATTATCTTTTAATATGGCACCAGCAAGAATAATAACAGGACTATTTTCTACATATAAGTAATCATCTGAATAATAAACTCTAGAATATCTTTCCATATTAAACTCCTATAATTCTGGTAACTCATCTGATAATGTTTGATTATTTTTTGATTTATTTGGTAAAGCAATAGCTAACAACAATCCAATTGTAGCAAAAAAGAAAGATATCAAAAAATATTTTTTCTCATCATAACCTTTAAAATTATAAGCTTCATAAATTTGCTTTGCAATATAGTATTTAACATAAATAATTGCAGCTAAAACCACAATTCCTAATCCAATAAAAAATATAATTCCAGACTTCATATTATATCGCCTCCTTTTAATTTTTTTATTTCTTTTCCATCTTGGTTAAATCAACATCAACTTCTCTATCTTCATTAATGCCTAAACAATCAACGAATCCCTTTTCGTTATAATAACGTGCCTCTATAATATTAGACTCTACATGATATTTATCACCTTCATTAATATCAGCAGCGTCTACTTGATTATTTGGAATACTTACACCATAGCCTTCTTCAAAAATTATAGTAACACATCTTCTTTTGTACCTACAGTCTACTAAAAAAACAATAGAAGAAGTATAATAACCATTTTTTCACATGATTATCTAATTCACTGCAATAAGAAAATTGGAATAATCCAATTTTATCTGCAAGTATAACCTGCTGCCATTGCATCTGCTATAATAGTATCCTTAGAGTTAGAGCTATATTTTTGAGACTCTTTGTCAATCTCTTCTTTATATGTAGCATTAAATTTAGTTCCATCTAATTTAACTTTAGCTCCTTTCTCTTTATAGAATTGAGCAAAACTTTCAGCTTCCTCTTCAGAAGTAAAATTAGCATCAATTTTTAATTCCATCTCAGAAGCATAATCATCTATAAATACATATTCAATTTCACTTTTTAAACTTTCATCAATCATTGTACAAGTTATTTTTTCTTCTTTTTCATTTACTTTTACTTTTTCTTTTTTATTATCACATCCTGTAATTAAAGTAGTTAATAAAAGAATCAGTACTAATATTAATCTATTTCTCATATTTTTTAACTCCTTACTTTTCATTTTTATCATTTTATAAAAGCCTCTTCAAATATTTTTCTGATAATAAATTTACTTCTGCTTTATGCCGGCGTAACATTTCCACTAACTTCCACTATTTGGTAATCTAAATCGACTTCATTGGTTTCTGTACCAAAACCTCCTTCTAAGAAATACGCACCTGTGCTAGATGCACCAGTGATATCACTTCCCTCTAACTCAATGGTTGTCTCACTTATTTCTTTCACACAATCAGCACCCATAACACACCCGTAATAGTCACATCTATGTGCTTTATAAGTTCCTTTTACTTTAACAACAACCTTGATATCATGATAATTAAAGTTTTCTGTCTTTCCAGAAGTAGCTACGACAATTTTACAATTTGTGGTAGCGGACCCTTTACAACTGGGATAAACACTAATTCTTAAATATTCATCATAATTGTCATTTGTTAACTTTATTTTTTTTCCACAACCCACTATCCCGAATAAACAAATTACGCATATTAAAAATCCTAATATTTTATTTTTCATTTTATTTTACTCCTCATTTTTAATCGTTTTTTCTCAAATTCGCTTATATTTTCACTCTTTTATTTTGTTTCGTGCCTAATATTGTTGGATATTTAGCATCTACCGGTATCCTCCATTGACCTCCAACTTTTTCAGGCATAGCAGTAAAAATAACTTTCCCTTCTCTACACCATTTTGAGACAGTTGCTGGTGTAACCTCCCATTTCTCTGCTGCCTCTTTCGTGCTCATATATTTCATTTTTCCTTACTCCTTCCTATGAAATTGTCGTATAACTTATAATTATGCGATATTAAATAGCCATAAATTCTACTAAATTTTCAATAGAAGTTCTTTTCATTTCATCGGTAGGATGAACATATAGTTTTAATGTTATTTCAATAGAAGAATGTCCTAAAAGTTCACTTAATGTTTTCACATCCATTTTAGATTCAATCGAGCGAGTCGCAAAAGTATGTCTTAAAGTATGAAATTTATTATTTTTAATATGACATTTTTTCAATATTCTTGAATAAAATGCTTCTAAATATCTAGGATCATATAACTTCTCACTATTGGATAGAAGGAAATCGTTATCTTTTTGTTTATATCTTTCTAGTAATTCAATAATAAAGTTAGGTATTGGTATCATTCTTTTAGAAGTTTCACTTTTGGGAGAACTTTCTATTAAAATTGTCTTCCTAGAACTACTGTAATCTGAATTTTTAACTCTAATAATAGTTCTTTTAATAACAAGGGATTTACTACTAAAATTGATATCTTCCCATTTTAATCCACAAACTTCTCCTACTCTAAGACCAGTATATAAACATAATAAGATACCAATTTTACGGATATTTATATTTTCTTTTAAGATAGATTCTAAAGCATTTTGTTCTTCTCTAGATAAAACTACAATGTTTTTCTTGGAAGGTTTAAATTTTATATTCGATAAATCTAGATAGTTACAATAATGATTATGATAAGCATAGGATAAACTCGTTTTGATAATATAAATCATTTTTTTCTGAGTAGATATGGTTACTCTATTTTGAAAAGAATCCATAAAAATCTGGATATTTTCCTTTTTAATCTTATGAATAGGTAAAATTCCAATAGAATCTTTTATATATCTTAGAATCAAACTTTCATAATTGAATTTAGATTGTATCTTTATATCTGTTTTGCTAGCTAACCAAAGGTTTAAAATATCATTATAAGTTATCGACTTTCTCACTTTCATAAAACACCTCCATTTCTTATATTTTCATAAAATAAATTTATTGGGAATAATTTAGGAAAAATATTCCAATATTTGCCAAATTATGATATATTTTAGGTGTTGATAAATGTCGCATAATTATAAGTTATACGATAAAAAGGAATATAATTTTTTCATATTCTTTTTTCAAACTAAAAAGATAGAAGATTGCTCCTTCTATCTTATTTTTTAAACATTATTGTTGATTAATCTGAACCTTCATATTTTATGAGAACAGTTCTTGGCCTCAAACCGTCACCTGAGCCAACAATACCTCTTTTTTCTAATTCTTCCATACATCCTAGGGCTCGGTAATAGCCAATTTTAAATTGTCTTTGAATTAAAGAAGTACTAATCTTTCCTTTTTGGATAGCGAAGGAAAGCACATTTTTGTAAATGGGATCTTCTTCTAAGAAAATATTTTGATCCTTTTTATTCTTCTTCTGAATTTTTATCATCCCCATACTTTACAAGAACTTCTCTTGGTTTGGAACCGTTAGCAGGTCCAACTATTCCTCTTTCCTCTAATAGGTCAATACATCTAGCTGCCCTATTATAACCTAGACGGAATCGTCTTTGAATTAAGGAGGTACTTGCCTTTCCTTGTTCTACCACAAAATCCACGATTTCATCATAAAGTGGTTCTTCAGAAGCATCGGTTTTTCCTTCTACTCCAGTGATAGCATGTTCTTCTTCCAAAGACTGTTCTAATCTCGCATCATAATTTGCCTTTTGTTGTTTACATACAAAGTCGACAATGGCTTTTGTTTCTTCTTCCGAAATGAAAGTTCCTTGAATACGAATAGGAGTATTTACGCCTTGTGGTAAGAAAAGCATATCTCCTTTTCCTAACAATTTTTCGGCTCCAATCATATCCAAAATCGTTCTAGAGTCAATACCAGAAGATACTGCAAACGAAATACGAGATGGGATATTGGCCTTAACAACACCAGTGATGACATCAGTAGATGGTCTTTGGGTTGCGACAATCAAGTGAATACCTGCCGCACGAGCCATTTGGGTGATTCGCATAATCGAATCTTCTACTTCTTTCGCTGCTACTAACATCAAATCCGCAAGCTCATCGATAATTACTACGATATAAGGCATTAATTTGACTCTTTCTTCCTCTGGTTTCGATTCATTTTCTTTCATTAAATGTTCATTATAACTAGTAATGTTTTTCGTGCCACTACGTTCAAAAATATCATATCGATTTTCCATCTCTTGAACGATTTTTTGAAGTACCAAATTGGCTTTCTTTGGATCGGTTACAACCGGTGTCAAAAGATGTGGTACCCCATTATAGACAGAGAGTTCTACTTTCTTTGGATCGACTAATACCAGTTTTACTTCATCTGGTTTTGTCCGCATTAAAATAGAAGCTAAGATACTATTGATACAAACAGATTTACCACTACCGGTAGAACCAGCTACTAACAAGTGTGGCATCTTATTAATCTCTAAGAAACGGCATTCCCCTTCGATATCTTTTCCTAAAACAGCTAATAATTTCTTACTTAAAGATTTATCCTCTTCATTTGCTTTTAATAAAACTTCTCTTACGCCAACCATTGAGATAGTCGCGTTCGGTAATTCTATACCAACCGTACTCTTTCCTGGAATTGGTGCCTGAATACGGACATCTTTAGCTGCTAATGATAAGGCAATTTCGCGGTTAAGTCCTAGAATTTTACTAACTCTAGTTCCCGCTTTAATCTCTAATTCATATTGCGTAACAGCTGGACCAACTTTTGCCCGTACCACTTTTCCTTCAATACCGAAATCTCTTAACACTTGCTCTAGCGTTGGAATATTTTTCTTAATTGCCTCTTGATTTTCTTTGCTGCTATTCTTCATGGTTTTCGTCAATAAATTAATAGGAGGATATTCCCAATTTTTATTTTCTTCTACGACTTCTACCTCGGTTACTTCCCCGGTCTCTTCATTGACAACCGTTTCCATCCGTGGTTGATGGAGTTCTTCACGAGGAATGACTTTACGATTGTCTTCGACTTCCTCATCCTCGTCTTCTTCCTCTTCTTCTTCATCCTCAGTCTCGTCATCGACAACTTCTCTATGCTTATGACTAGTAATTTTATTTACTTTCTCTTTCGCCTTAATAAAGGCATCGTAAACCGAGAAGCCAGTAAACATCATGAAGCCACAAATCACTAAGAAGATGGATACGACAACGGTTCCATTCAATGTCAATAAAGCGACAAAAATACTAGAGAAAATAGCCCCAATCAATCCACCACCTAAATTCGATGCAGAAGAGATGAGCGTATTAGCATCACTCTTGATAAAGCCCATGATACTATCCACTGTCTCTGTTACGACGACTGTTGTATCTTTCATCAACTGAAAATTCTCCACATCTACTTTTTTTAACTTGGTAAGCTCATTTAAATAAGCCGTGTGGGAAAGAATTAAAATGGCTAGTAGTAGGATATAAAGTCCTAAAAATTTCATACTTAAAAAATCGGGCCTTGCTCGTTTAATAATCATAAATATGCCACAAATACCAACAAACACCAAAAGAACAGACCACCAAACTCCTACTAAGAAGGCAGCAAATCCTTTAATAATGTCAGCAACAGGTCCAAAAGGGCAACAGCCAACAATGGCGATTAATAATAAACCAAAGCCTTTTAGCTCCGATAGATTCGTTGTTTTTTCTTTATTTGTTTCTTTTCTTTTTTTCTTCTTTGCCATACTTTCACCCTAAAATAAGTATACCATAAAAAAAGTTCTTAGAGAAGAAAAAAAGAAAATAGAATTAACTATTTTCTGCTCTATTTTCCGTATCATTTAGATTATCTTTGTAGATATCATAAATCTTTGGCGCTACAAAGATAAGAAGTAAAGCCACAATGACAACGATTAAAATAAACTTAGGCATTGGATTTTTCATTTTTGGGTCTTTACTTGTTCCCATTAAATCATGCATTTTTTACCTCCCTAATTCTTCTTCAATACGAATCAATTGATTGTACTTACAAATTCTATCTGTTCTAGATAGAGATCCCGTTTTAATTTGACCTAGATTAAGACCTACTGCTAAATCCGCAATCGTCGTATCTTCTGTTTCTCCACTACGGTGAGAAATAACCGTATTATATCCATTAGCGCGAGCAAGTTCAATCGTCTCTAGCGTCTCGGTAATGGTACCAATTTGATTTACTTTTAAAAGGATAGCATTTCCAGCATGATTATCAATTCCCATTTGAAGACATTTCTTATTCGTTACAAATAGGTCATCTCCTACTAATTGAATACGATCTCCTAATCTTTCTGTAATTAAGCGGAATCCTGCCCAATCGTTTTCATCCACTGGGTCTTCAATCGAGATAATTGGATATTTTGCTACTAGCTCTTCATAGAAAGAAACCAATTCTTCCGTTGTCAACGTTTTTCCTTCTCCTGCTAACACATAGACACCATCTTTATAGAATTCAGAAGCGGCAACATCAATTCCTAGACATACATCTTTTCCAGGTTCATACCCAGCTCTCTTAATAGCTTCCATAATTAGCTCGAAGCCTTCTGCATTACTCTTTAAGTCTGGTGCGAATCCTCCTTCATCACCAACGCCTGTTGCATATCCTTTTTCATTCAATACTTTCTTTAAGTTATGGAATACTTCTGCCCCTACTCTCACACGCTCTTTAATCGTATCTCTTTGAGGAATAATCATATATTCTTGAAAATCTAGACTATTATCAGCATGGGCTCCTCCATTGATAATATTCATCATTGGTCTCGGAAGGGTCGTTCCCTCTCCAACATAACGATAAAGAGGTAATCCCTTATATTGAGCAGCGGCTTTCATAGCTGCCATAGAAACCCCTAAAATAGCATTTGCTCCTAATCTAGATTTCGTCTCCGTTCCATCTAAAGCTATCATCGCATAATCTAACGCTTTTTGATCTAAAGCATCCATACCAATTACCAAATTTCGTAATTCCGTATTAACATTGTGAACAGCATTTAAAACGCCTTTTCCCATATAGCGAGAACCACCATCCCGCATCTCTAAAGCTTCTCTTTCTCCTGTAGAAGCTCCACTAGGAACAGCTGCTCTACCGACAATTCCACTTTCTAGAATGACATCCACTTCAACCGTTGGATTTCCTCTAGAATCGAGAATCTCTCTTCCTATTACATCTTTTATCTTTGACATACTTATCATCTCCTATGTTTTCATTTTATCACACTTTCTTAAAAAGGAAAAGTTTTTAGGAATAATACCCTCCTTTTTTACATATTGTATATTGAAAATAAGGAGGATTCATATGATCAATAAAAAAGGTGTTTGGTTTTTAACATTATTTAGCTTAATCTTAGTACTCAGTGTCTACTACATTACCATGCCACCAGAACTTCTAATCACCAGTTCTTCTAAAAAGGATAACGAAGATTCCACCCCGGTCGCTAACATCGAAGAAAGTAGCATTCTAGTGGCTCTTCGGGTAGAAGCAGATGAGGCAATGGAAGACGAAATTACTTCTCTAAAAAAGATTATCAGTAGCGCTGACAGTTCCGTGGAAGAAAAAAATGAAGCATTTGAAAAAATTAAAGAACTAAACGCTAATCGCAGTATTGAAGAAACCATTGAAGAAAAAATTGAAAGTGCTTACCAATTAAAGTCATTTGTCAAAATTGATGGCAATAATATCGAAGTAATTGCTCATCAAGAAAAACACGACAATACGCTAGCAAACAACATTATGCGAACTGTCCAAAAAGAATTTGATACCTCTAAAAATATAACCGTGAAATTTCAAAAATAGGTCGATTTAGACACCAAACGTTTTTTTTCTCATACAATATTATGAATATTATAAGCCACCCTATCAGGAAGTGAGGGAACAATGAGAAAAAATATCTTAACGAATCGTGAAAAAGAAGTATTTGATTTATTGATTCAAAACTACACCACGAAAGAAATCGCGAGTCGGTTACATATCAGTGAAAAAACAGTCAGAAATCATATTTCAAATACCATTCAAAAAATTGGTGTTAAAGGACGTGCTTCAGCTGTTGTAGAACTGTTAAGACTAGGAGAAATTTCTTTATAAAATGCATTTCTATGCATTTTTTTCATATACTTTACTGAGGTGAACCGTATGCTAAAAAGAATGTCCATGAAAAAGATTGTCACATCCTCGATTGTCCTTTTAATTGTCTTTTTAGTCTATCTTATTCCCAAACAGTCAAACTCCCCTAGCCCCATTAAAACGACCGTTGAATATGTCAATCAAAATATCAAAACCCATACCATCTATTTACTAGATAACAACAATTATATTAGTAAAACATCGGTTAAAGTAAAATTCGATAGTGGAGAAAGTCTTGCTAGAGAACTACTAGAGACCATGATAGAAGAAGGAAAAAATAGCGATCAAATTCCGAATGGATTTCGTCCTATCATTCCTAGCGGTACTCAAATCAATGCGTTAAAACTAAATGAAAATACCCTCAAATTAGACTTGTCCAAGGAGTTTCTACAAATTTCCAAAGAGCTAGAAGAACCCTTAATAGAAGCCGTTGTTTACACCTTAACGAGTATGGAAGAAATTGACAACATCATTCTTTATGTAGACGGAAAGCTATTGACTAAACTTCCTCAAAGTAATATTCAACTACCGGATACGCTAAACCGCAATATCGGTATTAATAAAAACTATCAGTTGACAAGTACCAAAGATATTACCGCAACGACGGTATACTATATTCATAAATATAATGATGAATATTTTTATACCCCTATTACCACTATCAGCAATGATTCCAGAGAAAAAATTGAAATCATCATCGACCAATTAGAAAGTTCGAATATTCAGAAAAACTTGATGAGTTTTTTAAACAGTAGTACGAACCTTCTCGATTATGGCATTCAAGATCGCCAAATGGTTGTCTGCTTCGATGAATGGATTTTTAATGATTTTGAAGCAAAAGATATCCTAGAAGAGGTTCTATATACCATTTCCCTTTCCATCTATGATAACTACGATGTAGAGGAAGTTCTCTTTGAAGTCAATGGCGAGGAAATTACCAAAACTCAATTAAAATCTCTTGAATAATCAATTTTTTTATTGTATAATGGACTTGTTCCTTGGGAACGGGTATGTCTCAGTAGCTCAGCTGGATAGAGCATCGCCCTTCTAAGGCGAGTGTCGGGGGTTCGAATCCCTCCTGGGACACCATTACGAAATTGACTTGCTTCGGCAAGTTTTTTTTATGCTCTTATCTATATCTTTTTCTCCCTTTATCTTTTTCTCCCTTTCAAAAACACTTTTTGAGAAAAGAGAGAAAAAGGCTTTGACGTAGACGTTTCAAGTAGAAAAAAAAGAAAAAGAATGTTATAATGATAACATAGAAGATTACGAGGTGGAGTTATGAGCAGAAAAAAAACGGAGCCAAAAAAACTATCTGGGTTAATGAGAAGAAGAATAGATTCTACGGTTTCTTCTATTAATCGTTACTATGAGACTTTTCTTCGCGAACTATCCGTAACAGATCCTAATAATGAGGAAGAAAGAAAACGGGCAGAAGAATTTTTTCAAGGCTATACACAAAGACTTAAGGAAGAACTACAAGGTTATTTAGATAGAGGAATTGATGAACAAGAAGCATTAGAACGAATTTTACCGAGAGCGTATGCCCTTGTAAAGGCTGCTAGTAAATTCTTGTGGAATAAGCCCCATCATGACGTCCAACTCATTGGAGGAATTCTATTAAATGAAAATCTTGTTTCCCAAATGGCTACAGGAGAAGGAAAAACACTTACCGCCGTTCTTCCTGCTTACCTAAATGCTTTAACAGGAAAAGGAGCGCATATCATCACTCCTAACAACTACCTTGCTAGACGTGACCATGAAGAAATGAGTCAACTCTTTGGATTGCTAGGACTAAGTTGTGGATTGGTCGAAGAGCGCAATAAGGAAATTACGCCAGAAGATGTTAATGAAAGAATGAAAAAAATCCTTGATGAAGAAGCGGCTAAATTACTTGCTGACGTCAAAGACCCAAGAGAATTTCTAATAAAAAAAATTGCTTTTCTCCAACATAAACCAAACATAGAAACTGCTCAAAAAAAAGCAAATTTAGAATTAAAAAGAGAACGAATCGCCGCTAGAAGAAAAGCCTATGAAGCAGATGTTACCTATGGTTCAGCCAATGCCTTTGCCTTTGATTATCTATTTGATGACATCGCTCTTAACGCTGACGGAATGGTTTTAAGAGAAGGAAAACCACATTTTGCCATTATTGACGAAGTCGATGCGGTTTTATTTGATGATGCCGTTACACCATTTACCCTCTCTGGAAAACAAAGTGATACGGAGCTTGCTTTTTCTGAAGAAGCGATTCGGATTGCCCAACAGAGAATTGCTGTAGCAAATGCTGCCGTTTCTACTATTTACCAAATCAATGAAAATTTAAAAAGAGCTCATATCAAAGATTTATTTGTAAAAGTTATCCACAACAAAAGAGAATTTGAAGATTTACAAAAATTAAGTGAACAAGAACAACTAGAAATGGATATGACCAATGCCATTATTGTAGATACCAATAGTCGGCAATATTCTCTTACAACCCTTGGAGATACCATGATTTTTCACCAAATTCATTACCAAAAAATTAGTGACATTCTTTTTCGAAATAAAGCTAAAATTATGACGATGATGGAAAATGGTAAACTTCTCTTTCAACAGGATTATGACTATTTATTAGACGAACAAGGAAGAATCCATCTGGAACCTCGAGCTTTTGCCTACTTATTGACTAGTCAAGCAATTCCCGAATTGAATGAACTTTTCCAAACTTATTTCACGGAAGACTATCCAAATATTCAACATGAAATTGATAATGCCATTAAAGCATGGTTCATCTTCCAAGAAGATGTCGATTATAAATTAAATATTCCAGAGCGCAATAAAGACCCTCTCGCGCGAACGGTTTCTCTCGTTATGAACGGTAGAACAGCCGAAGGAAGAGTTTATTCTGAAGGATTACAACAAGCGATTGAGGCAAAAGAAAAACTATTAAAAGGTTCTAGGTATCACATTGTAGATACAAAGATTACCAATACCCTTGCCTCTATTCCTGCCGCCTCTTTCTTTGAAAGATATGAGAAAGTTGGAGGAATGACTGGTACCGCTGCCCCGGTTGCCTTTGAATCGCTCTATCAATTAGATACCTTTGAAGTACCACGTAATAAACAAAAGCAAGTAGTAGATCGTGGAGAAAGAATGTATGCAACAACGGAAGATAAAAATGAAGCGATTTTTAAAGAAGTTCTAAAGTCCTATCGAAAAGGACAACCCGTACTTCTTTCTACCACTTCCATTGAAGAAAGTTTAAAATTAGAAAGATTTTTACGTAGAAGATTGGAAGAAAGTGGTATCTCTATCCAAATTCCTGTTTTAAACGCTAATGTTTCTAAACTAGAGGAAGAAGCAAAAATCATTTCCAGAGCTGGTATGCTTGGCGCTATCACCATTTCAACAGAAATGGCTGGACGAGGAACCGATATCAAATTGGGAGGAGAAGTTCCTGAAATTAGAGACTTGATGCAACAAATAGCCGAAGAAAGATTCCAAGCCATGATTCAATCGATGCAAAAAAGTGGTCTCATGACCAAAAAGAATCAAGAACAACTTATTCGTAAAACGAGAAATTTAATCGCCGCTAATCAAGCCGTTATTGAAAAAGCGGCAAAGAAGAAACACGCGGAACTCTCAAAGCAAGCTAGCGATATGAAAGCCCAAGTCGTTGAAGCGGGTGGTCTTAAAATTATTGGATCTGGACACTTTGCTTATAGTCGAGTAGATGATCAAGTCAAAGGTCGATGTGGTCGTCAGGGAGATCCAGGAGAAGTAATCTTCTTTAATGCCCCTGAAGATTTAAAAAATATTGGCGTTCCTGAAGAACAAATTGAAGCTCTTACTTCTCTTGCCAAACAAGGACCTTTTGAAGAAAGAGAAACGGACCGTAAAACCCCTCTTTTGGATACCATTTTTGATGCTCAATATGTAAAAGAAGCGGCTACTCTAACCCACATTGTTCAAGGACAAGAAGTTGCTAGAGCAACTGCTAGTTGTCGAAGCGAATTTAGAGTAGATAAAGATCATTTAAAAAGAACAGGTGATTATTTAGAAGCTAGTCAAAAAATCATTTGTGATACGGTTCAATCTATTGTCGATCGTTCTAGTGCTAGAGCTTCTGATAGTACCAGACTAGAAAGAGCCAAAATGGATACTAGTGAGCTTGTTTTATTAGCTGATAACTTTTTAGGAATTCAATTAGATTCAGAACAACTTTCTCAGTTTGAAACCGTGAGAGAATTACGAGAATTTATCGAAAAAGAAAGCTTACGCAAATTTCATGAACAGTTAAAGAAAACAGATTCGAAAGAAAGTGCAAAAAGAATTAAGTCCGTTTTCGATACCCACTTAACTCGTGTTTGGAGCCGATTTGAAGATTTAGTCGAAGAGTTAAAAACGCAAGCATCTATGAATTCCATTTCTCATGCAAATATCGATATGATGATGCCTAGTCAAGTTGCCGTTTGCTACCATCATAGTGCAGATTCTGGAAAAGCATGTATCACAAGAGAATTAGTTTTTCCAGAATATCATCAAAGAAAAGATTTTCAGCCTCTTACAGAATTAGAACCACTTAGAATTATTTCAACCGGTGCTCAAATAGTAAAAAGAGGATATGATCAGGAACAAGAAGAATTGTTGGCACAACACCTAGAAGAAGTTTCCCATATGACGCAAGAGTTCGATGCGTTACCAAATGTATTCTCAAGATTAAATCGACAATTATTACCGGGAGAAGAGGATGATTCCAAAGAAAGAAGAATTTAAGTTCTTCTTTTTTTCTACACGACTTCATTATTCACTTTCTATCTATTACGTATTCTATAACAGGAGGTAAAAAAGATGAATGAAGAAATCTATCAAAATGCGATAAAACGCATCGAATGTGATAGTAGATTTAGACCGACTTCTTGTTGTTCTGGTGGACGTGGCGCTACCGGTCCTACTGGTCCTACTGGACCTCAAGGTCCTGCTACCGTAACCATTGGAACCGTAAACACAGGAGCTCCTGGAACCCCAGCATCTGTATTTAACTCAGGTACAGATCAAAATAATATTTTAAACTTTGTTATTCCTGCTGGTGCTACCGGAGCAACGGGAGCTACTGGCCCTACTGGTCCTACAGGAGCTACTGTAAAAGGATAAAAGTGGCACCTACTAATAAGGAGGTTTTATTTTATAATAAATATCTATGGTTCCATTCTCACTTAAAGAGATTTTATCAATTAACTTTACTATTAGTAACTTATGAGGTTTATTAAAGTTTAAAAAATTACTTACTATTTTGTTAATATCCTCATTTTTCTTTTCATCTTGTAGTATTTTTTCTAAATCATAAGAATATCTTTTTAACTTATTTCTTTCATATTCTATTTCTTTTTGCTTGTTTTTCATGACCCTTTGAAATTGTTCTAGTGAAATAATACCTTGCAATTTATCTTCATAAATATTATCTAACTGCTTATTTAATATTTCTATTTCACGGGAACATTTTTCTACTTTTTTTCTTACAGTATTCTCTAACTCAAAAGCATAATCTTGCTTTTTTAACTTTTTCATTAAATTCATTTTATTAACAAATTTTAAGCAATCTTTTTTTATACTTTTTAGTACAACACTTTCTATTTCTTCATAGGAAAATCTATGAGCAGTACACACATTTCCTTTATTTCCATATTTACGATAGAAACTACATACTGTATAATTTTTGCTACGATTTTTATAATGCTGAATACCAATTGTGTGATTACATTCCTGACATTTCATCATTCCTTTTAATAAATAATCATAGGATTTCATAGTTTTATTTTTATTAGATTGAAACATTAGCTGTACATTATTAAAAGTTTGCTTATCGATGATAGCTTCATGGGTATTTTGAATAATGCTCCACTGCTGTTTTGGCAAATAGATGATTTTTTTAGACTTATGATTTAGTCTGGTGGTTTTCCCTTGAACCATATTTCCCGTATATATTTCATTTTTTAAAATATTTTTAATAGTTTGGGAAGACCAATTTCCAGATAAATTTTTTCTCTTACTTTTTTTAATAATAGATGGAATAGGCACTTTATCATTCGTAAGGATGCTAGCAATTTTATCTAAACTATTATTTTCTAAAGCCAATTTAAAGATTCTTTCAACGATCTCCCTTCCTTTAGGTTCTATTACAAGATGATATTTATTTTGTAAATCTATTTGATAACCTAAAGGGGGTTCTCCGCCCGTCCATTTTCCAGCTTCTCGATAATTTTTAAATGTCCTCTTGATTTTTTTAGAAGTTTGTCTAGCAAAATTTTCATTACTCCAATTAATAATGGGCGCTATTTCATTACTAACCGAATCTACATAGGTATCAATATTTTCCATAATAGAAACATATCGAACATTATGCTCAGGAAACCATTTTTCTATATAGTCATCAGTTTGAATATGATCTCTTCCCAGCCTAGATAGATCTTTGGTAATCACCATATTGGCCTTTTTTTGTTCAATTAAGGTTACCAATTTTTGAAAATCTTCTCTTTCAAAAGTCGTCCCAGATATTCCATCATCTTTTAAAATAGCGACTTCTATAAAATGACAATCTAAGTATAATTTTTTCTCTTCTTCTATATAATTTTTGCACATCATAATTTGATTTTTTATACTTCTACTTTGATCTTCTTTGCTTTTCCCCTGCTCTTCTTTAGAAAGCCTTGCATAGATAATATAATAAATGGTTGTGATTTTTCTAAAAAAATTATCATACATTTTCTAGATATCTCCATCAAAAGAAAAATGCTCTAACAAGTAACACTCTATGAATAAATCTTCCATGACTTCTTCTAGGCTAGCTCCATCATTATTGTAATACACATTTACTTTCATATTCATCACTATGTTATTCTATTCCTAAGCAGTAAAATATAATACTCTTAGATATATAAAATAGAGGTGTCAATATTTGCCAAAATGGGCATAAATAAAGGGAAAAAATTGACTTTTGACATATAATGTTATATAACATACTTGAATATTTGTATGGAGGGGAAATGGATATGAAGACGTTACCAGTTAGATTATTAGGTAGCTTGTTAGTAGCAAGTATAGCAACATCTAGTATGTATGCTCTTAGTACACATACTAATAAATCATTAAGTGCTGCTAACGAAAAATCAAATTACATCGAGAAAGATGTTGTTGGCGCTGAAGTCCTAGCAAAGGATAACACAGAATCTAAAACAACTCAAGAACAAGTAGAGATAGCAAACAAAGCTGTAGAGGAAGCTCAAGCAAAAGTAGAGAGTACAAAAAAAGAGCTAGAAGAAACTACTTCCGCTCAAAAAGCTGCGGAAGTGGAAGCAACAAAAGCAGACAATTTAGTAAAGGATGCGGAAAAAGCGAAAGAAGCTGCGGAAGCTGAGGTACTATCTGCAAAGACTGAGGAAGATAAAAAGGCTGCTCAAGAAAAAGTGGAGGCTGCTCAAGCTGAAGTAGAAAGAGCTACTCAAGTTCAAAAAGAAGCTGCTGCTAAAAAACAAGCTGCGGAAGAAGCTGTCAAAAAAGCTCAAGAGGAAGCTTTAAAAGCAGAAGCTGAAAAAGAAGCCGCCAGAAAGGCTCAAGAAGAAGCTGCTAGAAAAGCTGCTGAGGAAGAAAGATTAGCTTCTCAAGCAACAGCTTTAGAAGAAAACCAAACAACAACGGAAAAGACGAAATCAGCTAATAATAGTAGCAATAGCACTGCAACAAGTAGTGAAACAAAAGCAGAAGAAAATAGTACAGAGAAAAAATCAGGTGGAGTTTTAACTGATGAAATTTTAAAAAAGGCTGCAGAAGGTGAAAAACGTGATCGTGAAAACTACGAGAAAGCGTTAAAAGAAAAAGGACTTAATCCTCCAAGTGACGAACATACAGTAGAATTCCATTTTTACAGTACTTTAAGAGATTTAAAAGTTCGTCGTAATGGAGATGCAGAATATTGGGATAAATGTGGAAAAGACGGTGTTAATTGCATCTGGTTTGTAGAATTCTCATGTGATATGAATGAATGTGAAGGATTTGCTGAACCTGGTTCAAATGAATTAAGCGGACATGTTCTTCTTGGTCGAAGAGGAGATACAAAAGAATATGTTATGCAACCTCCTAAAGCAAAACCTGGATACAGATTTAAAGCTTGGGAAATTGTATCTGCTAGAGGAACCGTTACTCAATATGGAGAAACTGGTGTACTTGTAAGTAGCTATCGTGCTATTTATGAAAAATATTAATAACAATAAAGAAGTGGTTTAAATGCCACTTTTTTTATTGCCTTTTTTCCCTTACGTGCCACTTGTAACTATCAGCAACTGGTCCTACTGGTGCTACTGGTCCTATTGGACCTACAGGAGCAACTGCTCCGATGACATAAACCAAAAAAGCAAATCAAAAACTTGATTTGCTTCCATTACCTATACTTTATTATTTTGTTCCAAAAATTCGATCGCCTGCATCTCCCAAACCTGGAACAATATATTTGTTTTGATTTAACTTCTTGTCAATGCACGCACAATATATCGATACATCTGGGTGTTTCTCTTCTACTTTTTTGATTCCTTCTGGAGCTGCTATAATGCATAGAAATTTAATTTTCTTAACACCTTTGCTTTTTAGTAAGTCAATAGCATCGATTGCCGATCCTCCAGTTGCAAGCATCGGATCGAGAATGATTACTTCCCTTTTTTCAATCCCTTTTGGAACCTTAAAGAAATAGTTAACTGGTTCAAAAGTAGTTTCATTTCGATACATACCAATATGCCCAATTTTAGCATTTGGAATAACACTAATCACTCCATCTAACATTCCCATACCGGCTCTTAAAATGGGAACAAAGGCATACTTATCTTCATCTAATTTTTTCGTTTTCATCTTTTCAATTGGTGTTTCTATTTCTGCCTTTTCTAATTTGGCATCCCGCATAGCTTCATAGCAAAGAAACATGGAGATTTCTTTAATCAACTCTCTAAACTCTTTCGTTCCTGTTGTCTTACTTCTTAAAATAGCTAATTTATGTTCAATTAATGGATGTTTTAATTCCATCGTTGGCATTTTATCACCCCTTCTAGATTACTTTATTTTTTTGAACTTTTGGTTTTTTTAGGTGTCGCTTTGGTTGTGTTTTTCTTAGATTCTGATTTTTTATCTGTTTCTTTCTTTTGTGACGTTTTTGGTTTCACAACTTTTTCTGACCGAGTAGAAGGTTTCGCATTTTCTTTTTTCACCATTTTTTTCTTAGCGGTTGCTTTAGTAGAAGAAAGTACTTTTTCTTCTTTAACTTCTACTTTTTCTTCTTTCTTTAATGCTTCAACAACTACTTCTTTCTTTTCTTCTGGTAGAATTAAATTCAAGATAATACCAATAATAGCTGCTAAACTCATACCAGAAATCGTAATAGATAAATCACCACTTTGAATAGCTACTACTGCTCCCCCTAATCCTAAAACTAACATCGTAGAAGCTACTACAATATTTTTTGGTTGTTCAAAATCAATTTGATTTTTAATAAGTACCTTTAATCCGTTTACCGCAATAAATCCATAAAGAAGTAAAGATACTCCCCCTAATACAGCATTTGGAATGGTAGATACCAAAGCTGTAAACTTTCCTAAGAAACCAATAATGATTGCAAAGATTGCTGCTAGACCAATTACCCATACAGAAGCAACTTTTGTCATACCAACAACAGAAGTATTTTCTCCATACGTCGTATTTGCTGGTCCACCTAAAGCACCTGCTACAAAAGTAGCAATACCATCGCCTAATAAAGTTCTATCCAATCCAGGATCTTTTAATAAATCTTTGCCAATGATATTACTTAATGAAGTATGGTCTCCAATATGTTCACACATCGTAACCAAGGCAATTGGCGCAATCGTAATCAATGCTCCAAAATTTGGTACATAACTAATAAATGGTACAACAAACTTTGGTAAATCAAAGAAGCTTGCTTCCATTACCGGTTTAAAATCAACAATACCAACAATGACTGCCACGATATATCCAGAAATAATTCCCACTAAGAAAGGAATAATTCGTAAGAATCCCTTTGCTCTTGTCATGGTAATAGCCGTTACTACAAAAGCTACTGCCGCTACTAAAACGACTTTCCAATCAAATAGTGTTCCTTCTGTCAATCCAATCTGTGAGATGGCTGATGGGGCTAAGGATAATCCGATAACCATAATCATCGGTCCAATTACGACAGGTGGTAAAAGCTTATTCAACCAACCGCTTCCTACAAAGTGAATAATGGTAGCCACAATCACATAGATAAGGCCGACTGCCATAATTCCTGTCATAGCTCCCGATACGCCACCTTTTAAATAAGCAGCCGCTATCGGTGCTATAAATGCAAAAGAGCTTCCTAAGTACACTGGTGACTTTCCTCTTGTGCACAAAATATAAATTAATGTCCCAACTCCCGATGCAACAAGAGCAACCGGAATCGTTAACACTTCTTGTCCAGCTGCTTGATTTACCAAAATAGGAACTAAAATCGTTGCTCCAAACATAGCAAAGACATGTTGAAAAGCTAAAACAATCCAACTTGCAACTGGTGGTTTTTCATCGACATCAATTGTCATTTTTTTGTTTTCCATATAAACCTCCTTACATACAACTCAGGTTATCAATAAGTTCATACCTTCAACCAGCGAATTCTCAAGGTACAAAAAAAGAATTCCCTTATCGAACCCTTTTATCGCAACAAAAATAAATTAGAAAATAAAGAACAAACAACAAATACAGCAATTGTTGGAATTGCTTTTGCTGCTCTTACTTGTCCCATCATGTTCTTTTCTTTTCTACTGCTACTCACTTATCTACACCTTCCTCTTGAGTGTAATACATTTTCACTAGCAAAGTCAAGTATTTTTTTCATTTTCAAAAAAAAGAAACAAAAAATTGTTTCTCTTTTAAAAATATCTATCTACGAAGAACTCATTAAAATCGCATTTAACTGTTCCACTAAAGCAAGATTTCCTTCTTTCGTCAAATGAATTTGATCGACCATAAGATATTCTTCATGATTTTCTAGTTCTTCGTAAAAAGGAATTACTGTGAGATTTTCTTCCTCTAACGAAAACTCTGGACGCTCCGTAAGAAGAAGATATACATGCTCTTTTTTACACAATTCTAACAATATCTGATATTCTTCTTCCCCCATCGGTGTTGTTTTGGAGAATGCCAAAACAACAGTATTCGTAATCGTATCCTTTTCAAGAGCCTCTTCTAGTTCCCTTTTTACCTGATTGAAATCGTATTCTTTTTGAACATGGAAATTTGCCTCTGGAAAATTCTTCTCCAATTCTTGGAAAGCATTCAATAAGATATCATTTCCATAAAACGTTATCTTGTCTTTCTGCTTTTCACGATAATCATTTAAAATCCCTTCCTGTTCTTGATGATAACGCTCTAAATAAACCTCATAAATTTTATCATAAATTGCTTTCGTATACACCTTTCTACCAGTAGGTTTTAGATGAATACCATCGGCATAAAAATATTCTGTATGTCCTTTGGAAATGGTTTCCCAATCGACCACATGAACATTGCTATATTCTTTTGATAAGGCTTCTAATTTAGCGTTCACATGGACATCTTTATCGTTAGTAACATTAACCCAAAAGATATCCCTATCCTCACAAGTACGAATGATTTCCTTTTTACAAGCAGCGGAACAATCCCCGTTAGCTCCTAAATTTAAAATGATTGGATTGCCTAGTAAATCTTTCTTTTTCAAATCTACTAAAATGCTATTTACCACCCAAGGAGTACGTGACACTTTCGCATCGAAATATCCTTTTGGAAACTGTTCATATAAATCGTTTACAGCCCCCAACATAACGGAATCTCCTACTCCTACAACAGATAAATTTTGAACTACTGTCGCTAGTTCTTTTTCGCCACTGTCAATGTCCGCTAGAAGAGCATTCCACTCTTCTTTTTCTTGTTCTAATTGCTGGGCATATTCTTTCTGCTTTTCTTCTACAAACTTCTCATTTTCGGCAAGTTGTTCTTCTAGCTGTTTCATCTGAGCACGATAGTCTTTAGCGGTAACATACTGATAACATCCATAGCTACCAATGAGAATGAGGAAAAGAAAAATCGTCATCTTTAATCGTGAAAAATGATCTTCTCCCCTTTTCTTTTCTAACCCACTATAAATAACACAGGAAGTCACTAGAATAGATAATAAAAGGAGAAGAAAATAACTATCTAATGGAAGATTATAATACTGAAAAAGAAAGAGAATAGGATATTGAACCAGATAGATTTCATAACTTCTATTTGCTAGATAGGCAAGCACTCTTCTTCCAAACGTCGCCATATCTTGTAAAACAATTTTGCCATAATCGATAAGTCGACAGGTCATGATAGATACCAAAAGCATACTGATTGGCATCCAACTCGATTTTGCATCCACCAAGAAGAAAAAAGCTAATAATGCAAGAAAATACCCACTAAAAAGAATCCAAGCGCATTTCTTTTTTCTCAAAAATTCTGGTAATAAAACGGGATAGTAGCTAGTTAAAACTCCCCAAGATACTCCTAGTAGTAAAGAAAAGATTCTTGTTAGAGTATGATAATAAACCACCATAATCTCTTGTGTTAAACTCATATAGTAGAAGTAAAAAAAGAAGATAGCTGTGAGAAGAAAAGAAAGATAAATAGGTGCTTTCTTCGCTATTTTATCCTCTATTTTTTTTAATAGAAGATAAAGAAATGGAAAGACCAAATCAAACTGTAAAAGAATAGCAATATACCATAAATGCATAAACGGTGAGTCAATGCTTTTTGCAAAATAATCCAAATTAGCGTTTAATTGCCAAAAATTATTGTACCCAAGCAATATAGAAGTAGTTTCTGTCTTTAAATGAATCCAGTGTATATCGGGAATAAAAGATAGTACAGCAATAGTTGTAAAAATGACAACAATAAGTGGTAAATATATTCTCCTAAATAGCCGTAAATAATAGTCTGAAAAAGAAATTCTCTCTTTCCCAGAAAGAGATACATAAGATAGATAGCCACTAATTACAAAAAAAGTACAAACTGCTAAATAACCACCACTTAAAAAACCTAAATGGTAGAGTAAAATTGCAAGACAACATACTATCTTTAACAAATCAATAATTTCAAAACGAACTTTTTCCTTCTTCATTGAAACTCTCCATATCTATTCCTTGATTATATAGGATTTCCAAAAATTGTCAAGTAATTCTTAGAAAAAATCTCTTTACTAACAAAATTGTTTCCCTCTCTACATAAAATGTACTAATGGAGGAGAAATATGACAAAAATAACTTATCAAGTCATCCATGAATTTCAAGAACAGGAAAAGAAAAAACGACAAAGGATTTTCCATCAAAGATTAGTAGAATTATTACTTGCTCGAGAAAGGGAGAAATAAAAGAATAATGGAAAGAGTTGCTCTTTATCTGAGATTATCAAAAGAGGATTTTGATAAAATGGATATAACCTCCGTAAGTGAAAGTATCAAAAACCAAGAATTGATGTTGAAAGAGGAAGTCAAAAAACACGATACTTGGGAAATTGTAGGCATTTATTCTGACGAAGATTTTTCGGGAGCCGGTACCTATCGACCGGGATTTGAACAACTCATCAAACGATGTGAAAAAGGAGAAATTGATATCGTTCTTTGTAAGAGTCAATCCCGTTTTTCAAGAGATATGGAAATCATTGAAAAATATCTTCACAATCGATTTATGGAGTGGAATATTCGTTTCATTAGTTTAGTCGATAATGCCGATACAAAAATGCTTGGAAATAAAAAATCAAGACAGATTAATGCACTTGTGAATGAATGGTTTTTAGAAGATTTATCAAATAATATTAAAGCTACTTTCCGAACAAAATGGAAAAATGGAGAATGTACGTCTGCCTTTGCCAAATATGGCTTCATCAAAGACCCTCGAAATAAAAATCATCTCCTCATCGACCCTATCGCTAGAAAAACACTAAGAGATATGGCTCATCTTTTTTTAGAGGGATATGGACAGGATAAAATCGCCCAAATATTAGAAGAAAGAAAAATTCCTAGTCCTTATGAGTACAAAGCCATGAATAGATGTAAACTAAAGATTCCCTCTTCTAAAAGAATTTCTTCTATTCAAAAAACAGGAAAATATATCCTCAAAATCAAGCTGCATAACCCCTATCCCCAAACATTAAAAAATGTCCTAGTTATTTTTACTTTAGGAACGCATCCTAATCAATTAAATAATTCTCCTTTTCTTTTAAAAGTCTATTCTCTAGAAGAACATTTAACCCTTTATTATCGAAAGCCATGCTCTATGAAACGATTAATAGATATCCTTCCGACTACTTCTAATCTGGAATCTTCTCAAGATTGGATTTCATTATCTAACCAAGAACCCCTTCCTCCCAACGTAAATTATTTAGCCATTCAAATAGATCAATTTGATCGATTTCTAGAAACCACTTGTGAATTAGAAGTCGAACTTCCCCACAATCGACAAAAGCTTTCTTATCAGCTATTCCATGAAACTACGGTAAACAATGAAAAAAGAAAAATCCCTCTTTCCTACGAAATTCGAAAGAAGTGTCAATGGAGTGGTAGAATGATTTATCATATGCTAAAAGATGAATCCTATCATGGAGTCTTAGTTCAAGGAAAAACTAAAAGAATCAGTTATAAAAATCATAAATGTGTACTTAACGATAAAGAAAATTGGATACGGGTAGAAAATGCAACGGAAAAAATATTTGATGATATTACGTGGGAAGCCATTCAAAATAAAATGAAAGAAAAAAATCGTGTAGGAAAAAGCGGTAAAAATCACCTTTTTTGTGGAAAAGTTTATTGTGATATCTGTGGAAACATCATGCACAAAAATTCTAGTTCCACAAACCAAAAGAAAAAAATAGATTATCTTGTTTGTAAAGATAGAAAAGAAAAATGGAAAAACTGCGATAACCTTCGATCTATTAGAATCACAAAATTAGAAGAAATTGTGCGAAATTCCCTTCAAATGATTTTTAAAGAACTCTATGATGAGAAAATGATGAAAACCATCTATACAGCCAACAGGAGACGAAAAGAAGAACTCTCTTCATTAAAAGAGCTTCTTTTAGAAAAGGAAAACATAGAATCAATTATTCAGAAAAAAAACAGTACCTTTCAAGAACTATATAACGACAAAATCGAAGGAATTCTCGATATATCTGACTTTTTAATGTTACACAAAAACTATAAAGAAGAAATAGAAAAATGCCAAAATAGATTAAATGTATTAGAAAAAGAAATTCGTGAGTTTCATAGCAAAAGCAAACTAGATCTAGATAATTTTAACTTTCAAAAAACGATTCTTCAACTATTAGATTTTCAACTAATAAACAAATTCATTCTTCGTATACAAATAGGAAAAATAGATAATTGTCACAATCGCAAAGTTAAAATTTTTTGGGATTTTTAATTTTTTCTACTTTCTGTGGTTTAGGTATTCGAAGCAACCGGTCCTATCGGATCAACGGGTCCTACTGGTCCTACCGGAGAGACTGGTCCTACTGAAACATACAAAAGTGTAAGTATTTCATTTTAAAGAAATGCCATTACCTAGAATAATGACCTTATTTTATAGTAAATCTTAACTTTTAAATTCTCATCAATTTCGATTCTTTCAATAAGAGCTGATAGCAATTTTTTAGTGGGATTCTTCCACTCCAAATATTCTTGTATGATTTTGGTATATTTACTATCATCTTTGGTTGCTTTACTTTTTAGAAGTAACAATTCTTTATCGATTTTCTTTACATCATCTATCATCCGTTTGATATTATCATTTATAAGGTTGTATTGTCTTGTATATACTTCTTTAGTGATCTTTTCTTTGTAAAAGTCATTAAGTGCCCTATCAATACAAGTGTTTTGTACTTTAATTTCATTTTCTACACGTGTCTTTTTCATTTTCAAATTATATTGTAATTTTACAGTTTTATCATTGTTTTTCAATAAAGTTTCAAAGTTACTTGTTAAAAGATATTTTTTACACATTTCCTGAATATCTTTTAACACTTCTTTTTCTAATTCATCATAGTCCATTTTATGTGGTGTACATACATTGTATCTTGTATATTTTTTATAGTAATTGCAATAGCATATATGCCTTACAACTTGCTTCCCTTTGTTTTTCCATTTATACTCATTTATGCTTATTGTATGTCCACATTCCTTACATACTAGAAAACCTCTAAAAAGATATTCATGCGATTTTTGACTTCTATTTTTATTCTTGTTGTATATATTTTGTGCTATCTCAAAAGTTTCCTTATCAACAATAGCGGGACATTTACCTTTTGCAGTTATCCACTCACTTTTGTTGGTACGCACTCTTTTCTTTGACTTGTAACTAACTTTTTTTTCTCTACGTTGCGTTAAATCCCCCATATAAGTAGGGTTAGTTAAAATATTCTCAATCGTCTTTGCCTTCCATATTCCAAAAGTAGATGATTTATTACCACGTGTTTGTTTTTGATAAATACTTGGTATCGGTATCTTTTCATTAGTAAATGTATTACAAATTGTTTGTATACCTATACCATTGTTAAACATTTCAAAAATACGTATCACTATATTTTTTACTTCCTCATCAATAATTAAATGGTGTTTATCGTTCGCTATATCACGTTTATAACCATAAGGCGCAATACCGCCCATAAAAAGTCCGTTTTTCTTTTTACTATTTAGTATTTCAATTATCTTCTGTGAAATATCTTGAATATACATATCGTTGTATGCAAACTTCATTAAAATATTATGGCTGTTAAAATCAAGACTATCATACCTATCACCAAGAGCAACATACCTAATTCTACGCTCTGGAAAATATCTTTCGGCATAATAACCAGTTTCTATATGATCCCTACCTAAACGAGATAAATCTTTGGTTATTACCATATTTATTTTTTTAGATTCAATGTCTCCTATCATACGATTAAAGCCATCTCTATCAAAATTCCCACCACTAAAGCCATCATCTATATACTCATCAATATAAATGAGTTGGTTTTCTTTTATATAATCCCAAATATATTCCCTTTGATTTGCTATACTTACACTTTCTCTATCTTTTGCTTCATCTTTTGAAAGCCTTAAATATATACCTACTTTATATATCTCATCGGTATTCATTTTTGTTCCTTTCATCTAATGAAATGAATTTTTATATACATATTACTTTTTAAAAAGTCTCATTAAAATATATGATTAAAAATTGTTCCATGATTTCTTGTAGTGACTTACCATTTTCATCAAATACACGCTCAATATTCATTTGTAAAACTCCTCCCTCTAATTTTATGTAAATTCAATTCAATTATTTCTCTCAAAGAACTTTTTATTTTAAAAGTTGAGAAAAATAAAAACATATGAGTTATATTCATATGTTCTTCATTAAAATTATTCATTATTACTACTATCAAAAATGATTGGAATAAGTAACAAGATAATAGTTACCCATACACCATAATCAGTTATTTTCGTAACAAAACCGCTTTCAATGTTATTTACATTGACATAAATTGAAGATACTAGCATTGCAATTAACACAATCAACTGAAGTATTACACAAGTTTTTTGAAGCTTTGTTCCCTTAATTTCTATCAACTTCTTCTTTTTCTTTGCCATAAGTAAACCTCCTCTAGTATAATTATAACATAAGTTCTATTTATTTAAAATAAGCTTCTTCATTCATGTTGATTATTGTATACACTTGTGTATGGTCCTACTGGACCTACTGGGGAAACTGGTCCTATTGGTCCTACTGGAGAAGCCGGACCTACTGGTCCTACTGGTGAAACCGGACCTATTGGCCCTACCGGAGAAACCGGACCTACTGGTCCTACTGGTGAAACGGGTCCTACTGGTCCAACTGGTGAAACGGGTCCTACTGGTCCAACTGGAGCAACCGGTCCTGCTGGTCCTACTGGTGAAACGGGTCCTACTGGTCCTACTGGAGAAACCGGACCTATCGGTCCAACTGGGGAAACTGGCCCTATTGGTCCTACTGGTGAAACCGGCCCTATTGGCCCTACTGGAGAAACCGGACCTACTGGTCCTACTGGTGAAACAGGCCCTACTGGTCCTACTGGAGAAACAGGTCCTGCTGGAGCCGATGGTACAGATGGAGTTACTCCTACTTTAGCAATTGGTTCCGTTACAACGGGAGCTCCAGATACTCCAGCATCTGCAACAATTACGGGAGATGCTCCTAACTATATTTTGAACTTGGTAATTCCTCAAGGTCCTACTGGTCCTGCTGCTGGTGCTTAGAATTCATGAAAATTATTGTTTATGCAATTTCTAAAAATGAGGAAAAATTTGTACAAAGATGGTACCAATCTATGAAGGAAGCCGATGAAATATATGTACTAGATACGGGTTCTACCGATAATACGGTAAAAGAGTTAACCGATTTAGGTGTTCATGTCGTTCAAAAAGAAATTGTTCCTTGGCGATTTGATGTTGCTAGAAATGAATCTTTAAAACTAGTAGACGAAGATGCTGATTTATGTGTCTGTACTGATTTAGATGAAGTATTTCTTCCAGGATGGAGAAAACAGTTAGAAGAGAATATTCTTCCAGAAACGACTAGAGTTTCTTATACTTATCACTGGAAGTTAGATGAAAATCAACATCCTATCATTAGTTTTTATATTCAAAAGATTCATCGAAGAAAGGGATACCATTGGACGCATCCTGTTCATGAAGTCTTAACTTATCAAGGAGAAAAAGAGAACATTCAAGTCCTAGACAAGATTATCGTTCATCACTATCCAGATGATAAGAAATCTCGAAGTAGTTATCTTTCTCTTCTAGAACTTTCTGTTAAGGAAGATCCTTTAGATGATAGGAATATGCACTACCTCGGAAGAGAATACATGTACTATGGTGATTATGAAAAAGCCATCGATACTTTAAAGAAACATCTGACTTTAGAGAAAGCAACTTGGAAAGATGAAAGATGTGCATCTATGCGCTTTATTGCTCGCTCTTACTTTTATTTACATCAATATGAAGAAGCTGAAGCTTGGGCTATCAAAGCAATCAAAGAAGCTCCTTACTTAAGAGAACCCTATATGGAGAAAGCCATGATTGCTTATGGTACAAAAGATTGGTGGAGTCTCATTGAAGAGGGTTTAAAATCTCTTTCTCTTCCCGAAAAAAAGATGACTTACATCAATGAATTCTTTTCTAGAACAGAAACTATCTATGATCTTTTATCCATTGCTTTTTATCAGGTAGGACTTTATGACTTTTCGTATACCGCGATAAACAAGGCTCTAGCCATATCGCCAGAGGATTCCCGTTTACAAAACAACGCTAAAATAATAAACGAAAAAAGAAAGTAACTTACTTTCTTTTTTTGATTCCGTTCGATAACAAAGTTCTAAGAAGCAAAAATCTGATTTGGTAAAAGAGCATTTATGCCAAATCCGTATTGCGTCTCGTCTAATGTAGAAGCACTTAAGATAGTATTCAACGTATTTAAATAACTAGCTCCGAAAGTATTGTCCACCGTTGTAATAGATGCTACAAAGGTAGAAGTAGAGTTTGCTTTCGTATAAGCATAAAGAACATTGTTTCCTTCCAAGACGCAATTGACAACTAGATATGGTTTTCCATTTACCGTTTGATTGTTGACCGTTACGGTAGTTGCGCCTTTGTCCAAGAACACTTTTTGAATTTCATCATTGCTTAATGTTGTCACACTATCAAAATTTACTTCTTGCGCCGTAAGAGTCATGAACCAAGTTGGGTTTTCAGCTCGATCCATAATTTTTAGGTATCCATCTTCCACTTTTGTCGCAAAAGAGATTGGAATGCTATAAACAAACTTCCCTACAGCAATCGAGAATTTAGTGGCAGGCTGCTCGGCTGGTTGTTGCGATGTACAATCGCATTCTTTTTTCCCCTTCTCCTTTTTATTGCTATTATTCATAGAAACAATGAGCAATACAATGGCCACTAAAACAAGAATAATTAAAACAATAATGGCTATGAAAACTTTCGAATTAGACTTTTTTGGTTGTACCTCAACTGGTTGTTGTGGAACTGGTTCTGGTGTTGGTTGAATGGGAGTCAAAGTGGTAGCTGGATTCCAGTTAGAAGGAGCTCCACATTTTCTACATCTTGGTTCTCCTGGAAATAAAGGAGCCCCACAATTTGGACAATTCATCTTTTTTCCCTCTTTTCTTTTATCTCTTATTGACAAACAAATCCATCAGAAGTAAGACTTTCTTTTTGTTCTTTTAGAGAATCATAAATTTTTAAAGATTCCTTTTCTTCGTCTGTTAATTTTTCTACATCAACAGTAAGCGTAATAATAACGGTATTTCCCTCTACTCTAGATTCGTAAGTTGTTTGGCTTTGATTTTCGTATTGAGCACCTACTAATGTATCCATCCGCTCTTTGGCAACAGCAGCTTCCTCAGCATTCATCTGTTCCAATTTCGTTTCTAGTATTTCTTTTAAAACTTGATCATTTTTATGTTCAAGTCGCATCTCAAGATTTCCAGTTTGATCTTCTTTTATACAGCTTAATGTTTCCACCTTGTTTCCACATCCTGTTAGGAGCAATGGAACAAGTAAAACACCTAATAACATTTTCTTATTTCTCACTTAGAGCACCTCTATTCTATTCTTAGGATACCATATTTTTAAAAAAATAACAATGAAAAAGATATCATATAGATATCTTACTCTGCTATCCAAAGCGTGTAAAGAGACTCTGACAAGGAAATTTCTTCTGGTGTAAACGTATTTAAAATACGATCTGAGCCTAATCGAGAAGCTCCTTTAAACATCGCAGTCTCTTGAAAATTCATAGGAGAAGCATAACTATTCGTGAATGGTTGGAAGTCTACTTTCGCACATTTTCCTAATTGCATTCCAGCTGCCTCAGCAATCGTCGTTGCTTGTATTTTCGCATCTTGATAAGCATCTTTAAGCAAATCTCTTCGAACCCCTTTTTCATCTTTCACTTTAAAGTAGATTTGGCATCTTGGTGGCCTTTCTAGGGAAACTACTTCTACCAATATTTTAGCCATCTTTTCTTTATCGTAATCAAATTCTATTTTAGCATTTTGACTATAGTGGAATCCCGCAAATTCATGGGTCCTCGTCGCTTCATTATAAATCGTTTCTTCCCTGATAACAAAGTTTTTGGTTTTCATATCCTCTTTCACAAATCCATTGGGAATCAAAATTTTTTGGACAAACTCTTCCCCACTCAATATTCCTAAGCGCATTGCCTCTTCTTGGGTATCCGCTGTTGCTTCAAAATAAATTTGAATTTGAACCATATCTGGTAAAACGGTTTTCGTTCCTGTCCCCTGTACAATAATCTCCATAAAATCAAATTCCTCCTTCTTTAGAAAACTATCGTCTACTTTGAATAGTCTCTCTTCTAGAATTATAACACATTCATTTTCTACATAGACAAATTTTTTATTATGGAGTACAATAATGTTGGTGATTACATGAAAAAACGCAGACTAAAAAAAAGAATTTTTCGCTTTCTTCTTTTAGTCATTATCGTTCTCAGTTTTGCTCTTCTAATAGTCTCTCTATCTCATATTATTAAGTGGGCTATCGAATCAAAAGAGATTCAAGACATTTCTTCGAATGCTCAAAAGGAAGTCGTCATCAAAGAAGTAGAGGATGATGAACAAACTGAAATTATTGAACAGCCAAAAGAAGTAGAAAAATTTAACCCTTATTGGGACTATATTAAAATGAATCTATTAGAAGTCGACTTTTCCAATCTCAAAAAGACAAATAGCGATGTCATCGGTTGGATTCAAGTTCCTAATACCAACGTCAATTACCCATTTGTACAGACAACCGATAACGATTACTATTTACACCATGCTTTTAACAAGAGTAGAAATAGTGCGGGATGGATTTTCTTAGACTATCGAAATGACCTAGAAATACTCAACCAAAATACCATCATTTATGGTCATGGAAGATACGATAGAACGATGTTTGGATCGCTCAAAAATCTTCTCAAATCTAGCTGGCAAAAAAATACAAACAATCACATCATCAAATTGTCGACAGAATATCAAAATACGTTATGGCAAATATTCAGTGTCTATCACATTCCAACAACTGGGGATTATTTAACAACCTATTTTCCAAGCGAGGAAGAATATCAAGCTTTTTTGGATAAAATACTAAAAAGAAGTGCCTACCAATTTCCAACAACCGTTTCTTCAACCGATAAGATTTTAACGTTATCTACTTGCTATAACGATGAAGAAAAACTAGTCGTCCATGCTAAATTAATTAAAATTCAAAATAAATAAAAGGTTTTACAAAAGTGTGAAACCTTTTTTCATATCCTTAAGTAAACATCCTGTAAAATTTTACATATGACATATGATAAATTTTCATTTCATGGTATAACTATTATAAGAAGGTGTCTTATGGAGCGTTATATAACTCGATTAAAAGAACTGCTGAATCAATTTTCTTTTTCTGAATTTAAATCTTTATTGAATGAGCTAGATACGGAAATTCTAAAGGGAAACATTAGCCATTTCAGCGAAGAATTTTTGTATTATTTCGAACAAATTATGGCATTTGTAAATGATCAGTATGTGGTGGATGGGAAACATCAGACATTAGGAAATATGTTAATGACGGATGCATTAGTTCATAAAGAAAGATTGACCCCTACTCTCATTATGAGCTTTTTCTTAGAACAAAAACGAAATTTAAATTTGGGAAACTTTTGCAATGAAATGGATATCAATCATTATGGAAATTCTTATCGAATGATGATTGCAGATAAGCATGATAATGACACGTGTTCTCTTGAGATAAATTGGGGATTCTACAAAGCATTTGCAGATGATCCAGATAAGTTTAATTTTGAAATGATGCATGATATATTGCATGAATTAACTCATGTTTATCAATTAACTAGAACAGAACAAACAGATAATCTTTTTGATCAATTAACGTATTATGATTATCAAAAAGACAGTATTTTAATTAACAGTGGCGGAGATATGTCCAATTCTTTCTTCCATCAAGCCCTGCTATCCGAATTTATGGCAGATGAACAAGCTATCGTATATATGTTATCTCTAGCTAAAAAACACCCTGAATATTTTAACGAAGATTTCATTCAAAAAAAGAGAGAAGAATACCAAATGGAAAAAAATACGCCTGGTTTTGATTTTGGAAGTAATCCTAGAAAAGCCTTTGCTTCTTTGTTAAGCGATATTAAAAGAATGGTTGAGAATTATCCTAATACCCATCCTATGAAAGCCGCACTTTCCCAAATAGAAGAAATCGAAAAAAAATCCCAGCCGTTGATAGCAGCTTTGGAGCTTCAAGGGATTTCCGAAAAAGCAACGGATAGTTATTTTAATATCTATTTAAAATCTTTATATCAATTTGATGGGCAAAATATTATTTTAACTGGTGAAGAGGAAGAAAAAGGTTTTGTTTCCTAATGGAAAAGTGGATAAAAATATCCACTTTTTTCTATGACATCAAAAAAGAGAACATTATTTGCTCTCTGAACGGATAACAGTTTTACCACCCATATAAGGTTGTAATACCTTTGGAATTTTAACACTACCATCTTCTTGATAATTATTCTCAAGTAATGCAATTAAAGCACGGGTAGATGCTAAAACAGTATTGTTTAACGTATGTAAATAATAGTTTCCTTTCTCGCTTTTGGCACGAATTCCAAGTCTTCTTGCTTGGGCATCGGTTAAGTTAGAACAAGAACCTACTTCAAAATATTTTTGTTGACGAGGACTCCATGCTTCAATATCGCATGATTTATATTTCAAATCGGCTAAGTCACCACTACAACATTCTAACTGTCTTACAGGAATATCAAGACTGCGGAAAAGTTCTACCGTATATTGCCACATTTTTTCATACCATTCTTCAGAGTCTTCTGGCTCACAAATGACAATCATTTCTTGTTTTTCAAATTGATGAACACGGTAAATTCCTCTTTCTTCGATACCATGTGCCCCTACTTCTTTTCGAAAGCAAGGAGAATAAGAGGTCATCGTAATAGGAAGACTTTCTTTCTTGACAATTTGATCTTTAAATTTACCAATCATAGAATGTTCAGAAGTACCGATTAGATATAAATCTTCGCCTTCAATCTTATACATCATCGCATCCATCTCAGCAAAAGACATAACACCGGTTACGACATCACTTCGAATCATGAATGGTGGAATACAATAAGTAAATCCTTTATCAATCATGAAATCTCTCGCATACGATAACATCGCACTAGAAAGTCTAGCAGCATCCCCTATTAAATAGTAGAAACCATTTCCACTCGTCCTACCACTTGCTTCTTTATCTAAAGCATTAAAACTCTCTAGAATATCGGCATGATAAGGAATTTCATAAGGAGGAACAACGGGTTCTCCAAATCTTTTTAATTCTACATTCTCTGTATCATCTTTACCGATTGGTACATCATCCGCAATGATATTAGGAATCACCATCATTTTTTGTTTAATGATACCGCTTAGTTCTTCCTCACGAGTCGTTAATTCATTGATTTCTTCTCCCATCTTAGAAACTTCTTCTTTAATGGCCATTGCTTCTTCTTTCTTACCCTCGCGCATCAAGGCTCCTATTTGATCACTCAAACGGTTTTTTTCGGCTCTTGCTTCATCCATTTTTTGTTTTTTCTCGCGATACTCACAATCTAAATCATAGATTTCATCGACAAGAGCTAATTTCTCATCTTGAAATTTCTTCTTGATGTTTTCTTTGACTAAGTCTCTGTTTTCTCTAATTAACTTAATGTCTATCATACTCTCTCCCTCTCTCTCATGAAGACGAATGTAAATAACAAAAAAGACCAAAATATAGGAGTGCATAGCACGGTACCATCCTACTTTGGTCTTAATTATTTTGATAACGGAATGACCCGAAAATGTTTTCATTTCTCTCAGAAGTAGATTCATAATTCTCTGATGTTTCCCTCACACCAACCGGGAACTCTCTTTGCATCATCCTATTATTACTAGTCTTCGTCCTCAATTTCTAGAGTTATTTTATCACGAAACGAAACGCTTGTCAACGCAATTTCTAAACATCACTTTCTGGTTCAATATGAATGTTGATATATTGAATAGAATGACTAAAATTCTTTATTTTCTCTTCTAAAATATCCGCCGTAGCATGAGCTTTTTCTAAAGGCGTTTTTCTATTCATCGTAATGATGAGATTTAAAGTAGAAACCGATCCATATCGCATTAAAACAACATCTCTAACCGCTAAAACCCCTTTTTCTTTCGCAATTAATTTTTTTAATCTCGCTAGATAATCCTCATTTACTTCTCTCTTACCAAGAAGAGTACTGACATTTTCTCTCATGATACCAACTCCAACGCCAATAATAAATAGGCCAATTAAAATGGCTGCCACTTTTTCGGCATAAAGAAGGAATGGGAACCTATCACTCAACTGAATCAAAATAGAAGAAATTAATACGACAATAGAACTAATGACATCGGTCTTACTTTCTTTCCCACTCGATAATAGGATAGCATTTTTATATTTCGTTCCTTTTCTAATGATATAAGAGGATAACAAATACTTCGCTACAATAGTAAATAGAGAGACACCAATCACAATAGCGCTAGAAACCTGAGCCTTGCTCGTAAAGGCATTATAGATAACACTTGCCCCTACTCCCAAAATAATCACACTGATACCAAGACTCGTTAAATATTCCGCATTTCCATGTCCAAAAGGATGCTCTAAATCCGCTGGTTTCCTAGAAATGTGACTTCCAATAATAGCAAAGAAGTCCGTGACAAGATCACTAAATGAATGAACTCCATCAGCGATTAAAGCCGTGGAAGTAAATAATATTCCTGATAGTATCTTAAGAATAGCTAGAAAGATATTGGTAACAACACTTACCATCATTACTCTAGCGACTTTATTTTCTTTCATAAATCACCTATTTTGCTTGATACCAATCGCTTCCATACTCCACTTCTACTTTTAAAGGTACTTCTAAGGTCATGACGTGTTCCATACAGTCAATGACGATTTCTTTTACTCTCTCAAATTCACTTTCTAAGCAATCGAAGACGAGTTCATCGTGAACCTGAACAATCATCTTAGATTGAATATGTTCCTTACGAAAAGCATTATCAATATCGACCATTGCTTTTTTGATGATATCCGCACTCGTTCCTTGAATAGGCGTATTGAGAGCCATTCTCTCCGCCCCTTGCCGAATCATGTAGTTTTTATTCTCTAATTCGGGAATTGTTCTCTTACGGTGAAACATCGTTCGAACATAGCCGTTTTGATGAGCAGACGCAATCGTATCATCCATGTATTTTTGAACACCAGGATAGGTCCCCATATAATTATCGATAAAGGCTTGAGCCTCTTTTGGTGACACTCCAATATTTTCTGATAGTCCATAACTACTGATACCATAGATGATTCCAAAATTAACGGCTTTCGCAACCCGACGCATATCCTTCGTCACTTCTTGTTCTTCCACATGGAAGATATCACTCGCTGTCTTACTGTGGATGTCAGCTCCTTCTTGGAAGGCTTTAATCAATTGTGGAATATGCGCAACATGAGCAAGGATACGAAGTTCTATTTGAGAATAATCACTGCTGACAATAAGAGAATTAGGACTTGGTACAAATGCCTTTCGAATTAACTTTCCATACTCATGACGAATAGGAATATTTTGTAGATTTGGTTCAATCGAAGAAAGCCTTCCTGTCCTTGTCAACGTCTGGGTATAAATGGTATGAATTTTACCATCTTCCATAATCATATCAATAAGACCTTCAATATAAGTTGTATAAAGTTTTGTAAGCATGCGATATTCTAGAATTTCTGGAATAATAGGATGTTTATCCTTTAACTTTTCTAGAACATCCGCTGCGGTTGAATATCCATTTTTTCCTTTCTTTCCATGGGGAAGATTTAACTTTTCAAACAATACTTCCCCTAATTGTATAGGAGAGGAAATATTAAATTCTTCACCAGCATAATTATAAATCGTCCCTTTAATTAAGTCGATTTTAATCTGGATTTCTTCTCCCATTTCTTGTAATGTTTTTTTGTTTACATAAATACCATTATATTCCATTGTCGCTAAAACGTTCGATAATGGCATCTCAATTTCATAAAATAAAGATAATAATTCTTCTTTTTCTAGTGCCTGCAATAGATCTTTTTTCGTCTCATAAATAAACTTTGCTTTCGCCACACAAGCACTTTCTAATTTCTCCTCTTCATAGCCATTCTTCTTATCATATAGCTCTTCTTTAAAAGGGATACTATAACCTAACTCATTTGCAAGATAAGCAATATCCTCTTTTTGATTATATTCGAGTAGATAAGAAGCTATCATAGTATCGTATTCGATTTGATCGACATAAATGCCATGCCATTTTAAAGCAACTGTTACCCGTTTTGCATCATAAGTGCTCTTTTTCGCTTGGAGTAGAAAAAGAGGATTTTCTTTTAGAGCGGTGTAAGGAACAAAATAAGCTTTCTTTCCATCATAAACACCCATTCCAAAAATTTCGGTATGGTGATAATTCGAAGACATCGTCTCTAGATAAATAGCGCAATCTTCTAAGGAATCTAAGATACTTCCATCTCTCACTACTTCATAGGTAATATCTTCTTTTACTTTAACCTTTTCTCTTTTCTTCAGAAAAGAATAAAATTCTAAGTTTTCATATAAAGCATTTAACTTCTCTGTATCCTCTTCCCGATAGCGAATATCTTCCATGTTGATTTCCATAGGAACATCACGCACAATCGTCGCGATTTCATAACTCATGTAGGCATCATTTTTACCACTTACCAATTTATCATGAGTAGAGCCTTTGATTTCATCGATATGAGCATAGAGATTATCAAGTGTCCCATACTCTACAAGAAGTTTTAAAGCGGTTTTTTCCCCAATTCCCTTAACACCAGGAATATTATCAGAAGCATCGCCCATCAAAGCCTTTAAATCGATCATGCGAATAGGCTCTATCCCATAATCTTCTTTAAAAGTTTTTGGATTATAACGAATGTAATCTTTCTGTTTCAAGAGTTTGATATCTACTTGATCAGACAAAAGTTGAAGAAGGTCTTTATCACTACTGATAATCGTCCCCACAAATTCTGGATCCTTATCACAATAGCTAGCAAATGTTCCGATGATATCATCAGCTTCATAGTTTTCAATCTCATAATAGCGAATCCCCATATATTCTAGCATTTCTTTGGCTACTGGGAATTGAACCTTTAACTCCTCTGGAGTTTCAATTCTTCCTCCCTTATAAAAGTCATACTTATCGTGACGGAAGGTTTTTCCCTTATCAAAGGCAACTAAAATTCTCGTTGGTTTTTCTTCCTCAATAATTTTATTCATCATGTTTGTGAAACCAAATAAAGCATTCGTAGGGAATCCTTTACTGTTTTTCATAAAATTACCGTTATAAGCCGTTGCATAATAGCTTCTAAATAACAAGTTATTCCCGTCTACTAATATAATTTTTTCCATATCATCACCATCTTGATTACCATTATATCACAAAATGCTTTCCTACTTCCATGGTTATACACACATTTGTGAATTACCGTAGGATAAACTGTTTAGGACGTTTTTTGGAAGCGAGCGTCGCGTTATCGAAATCCGTTTCGTTGGTTACTTCCCTTTCAATTTGAAAGTTCTCGGGAAGGATCACTTTACTACCACTAGAAATAGGATTTACCTCTAGGATAGCAAATGGTTCCTCCTCTATCACATCTAATTTAAAATATTGTTTCTGAAAGATAAAGGTGTATCGTTGCTTTTTCACAACGCCTTGAATAGGTTCTTCTAGAAATCTATTATATTCCTTTTCGGTAATCTTTTTATCCGTCACAATTTTATTTAGTCCATCCAATGCTTTCTTTTGAACTGTCAAATAGTAAGTTACCTCATCCCTAACTGTTCTTTTACGAAGTCTTCTCTCATAATGTTCTTTAGAGTCTAAGTACGTCTGTTCAATATCAATTTTGGTATATCCTTCTGGCAAGAAAGAAGGAACTTCTACTCCTCGTATATCGACTAAATATTTCTTTTGATAACGAATACTATAAGGCTCATGTACTAATTGATAGATATTTTCTAATACGCGACGAATCTTTTCTTCAAAATTGGTTGAATTATCGATAATGACAAGTCGGTTATGACCAGTCCACGCATGTTGGGTTCGTCTATCAAGACGAATCGCTTCTTCTAATCCTTCTGACCTAGCTTGATTATTTTCAAGTGTATAATACTCCGCACATCCATCAGCGGCCGTAACAAGATGAAGAACTAAATCATAACTATCTAACATATCTAATTCTTGATATCCCGCTTCTTGACAGATTTCTTGAAATTGTTGATTGGTAATATAGGCTTTATTATCTAAAAGACCTCTATCATAGAGAAGAACACACTTCTCTTCTTCTGGTAGCATAGTAATTGCTTGTTCATAAATTTGCTCTTTTTCTTTTTGATATTTTAGAATTAATCTTTGAAAATCAATCATTTGGAAGGGATTCTCTCCAAAAGGACGAATTCCTCCTTTAATTAGCTCTGTTGCACTTTCCCCAACAACAAAGACGTGATATCCTCTATCGTGAAGCTCCTGCTCTACTCGTGAAAGAGCGGTCGTCTTTCCGGCACAAGGTCCTCCTGTTAATACAATTTTCGCAACAATCCTTCCCATTATTTCATCCTTTCTATTTTTTTCTGTTTCGGGTTCCAAGCATGGAGTGATGCATGAGTCACCTGAAACTGTTCCTTATCTTTATCTGGAAGTCGATTTTCCATTAAAAAGTAAACCATGTTGATAACGCCTCTATGGGTCACAATTAATACTTCATCCCACCCTTCTATCTCTATTAAAAGTGTTTTCACGCGCTCGTATAAATCCATTAGGGATTCTCCTTCTGGATATTTCATATCCACTTCGACAACGCCCTGATATTGTGGATACTTAAGGTAAGCATCTTCTTTTTTTAGACCAGTCAGTAACCCTTTATCTTGCTCCCGCAATTCTTTTAGATAGGTAACTGGTAGATTTAATGCCTCACTTACTATCTTAGACGTCATTTTCGCTCTTTCAATATCACTCGATACAATGCGAGAAATCGGCAGTTTAGAAAGAGTCTCACAAATTTCCATCACTTGTTTTCTTCCATTTTCCGTTAGTTCAGCATCGCTCCATCCCCCAATGTAGGATTCATCATCTTCCCCATGTCTTAAAAAATAAATCATATTTCTCCCTTCAAGTGTAATATTATACACATTAAAAATGATTAGAAAAATGTATTAAAATACATCTTTATCTATTTGATTCTCTTTAAATATATAAACTTTCGCTGGCTTATTTCCTTCAAACTTTTCAGCTCTAGGTGTTTCTTCTATCATTCCGGTACTCAATAATTTCTTACGAAAATTTCTGCGATCGAAAGTCCTATTTAAGATACTTTCATATACCTTCTGAATCTCTGGCATAGTAAATCCTACTGGATATAAGTGTCTTAGTAAGTCCGTCTTTCGAA
Organism: uncultured Bacilli bacterium; assembly: GCA_947626275.1. GTDB lineage: Bacteria > Bacillota_I > Bacilli_A > RF39 > UBA660 > UBA5578. The sequence continues at coordinate 82,341 of CANQRL010000003.1, forward strand.
TTCTTATCTTCAATACCTCGATAGCTTTTTCTAGTATTTCATTATGGTCAAAGGCAAGCTTTGGTATTTTATCAATCGGTATCCAATCCGCATCTGTTGTCTTTAGTGTTTCTTTTAAAAGATGGAATTTTTCTTTATCGACAATCCCAAGATAGGCAATCCCCACCATTCGCATAGCAGGAGAACGGTCCACTCTACTAAAGACATCGAAGAGTTCTAAATGGATATTCTCAATTCCCGTCTTTTCTTTTAATTCTCGTTTTAAACCATCTAATACTTCTTCATCATTGTATAAAGCGCCAGAAACTAAAGCCCACATACCCTGATAAGGATCATATTTTCGTTTAATGATTAAAACTTTGGTAATCCCTTTCTCTACTGTAAACAAAGCACTTACAACATGAATCCCTTGATTCTGATACTTGGGGTTTTTCTTATCCATCCTATCACCTACCTGACAATTCTATTATAAGTGTATTTTTATACACTTGTCAATAGATTTTTAAAAAAAGTGAAAATTTATTTCACTTTTCCTCCTTCGTAGACATAAAGACAATCCTTCCCTTTTGCTTCCCGATATTCTTGAACAATAGAAGGAATCAATATCTTTCGATAGCCAAATTTCTCCAATGATTCCCTTCTTTCAATCGTATACTTACTTTGAAACAAGGTTTTCAAAGATGGTTTATAAGAAGCATTTTTTGTCTTATAGTGATATTGATAAGCGGCAGCAACCTGTGCGCCAGGATTTAAAATGGGTGTTAAACCATTTTCTATATAGTCATGGAAGGCTTCTTCTGTCATACTGCCACTCCATTCATCCACTAAATAATCATAAATATTAGAAAGGAAAACAGCATCATACGTAGATGGTAAATGATGAATTTGAAGAATGTCTGAAAAGTAGTAGTGTTTTTCTACTTGATCGACACACTCTCTTGCGCTTTGGTATTCCTTTTCTCCTTGCAAATACGTATTAGCCGCTATGGCTGCTTCTCTATCTCCTCCATAGAAGAGACCAGCATCTGCCATTTTCGTGCCACTAAATCCATATTCTTCATATAGTAAATTCCAATAAAGAGCGACATCTTCTCCTAAAAAAGGAAGAATTTTCAAGTAAGTTTTATAATCGAAGAAATGAGGATTTTCATTTACTTTTTTCTGAATCGGTACTAACCCAGCATAAACCTCTTCTCTTCGTTCACTATCCGTAAAAAAGGTTAAAAATTCTTCATAGCCTAATGCCTTTAGAGCCCCTAACTTCAACTCTGACATAAAATACGTATTACGATTGAGATCAAAACAATCAATTTTTCTAGCCCCTTCTAGAGCCATGTTGATAAAATGATCTCCGGATGCGGTAACCGTTAAAACGTCTTTCCCTTGTAAATTTAATTTTCGAAGATATCCCTGTACATTTTCAGTTGTAAAAACATACATGGAACTATATTCTGAAAATTCTGGGCGCATCAAAGAACGCGACCCTCGATTCAAAAATTCCAATGTTTTTTGATAAGCTTGATAGACATAATCCTGTGTTTCTTTCGCTAGCACAACTTCCACGCTCCCAACGATATCATTATAACATATATTGTTCGATTTTTGGCTTTATGATATAATGAGTTTACACTAGGAGGACATTTTTATGTATAAAGATCAGAAAATTTTCGTAGGAAAAAAAGAGAAAGAACTCTATATTTTACCCAACATGGCCAATCGACATGGTCTGATTACCGGAGCAAGTGGTTCTGGAAAAACCATTACCGTTAAAGTGTTAGCGGAAAGCTTTTCCGATATGGGAGTTCCTGTCTTTTTAGCGGATGTCAAAGGCGATTTAGCTGGCATGCCCTTCCCTCTCGAAAAGAATGAGGCGATTCAGAAAAGATTATCTTCTTTAGGAATAGAAGACTTTGTAACAAAAGGATTTCCTACTCACTTTTGGGATATCTATGGGGAAGCTGGTCATCCTATTCGGACAACCATATCCAATATTGGCGCGGATTTGCTCTCCCGGATGTTAGGTCTTACCGAAGCTCAAGCAGGTGTCTTGACCATTGTCTTTAAAATTGCCAAAGATAACAACTGGAATCTTATCGATTTAAAGGATTTGCGCTTAGTCCTTCAATATGTAGGAGACAATCGTAAAGAATATACGCTCGAATACGGAAATGTCTCTTTACAAAGTATCGGTGCGATTCAAAGGAATCTCCTTGTCTTAGAAGAACAAGGAGGAGACTTCTTTTTTGGCGAACCAAGTATCCATATCCATGACTTTATCCGTTTTGATAAAGATGATGGAAGAGGTTATATCAATGTCCTACATGCTGTCAAACTTTTTCAAAAGCCAGACTTATACGCTACTTTTCTCCTATGGCTTTTAACGGATTTATATAATAATCTTCCCGAAGTGGGAGATTTAAAGAAGCCCAAAATTGTCTTCTTCTTCGATGAAGCTCACCTTCTTTTTGAGGAAATGCCAGACTATCTCACAAAACAAGTCATCCAAATCGTCAAATTGATTCGTTCAAAAGGAATTGGTCTTTATTTCATCTCACAAAGTCCTAATGATATTCCAGACGAAGTACTTGCCCAATTAGGAAACCGTGTTCAACATGCCCTTAGAGCCTATACTCCTCAAGAACAGAAAGTCGTAAAAGCGGCCGCTTCTTCCTTCCGAGTAAATCCTAATATTGATACAGAAAGTGCGATTACCGCTCTCGGAACAGGCGAAGCCCTTATCTCCTTCTTAAATGAAGATGGAGAACCAAATATGGTAGAAGAAGCAACGATTCTTCCACCTCAAAGTAGAATGGGAACGATTACGGATAGCGAGCGACAGATGATGATTGATCAAAGCCTTTTCAAAGGAAAATATGATACCAAAATTGACAATGTATCAGCCTTTGAATCTCTTAGCGATGTCATCCTTCAAGAGCAAAAAGAAGAAGAGGAACGGATTGCTTTAAAGGAAAAAGAAAAAGAAGAAAAAAAACAAGCAAAAACTAAAAAGAAAAAAACAGCTTCTGAGAAAGCTGCTGAAAAAGTAACCAATTCAGCGATGAATACCTTAGGAAGAAAAATTGGTAACTCTATCTTTAAAGGTTTATTTAAGTAAAAAGAAACTCCAAAGAAGACAAGCAAGAGGAACAAGTATCAAAAACTTGTTCTTTTTATTTTTGTGGTGAAAATAAAACATACCAAATAAAGAACCAAAACAACCACCTAAAAACGTTACCAAAAGCAATACCTTCTCAGGAATTCGAAAGGCATGCCGTTGGCTTCTTTTTTTATCGATTCCAAATAGCAAAAAAGAAAAAATGTTGATTGCTAAAAAGAAATACAATTCGCATCACCAATCCTCTTATAAGAATACCACAAAAAAAGCATATTAGAAAATATGCTTTATTTTAAAAATTTTTCATAAATGATATTAGAATAGTTGTACTCATTCATCCGAAGACAAGAAATTTTTTTCTCTCCCACTTTTGTCCGTATCCATTCTACTTTTTTATAAGCTCTATTTTCACCATCTACTGTAACGATAAACTCAGTCTTTGTTGTTGGTCGAATCATTATCTCTTTATTTTCAGGAATGATAACGGAATTGCGAAGGGTTCGGTAGACCTTACTATTTAAAGGAGCTAGTGGAGTAATCTGTAAAGTATGAAGGGTTCCATAAACAATACTTCCTCCATAGCTTAGATTATAGGCAGTAGAGCCGATGGAAGTAGAAACTAAAATACCATCTCCAAAAAAACGTTCTAGTAAAAAATTATCAACAAAAACATCGAAAGAAGTAGCATTTAGTTCCTGATCTCGAATAACAATCTCATTTAACGAATAAAAAGTATCGGTCTCTTTTTTCGTCTCTATCGTTGTCTCTTGAATACCAATTTCCTCTACTTTAAAATCGTTATTGTGAAGCCTAGCGAGGAACAGTTCTACTTCACTCGGTTTAATTTCCTGTAAAAAACCTAGCGTTCCACTATTAATACCAACATAGTAAATATTACTATCAAAGTTTAATTTGCGAAGCATCCGAAGAAAAGACCCATCTCCCCCGATAGCAATCGCTAAATCAAAATGTTCCTCTACCATCTCAAAATGATACTTTTGTAAGTATTCTTCTACCTTCTTCTTAATCGCTAGAGATTCTTCATTTTGATTGGCAAATATCTTTACTTTATTAATCGTTCTTTCCATTTTCTTTTCTCTTCTTATAACGGAATAAGTAGGAAGGTCTATGTCCTCCCCCACTTTGTACTTTCGTCGTCTTCTCTACTTTATTGGCAATAATTCTTCGGAAGGCAGGGTCTAGCAATTTCTTACCTAAAATAACCTCATATACCTGTTGCAATTCTCCAAGCGTAAAGTATTCTGGCATCATATTAAAGACGATATCCGTATACCCTACTTTATTCTTTAACCGAGATAGACCAGCAGCAATCACAAGAGGATGATCAAAGGCAATTTTATCATTCTTCAAAATAGTATACTTGTATCGGTCTGTTGTCTGTTCTTTTAGGGTTTTACCAATGACAAAGGATATTGTTTCCTCTCCGTTATCGAGGGTAAAATGCATTTCCTTCTCATCTTCCAAAAGGGTAACATTAAACCAAGAAGCATTGGGAAGTAATTGATCTTGTAAACGATTCTTATCCACTAAGGCAATGTAAGACGTACTGATAACACGCATACGGGGGTCTCTATCAACTCCACCATAAGTATATAATTGCTCTAGATAGATATTATGTAAGTTCGTTTCTTGGGCAAGAATTCGTTTAGGAGCTTCCTCTAACTCTTCCTTAATCCCAATAAATCCACCTGGTAAACACCATTTATCCTTAAAAGGATAGTCCTCTCTTTTCACAAGGAGAATACTAAAGTATTTCTTACTTAATTTACGATAATTTTCCTCTTCCTCACTCGATACACTACAAATCAAAATATCAGTTGTTAAAGATAATCTATCATAATCCTCAGGATGATAATCCTTCAAAAATTCCTCTTCTGTTTTATATTCTTTTGCCATCGGACACCTCTTTTCTTTTTTCATTATAACACAAAGTTAATAACAACTCAACTAATGATAGTCATAATAGCGATAAAAGCTCTCAACGGTTTTCTCCTTTACTTTACTACCATCATAGAAAGCATATGTCTTCTTTAAATGAGCCCCGTTCTTCTCTAGATAATTTTGAATAACATCACGCGTTTTTCCTGAATAAAAACTATCATCCACAAAAATAAATTCTTGTCCATCTAAATTACTATCTTCTAATCCAATGGAATTTCCTTTCCGAAGACTACCATTCGCAACAACAATTTTAGCAGTAAACTCAGCTGGCATCTTCGCAAGAGAAAATTCATAAAATCTTCTTCCAAATTTACCACTGACAATCAGTTGATCAAAAGATTCTTCCTTTTCAATTTTCGTAATCATGGCATATAGCCAAATATCATTAATGCGAATCTGTTCATCTAGATGATCGTAAAATGCTTCCCCACCAACATATTGTTTTAAAAATTGATCTACGACATTCATCATTTCTGTATTCATAAGTTTCTCCTCTTTCTAACATTTTATTAATAAGTCGGCCCTATTTTTTAAGAACATATCGTTCTTGTTATTAACATTATATTAAAAACTACGGTGATTGTCAACCTCTTTTTAACATTTTTTTAAAAAGTGTTTTTTCTTCTTTTATCCTTCCCTTTTTACAATGAAAAAAGAGAAACTCTTTTCTCTTTTATTTCTTTAAAACGGATAAAAAGGTAGTTTCTATTTCTTGTCTAATGAATTCCTTACATCTTTCTCTAGATTCTAGTGGGAGGAGAAGTTTCTTCGTGTAGTAACAATCTTGTTTGGAATCGTAAATGCTAAAGTAAGCAACATTTTCTTCTCCTCTTTCGTTGTTTGGATCTTGTCTATTCATTTTGCCTGTAACACCAATTCCATACGTGGCATTGGCAAAGACATGAATCTGATAGCTCATTTCTTTTGCTACTTCTTCACTATAGACACTATACGTATCAATTGTTTCCTTTAGTACCCCCATTTTCATTTTATATTCGTTAGAATAAGTAACCGCACTAAAGCGTAAAACAGAGCTAGCTCCCTCGATATTCGTAATAGAGTGAGCGATATATCCACCAGTACAAGATTCCATGGTTGCTACCGTTTCTTTTTGTTGAATTAATGATTCTACAATTTCTTTCATTTTTCCCCTTCTTTCGCTTTTTCATTCTTCGTCTATGAATCTATTTTAGCATCTTCTAAGATGCCTTTTCAAGAGAAAAACAATTCTCATTCCATGAATACTACAAAGGAATCATTCATATAGGTGGTGTTGACAAATAAAATCATAGACTCGTTTCCCCAATAAATTAGGTAGATCCTTTTCGTCTTTAGCCTTTCTTTTTTCACGAATAATCGTAGAAGATAACTCTTCCATTTGAAAATCATAAAGTTTTATACTTTCCGGATATCGACTATATATGCTAGGAAGATGATCTTGTGAAAATCCTTTTCGCTTCAATCCTAGTAAATGATAATGCGATAAAATATAATCTGGTTTCTTCCAATTTTCAATATCCAATATCAAATCGGTTGAGAGAACAAAATAAATTTCATCCTTGGGATATTTTTTTTGAAAATAATCTAACGTTTGATAAGTATAGCTAGTTTTCTTTTTTACCTCATAGTCTGATACTTCCATATTGGGATATCCAGCACACATAAGACTCACCATTTGAAAACGAATCTCTCCACTTAAAAGGTTTTCTTTCGCATATCCATCTCCAGTTGGAACATAGATTACCTTATCTACTAAATGATGTTTTAAAATTTCTAATCCCATTTGTCGATGTAATTTGTGAGGAGGATTAAAACTTCCTCCAATAATTCCTATTCTCATACTGACCACTTTCCTTTTGTTCTAATCAAGGTCTATGCTTACTAGATCGTTTCTAAATCTTTTAACCAAATCGTGAAATCGGCATCACTAGGCATCCGCAAATCTCCTCTGGGTGAAAGACTAACCGTTCCTACTTTTGGTCCATCTGGCATACAACTCCGCTTAAATTGTTGGGTAAAAAACCTTCTTACAAAAAATATTAACCATTTCTTAATCTCCTCTTTTGAATACATTTCTTGAAACGTTTGACAGGCTAAGAAATAAATTTTGCTTGGTCGAAATCCATTTCTTAAAAAGTGGTACAAGAAGAAATCATGGAGAACATAAGGACCAACACTACTTTCTGTTTTTTGCGCAATATCTCCATCTTTCGTAGGAGGAAGTAATTCCGGACTAATAGGAGTATCTAAAATGTCATAAATCGTCTCTTTTGTACTCTCATGTGTATCTGCAATCCATTTTACAAGATACCGAACTAAGGTCTTAGGAATAGACGTATTGACAGCATACATACTCATGTGATCTCCATTATAGGTACACCAACCCAAAGCCAGCTCAGATAAATCACCCGTTCCAATCACAAGAGCTCCTTCTTTATTCGCAATATCCATCAAAATTTGTGTTCTCTCACGGGCTTGAGCGTTTTCATAGGTAATATCAAAAGTATGCAAATCCTGACCAATATTCTGAAAATGAACAAGGCAGGCTTCCTTAATAGAAATTTCTTTTAGAGTCGCCCCAAAATTCTGAATCAAACGTTTGGCATTTTGATAAGTCCTGTCAGTAGTTCCAAATCCAGGCATCGTCACTGCCATAATATTTTTAGGATCAATTCCTAGTTTCTTATACGCTTCTACAATTACTAAGAATGCTAAAGTAGAATCTAAACCACCTGAAATACCAATCACTGTTTTTTTAATACCTGTATGTTTTAATCGCTTCGCTAAACCAGAAGATTGAATATGGAAAATCTCGTAACATCTTTCATTTCTCTTTCGTTCATCCTTAGGAACAAACGGATAAAGAGGATACGTTCTAAGAAGGTTTTGATTTTTGTCTTTTCTTGTAAAAAGTATTTTACGGTAACTTCTCGTAGGTTTTACACCCATGTAGCTGATATCTTTATAACGACTATTGATTAACCGTTCAATATCAATATCCGTTTCAATCGCTGTAGAAGTAAATTCAAACCGTTTATTCTCTTTTAGAATAGAACCATTTTCCGCTATAAGGGCATGTCCAGAAAAAACCACATCCGTTGTTGATTCTCCTACCCCTGCAGAGGCATAGACATAAGCACTAATCGTCTTGGCTGATTGCATGGTTATTAAATTTTTACGATATTCTTGTTTTCCAATAATTTCATTACTAGCTGATAGATTAAAAAGGATAGTGGCTCCATTAAGAGCATGCTCATTGCTAGGAGGATTGATACTCCAAACATCTTCGCATAGTTCAATACCAAAGCAAACATCTTTATTTCCCTCTTCTTGGAATAAAAGATTGGTTCCAAAGGGAACTTCTTCTCCATTGAGAAGAACGGTATCACTAATAGCATTGGTTGCAGAAGCAAACCATCTTTTTTCATAAAATTCACTATAGTTTGGAATAAACGTTTTAGGGACCACTCCTAAAATTTTTCCCTTTTGAAGGACCACTGCTACATTAAAAAGCTGATTATCTAATGCTAAAGGCATCCCTACAATAGATAGAATATCTAACGTTTTCGTACTATTGACAATTTTTGTTAATCCTTCTAAGCTTTCTTTTATAAGAATATCTTGATGAAATAGATCATTACAAGTATATCCCGTTAGAGAAAGTTCCGGAAAAGTAACCAACTCAACTCCTCGTTTAGCGGATTTTTTAATCTCTTGAATAATCTCTTCGACATTGAATTCGACATTTCCCACTTTCAATTCAGGAACGACGGCTCCTACTCTTACATATCCATATTTATTTAACACACGATTTCCTCCTTTTGATATATTCTTTAGCCTTCACAATGGCTAACTTACTATTTGCTCCTTTAAAATACCCTAAACGATTCAGTTCAAAAACCTCTTCTAATGAAACAAGAAAGGGATAAATAATCTCATCCTTATCTAACTTCTGTGAAGCAACTCTTTGACAACCACTAGCAAAAAAGATTTGATTATAGGCTGCTGAACATCCCTCATCTTGATAAAAAGAATCTAAGAGAACCATTTCTTCCGCTTCATAACCATGTTCCTCTAAAAGTTCTCTTTTCGCGCCCATTAGGGCATCTTCTTTATCTTCAATATATCCAGCAGGGAATCCTAGCGCAACTGTTTCTTTTGTAAACACTCTAGGTTCTACGTTTAAAAGGACATCCCCTTGCTTAGTCAGAGCAAAAATAATAGCTGCACTTCCCTCTTTTTTCCCCTTCAAAAGTTTTTCTCGAAAGATTACTCTCCCACACTTTAATCGGCATTCGTAAAGCTCACTTGTCAAGAATGTTTTTTCTCGATATCTTTGCTTTTGCATTTCTACCACTTTCAACTCTTCGAATTGCTTTTTTAGTTCTTCTAGCTTTTCTCTACGCATGATACTGTCCAATCTTTTTTTGTTTTTCCACTTCGCCTAAATGTTCCTTTATCATTGCTTTCTTAAGAGCTAATAATTCTTCACTTAAGTCCACATAATACTCATGGAAGTCTCCCACTCTTTTTATTTCTGGATAGAGTGTTTGAAATTGCTGTTCGCAGTAAGCCGCACTTTCTAAAGTGGTAGGAACCTGATATACCAATTGACCATTTTGGAAAATAGGAACTTGTAATTCCCGTACTTCATAATCCGTAATCTCTTTTCTTTTCCATTCTTCTATTGGAGAAATTAAGGTATACCGTTCTTTCGAAATTTTTTCATGAGAAAGCGCTACCACATCCCCTAAAGCATATCCCGTTTCGCGGTCATAGAAACGATAAACTTTCTTATATCCCGGATTCGTAATCTTTACAGTAGAATCACTTAGCTTAATACGAGGAACCGGTTTACCATTTTCTAAAACTGCTACCAATTTATAAACACCATTCATCCGACCAATAGGAGCAATCGCATTATCCCCTACTCCTTCATTATCAATAGGGGCATGAGAGTGTTTTAAATCCGTAATATCCTTCTCCGTTAATCCATTTGTCACAAAAATCTTTGTATCCGTCATACCCGCTTCATCCAATAATTTTCTTGCTTGTTTCGTAAGATAGTCTAAATCCCCACTATCAATTCGGATTCCTTTAAACGGATAGCCATTTGGAATGAGATAATCTTTCGCCACTTGAATAGCGGCAGGAATACCACTATATAACGTATTATAAGTATCTACTAGAGCAACAAAGTTATTAGGATTAGATTTCGCATAAGCCATAAAAGCGTCGTAATCATTTCCATAAAATTCAATGATTGCATGAGCCATTGTTCCAGACGGATGAAGTCCATATTGTTGGGCTGCTAGGACATTAGAGGTACTGACAAAGCCACCAATGGCGGCATGGCGAGATCCTTGTACAACGGAAATCCCATGTCCTCGACGAGCTCCAAAATCGGCTATCTTAATAGGACTAGCTGCTGTAGAGAGTCGCTTCGTCGCCGTTGCAATTAAACTACCATGGTTGAAATAAGCAAGCATCAAAGTCTCTAACAATTGTGCTTCAATAATATTAGCTTTTACCGTAATGACTGGTTCATTAGGGAAGATGGGAGTACCATCTGGGATTGCCCAAATATCTCCCGTAAACTTTAGATTTCGTAAGTAAGATAAAAATTCCTCTGTAAACTGTCCTGTTCCCCTTAAATAGACAATATCCCCATAAGTAAAGTGAAAATTCTTAATGAAGTCAATAATTTCTTGTAGACCAGAACTAATGGTATATCCTCCATTAAACTGATGACTTCGGAAAAACACATCAAAATAAGCCTTGGTATCTTTATCCCCTGTATCAAAAAAAGTCTGTGACATGGTAAATTCATAAAAATCTACCAACATGGTTAAATTCGGTTTTTGATTTTTTAAAATGACTTCTTTTAACTCCTGCCAACTAGTGACATTTTCTTCCAATCCTAACAAATCTTTTATCTCTTGAAGGTTCATAACCTCTATTTTCTTTTCCATCATAATCTCCTCATTTCAATACCTTTTGGTATCCTTCTTCAATTTTTATTCCTGCTTGTTTCATAAACTGAAAAGCCATTTGATTCCACTGGTTACGATCATGAATTCCTTCTTCCATCATTCTTCCCTCTGCATCGTAAACATGTGGTTTAATTTGAAAAGTCTCAACGGCTTCCTTTAAAACCATTATTTCTACTTCAATATCGAGTTCATCACATAACTTTTTTAGCGGAATCGCTAAATCCATTACACAGATATCTGTACAACATCCAACAATTTTTATCTTTTTAAATTTTGGATTACGAATGAGCTGTTTGATAAACTCTAAGAAACCAGGAGCCCATATAGCACTCGTTGAATTTTTTAAAAAAGTATAACAGTACGGTTCTAAATCAGCGAGCTCTTCCACTAAATCAGCTTCCCAAGTTCCTTGTAGACAATGCTGTGGATGTACCTGAAACTCTTTGGCCTTTTTCGTATGATATTCCTTAATTACCGCAACACCTTTCTTAGGATTAGCTAAAGCTTCTTCCATAGAAGTACGAATCGCTGGTACAATATGCATAATATAAGGATCTGCCATCACGCCTCCTTTCGTAAAACCATTTACCATATCTACTACCATAAGTAATTCTTCCATTTCTCTTATTTCTACTTTTTTCATACAATCGCCTCTTTCTTTTTAACAAAATATTAATAAGATAAAATGTTTTTTTAAGAGCTACTTCTTGCTCTGTTATTAACATTATATTAAAAAGCATTCTGCCTGTCAATATGTTTTTAACATTTTTTTAAAAAGTTCTTTTCCGCAAAAAAAAAGACACCGAAGTGTCTATTCTGTTCTGAGTGCTTCCACAGGATCTTTTCGAGATGCCATACGAGCTGGGAAAACGCCTGCAAATAACGTTAGCAATACGCTGACTGCTACTAAAATAATCGCTCCCGCAATTGGTAACTTAGAAATATTAGAAATACCAGTTACTTGCTTAATTATCATATTAATTGGAATATTTAAAAGAACGGTAATCGCAATTCCAAAGACACCAGCAGCAAATCCCTCAATAATGGTTTCTGCTCTAAATACTCTAGAAATATCTTTCTTACTAGCACCGATTGCTCTTAAAATACCAATTTCCTTAATTCTTTCTAGAACGGAAATGTAAGTAATAATTCCTATCATGATACTAGATACAATCAAGGAAATAGAGACAAAGGCAATTAAGACGTAACTAATAATATCGACGATAGTCGTTACCCCAGACATCATAACGCCAACAATATCCGTATAGTTGATAACGTCCTCTTCTTTTCCCTCTTCTTCTACCGCTTTATTGTAATCTGAAATAATATCTTGAATAGCTTCTTTTGATTTAAAATCTTTTGGATAGATTAAGATAGAGCTAGGGCTTTCTAAATCCACAATTCCTAATGTCTTAACATTATCCTCATAAGTTGCTCCATAGGTTTCCATGTAGTTAGAAATAACTTGCGCTAATTCTTCTTGTGATAACGTAGATAAATAAGCTTGCTGCTCTGGTGTTAAAGCGCTCATATCAAAGTTTTTATTATCACTATTGAACTCTAATCCCGTAAAGACATTTCTCTCTGGATTTGCTAATTGCTCTTTGACAATATCCGTATTTTGAATTTTATCAATGACATATTTTGTAAGTTCTTTCGTATAACCAATTTCTCCATGAGTAGATCCTAAAACAGCTTCCTCATTTGGACGAACAATACCAACAATCGTGATATCCTCTGCCTTGTCTACTACTTTCTTCATGAATTCTTGATCATCTTTTTTATTAATCCAAATGTCCCCTTGTTTGTCATAATAGTCTGTATTGAGAACAAGTTTGAAATCTAACCCTACTAGTTCATCAAATTCGTAAGAAGAAGATTCAAAAGAAACAGACTCTCCCATCGCAATTTTTTTGAATAAATCCTCTACTTCTTTTTGATCTTTCAAGCCTAGGGTATAAAGTGTGTAGTCACTAATATTATTGTGCTCATCAACAATCAAAACCACTTCATTATACTTACTTGGCCATTTACCAGATACGACATCATATTGACTCTTGAGTAATTCCTCATTATCCATCAATTCAATCCAAACATTATATTGGCTCATGTTGAATGACATGGCATCACTACCGAAACCAATTTTATCCATAATAGGACTTGGGTTAATTTGAATAATTTCTTTTTCGGTATCTTTACTGTAGAGTTGTAAATCTAGATTATACCGATATTGAATCGCATTCATATAAGTATTGATATCCGTCTTATCACTTTCAATATATTGCTTAAATCTCTCCAAATTATTTTGACTAATTTGAGAAGTGACAGAAGTGACAATATCTCCTAAGATATCATTAGAATAAATTTTATCTAAATCGTGATTATCGTTTTGTCGATTTCCTGACATCGTATTCATCATAGCTGTCATATCAATCGTTGCTTCATCAATTTGAATTGGATAAGAAGATAAGGTATCCTCTTCCACCCTACTAATATAGCCTCTCACTCCACTAGATAGAGAAAGAATTAAAGCGATTCCAATAATTCCAATCGAACCAGCAAAAGCCGTTAAAATCGTTCTTCCTTTTTTCGTCATCAAATTATTTAAACTTAAAGAAAGAGCGGTCATAAAAGACATGTACGTTTTCTTTCCCGTTGATTTAGAACTTTTTTCAGGTTCCTTTTTGCCATCATAAGGATGAGAATCATCGGTAACCACACCATCTAATAATTTGATGGTACGAGTCGCATAATCATCTGCCAAATCAGGATTGTGCGTAACCATGATAACAAGTTTCTCCTGAGCAATTTCTTTTAAAATCTCCATAATTTGGATACTCGTCTCGGAATCAAGCGCCCCAGTTGGCTCATCAGCAAGCAAAATATCTGGATTATTGACAAGAGCACGCGCAATCGCTACCCTCTGCATCTGTCCACCAGACATCTGATTTGGTTTCTTGTTAATTTGATCTTCCAATCCTACCTTTTTTAATACTTCTAAAGCTCTTTTTCGTCTCTCTGTTTTAGAAACACCAGAAAGCGTAAGCGCTAACTCGACATTTGATAAAACCGTTTGATGAGGAATTAAGTTATAATTTTGAAAGACAAAACCAACAGAATGGTTGCGATAAGTATCCCAATCACGATCCGTAAATTCTTTGGTCGATTTTTCATTAATGATTAAATCCCCTTTCGTATAGCGATCTAATCCACCGATAATATTTAATAAGGTCGTTTTACCACAACCACTTTGCCCCAAAATAGCAACAAATTCGCTTTCTCGGAAGGAAATATCAATTCCCTTTAAAGCCTCTATTTTGGTATCGCCCATTTCATAGGTTTTCGTAATTCCTTTTAGCTTTAACACACTATCACCTTTCCTTTGATGACAAATTTTCAATCCTACTTGTTTAGTATAACATACCTACCTATAACTTTCAACTAAAAAGCCATTAAAAATTATTAAAAAAAGGCTATAAGCCTTCTTCCATTTTCTGTAAAAACTCACTCTCTTTTGTATACCATTTTCCATCGATATAATATTCTTGTGTCTTTCCATAATGAACTATCGACCGAAGAGGATATTCGGAATTCTGATCCAATTCCTCAATGATATGATGAATCTCTTCAGGATGAGCCAAAATACTAAAAGTCGCATCTAAAACCAACCTTTTATCCTGATTAAAGTTGTTAAGCGTTAAAGTGGCTGGATAGACAAATGATATCTTATTCTCAACAAGGTTACCACGTGTCATAGTTCTTAAACCGTTTACTTTGTCGTAGAAATAGAATTGATAGTCTACTTTTCTATCAGGTTGTTTTTCTTGAAAAAAGTCCCCGATGCTTGTATACATAATTTCATAAGAGGCAACCGCCATCCGTTTATCAAAATTTTTCTCACCATCATAAGTAATCGTTCGAGTTTGTCCACTACTATCTTTATATTCAATCAAATACGCATAATTCGTCTTGGATGGCATACACTTCAACTTTTCTTTCAAAGTGTTATTGATGGGTGTTACTTTTTCCACATCAATGTGCATATCTTCCCCGTATTCTTCCTCTAATTTTTGAGAAATTTGTTCTTGCGTTTTTTGAACAAGTCCACACTCATCTGGTTGAATGACTGTAATTCCTTTAAAATGATAACTAGAAAAAGTTCTTCGAAAGTAACTTCTCTCTTTGATATATCCCCAAAATGGACTCATGATAAAAACAAATCCTAAAATCAAAGCAAAAATCCTCGTTGTACTATTTTTATATTTGGTTCCTAATATTATGAGAAAGATACTAAAGACAAATCCCAAAATACAAATATAGGTATCACTTCCAACCATGAATTGAGCCGCCAAAGAAACAATATCAAAGATAGAAGAATAAAATGGAATCATAAAAATAAGCATTCCGATTAAAAGGATAATAAATAGGGCATCCCCTATTCCTATTTTTTTCTTTCGCGGACCTACCATATGTACCCCTCACTAACTTCTATTACAAGTATACCATAATCCTTGAAAGAATTTTATCCTAAAATTCGAAAAAAGAAAAAATTTGTACTTTTCAAATTCCTTTTTTTTTAATAATCAAAGTACAAGTGAGGAATGTTCTCCTACCCGCCTACTAGTTTCTCTCATGAAGAGATAAAAGAAAAAAATAGTACCTAAAAACTGAAAGCAAAATAAAAACCCTTTAAAATAAAGGGTTTATAAGTAAAATGGTCTCCCCAGTAGGATTCGAACCTACCTTTCACCCTTAGGAGGGGCGCGCACTATCCTAATATGCTATGAGGAGAGGAAAAAATTAGTATCTACCTAATTTTTTTATTTTTTGACGCAATTTTTTTCTCTGGTAATTGCTTTTTCCAAGTTCTCGCAACTGTACTCCATCACCAATTCTTGTTGCAATAGCATAATAATCATATGGAGAATAACTAAACTCAGTGGATAATTCATAGGAATTTCGAAGGGTAATATCTAAAGTA
Organism: uncultured Bacilli bacterium; assembly: GCA_947626275.1. Classification (GTDB taxonomy): domain Bacteria; phylum Bacillota_I; class Bacilli_A; order RF39; family UBA660; genus UBA5578. The sequence goes on from CANQRL010000003.1 coordinate 98,392, forward strand.
TCCATATCGCATATATTCCGAGGAAAGAAATCATAACTGCCGATTTCCGCTCTCCAAGGGCGTTTCAAAACATATCTTTTCCCCGTTGTTAAGTTATCTAAAAAAGCTTGATAACGGAGATAGTAACTTCCGATATGAATTCTTCCACCTGAGATATCACAAGTCATCATTTTGGCAGCTCTACACTCTTGAAATTGAGGATATAACAAGACTTCATCGCCAGAAAATAAGGAATGACTCGTGTGTGGAAGTATCTCCATCTCCACCCACTCATCTATTTCTACAAGAGGATCGTCATAATGATTAGAAATAATTTGGCTATGAAGGCGATTATCAGCCATCGCTCTTAGTTCTTGATCTCTTTTCCTTAAAATTTGGTTTTTGATATTTTCATCAGTTTCGGCTTCTATTTCTTCTAAACTGTATAATGAATAATCCTCTACTTTTAACATCAAAACCACCTAATAATCATTATAGAGAGTTTTTTCTCCTTTGTAAAGAAAAAAGAGAATGGATTTTAACCTATTCTCATCATATGCAATAAGATAATGATATAAAAATTTACCATGTATGTTAATTGATGACTAAACTTGTGACCAAATTCAACCGTACTAATTCCTTTATCTACGAAATTGACAACCCAACTTTCCGCATATTTAGGAACTTTCACGTCCAATGGAAACATATGCGTTCTAATAATATCTTCCTCTTTTTCTGATAAAGAGAAAAACTTTTTAGCATTTGAAACAGCAGCTTCTGGGTGTCTAACGGTATATAACAAAACTTTATCCTTTAGTTTTCCTTGATCATATACACTATCTAAATAGAAGTCATGCAATAACCCAGCTCGGGCAACTTCTCTATAATCTAATCCTAAACTTTTTGCAATCTTGTATGAATAATAAGATACCTTTAGTAAATGATTTAAACGAGTACTATCATGATGTCTAATCTCTTTCATTTTCCCACTAAATTCCTTTTCGGATAAGATGGAAGAAACGATATTATTGTATTCTTCATCTTGAATCATTCTATCCATTTTTTATCTCACCTCAAACATCAACATTATACCATAATTATGATAAATAGCAAATCGACGGTGTCACTCAATTGTCAGTGTTCTATCTGTTGGCTGAATTTCAATATAGGTATTTCCATCATTAACCTTTATTTCCTCACCATTTAAATACCGGTAAACTGTTTGGGAACCACGTCTTTGTTTTTCCCATGTAATAGGAACTGCATACCCGTTTGAAATATAATATCCACTTCCTCCTCCAGTCGTTGTCATTGCCTGTCTTCCTTTGGAGTCAATCGTTTCGGTTGGAATTTGATACGTAATAATGTTTTTAGCGGTATATTGTTTTTTCGTAATATAATCTACATGCTCATAATCAGCCTTAGCTGTTCCTTGGAAACGCAAATAAACCTTATTTACGGAATCATATTCAAAAGTAGTAGATCTACTTCCAGAATATACAATCAATACCTTGTTGGCAGGAATAGCACCCTTCATGGCACTTAAATCGATTTCGTCTACACTATATTGTAGTAATAAAGGCATTTCCGTTGTAGTTCGATAGTTGTATTTCGAAATCGCTTTTTGAATCAATTCCATCGACGTAAAGGCCGTATGCTCGGTTGCTAATCCAAGGGAACGATCTCTCCAGAACCCAGCACTATAAGTCATTCCATTCACATTATTAACGCCCAATGTAGAAATATCGGATAAAGCTTTTTCACTTGCTCCAAAATGGATATATAACGCATCATTTTCTAACGCGTAATCTAAAAAATAAGGTCTAGAACTACGAACACTTCCTATTCGCTCTGTATTGGCATCTTTAAAAAGAGCCATGAGACGCGTATAGCCACCCTCCACTAACATTTCATATACGATATAGGCATCTTGTAGTCCAGACTGATATCCCCACACGGTAGAAATGTTATTGTACATAACCGCAATATTACGACTATTAGAATCTTCATCGACAATTTTCACTTTTTTTACTTCCGGTGGTTTTTCCTCTTTTTTCGGTTCTTCCACTTTATTTTTTTCTTCTTTGTTAGAACCTAATACTTTAGGAAGAAGGAAAACACCTCCTACACTTAAAAGAACAAGTAAAAATAGAACGAGAAATACTTTCGCGACTCTCTTTTTTTTCAATTTTCTCTTCTTTGCCATTCTACCACTACCTTTTTTTCCATTATACCATAGGAAAAAAGCAGTAAAAAAAAGAAAAGCTTTTTTTCTTACAATTTGACACTTATTTTATTTTTATTTGACAAAAAAAAGAAAGATTAACGAATCTTTCCTTTTACACCTTTCGTACTTTTTAATCCTTTACTACCCATGACATAGCCACTTAAGATATTCGTATCAAAAGAATAAATTTTACGACTCTTGTCTTTATAGTCTTTAATAGCGAGTGTGAGTAAATCATCCAAGAGTTCTTCATATTTCTTACCAGCTGGTTCCCATAAGTAGAAAGATAAACTACCAGGAATCGTATTTGGTTCATTAACATATACTTTCTTTGTTTCTTTATCAATTAAGAAATCAATTCGACAAACACCGCTTAAATTTAAAGCCCGGAAGACAGCACAAGCTAAATCACGAACTTCTTTTTCCGTATTTTGATCAATCCTAGCAGGAATAAGCCGACTAGCACTTGCCATTCCTTTACTAGCTTTTCCTTTAGAACCACCAATATATTTATCTTGGTAGGTTAAAAATTCATCCGTAGATAAAATCTCTTCAATCTCACTCGTATCTTGATGCGCATAATTTCCAAGCACACTACAATTTACTTCCACCAAATTAGAAACCGCTTTTTCAACGATGATCTTTTGATCATACTGCATAGCCTCTTCAATCGCAGCTCCCAATTCTATCTCTGATTTTACATAAGAAATTCCGACACTGCTTCCCAAAGTAGCGGGTTTCACAATGACCGGTAATCCCATTTTACGGATACTTTTTAAAATCTCTTCTGGGGTCTCATTATACTCAGAATCATAGAACCAAACATAATCAACAATTGGCAAATTCATAGAGGCAAATACTTGCTTCATAACGACTTTATCTTGTCCTAATGCGGAACCCAATACGCCACTTCCTACAAAAGGAATTCCAACTGTCCGTAAATAGCCATGAAGAGTTCCATCCTCCACATTATTTCCATGTACAATTGGAAAGGCAATATCCAAATCGGTAATCGTTTTTCGGAACAAGCCTTTGGTTTTTTCTAGATAGAATTTCCCATTTCGAGAAAGTAAGGTACAAGGAGTTGCATACTTTTTTAAATCCTTAAAATCTTTATATACTTCTATATCTAGAAGCATATGACCGGTATACCAAGTTCTATCTTTTGCAATATAGATAGGAATAATATCATATTTCTCACGATTCATACTTTCAATCGCTTGTAATGCCGAAATGATACTTACCTCATGTTCTACTGTTTCTCCACCAAAAATAACACCAACTTTTATTTTCATAATCCACTTCCTCTATTCGTTAAATAAATCTGGTAAATCGTTTTCTAACAAAACATACATTTCTTTTTCGGTCTTCCACTGATGAATGAGTGGGAAAGCCTCTTTTACATCATTTAAGACAAATATCTTATCTTGTGGAAAATGGCTTTCTAATAATCCATCCATGATAGGTTTTGTCTGCTCTTTTCCAACGAGAATAACATAATCTGCTTTTCCAGCTATGGCAGAACCAAATTGATAATTTTCTTCATACTGCTTTTCCCCTAGCTCAATCATTCCTGGTGTGACAATGACCTTTTCACCGTCCATCATTCCTAGGACTTCCACGGCCATTTTTGCCCCCACAGGATTAGAGTTATAGGCATCATCAATCAAATTTAAATCCCCTGTTCGTTTTAGCTCTAAACGATGCTCAACCGGTTTGATTCGATTAACACCCCGTTGTAAATCCTCTACACTCATACCTAATTTACGACCTAGTAAAACTCCTGCCAAAATATTGTAGATATTGTGTTTTCCAAGCAATCTAGTTTGGAAAGGATAAAACGTTTCCTCATCCTTAAATTTTACCAAGAACTTACTACCATCACGAGTAATCTCAATATTCGTCGCATAGGCATCTACATTTTGATTTTGAATACCCGTCCAGTAAATTGGACACGTATTTTTTAAAGCATAATTGACTTGATAAGGGTCGTCGCCATTTAAAATACCAAAACCGTTTTGAGGAAGAGATTCAATTAACTCAAACTTTCCCTTTTGAATATTTTCTTGACTACCAAAACTTTCCAAATGAGCTTTTCCAATCGTTGTCAAAACACCGTAAGTAGGATGCATCAAGTCACAGGTTTCCTTAATTTCTCCTCTTTTAAACGCACCCATCTCCGCAATAAAATAGTCCTCAAACTTATCTAAATATTGATTAATTGATAAAATGAGCCCATAAGGAGTATTATAATTTTTAGGAGTTACAAAAGCATTATATTTAACGTTTAAAATGTCGTAAATAATATTTTTACTACTCGTCTTTCCATAGCTTCCAGTAATTCCGATAACAGGAAGATTCATCGCTTTCAATTTCTTAAGTGCTTTACTTTTGTAATAAAGAAAAACACACTTTTCAACTGGCTTGTTGATAACGTTTGCTAGCTTAACAAAAAAGTAAACGAGATAAGCAATAAGGCCTAAATAGAGGTAATAATAACCGACAAATGGTCGATAAAAGCAAATAATCATCGGTAGAATCATTACAAGATAAAGAAGGAAAATAGTAAACATCAAACGTTTTACTCGCGCAGTGATTACCAATGGCTTTTTAACTTGCTCCTTATTTCTACGAGAATGATATTCGACCGCTAATAAAGTATAAAAAATTCCAAATAGAATAGCTTGGATTTTTCCTCTTGTAAAAAATAAAACAATCAAGATAGGAAAAAAGACATCTAGTTCTAGCCATACCTTTTTAGGATTCTTCAAAATCCACAAAAAATACCTCTCAGATTCATCATAATAGTTTTGTTGTAACATATGAATTGCTTTCTTTACTTTAAATAAGGTAAAGATGATATAAGGAATCAAAGATACCAAAAATAGTGCCATTTTATCACCTAGCTTTCTAAGAATATTCTAACGACATGAATTGTCTTTTTAAGCACTTCTAAATACGCATAATGACTGCATCCAGGGTATAAAACTACGCCTGCATCTGAAATATATTTTTCTAATTCATAGGCTTGTTCTACGGATACTTCTTGATCCTCATCTCCCCAAAGGATTAGGGTTGATGCTTTTATTTTTTTGACTTCCTCCGTGAGATCCAAATTAACATGTTCTACTAAAATTTGTCTCATGAGAGGACTTGCACTTTTATAATCTCTCGACCCAATATACTTCTTAGCCTTTTCGGCTATTGGTCCCATTCCAGGAAGTTTTTTCAACTGTTTTAACACTTTCGTTTTTAATGGTAATTTCTTAATTTCTTTTTTGTAAGGACTTCCACAGACAATTAACTTGAAAACAGGGTATTCACTGGCGTAGAGAAGAGATATCTTTCCCCCAAAAGAGTGCCCAAATAAAATAGGATTTTCTATCTTTAAAGACTCCAATAATTCATGAATACAATCTACATAATCTTGTAACGTCCATACACTAAGAGGCTCTTCACTTTCGCCAAAGCCAGGAAGGTCTACAATAAGAAGTCGATAGTCCTTTTGAAAGGCATCGGCAACCGGTTTCATCATCTCAATATTTTGTCCCCAACCATGCAAAAAAAGAATTGTTTTTCCCTCTTTTAATCCATAGTCAATGTAATGAACCTTAACCTCTTTAATTTGTTTTTGCATTCTATCACCATAGTCTTATTATAACACAAAAGAAAAAGATAACTACTTTTTCTTTTTTTTCTTTTTCTTCTTTTTAGAAACTGGCTTTTCGGAAGAAACAACCGGTTTCTTTTCTATTTTTTCTTCTTTTTTTAGTGGAAGAGGATCTTCTTTTTTCTCTTTTCCACGGTTTCTTCTAAACAAAATCGTCCAAATAACGGTAAGGGCAACAAAAGCAAATCCTAAAATGATTGCTAAACCGATTCGGTAATAATCACTCATAGGAGCAAAAATACAAGTAACAATTCCACTAATAAAAAAGCAAATAATCGTTACTATCGGAGAAATCTCTTCTATTTTTCTCTTTTTTTGAAGCCATTTTAATAAAACGGGACGAATCATTAAAATGAGAAAAATACCAACGACTAAAAAGACGATTAACTGCATATTATATTTTTCTTGATACTCTGTCATAATACAAGCTACTATTCCACTAATCGCAAAACAGATAGCGGTAAAATTACGTGACATATATTCTATTAGTAATAGCGAAATTACAACTCCTAGCCAAATCCAAATCATGTACCTCACCTACCAACATTATACTAGACTATGCTTTTAAATTCAACTTTTAATCATATTTTTTAAAAATATTGTTATCCACTAAAGACGCTTTTTTTATAATATCAGAACCGTATTGTTCCTTCAATTTATCGACGACCTTATCCAATTCAGAAATCTTTTCAACTTTCTCCTCTTCTTCGAATAGAGATAACTGTCTTCTACCCGTACTAGTAAGGCCAGTTAGACTCACTCCCAAAAGACGAACAGGCTCCTCATTCCAAAGCTCGAGAAATAGTTCTTTTGCCACCTTAAAAATATCCTCCGAATTAGAAGTCGCATTATACATCTTTTTTTGATGAGAATACGTTTTAAAATTCTTATCACGAATCGTCACCCCTACTACATAGGCATAACGATTACTACGTCTTAAAGATAGACAAACATTTTCCACTAGAGCTTGTAAATTTTTAAAAATCGCTTCTTCTTTTATTAAATTGTAAGAAAACGTAGTAGAATGACTGATTCCCTTACTTTCTTCTGTTGTCGCAATGACTTCACTATCATCAATTCCCCTTGCTTTCCATATCAAGGGAAGAGCTTGGTTCTTAAAATATTTTTTTAAAAAAGTCTCATCTGAACAAGCCAAATCTTTTACGGTGTGAATGTTTAGGTCTACCAATTTTTGAGACGTTTTCTTCCCTACTCCATATAATTCGCCAATAGGAAGTGGATAGAGTTTTTCCTCTACTTCCTCTTTCCATAGCGTATGAACCTTATTCGGTTTTTCAAAGTCAGATGCCATCTTCGCACACAATTTATTATTCGCAATTCCAATGTTTACCGTAAAGCCTAACGTTTGATAAATCTCATCTTTTAAACGGTAAGCAAAGAAAAGTGGATCTCCATGTAAATTGAAAACTTTCGTATAGTCGATAAAACACTCATCGATAGAGATAATTTCGATATCCGGAGTATATTTAGAAATGATTTGAAACATCGCCTTAGACATCTTGCTATAGAGTCGATAATCTGGAGGATATACTTTTAAATTTTGACACTTTCTTTTTGCTTCTCTTAAGGTTTCTGCCGTTTTCACGCCTCTTTTTTTCGCAATTGGAGATTTAGCCAAAACAATGCCATGGCGCATAGATTCATCTCCCCCAATGACGGCCTCAATCGTTCGAATATCTACTCTTTCCCCTCGTCTTAATAAATCTACGGCTGTCCAGGATAGAAAAGCATTATTGACATCGATGTGCATAATCACTCTCATACTACCACCATATTTATTATAACACAAACAAATGTTTATATAAATAAAAAAGGAAGTTTTTTCTTCCTTTTATCCCATAATTCCACTAATCAAGAAAATAGCAATTCCCAAAACAATCCCTACCAAATTTATCAATTTCTTCTCGCTATGAATCATCTGTCCTAACAGTTCAATGACTGCGATATAAATAAGCATTCCAAGTGTCAAGGCAATAAATAAACCAATTACAACATCACTAATCATTGGACGTAAGAAAGTCATAATAATGCCTCCTAGAAAAGAGGAGAATACTAAGCAAAAACCAGTAATACCGATTTCTTTTCTCGTCCGTAGTGTTCCCGCAATTAAAAGTCCCAACGGAATGTTATGAAGACCAATTCCAACACATAATAAATAGGCAGAACTCATGGAAGATAACGAAGTGGCATAAAGAGTCATTCCTTCAATTACGTTGTGAAGAACAAGCGCGAATGTTGCTAAAATACCGATATGATCGAGATGTTCATTATGACAAGTGTCATCTTTATGACGGTGATGATGTTTACTTTCATGTTCGTGATGAGGAACAAAACCATCTAAAATATTCATAATCAAAATACCAATAACCGCTGTCGCACAAAGAACGGCAATGTTTTTCCACTGTGGTTCTAACGTCAACTTTTCATAAGCTTCTGGTATGAGTTCTAATATCATCAAAGCCATGATGACACCGAAGGCAATCCCAATAGAGAGATTGATAATCTTTTTATTATCCTTAGAATAAAAGCCTAAAACTAAGCCCCCTAATATAAATAGTCCTACTAAAAATGTCAATAATAAACTCATCTTATTTTACAATCCTTTCCTGATACTTAAATATCTTTTTCTCACAGAGAACGGTAAGCATTTGAAAAATAGGAATGTCGATAAGACATAAAAGAGCAACGAAAAGAAACATCATCGGTGTTAATAAAACAAGTTCAAACAATTTATTAAGACCAATCGCTCCTCCTAGAAAAATTCCTACCAATGTACCAAATAGTATACCACGAAGATAGTTAAATGGAACACATATTTTAAATAGAAGAAGAAATCCTGTGAAAGCAAGAAGAATCATCGACATAGTCGAAGCATAATCCTGAGAAAAATGGAAAATGCTGGTAAATAACATGACACTCAAAATATTTACGATAATCGTAAGAGCAGCGGGAATCGATTTCCGAATCACGTTAATGATAAATATTCCCTGAATTCGATTGTGGTTTGGTTCCAGTGCTAACACAAAAGAAGGAATGCCGATTGCAACAATACTATTTAAACTAAGCTGGATTGGTTGAAATGGATAATTCATATCAATAAAAATGAAAAGAATAGCAAGAAGCGTAGAATAAATCGTTTTCGTTAGAAATAAAGTAGCAGAACGTTCCAAGTTATTGATAGATCTTCTTCCTTCATTGACAATTTTTGGTAAAGCATCAAAGTTAGAATCTAAAAGGACTAACTCACTTACACTACGAGCAGCATCACTACCACTTGCCATCGCTAGACTACAATCTGCTTCTTTTAAAGCTAGTACGTCATTCACGCCATCCCCTGTCATCGCTACCGTATGTCCATTCGCTTTTAAAGCAAGAATTAAATCCTTCTTTCCACTAGGAGTAACCCTTCCAAAAATTTGATAGTTTTCAACAATTTCTTTTAGATTATCTTCTTTGGTAAGGGTAGACATATCAAACCCTTTTAAATCGCCTAACCCAACTCGTTTTGCTATCCTAGAGACCGTTTCCACACTATCCCCAGAAATCAACTTGATATCCACACCCTGCTCTTTAAAATAAGCTAGCGTTTTCGTCGCACTTTTACGAATTTTATCGCGAATAATCAAAAGAGCTAGTGGCTCGGTATCCCCAACTGGTTCTTTACAGTGAGATTGAGTATGAGCGAGTAAAATGACACGGTAGCTAGAATATTCCTTAACTTTTTCTAATACCGTAACATCTTTTGTCAATAATTCTGGCGCTCCCAATAAATAGGTACCATATTTTTCAAAAGTGACAGCCGAATACTTTCGTTTCGAAGAAAATGGTAAAAAATCAATCATTTGATAATTCGTTTTTCCTTTAAACTTTTCTCGGATAGCTAAAGAAGTCGCATTCTTATCTTGATTGTAAAAAGAAAGCGCACGGAAAATATCTAAAAGCGGTTCCCCTTCTTTTAGCTCAATCATATCGATAATTTCCATCTTGCCTTCCGTGATGGTTCCTGTTTTATCAAGACAAACCGTATCTACCCGGGCTAACGTTTCAATACAGTAAAGTTCTTGGACTAACACTCTTTTACGAGCAAGCCGAATCGAACCGACTGCTAAAACCGTACTCGTTAAAAGAACTAACCCTTCTGGAATCATTCCAATTAGAGCTGCCACCGTATTAATAATACTATCCTGTAATGTATTTCCATCGAGATGAAGTTGTTGCATAAATAAGAAAAATCCTAATGGGAAAATAACAATAGAAATCACTTTAATAATTTTTTTCATCGTCTTCATGATTTCTGAATTGACTTCTTTTATATATTTTGCTTCCTTCGAAATCTTATTGGTGTAGTTCTGATCACCTACATGCTCCACTTTCGCATAACAACTTCCCGATAAAATAAAACTACCAGATAGAAGCGTTTCCCCTTTTTCCTTGATAACGCTATCTGCTTCTCCTGTGATAAAAGATTCATCTACCTCTACACTACCCTCTTGAATAATCGAATCAACAACGACTTGATTTCCAACGGCATAGACAATAATATCGTCTAAAACGATATCATCCGTAGAATGATACTCTTCTTTTCCATTACGGACTAAAAGAGCTTTTGAACTAGAAACAATCGCTAACTTATCAATGATATGTTTAGCGTGAATTTCTTGGTACATACTAATAACGGTATTACAAAAAGCAACTCCTAAAAAAAGTAAATTTTTATAGGATCCCGTAAAGAAAATGAAACAACCTAAAATCAAATTAACTATATTAAATAAAGTAAAGATATTAGAAAGAAGAATCTCTTTAACGCTTTTCGTCGTAACCATCGTATTTTTATGGACAAGTTTTTGTCGAACCCTTTCGGCTACCTGTTCACGATTTAGTCCCATATGTATATTTGCTTCGATTCTCTCTATCATAATATCCCTCTTATACAGTATAACACGATTCCCTTAAAAAGGAAAAGAATTTTACTTTGTTTTGACACACCATTGGTTTATCAGCCAATAGTTAAGCAACATCAATTATTGCTATGATAAAGTTAATAGATAAGGACGATATTGGATGATTAAAATTGACGTAGAAAAAGGATACTATCTCTTTAAACTAGATGATATATTGCATACAACAAAAACAAGCATCAACAAAGTAATGAGAGATACAAATACGGATTTTAAAGTAATAAAAAGAATTATCGGTGGAGAGTTAGAGAAATTAGACGTTTCTGTTTTAGCAAGGCTCTGTGATTATTTTGACTGTAAACTAGACAATATTGTCGAATATATTCCGAATGATAACAAACATTAATTTTTTCTATTTACTTTTGTTAAATTTAAAAAAGGAGAAACAAGAATTTCAATTTCTTCTTTTTTCTTGCTCAAAAAACGAATTCTAAAGATTTGAAAAAGGAGAAAAAAAGTCCTATTCTAAAACCATGAAAGAATTCCATATGCTCTTTTTAGGGGAAGAATACCTATCACTGGAAAGATTAGAAGATATCAAAAGAAATTATCTTTCCATCTATGAAAAAATACGAACCAAAAAATATCTTCTTTTCCTCCCTAGTTATCGAAAGTTCTATCATGCTTATCAAAAAATAACCACTTTGAGAGAAGAAAACAATAAAATCTATCTTATGAACAAGAAAAAAGAATGGAAATCGTTTTTTCAAAACATTCATGGATATCCTTTGGATGACTACCAAATAGAATGCATTTTAAAAGAAGAAAGATCCCTTTTAGCGATTGCGGGAGCAGGAAGTGGAAAATCCCTCACAATTGTTGGAAAAATTGGTTATCTTATAGAAGGAAAAGGGCTTTACGAAAAAGAAATTTTAGCGATTTCTTTTACAAGAGAATCCGCTCTTCATCTCGCGCATAATATTCAAAAAAGTCTGGGGTATGAAATTCCCGTTTACACATTTCACAAACTCGCTTTAACCATTTTAAAAGAAACAAAAAAAGAGATTGCTCCAAACTACTTTTTAGAAGAACTAATAGAAGAATTTTATCATGCTTATGTTCCTTCCACTCCTTCCCTTTTTCCCATTGTAAAGCAATATTTTTTTAAAACTGCACAAACTAAAAAAGAAGAGTACTTTCAACTTTTAGAAAGCAAAAAATTCATCCTTTTTAAAAAGAAACTTACTACCTTTATTCATCTCGTAAAAGCCAACAAAGAAAATCGAGACGAAATTTATACCTATCTAAAACAAGCTTCTTCTAAAGAGGAATATCTTTTTTTATTTCAAGCCTGTATTCTTTATTTTTTCTATCAGGAGGAATTAGAAGCAAGTGGCATGATGGATTTTGATGACATGATTTTTGAAGCGATTCAAAAATTAAAAGAAAAGCATATCTACTTGCCCTACCGCTATATCATTATCGATGAATTTCAGGATACTTCTTTTCTAAGATGTCGACTCATTCAAGAGCTATTAAAAAAGACAAATGCCTCATTCATGGCCGTTGGAGATGACTTTCAATCTATCTACCGATTTACGGGGTGTGATTTAGAAGTATTTTTAAACTTTTCCAACTATTTTCCTTTTTCTGACATCGCTTTTCTTCCCAATACATATCGAAATAGTCAAGAACTAATTGATGTCGCAGGATCCTTTGTCATGAAAAATAAAAGGCAAATAAAGAAGACGTTATATTCCAAGAAACATCTTTTCAAACCAATCAAAATAGTATACTATGAGGAAGCTTCGAAAACTTTTTTAAACTTATTAGATCAAATTAGACCATCAGACATCCTAGTTTTGGGAAGAAATCAAAGAGATATTCAAACCATTCTCTCTCCTGCCATTATCAAGAAAGAAAATGCTTATACATATAAAAATCATCTATTTCATTATCAAACGGTTCATCAGTCTAAAGGATTGGAGGCCGATATCGTCATCCTCATCCATCTAGAAAATTCACTTCTAGGATTTCCCAATAAAATTGAAGAAGATTCCGTCTTTCGATTTCTAAATAAACAAAGTGAATCTTATGCCTATGAAGAGGAACGAAGACTTTTTTATGTCGCGCTGACAAGGACTAAAAACGAAGTCTATCTTTTAACTCCTTCTCAAAATGAATCTATCTTTATCAGAGAGTTAAAAAGAAATTATTCTTCGCAAATTGAAATTTTCCGTATAAAATAAAAAATATCGCAAACAATATAAGTAATGGGAGGTAAAATATGGAAATATTACAAAAGATTGCCCTTGTGTTCACAATTATTGGTGCGGTAAACTGGGGACTTATTGGCCTATTAGATTTTAATCTCGTTACATTCCTTACAGGAGATATGGTAACCTTACGAAATCTTATCTATATCGTTGTAGGAATCACCGGATTAATCAATATAGGGATTTTATTCCAACACTTTGATGATGGAAGATAATCACAAGGAAGGTGAAAACTTTAGACTACCTAAAGTTTTTGGTACTATAAAAGTGTAATAATTAATTACAGAAATGTAGTTGAATATTACACTTCTTTTTATTATGATTG
>CANQRL010000004.1 GCA_947626275.1 uncultured Bacilli bacterium
GAATCTTTTTGGCGTGGGTTTCTTTCCAATTTATAACCTTCTATCAAAAATATATTGACTTTTAATAGTTAGTCACCATTTTCATTATATATCAATTCCTAAAGAAAGAAAAGAAAAAAGTATATTCGATGTGATTATCAAGCGAAAATTTCCCGCCTATTATCAAGCGAAAATTTCCTGAGTAGTGTATCATAATTAATCAGGTGGTTATTTATGAAAAACAAAATTAGTGTATCAGAAATGAACTATAAGGAAAAATTAAAATATAAAACAATTATTAAAGTAATTAATAATACAATAGATAAAAAGAAAGCTTCTATCATTATTGGTTGTTCCGAAAGAAGAGTTAATCAACTAATAAAAATTTACAAAACAGAAGGTAAATATGGATTTATTCATAAGTCTAAAAATAATATACCTGTTAATAAATTAGATTCAAATTTTCGAAAACAAATCATTAATCTTTATAATGAAAAATATTACGATTTTAACTTTACTCATTTTAAAGAAAAATTAAGAGATATTGAAAACATAAACATAACATATGGTACTTTATATAATATATTGTCTGAAGTTGCCATTAAATCACCAAAAAAACATAGAAAAAGTAAAAAACAAAATCTTCATCCTTCTCGTGAAAGAAAAAAATTTTTCGGTGAGTTAGTTCAAATAGATGCTTCTGTTCATCCTTGGTTTGGGAGTACTAAAACTTATCTCCATGCTGCGATTGATGATGCAACTGGACATGTTTTAGGGGCTTTCTTTGATATAGGTGAAACTATCAAGGGTTATTATGAAATGACTTTTCAAATCCTTATTAACTACGGTATACCAATGGCTTTTTATAGTGATAGAAGAACTATTTTTGAATATTATTCAAAGAAAATGACTGATATTCAAAAAGATACCTTCACTCAATTTGAAGCTGCTTGTGATAAATTAGGTATTGAAATCATTACTACATCTATCGCTCAAGCTAAAGGTAAAATTGAAAGATTATTTGGAACTTTTCAAAGTAGATTAGTAGCCGAATTAAGACTAAATAATATCAATACAATTGAAAAAGCAAATAAGTTTGTATTAGAATACCTGCCAGTATACAACAAACAATTTGCTCTTCCTATCAATTATAACAAATCTTTTATGGAAGAGCCACCTTCTATTGAGCTTATTAATCTTTATTTATCAATTTTTACCCATAAAATCGTAAATAATGGTTCTACTGTTAAACATAAAGGAACTCTTTACTATCCAGAAATCAATGGTCAAAAAATTAATCTATTACCCAAAACGAAAGTGATTTTCCTTGAATCTTTTGATCATAAATATTATATTCTTCATGAAGATAAATTTTATAACGCTATTGAATTAATTATCAACCAACATAGTGTACAATCTATCAAAAAAGAAAAGAGGGTTTATAGACCTCCTGCTTCTCATCCTTTTAAAGCTGCTTCATATCAAAGATATATTCAAAAGCATAATTCTAAAAAAATTAACAAAAATTAATTGGGAAATTTTCGCTTGATAGTGACAGAAAAAAGTATATTCGAAAATATACTTTATTTACTTTCCTTACAAATACGATTTCTCTTTTTAATCGTCGCTTTTACTTTTTCCCAATCCTCTTTTTCGTTTCCACACTCTTGAATCATTTTTTGAATCTGTTGTTCCATATCTTCCGTTTTTGGACTTGTAACAGGATCAGAGTAACGAATAAGTTCTTTTACTTCTTCTACTTCTCTTTTAATATCTTCCCCGTAATTCGATAAATCTATCTCTTCTAATAATTCTAACGTATCTTGGATATAAGAAGTACTTTTAGCGATTTTTTCATCATAATCTCTAATCCGTTTTTTACTAGCTAATAAGAACATCGCTAAAACTAGATAAAGAAGCGCGACTATTACTTGAACCAAAATCACTGTTTTCATATTTTGGTTTGTCACATTTGCATAAATAGAGTAACCATAAATACCAATTAAGTAAAGATAAGAAATCGTCATAACGGGAGCTTGATAGAAGATATCTTTCTTATCTTTTAAAGATGCAGAAATCATTACTCCAATAAATAGAAGCAAACTAATGAACGTCATTACTACTGTAAACCAAAAAGTACTAGGATAAACTTTTTCAGCGTATTGAAGACTCATATTGGTTACTGTTTTTGGTAAATAAATACTATTTAAATCTTTCTCTACGGTTAAGTGAACCTCTGTTACTTCATAACCATTAATCGTTTCTGGAATAACAATATCTAAAGAAGAACCTGTATATTTTACAATTTCAATAGAATCTCCAATATTATATTCAAAAGCTAAAGAAGAATCTGTAAAAGAATATGTATCAGAATCACTTAAAACCGTTACTTTAAAATCATCATCTTCTTTTAATTCATTACAAAGACTAGAGCGATAACAAGCAATTTCTATTTCTTTATAATCTTCTTTTTCAATCATCAATAACGTTTTTGGAAAAATGACTTTGGTTAAATTTTCATCCTTTTTGAAAGCATCTTTTTGAATAGCAAGAACAAACTTTCCATCAATCATTTTGGGAATTACTAATTCCTTGCTCTTTCCTTGATAGCCGGTAATGACAATTCCCTCTTGATAGCGATCATAAGAAAAATTTTCTTTCTTTTCCGTATAAAAATCTTTTTCTGAATCAGCAACCTCTTCTACTTGAATGGATTCTTTTTTCGCATATTGGTAAGCATCACTATCCTTTGATGTGATAATTTTAAAATTCTTTCCTTCGTATGGTAGGACAAACAAAATCAGTAGCGTAATAGCAAAGATAACAACACTTGATAAGAGGATTAATTTTTTATTTTTCATATTAACCTATCCTTTCCCCACAGTGAGAACAAAAGGCAGCATCTGCTGAAAGGCTTGCTCCACATTTTCCACAATACTTTTCGGTCACAATCTTCGTACCACAATATTTACAAAAAGCAGTATCTTTTTCTAATTCCTTGTGACAATTTGGACAAACGACATTGTTAAGAGTTGCAAAAGCACCTGTTACTTCTTTACTAACTTGATTGCTGATTGTTCCTCCCATACCACTAATCATTCCAAGGCCAACACCAACATTAGTAAATTGACCAACTGCTTGATTTTCGGCTACTTTTTGACCTATCTGGTAAGCTTTCTCTTCTTGATAAGTATAACCTTCTTGACTCCGTTTCGTAGCTTCCGCTTGAGAAGACATCACTACCTTTTTCGCTTTTGTATCTTCCTCAATCAACTCTAACTTTTGCTTTAATTCAGCCTCTGCTAGAGCAACAGATTGTTTAAAGTATAATTCTTTAAATTCTAGATACCGCTTATCATCTTCTGGTTTCGCAATCGTTGTGACAAAGAATTTATTTAATTTAATTCCAAACTCTTGGAAATCAGCTTCTAGTTTTTTCTTTAGTTCTTCACTAAACTTTTCTAGTTGTTGATCAATTTCAAAAATACTAATCTTCTCTTCGGTAATAATTTGAGCCATGTAATTTTTAACTTTCATTAAAATTTGTGACTCAAAGAAATCATCGATATTTTCACTATCTAATTGTTTTTTCACACCAACTAGTTTTAACAAGATTTTTCTAGAGTCTTCAATGATAAAACGCATCTCGCCACAAGCTCCAATAGAAATTGGAAATTGATATTTTGGCTCTAAAAACTCTAACCGACTCTTCGTTCCCCAACGCATAGATTTTTCCACTTTATCCACAAAGTATACTTCACATTGGAAAGGACTCTTTCCGCCAGTTGGAATCTCGATTACTTTTCGAAGCAAAGGAATGTTATTAGTCTCTAGCGTATATTTACCAGGTCCAAATAAATCTAATGCTTTTCCATTGCTAAAAAAGATAGCTTCTTGTCCTTCATGAACAATTAATTGTGAACTCGTATTAAATTTCGTATTGGGATATCGCCATATAAAATTATCATCATCTTTTTCTTTTTTGATTACCTCAAATAATGCCATATTACTTTTCTCCTTTCTCTGGCTCTAATACTTTTACATACTCACCGTCATCTCCAGAATAAATATATCCTGTTAAACCATAATTTGTTTTAATTTTATACCAGTGTGTTCCATCATACTGTTTTTTATCTTCTAAAATTGTATAAATTTCTCCTTCAGAAACCTGTCCTAAAATATCGCCATAAATAGAACTTTCCCCTCGAATGCGAATAAAATCATAAGTAACTTCTAATTGTCTTAAAGAGGTATCTCTTTCATTTTCCTGTCCAGCTAACATTTTAAAACTTGCTGCACTTCCACAAATAGTTCCTTTCACGTGATTACTTTGTTCTATTTCAAAACATGACTCAGAGCGATCATAGGAAATTGATAAAATCGTATAAATTTCCCCTTTTTTCGCAATTCCTACGACCTGATTATAGTCATCTCTTACAGCCATATAGGAAGAAACAATTTCCATCTGGGCCTTAGATTCATCACGAGCATTTCCATATTTGGATAAAATCGTATGGAAAAACGTCCCTCCATAAATAACGATACACAACACCATTCCAAGAATAAAGCACTTTTTTAGAAGAGGAAATTTATCTTTTTTCGTAAAATTCTCCCGAATCGCTTTATTTTTAATTAATAATTTATCTTTTTCTTCTCCTTCAACAATCGTTTTCGTACTAGTATCTAGATTCCAAGCAGGATTGATAAAAAAGAGAATAAAGGATAAGGCAACCGTAAACCAATAAAGGATACAAGGGATAGCGAAGTATTTCATAGAAATTTCTATTAAAATAAATTCTAAAAGAAAAGTACCAAGCATTACATAATTAGAGATACGCACTAGTTTACGCGTACGCATCTTAAGGATTCCTGAAACAACCATCGTAACACAAATTAGAAATTGTAAAACTACTAATCCATCAGAAACGTAATTTAAACTCCTACTTCCAACTAAAATATTTGATAACATTTCCTGAGTATCTGAAAGTCCAATGGAAAATCCGCCATTTCCTCCAGCTACCGCAAGCAAACTATTAAACAAGAAAATAGAAACTACTACGATAACAAAAACATAATACCAAGTCGCTCTTTTTTCCTTTACAATCGTAACCTCATATCGATTGTTTCCTAAACTAGTGATTCCTTCTAATACTTCTTGAACTTGCTTTGTTGTCTTCTTATCTAAAGACTGTTTCTTCTTTGTTTTGGTAGAAGACATCAACTTTTCGATACCACGAACAAGGTCCTGCATTGCCCCTACTTTATCCATATTTTGGGCTTGTAACATTGAAAATGCCTCAGGAAGTTCATAAGCATCCATGTTACTATAAACAGGTACTAAAGATTTAGAAGTATCCTCTTTCATGAAACTTAAATAACGGCTCCACTCATTTTTGACCCATACCGCTTCTAAATTCTCTGCACTAGTTCCAACGACCAACATTACTTTCGCACTATTTAAAGCAGAGAAGATGTAAGGTTCATATTCTGTTCCCAGTTTATCTTCTAAAGTAATTCTTGAAAAGAAAACCTTATATCCTTCTTTTGTTAAAGCCTGATAAATATTTTGCGCAAGCACACTATCTTTTGTTCTTTCTCCATCACTATCGGTTTCTTTATAACAGATAAAGATGTCATATGGATCTTCTTTGGATGAAATATCTAAGATTCTCTTTTGAACCTTTTGAATATATTTGGCTTCTTCTTCGTATAACTTTAATGCCTCGCCATAAGAATGTTCTTTTACAAAAAGGTAATCCGAATTGACTAAAACAGATTCATAATTGGCCCGATGACAAGTAGGCACTTTTTTCTTAGTTCTAGGATCATCTACATATTCGATTCCATACTTACAAAGGACTAATCCCCAGTGGGCTTCTACTTGTTCTTCATCCATTTTTAAAATAGATTCATAGATTTCATAAGCTTTATCAAACTCATTATCTAATCGCAATTTATTCGCACGATTATATAAATTTACTATTTTTTCATCTTCTAATGAGGGAAGTGTCATAACACTTTTACAGTAGATACATTTACCGGTATTCGTTCCTTCTATCGGTTCAATATCTCCCCCACACATCTTACACTTCAATATCATAAACTACTCCTCTTACTCTTCTTTAGGTAACATTTGAAAACGGTCATCACTATACTCGCATTCTCCGTTAACACAGGAACTATATTGAGATGCGATATAGCCATGAACTCCTAAATTCGTTTGAATTTCTATTGACCGTTGATACCCATCCTCGTCAATACGGGTACTAATCACATCATAAATTTCTCCAGGGAATAAAGTAGCTACCGGATGTCGCAAAAGATTCTCTGTGTTTTCATATAAATCCATTTGTTCAAGAACTTTAATCTGATCTATCTTTGGATTTTTCTTATTGGATTGAATAGGAATTGGTCTTGTTAATTGAATGCCAATAAAAAGTAATAGAAGGAAAGCTACCCCATAAAAAACAGGAGGAAGGACAAACTTTTCTTTTTCGACAAATTTTTCTTTTAATTTTCTATTTTTCTCTTCTTGAATCTCCTTACTCTTTTTATTCAACATCAGCATATTAGTCGATAACTGCCATTTTGGTCTTAATAAGAATAAAATTAAATTTAGACCAACTAAAATTAAAATAGAAGCACTTGGCTTAAATCCGCAAGAATAGATAAATACTAAAAAATATCCCTCTAAAGCAAAATTAATAAGATATAAAATTTTAGAAGCTTTATTCGTTTTTCTAGATAAAGAGCCTATGAAGAAAGCAATCAAAGTAATAAAGCCAACAATTACCTGAATGAGATTGGCTCTTTCTCTAAGAGTAGGTACCAAAGCATCAGAATATCGGAAAAATCCGGCTGAATTAGATATCGTATAAGAATTCAAGAAATTTGCCATCCAGATTGCCATTAAAGCAGATACCAAAAAAGTAATTCTACTAAAACCTCTTCCTATTTTTTCCTTTAAAACATTGGTAACGTATCGTTTTTCATTTCCAATCACAGAGCTTTCTTCATCTTCCATACGCTCTTTAAATTGGTGATACATCTCTTCCGTGACATTGGATGATTTAGTTTCTTTTTTATCGTTCATAATCTTTTTAATACCACGAACAAGATCTTGCATAGCCCCTACTTTATCCATATTTTGAGCTTGCAACATCGCAAAACTTTCTGGAAGTTTATAAGCATCCATCTTACTATAGACTGGGATAAGTGTTTTCGATTTATCCTTTTTCATAAAGTCTAAGTAACGACTCCACTCATTTTTTACCCATACTGCCTCTAAGTTTTCAGAAGAGGTTCCAACCACCAACATCACTTTCGCACTATTTAAAGCAGAGAAGATATAAGGTTCGTATTCTGTTCCTAATTTATCTTCTAGGGTAATTCTAGAGAAGAAAACTTTATACCCTTCTTTTGTTAAGGCTTCATAGATATCTTCTGCCATAACACTATCATGGGTTCTTTCTCCATTGTTATCCGTCTCCTTATAACAGATAAAGATATCATAAGGCTCTTCCTTAGAGGAAATCTCTAGGATTCCCTTTTGAATATCTTGAATCTTTTTCGCTTCTTTTTCATAGAGTTTCAAAGCTTCTCCATAAGAGTTCTCTTTTACTACTTTGTAATGAACATCATCAAATATAGATTCAAAATTGGTCCTATGGCAAGTAGGAATTTTCTTTTTAGTCTTAGGGTCATCTACATACTCTACTCCATATTTACATAAGATTAATCCCCAATGAGCCTCTACTTGTTCATTATCTAACTCCAAAATAGATTCATACGTTGCATAAGCTTTATCAAACTCATTTTCTAGTCGTAAATCATTTGCTCGATTGTATAAGTTTAGAATTCTTTCATCCTCTACGGTAGGTAGAGTCATTGTGCTTTTACAATACAAACACTTACCCGTATTTGTACCCTCTACTAGTTCAATATCTCCCCCACACATCTTACACTTAAATACCATAAACTACTCCTTTTTATTGAATTTGTATATATTTTTGTATTTTTATTATTGCAATAATGTTATAAGTTGTATTTTTCTTACTTTTCAGCTTTATATATTTTAACATACTCATTATAATCTCCGGAATAAATATATCCTGTAATTCCATCACCAGTTTTAATTTTATACCAATGTGTACCATCATATTCCTTAAAATCTTCTAAAATTGTATATATTTCTCCTTTAGAAACTTGACCTAAAGCATAACTATATCTACTAGCACTTTCCCTTATTCTAATATAATCATTAATGACTTCCAACTGATTAACTGAAGTATCTCGCTCATTACTTATGCTAAAAAGTCTTTTAATAGAAGAATCATTACAAACATATCCAGTTACTCGATTACTTTTTTGAATTTTATACCATAGGCCGCACTCATCATCACTACGTACAGAAGCATAAGCTCCTAAAATTGTATATATTTCTCCTTGTTTTACTATGCCCACACGTGGAGTATCATGATAACCTGAATTATTTTTCATAATGTTAACGAAAGGTACTACTATTTCAATTTGACTTTTCTTGTCGTCACGTAAGTTACTATGATTACCAAATATAGAATTATAAAGACTAACTACATATACAATTATACCTAAAACAAGTGTTCCAAAAAATATTTTTTTATTATAATGGCATGGCTCTTTTTTCTTGAAATTTTCGCGAATGTATTTGTTTCTTAATGAAATTTTGTCCTTTTCCTCATCATCAACAATAGTTTTTGTACTAGTGTCAAGTTGCCACTTAGGATTAACAAATAATAAAACAAAAGTAAGAACAATTGAAATCCAGCTACATATAGATGGAATCCATAAATATTTAGCTGTACCTTCCAAAGTTAAAAACTCCAACAATAAAACCACAAACAATAAATAATTACCGATTTTAATAGTTTTTCTAGAACGGATTTTCAAAATACCACTCACAATAACTAATATCAAAGCAATAATTTGAAAAATCATTAAAGATTGGGAAATACTATATAACTCGTATTTAGAATAGCCAAAAAAAATCCGGGCAAAACTTGATATTTCAAAATCAAAACTAGAATGAGAAAAAACACATATTTTAAAAATTACAAAACTAATAAGTAAAACAATTACAAAAGGAATGTACCAACTAGCACGTCTTTCTTTAACAACTGTTACTTCATAACGATTATTGCCAAGACTTGTTGCACCATCTAATAAATTTTGTACTTTGGCTATTCCTGTATCCAGCTCATCCTGTTTTACATTTTTAGATGCTGAGATTAGTTTATTAATTCCTCTAACAAGATCTTGCATAGCTCCGATTTTATCCATACTTTGAGCCTGTAACATAGAGAAATTATCAGGTAAATCATAGGCATCAATATTCTTATATACAGGAATAAGAAACTTAGATTTATCCTTTTTCATAAATTCAAGATAACGACCCCACTCATTTTTTACCCATACTGACTCCATATTTTCAGAAGATGTTCCAACAACTAACATAACCTTGGCACTATTTAAAGCAGCAAAAATATAAGGTTCATACTCTGTTCCTAATTTATCTTCTAAGGTAATTCTAGAGAAGAAAACTTTATAACCCTCTTTCGTCAAAGTGTCATATATATCTTGTGCTAAAACACTATCTTCTGTTCTTTCGCCGTCTTTATCTGTTTCCTTATAACAAATAAAGATATCATATGAATCCTCTTTGGAGGAAATATCTAAAATTCCCTTTTGGATATGATTGATTTTTTTAGCTTCTGCTTCATATATTTTTAATGCTTCTCCATAGGCTTTTTCTTTTACATATAAATAATCCGGGTCCACTAAAATAGATTCATAATGGGCACGATGACAAGTGGGGATTTTTTTCTTTGTCCTTGGATCATCAACATATTCGACACCGTATTTACATAAAATCAATCCCCAATGAGCTTCTACTTGTTCATTATCTAACTCTAAGATAGATTCATACGTTGCATATGCTTTATCAAACTCGTTAGCCAACCTAAGTTTATTAGCACGATTATATAAATTCACTATTTTTTCATCATCTAAATTTGGTAAAGTCATTACACTCTTACAGTACAAGCATTTGCCAGTATTTGTACCTTCAAGTGGTTCAATATCTCCCCCACACATCTTACACTTAAATACCATAAACTGCTCCTTTTTATTGAATTTGTATATGTTCATTTGGAAAATCTTTTTCCATTAAAAGTTCGTGAATCATCTCTTCTTCATTTTCAATAGAGAGTTCTTCAATACGATCTACTCTTAGTTTCTCACTTACTAAAATAGCTTCTACTTTATCAACAGACTCCTTTAAATCGTCATTCACAACGACATAGTTATAATTCGTATACTGATTAATCTCCTGATAAGCTCTTTTAAAGCGAGAGATAATCTGTTCTTGATTTTCATCTCCTCGCATTTCAATTCTTCTTTTTACTTCTTCCATACTAGGTGCCATAATAAAGATTAAAATGGTTTCTGGAAATTTTTCTTTAATTTGTTTCGCTCCTTGTACATCGATTTCTAAGATGACATCTTTTCCTGTATCTAATTGCTTCATAATCTCCGCTTTTGGTGTTCCATAGTAAGCACCATATTGTACTTTCGCGTATTCCAAAAAATCATCATTGGCAATTTTCTTTTCAAACTCTTCTTCTGTCACAAAATAATAATCAACGCCATCTACTTCACTTTCCCGTTTTGGACGAGAAGTATAAGAAATGGATAACACAATATCGTTATGACGTTCTAATAATTTTTTAATAACCGTTCCTTTTCCCGCACAAGTTGTACCAGAAATAATAATCAATGATCCTTGTTTTTTAGTTTTAATCATGAGAATCCCCTTCCTAGAATTATTATATCATAACATTTGACTTTTAGGGAAAAACTTATTATAATAATCCGCAGTTTTAGGGGGGAAGAAATGTGGTCAATTTACCAAACATAATGGAAGCTAGACAGGATGCCCTAGAAATGATAAAAGGCGTTCGTGAGGGTTGGAGAAGTGAGTTTGGAAAATACTGTCGATTTTACAATATTGCAACCGAAGATGTG
This sequence comes from uncultured Bacilli bacterium, assembly GCA_947626275.1. Lineage (GTDB taxonomy): Bacteria > Bacillota_I > Bacilli_A > RF39 > UBA660 > UBA5578. Next base: position 11,041 of record CANQRL010000004.1, read on the forward strand.
AAGACATATACCCAAAAAATGGATTCTTCCTTCGATACGACGTTTACCGTTGGTGCTTCAGCGGATCAAGGGATTGCCGCTACTCTAAAGGGTGCGAAAGAAGTCTATTTATTCGATATCAATAAAGCTGATCTTTATTTTATCGCTTTAAAAAAAGCAGCAATCTCTACTCTTCGCCGCAAAGATTTCTTAGATTTTATGATTGCAGAAAGTCAAGGAAATATTATGGATTATCGGCTTTATCAAAAAGTTCAAAAAGCACTTCCTGTCTCTATTCGTCTATTCTGGGATATGCTATATGAATATTTTGGATACAATTCTTATTATTTATCAGAGGAACTTTTTCGTTCTCCTCAAAAACACAGAGAACTAGCTCGTGTCGTAAATGAATACTATCTTAATAATCAACTTTATTATGAAACACAAGAAAAAGTAAAAAAGGCAAGATGGCATTTTATTGAAAGTGATTTTTATGAACTCGATAAAAATCTTCCTGAAGGTATTACCTATGATAGTATGATTCTTTCGAATATCTATGAATATTTAAATTTTGGAGAAGAAGTCAGTCAAGAAAATGCCAAGAAATATGTCACTTTTATCAAGCAAGTATTACTTCCTAGACTCAAACAAAATGGCACGATGATGGGTGCTTATCTATGTAGATATGATGAAGAAGTAGATTCTTTTATTGAAGAAAAGTTAAAAAGTGATCCTAATGGATGGGCTCCTAGTACGGATTTCTTAAATGGTTTTGACATGTTAGAAAAATATTTTACTGGTTGGACCGGTCAAAATGTTTCCTACCACTATCTATTACAAGAACTAAGAAAGGAATTTGATATACAAGAAATTCCTACGAATCATTCTGGTTATGGCATGAGTACTGCCAAAAAGGATTTAGCGATTTTAATTAAAAAATAAAAAAACAGGGAATACGGTAACATTCTCTGTTTTTTCGTTTTAAGAAACTTCTACTTGGACAATTTGTTCATCTAGTAGTTTTTTTAGTTTTTCATTGACTTCACATTTACTATCAGTGGAATTGCTTTTTACAAAATAGAATTTAGCGCCCTCAAAAGTATTTTGACTTAAATAAGTAAATCTCTTTAAATAATCTTGAGCTTCACTATCAATTCCAAAATAGACATATACAAAATCAGAAGATTCTTTTTCTAACTTGCCATTTTCTTTGGTAAATCTTTTCAAGACAATATTGGTAATAAATGGTTCTTCTTGATATTCTAGTGGAACAGAATCCCCTTTGATATAAATATCTACTTTGTCTTCTGCTTGAAAATGTTCCTTTGTAAAATCGTTGGCTAAATCATCCTTTTTTAAATAATAAGGAACGTCTCCTTCTCGCAAAGTTGGAAGCCAATTTTTGGTTTCTGCTAATTTTCGGTCAGCTTCTAATTTGAAAAATAGACAAGTTCCTACTCCTACCATCATCAAAAGAAGGATAATAGAGACACTAACCAAACTAATTTTCTTTATTTTCTGATCCCGGTTTTTCAAAATTTCAACCGTCACTTTATTGACTTCATCTTGATTCGTCTCAGATTTCTTTTCTCCTAAAAGAATTTCATTCACTGTAATCCCAAAAAAGTTACTCAATTCTAACAACATTTCAGGAGTAGGAATATAATATCCTTTTTCCCATTTCGAAATCGTTGCGCGATCTACATAGAACTGTTGAGCCAGTTCTTCTTGCGTTAATCCTTTTTCCTTTCTAAGTTCTGCAATAAACAATCCCATTTTTTCTTTATCCATGGTTTTCCCTCCTAAATTCACTATACCATAAAAACTTCTAAAAAGTGCGTGCGGGTTAGGAACACATGAAAAAAGAAAGCTCAAAAGACTTTCTTTCTTACAAATATTTTTTTAATTTTTCTATTTCTTCCTGTTGAAATTTTAAATAGTCAGAAGCCAGTTTTAAAATCTTTTTATCCGCATCTTTCTCGTAGTTTTTGATTTTACTTTCCATATCGACGACTCCCATGGTAAGTCCTTCGATTAACATGTGCGCAATAGAAGCATCACTATTGTCACTTTTCACTTCTTTCGAAATTCCCATTTTCGACATCATTTTGGTCATCATCGAATTTTCTTTCGCTTCGATTTTTTCTTCTTTTAACAGCTTCTTACTTTTCTTTTGATACTTCTCATAAAAACTTAGTTCATCACTGATAACGGGTTTTAATTTATTCTCTTTTTCGTTTAAATCTTTTAATAGATTGGTAAGAGAAACGACACCCATCTCACTTGATTGATAGATATATTCTAATAATTCTTGATTGACATTCATAATAGCCACCTTTCTTTATTAGAATATCCCAAGAAAGAGGAATTATACTAAGAAATCGGTTCTATCCTTCCATCTAAAATAGAATATAAGTAGAGGAAAACTTTTTTTTCGGTTATTCTTTCTAAATACTTCTTATAACCATTTAACTGTTCTTGATAAGCTTCCTCTTCTACCCTTTTTAACTTGTAATCGATTAAATCGATATGATCTTCATACTCTAACATACAGTCGATGATACCATGATACTGGGTATTTTCTTCTTCATAGAAAAATTCGTGTTCTTTGTAAATGGTTGCTTTTGTTTTTTCTTTTAACAGAGGATGATTTAAAAAGTCTTCTAATTTTCGACGAATAAACGGATTGGAAACTTCTTCGAATTGAGGGTTTTTAAAATCTAAATATTCTAAATACTCATGAATCTCTGTTCCCAAACGCATATTTTCTTTTTCCTTCTCGGTTGGAAAATGAGTTGAAGTTTTCGAGAAATGTTTGGTTTCTACTTCTTTTTTTACTAGTTCTAACTCTTCTACTTCTAGTTCAAGAGAAGAAGAAAAATCTTTTTTTACAATTTCTTTTGGATAGAGATAAGCTTTCGTAAAATCATGACTATCTAATGTTAAAAGTTGAAATTGTTTTTGAATATCTCCTCCTAAAGCATTTAAGAAATCAGAAAATCTTCTAAATTTTTTTCTTTGAAAAGAAGGAATCAATCTCTCTTTTGTACTTTCTAATTCTTCATAAGGCATCAAGAAAATCATCTTTTCTCTCGCTCTTGTTAAAGCGACGTAGAAAAGTCTTATCTTTTCTGATACTTCCTCACTTAAATAGGACTCCTTTACCAATTCTTTGACAAAGGTTTCAGCAATTCCTTCTTCAAAATAAGGAAGAACAAAACCATAATTTTCTTGATAGAGAAATCTGTCTTTTATCTCTTGAATATTAAAGGAATTCGTAAGTCCAGTGAAATAACAAACTGGATATTCTAATCCTTTAGAGATATGAATCGTCATAATTTTTACGCGATCGCCCGTATCAGTATTCAGTTTATAACGAATGGAATATCCTTCTTCTAATAGGGTCTCTAAGTAATCTTTAAATTGATAGATAGAGTAACCACTTTCCTCTAAGCTATGAGCAAGCTCTAATGTTTTAGACATTCTGACTTCCCGTTTTTCAATATTCGAAGAGGTAAGTGATTTCTCATAAAATTGGGTTACTTCTAAGATTTTTAAAAGAAAGTGATAGATATCCGTTTCATCAAGGATATCCGCTAATGGTTTTAGTTTTTGATAAATCTCTGTTTCTCGATAAGATTGATTCTCTTTTATCTTTAAAATTTCTGCATCTTCCCAAGCATAGAGAAAACTTCTTGCGATACTGACAAAATCATATTCAAAAGAGATATCTTCCTCCCCTTTATGAATATGAATAATAAAATCGATGATATTTTTGAAAAGTGATAGATCCTCTCCTTGTTCTAATCGCTCATCCTTGTAAATGGTAAGAGGCACATTTAAATATTCAAATATCTTGCGGTAAAGCTCAAATTGGGTAGAACGATCCATTAGGATAACGAAATCTCCATAAGTAGCTTCCCGTAATTTTTTCTCCTCTTTATCGTAGATAAGATAGTGATTTTTTACTTTTTTCTCAATATCTCTTGCGACAAGGAAAGCCTCTACTTCTTCTTTTTTAAAACCTTCTTGATCTAAAGGAGTGTATTGCCATACTTCACTTTGATAAGACGTTTTTGGATCCCTTTTCTCTTCGTAATCGGTCAGACCAAAAATCATCTGATGAGTAGCCTGATAATCTGCTCCCCCTACTTCATCATCCATCATCTGACGGAAAATCTTATTGATGTCCTCCAATACCTCTTTCCGAGAACGGAAATTATTGAGTAAATCAATCTTAGATCCTCCAATATGTTCTTGATAAGCATTATATTTTTTTCGGAAAATATGAGGGTTCGCATTTCGAAAACGATAGATAGATTGTTTAATATCCCCTACCATGTAGACATTGTGATTTGCAATATAAGAAATAAACGTCTCCTGGATATCATTCGTATCTTGATATTCATCCACAAGAATTTCGTGGAAAGAATTTTTTAATTCTTCCCGAATCGCTTCTTGTTCTTTTAAGATATCCATCGCCATAAAAGCAATATCACTAAATTCATAGAAAGAATTTTCTCTTTTATATGCCTGTATGTTAGCAAAATAACGCTTCAAAATTTCGAGTACGGTAGCGGCAGTTTCTTTTGTCTTCATGAAGCTTTCACGCATCTCTTCTTGGCCACCATAAGAAAGAAAGTCTTCTAATTTACCTAAAGAAGAAACTAAAGCTTCTTTCATGTGCTTTACCTCTTCTTCACTATTTCGAGGAAGAATCGGAAAGCGAAGAGAAAGATGAGCCTTGATTAGGTCATAGTCTTCTTCCGTTAAAATAGGCAGTAAGTAATCTTCTAGTTTTTCAACATAAGAAGGTGGCGTTAATTCCTCTAACTGCTCTTTTAAATCGCTTATTTCTTCTTTTTGAAATTGTACTTTTTCTTCATATTCTTGAAGATATTTCTCTATATTCTTAGGTTGATAAAACGTTTCTAAATAAGAATCTAAATACTCTTCTCGATCATAACGAAGCTCTAATTTATGAATCATAGCAAGAAGAGAGGTTTTGATACTTTCATCATCTTTGGTAGTAAAAGAAGAAATCATTTTGGTAAATCCTGGATGTTCTTCCTCGTAGAGTTCTTCAAATACGTTATCTAAGATTTCTCTTTTTTTCATTTCGATGACGGAACTTTCAGTAACGCCAATTTCTTTATCTAGTCCTAAAATATAGTGATACTTCCTTAAAATAGAAAGCGCAAAACTATCAAATGTCGTAATATAGGCACTATCAATATACTTTAACTCTTCCTGCAAAGTAGGGTCTTTTTCAATGGCTTGTCGAATTCTATCTTTCATCTCGGCTGCAGCCGCTTTTGTAAAAGTTAAAATCAACAATTCATGAATATGGACTCCCACTTTTAGTTTTTCAATCACACGGGCAGTTAAGACAGCTGTTTTACCACTTCCTGCTCCCGCACTAACAATGATATTTTCACCGGTTCGATGAATAGCTTCTTCTTGTTCTTTGGTCCACTTAGGCATCTGTATCACCACCTAAAAAATCTAAATTCTCGTTTTTCTTTAAATTGACAATATCCTTCTCCTCATGATAACAAAGGTCGTGATAAGGACAAAATTCACATCCTAAATTGTCAAAACCAATTCGTTTTGGGTTAATAGTAAAGTTTCCTTTTAAGATTTCGGCAATCGCCATCTTCATCTTCTCTTCCACTAACGCTAACATCTTCTCCATCTCTTTTGGAGATAATACCTTGCTATAGTGACTAAATCCCTTAGAGGTCATTTTTAGTCCTTTTATCATCCTACTATCTTGATACGTCGTATCCAATTCTTCTAAGGTAGAAATGTCACTTGTACTATATCCCTGTAAGCGAAGATTTTCCCGTTTTCCCTCTTCATAGGATTTGTTTGGATCTCTAACTAATTCATTGTGAAGAATTTTTTGTAAGTAAAATCCGGCAATTCTAGGATGCTCTATTTTGGAAAAATGGTTGACTAAATATAAATAAATCGGTAGCTGCATCTCTAGTCCATAAGGAACATTGCGAAGTTCTAAATTAGGATTTCCTGTCTTATAGTCAATGACCGCAACGACATTCGAATCCTTATCATAGAGAAGTTTATCGATAATTCCCATGAATGTAACATTTTCTTCGCCCGTTGGATGGGTGTAGATTTTCTCCTCATAAAAGGCATCTTTCAAATGCATAAACTGATATTGTCTTTTCATTTCATCAATAATAAATTTTAATTCTTCTTTTAACTTCCGTAGAAAGAATGCTTCTTTTTTCGTCTTCCCCATATGATTTTCTGCTAGGGAAGTATTCCACTCTTTTTCAAAGTCAAAGCCATCTTCAAAGGCCTTTGATAAAACATAGTGATAAAGCGTTCCTAAGTTTTGTAAAAAGGTATCCTCCCATTTATTTAACTTTAAAACTTTTTCCACATAGTACCGGAAACTACAACGATAATACGTATCTAAACTAGAATACGATAGTAAAAGTTTATTTTGTAACGCTTCTTTTACTTGTGAAGGATCAATCGGTTTATATTGATGATCATATTCACCATAAGGAATATCGGAATATTTCGCATAAAGGGGATCTAGTTGATCAGAATGAATATTGTATTGATAATAAGAATCTAATAATTTTCCTAAGAGGAAGCGATTGGCAAAATGACTATCCTGATAAGTTCTTGTAATTGGTCTTTCTTCTACTTTGATTTCTTCAAGGTAAGAAGAAGGATAAAAAGTATCCGTTGTCGTTTTCTTTTTATAACTCAAAATCACGTTTTGATGGTGGTTTAAAAAATAGGTAAGTTTTTCCTTTTCCTCCTGATTCTTTAAAACGGAAGTAGTAAGTCCTAATGCTTCTTTCGTAGCGTCCTTAAAATAATCTTCTTCCTTATGAATGATAGGAAGACTTCCTTGATTAAAACCAACTACCAATAAAATCGTATCTTGAGGATAAAGCGTATCAATATCTCCTTCTTCTACCCCTTCCTCCTTAGAAGGGAGAAACGTTTTCTTTAGCTCTTCTCTTATCATCGATAAAGTAATATCGTCTTTTGGTAAAGAAAGATAGTTGCTCAAGACACTTTTTACTTTTTCTTTTAAATCCGTCTCGGCAAGAGAATCTAAATAGCTTTCCATTTCTTCTAGTGGGATTTGTAACAACTCTTGTACCATTTTGGTTCCATAGATACTTCTTTTGATGCCAATATTCGTAGGAATGTGGTACCAAGAAAAAATCTTTTCCATCGCCATTCGGTATTCATCATTGAGATTGATTAATTTGATCTTGGAAGGAGAAACTCCTTCTTTTAGATAACGAACAATCTCTTGTGCGACAAAGTAAACCTCTTCTTCTAATGTTTCTGCAATATAAAGAGGTTTTGGATCTAGATAACTAGGGGATTCCAAAAATTCATAGTTCAATCCTTCTAATAGCGAACTCTCTTCCTTGGATAAGGATTCTTTTCCATAAATCATGATTTTTTGGCGTTTTAAAAAAGAGGAAAATAAAGGGCTTTTTAGAAGAAGTCCTTTTTCATCTAGATTTCTTTCTAAACGATGAAGATATTGCACTTTTTCTTCTGGAATATCGCGTAAACCAACCATATTTTGAAGATAAAGTTTAGCGATAGAATAAGAGATACCTTCCTCTTTCATCAAGGTATAAATAGCTCTTTCATCCGTATCATAGTACTTCTTTTTCTTTACTTCTAAAAAAGTCATCACTTTTCTAGGATGTAATTCAAAGCTATGTTCTTCTAAATATCTTTTCTTATTCCCACTACTTGTTAGTACGAGTACTTCTTCCATACTATCACCAATTCCATTATACCATATTCTCTTTTAGAGAAAAGAAAAAGAGTTAACTTTCGTTAACTCTAACACTTCCTAAATCATAGAGATTCGTATACCCCATACTGAGTAGAAGTTGGCAAGCAAGCTTACTTCTACGTCCCGTTGAACAATAAAGAATCATCTTTGTATTTTTAGGAAGGTTCTTCGTCTTTTCCAAGATGCTTTGATAAGGAATATTAATGGCCTCTTTTAAATGTCCCATTTGATATTCTAAAGAATCTCTTACATCAATTAGAATCGCACCTGGTGTTAGATGCTCATTCAATATTCCCATCGTTATTTGATGAATCATAATCTCCTATCTAATGGAATTGTTTTTTAAGGCATTCGCCATCTTTTTCCATAATCCGCTAGAAGAGTAGTTCAAAATACCCACTTTATAAACTCTAAGTCCATACTTGATGAGTAAAAAATCCGTAATGATCATAATGATAATCGCTATGACTAATTCGAAAATACCGATTTGTCCTAATACCAACAAAGAAGGCGCTAAAATAGCGGAAATGAATGGTATAAAGGAGAAGGCTTTAATGACTAGGGAACCCTTAAACATTCCTGCCATAATTCCCAAATAGTAACCAAGTAAGGAAATGATAATAATTGGGACTTGAACTTGTTGATAATCTTCTGTTGTTGTCGTCATAGATGCCAACACTCCTGCTAATAAAGCATATGCGACAAACGTAAGAAGGATAAGGACAATTGCTAGAGGAAGAATGATGACTAATTTATCCCCTACTGAACTTTCTAGGAAAGAAGAAACCATTGGTCCAATTTCATCGAAAAAGGCCGCTCCAGCTCCCCCACCTTTGCTAGCAAGATTGCGAATGAAAATAGCGAGTCCTCCGTACCCACAGGCAAGAACGGCTTGACCAATCACAAATAGATTTCCAGCAATGACTTTCGCAAAGAAATGAGTTTTGGGAGAAACGTTGGAAATGATAATCTCCATCGCTTTGGTTGTCTTTTCGTCATTGACTTCTGCCCCTATCATTTGGACTAAAAATAAAGAGAGAATAAAGATTGGTAAAATGAAGATAGGGAAAACGGTTGTCATAATCATTTCCGTACCTTCCGCCTCCGTTTTATTATTTTCATCCACTAAAGAAGTCGTAATGACAACATCAGACATAATCTTACTATAATCTTCAGCAGTAAGACCTAAATCATCCATTACCAACACTACTTTTACACTATTTAAGGCACTGCTGATTAACGAATAATCATATGTATCAACCGTTTCTTGTGAAATGAGTTCAACCTCTATCGCATTTTCTAAAGATTCTTGAATATGGACGATAATGCCGCCCTCTTCACCAACTAATTCCTTTTTATCTTCTACTTTCGCAATCGGCTCTATCTCATAGAGATGGGAATCTTCCCCATAGAGATTTTTCTCATTCAAGAGAAGAGCTTCTTTAAAAACATCGTAAGAGACATTCGTATCATCAACAACATAGATATTGACGGCCTCGTCAAAATCACCACCAAAAGATTTAATAATGATATCTAAGTTAAAAATTCCAACAATTAAAAGGCAGAGAATAATTTGCGCAGCCACAAACCATTTGGTCTTTACTTTTCTTGCTAAACTAACGCCTATTAAAAAATTTAACTTACTTCTCATACGACTCACCTACTTTAGCAATAAAGATTTCATTCAAAGATGGCTCTTCGACCATAAATTTTGTAATGTTTTTCTTCTTCTTCACAACCTCGAAGACTTTTTCCACAATTTCTTCAGATTCAATTTTTACTTCTAATTCATCGGCGTGTTCAACTACCTCTAACACACCTCCTATTTTTTCTAATTCAGAGCTTTCCACATCTCCTTTGATGAAGATATTTTTCTTTCGGTAATCTCTTTTAATATCTTTAATATATCCTGAGATAACCGATTTTCCGTTGACTAAGATAACCAACTTCTTACAGAAGAGTTCTACATGATCCATACGATGAGAAGAGAAAATAATCATACTTCCTTCACTCGCTAAGCGTAGAATTTCTTCTTTAAAAAGTTCAATATTAAAAGGATCCAATCCAGAAAATGGTTCATCCAAAATAAGAAGTTTAGGATGATTTAATATAGCTGTAATGAATTGAACTTTCTGTTGATTTCCCTTCGATAACTCTTTAATTTTTTTCTCTTTATATTCCGTAATTTCAAAACGTTCTAACAATTCATCTAATCGTTTTAAAATCTCCTTGTTGCTCATTCCCTTTAAAGCCCCAAAGAAAATAGCCTGTTCTTTTACTGTCAGTTTTGTCAATAAACTTCGCTCTTCTGTTAAAAAGCCAATCTCATTGGTGACACTATAGTCAATTGGTTTTCCATTTAAGGTAATCGAACCATCTTGATATTCGAGTAATCCCATAATCATCCGAAAGGTTGTTGTCTTTCCAGCCCCATTAACGCCAAGAAGGCCAAATATTTCGCCTTCTTTTACCTCAAAAGATAAATCATCAACTGCTTTAAAATCTCCATAATATTTCGTAATATGTTCTACTTTAAGCATAATTCACCACCTAAAACAATCGTAAAATATCGTTATATGTAATATAGATCATCAAAAGCATTAATAAGATAAATCCAATATTGTGAATCGTATTTTCTACTTTTTGATTAACAGGACTACCTTTTAACTTTTCGATAATTAAGAATAATGCATGGCATCCATCAAAAGCTGGGAAAGGAAGTAAGTTAATAAATCCTACATTGACGCTAATCATCGCAAGAAGAGAAAGTAGACTCATAAATCCTTGCGAACTAGCGGTATCTACTACACTATAAATTCCTACTGGTCCAGATAACATCTTCACACTTAGTTTTCCTGTAAATAGATAAGTAACGGTAAAAAACATCTGCTCAATCATACTGAAAAATTTACCAAAAGCAAAACGGATAGCCGCTACAAAATCATGACTATAATGATCTCCATCCAACCCAAAACCATACTCGTATCCAAGAAGATTTCCCTTCTCATCTTTCACTTCTGTTGGCTGAATCGTAACGGTTTCCTTTTTTCCGTCCGCATGTTTTACTTCCATCTTGAAAGAATCTTCTCCATGAACCGTTAACTCTAGGGCTAACCGATCATAATTTTTAATTTTTTTGCCATCGACAGAAAGGATTCTATCCCCTTCTTGTAAAGTTGGATATAATTCCTGATCGATATCTGCTAACTTAGTACTATTTAAACTGATATCATTACAAATACCAATAATGAAAAGAATAACAAGCGCTAATAAGAAGTTAAACATAACGCCTGCTACCATCGTCAAAAAGCGATTGATCCAAGGCTTTGATTGAAGACGCTTATCCTCTGGGATATTTTCATCTACTTCTACTTCTTCTCCTGCCATTTGGACAAATCCACCAATTGGTAAAAGGCGAATGCAGTAGTCTGTTTCATCCTCAACATAGTGAACTTTTCCTTTTTTATCTTTTACTTTCTTTCGCCGATTAAACTTAAAAAGTCTAGGACCCATTCCAAGAGAAAATTCATAGACATAGACTCCTGATTTCTTCGCAAAGAGGAAATGTCCAAACTCATGAACCAATACGACAATTCCTAAAATTAAGATAAAATAAATTAATGTCATTGTTGCCTCCTACAATAAAGTAATAAATAAACTAAACGCTAACATTACAAAAATGAAGCTATCTAATCGATCCAAAATTCCCCCATGACCTGGCATAATATTAGAGAAATCTTTTTGCTCATAATACCGTTTAATAGCAGAGAAGAAAAGATCTCCTAATTGACCAATAATCGTTAAAAATAAGGTAATAATGATAAGATTTCCAAGAACAACATCTGGGTTGATAACGGTTTTATAAAACATTACACTGACAAATGTTCCTACTAAACTTCCACCAATAAATCCTTCCCACGTCTTTTTAGGAGAAACCACTTCCAATAACTTATTTTTACCAATTAGTTTTCCCGTAAAAAGAGCATAGGTATCCGTAATAGAAGTAATTAAGAAAAGATATACTAATAGCCACTTATTAAGACTGTAATATATTTCTAAATAAGACATTGAAAAGCCAATGAAAAGAACTCCTGCCGTTACATAACAGGCATCATTGATACTATAGATTTTTCGCTCATGAAACAATACCATCGGTAGTAATAACACTAAAAATAAACCACTCAATATTCGAAAATCAATGGTCATTAAATAATGATCATCTACCGAAATAGAAAGCATAATAAGAGGAATCAACAAATAAGCTAAAAGCTTAATTAAAATAGGCAATTCCTTTTTTGTCTCTTTAATTCCCATATATTCTTTTAGGGCAAGCATCGATACGACAAGGACACCTAAAGAATAAGGAATTCCTCCTATTAAGAAAAGTGGTATAACAATAGCTAGCGCAACAGCAGCACTAATGATTCGTATTTTCATCCTTTATTCCTCCAAACCTACGATCCCTTTTATTATAAGCAAGGATGGCTTCGTCAAAACAATCTTCATCAAATGCTGGAAAATAAATTTTTGGAAAATACATTTCGGCATAACTTAATTGATATAACATAAAATTACTAATTCGGATTTCCCCACTCGTTCGAATTAAAAAATCAATGGGTGGTAAATCCTGAAATAGATAGTGGTAAAAATTCTCTTCAGTGATATCATCTAGTGAAAGTTTTCCATCCCGTACCAAAGCACTAATTTTCTTAGTCGCTTCCACAATTTCCAAGTGGCCTCCATAATTAATACAAATGTTTAAAATGCCATCCGTTCGATCTTTGGTATCCTCTTCAATTTCGTTCATAATTCGAATCACGCCATTTGGAAGAGGTGCTTCCTTCTTTCCCGAAAAGACAATCTTCACATTTTTTTCTTTCAATCGGTTAGAATATTCTTTAAATTTATTTTCAAAGAGATTCATCAAAAAATCTACTTCTTGCTTACTTCTTTTAAAATTTTCCGTGGAAAAAGCGTAGATACTTAAAACTTTTACCCCTTTAGAATAAATATATTCACTCAACTTTTTTAAATTTTCAAATCCCGCTTCATGGCCCTTGCTTCGAGACATTCCTCGCTCTTTAGCCCAGCGGCCATTTCCATCCATAATGATGCCTACATGGTTAGGGATTTTTAAATCTTTGTAATCCATAATTCCTCCGTTACTACATTTTATTCCATCAACATTATAACATAATTCCTATTTCTCGAAAAGGTAGAAATAAAAAAAGTAGTTCTTGTACTACTTTTTCGCATCAATATTGATTCTTACTCTTCCTTGATTATTCGTATAGGCAGCAGCTTGAACAAGGGTCCTAATCGCATTAGCGGTCTTCCCACCTTTTCCAATGACTGCTCCTAAATCATTTTCGGCAACAGTTACTTCAATGATAGATTCATCCTCTTCATTTTTCTTTACTGCTACACTCGTAGAATCCGTCACAATATTTTTTACTAAATACTCCGTTAATTCTACTAAATTCATTATTTCTCTTCTTTCTTTGTCATTTTAGATTCATGGAATTTTTTCATAATTCCTTCTCTACTGAATAAGTCTCTTACGGTATCAGAAGGAATTGCTCCATTTTGTAACCAAGCTAAAGCTTTTTCTTCATCAATTTTTACTACAGCTGGAGTTTCAATTGGGTTATAGTATCCAATCTCTTCAATAAATCTTCCATCTCTTGGAAATCTTGAATCAGCTGCAACAATACGATAAAATGGTCTTTTTTTAGCTCCCATTCTTCTTAATCTTAATTTAACTGCCATAATTTCTCCTCCATTCCTATAAGATAATACCATAAAAGAAAAAGCATGTCAACTATTTTTGGTTGACATGCTATAAGTATTCTTCCTTTACTTCTTCATCAATCGTTTGTAAATCTTCTTCTTTTACCTCATCCTCAATAATGTCCCAAGGATCTTCATCCTCTTCAATGGCGATTTTCATCTTTGTCTCTCCCACAATCTCTACCCCTAACTCTTTTTCAATCGTAAAATGGATTTTATTTCCTTCAATTCGAACATCAGAACAATTTGGTTGATATAAAGGTCTAACAATGATATCCGTCTCATCGGATAAATCCGCTTGATTTCTCAATCGAACATTAAACGTATCGTTATACTCGATTTTTTTATTCACTACCATCGTCTTACTATCGTTCTCATAAGAATACCAAATGTTCACATCGTAACTTCCTGATACCCCTACTTGCTCTCCCGATTTATATCCTTTGAATTTATGATTAATGACCCAACAACCAAGTACTGTTGATGGCTCAACCTCTACCTCTATATCATAATTGTTTTTAAAACTTTTCTTTCCTTTTCCAATAATTGCTTTTGTGACAATTTCCTTATAGGCTGCCATATCATCACTCCTCACTTTAATGTATGCGAAAATGATAAAAATGTACCAAAAAGAAGAAAGTTATAGCTTTCTTCTTCCTATTCTATAAAGAAAAGTCAACACTCCAAAGATTTTAATTAGATTACGAGAAATCTTTTAATATCTTTTTCGTTTTCCCCAAATCACTTGAAGAATAATCAATAAAACACTAGTAACAATAACTCCTATAACAGCAATTCGATTTTCTGTTTCTATATAACCATCAGAATTCTCATTCGTATTAACACTATTCGTATTCGTATTACTATTCGTATTGGTGTTACTATTCGTGTTAGTATTACTGTTCGTATTGGTGTTACTATTTGTATTGGTATTACTGTTCGTATTGCTATTGCTATTTGTGTTGGTGTTACTATTCGTGTTGGTATTGCTATTCGTATTAGTGTTACTATTTGTATTGGTATTGCTATTCGTATTAGTGTTACTATTTGTATTGGTATTGCTATTCGTATTAGTGTTACTATCTATAGCGTTCAATTTTTCTAATACTTCTTTGTATTGGCTTTGATCTTCTTTCTTTATTTTTTGAATAGAAGCTCTGATTGCCATTTTTTTCTTTGGTGAAGAAAGTAGATTAGAGAAATTAGAATCATCTTTCATATAAGAAGTAACATAATCATCTAATCTAGACTTATAAGCTTTATAATCCTTATCCTCTACTTTCATCCAATCTTCTGGTACTAGACCATATTCTGTAACAAGATAAGTTCTTTCCTTATTAGAAATAAGATAGTTCTTTACTTCTTGTCCAGTCAAAGTACTATAAAAGCGAACATCTAAATTGTTTCCGGCATAATAGATTTTTAACTTATATCCTATTTTTACAGGAACGGTTTCTATTTCTGAATCTTTTGTCGTCCAAAGAGAATCATATTCTCCATTAATACTCTTAGAATATTGTTCCTTGTTATTTTCATCTAATACTGTAAGTTTTGAGAATACTTTATCAGATGCAACATTTCCACTATTTGGAGTCTTATTCCAGTAGTGGAACTCTAACGTATTTCCAGTTACAGCAATTTCAAAAACAGTATCTTTTTGATAACCTTGAGCAACTACTTTAATATCATTTCCATAAGAGATCTCTTTAATTTCTTTATAATAGAGATTTACGACATTTTGATCACTGGTTACCTCAAAATATTCATGATGGTAATCCAATAAACTATTTGGTTGCGGTAAAGCGACCTTATAACTTCCAACTGGAAGAGTAACCGATACTTCTTCTTTCGTAATCGTTACCGTTTTTACTTTTTTAGAACCGTCATAAATCACTAAATCTTTGCCTATTACATCTTTGATATTTGGAATATGAATTTTAAAAATGACGGTACCCTTTAAATTGGTACTTTGAATTTCTTGATTATTGACTAAGGTATAAGCACCAACTTTGTTTAGGTTGCTTTTTGTCTCTTCTAAAACCTTCTTGTCGTTTATGAAATCTTTCATATAGTAAAGATTTGTTGCATCACTTTCCATCAATGTATCTGCTACTTCTTGTGAGACAGAAATATTCCATGATTGAAAGTATGGAATAACATTGATGTTATATTTTTCTTTTAAAGCTAAAACCCAAGTATCTTGCGTACTTAATTTTTTTCCCGTTTTAGCATAGTAATCCCGATAATATTGATTGATAAAGGCATACGTCTCTTGATAATTGTCAAAATAATTTAAAAGATTAACGAAAGCATAGACCATCGTCGCATTTTCTTCTGTGGTTATTTTATTGGTTGTAAATAATTTTTGGGTTACTCTTTTTTGATTGTAAGTTTCTTCTTTTGCTTCTAAATCTAACCATGATTTTTCACCAGAGAAAGATTTCTTGATATCCTGAATATAGTATGCCAAAACATTAGGAATGACTTCCGTAATTGGTAATCCACCTTCATTGGAACCGACAAATCCTTGATATCCATGTGCGATAGCATGGATATTGTTCCATGAAAGTTGGAAAATAGAAGCAGCTGAGGAACCACTAATACCGATGTGATCACTACCATCATAATAGTTTTCACTAGCATGACTATCTGCTTTTACAAAATATTTGGTTTTGATAGCTTGATGGTAGGATTCCTTTGGAGTGTAAGAAAGACCGATTAAAGCATCGTATTCTTCCATTACAGCATCCCACCATGAGAAGAATTCATCTAACGTTTTATAAGTTTTTTCTTGAGTGAATATCTTTCCGTAATCTTGATATGGTAGTAAAACCATCATTGATAAGCTATCGACTACTGCATAGGATTCTTTATCCTCTTCCCATTCTTTCAAAAACTTTTCTTGATATTCTTTGCCATCTCCTTGATGATAATAATGAAGAGATTTGATACGGGTATCTGCTCCATCATATTTTATTTCATAGGTGACTGGATCGTCTTGTTCAAATAAAGTCTTGATAGCGGGAACACTTAAATAAGTGGATGCTAAATCCCCTACTTTGTATTCGTTTTTAATAGAAATCCAATAGTCTTTAACAAGTTGACTAGATTCTTTTTCTTGATCACTATTTTGAAACATGACTTCTAATCCATCACAAGGAGAAGTATTTTTCATCATGATGGTACCACCCGCTTCTAAGAATAGTCCCATAACTTGTCTATCCATATTGTTTCCACGAGTATATCCTAAATTGTTAAGATGGGAAACGGAAGGAAGAGAATACATCGTTTTTTCCATCCAAACTTCGGTTGTACCACTTACTATCTCAACAGGTACTTTCAAAGTAATCGAGTTGTTATCGCTATCAGTAACTTGATAGCTTATCTCATAAATACCTGTTTTTTGAATATCGATATTGTCACTTGCCTTAATTTTATTTGTTAAATCGCCATCTTCATTATCACGCGCAAAAAGACGAAATTTCGCATCTTCCCGGTAATTGATCTTGGTTCCTAAAGGAACACGAATCGAAGTAGTTCCGTAAAAAGTTGGTGCATTTTCACGGCTCCAATAAGCGGGAAGATTTTCCGTCTTTTCTTCTTTTTTGGTAGAATGGCTGTGAATTAAAAAAAGAAGCTCAAAAAAGAAAACGAAAATTAAAACAAAAATGGCAATCTTTTTGATTCGCTTCATAATACCCCTTCTTTCCCCCTAATTGGTCCTTATTATATAACAAAATGAAAAAAAGTCAATTTTTGACTATCAAAAAAAACAAGAGGAAAAATTCCTCTTATTCCTCTTCCGTTAGAGTTGCATTTTTTTTGACTTCTGCTGGAATCGTGATTTCATCAATTTGATTGTGATTAGAAATATTAAAGGTCATTTTATAAACCGTAATACCTTCCTCTTGAATATCTGGTGTTAATCCCAATAAATCCAATTCCATCGTCGTAATATAGTTATCCTTTATATAAATGGCTAACGTAAGATCTTCTTCTAACTGAAAGGTTCCCTCATCACCGGCTTCAATGGCATCGTTTAAAACGGATTTATCAATGGTTAATTCATACTTATTTTCCCCTTTACGGTCAGATTTTACTTTCTTAATCGTCTTATAATTTTCCGTTAGCTGGTTGACAGAATCCATTCCATTAGAAGAAGTTCCACCATCTTCTGTCGTATATGTCCAGGTTTGTCCACCATCTTCTGTCGTATACGTATAAAGGGTATCTCTCACTTTTTCCGTATAAGATTCAGATTCTATCAAATTTCCATAAATATTCATTTTCGCCGTTGAATGAGCAATCGTTCCATCTTTAACAATATCTGTTTTGGTCGTTGTCGTAATAGAATATTCGGCAGTTCCTACTTCCGTGATAATTTCAATGGTGGAACTTTTTAGGTTCTGCATATTTTCAAGAGCCTTCTCTACTTCATCCGTACTCTTTCCACATCCTGTCATGAAAAGACCAACAAAGAGAAGGGCTCCTAGATATTTTATTTTTTTCATAACTACCTCCAGTATCATTATATCATACTTTCTCCTAGAATTCTTTTTCTTTTGAAAAGTCACTTACACTACTTTTCCATCTAAACTCCAAGTCTTAACATCGGTAATCTCGACATCGACAATCTTGCCAATCGTTTCCTCATTTCCATCTACATTGACTAATTTCATTGTCTCTGTATATCCCATTAAATTTCCTTTTTCTGAAGGACCTTCAATGAGAACTTTTACCACTTTTCCTAAATATTCTTGATTCTTTTTGTTGGCATATTCATTGACTAAGGCATTTAATTCATATAATCTCTGATTCTTTTCCTCTAAAGAGGTTATATCTTTCATTTTAGCGGCCGGTGTCCCTTCTCGAGGAGAAAAGATAAAGGTAAAAGCAGAATCGTATTCACAAGTTTTAACTACTTCCAACGTTTCTTCAAAGTCTTCTCTTGTCTCTCCTGGAAAACCAACGATAATATCGGTTGTAAGGGCAAGATTTGGAATTTTTTCTTTCAACTTAGATACGAGTTCTAAATACTGTGCTTTGGTATATCTTCTTCCCATCAATTTTAAAATGCGATCAGATCCACTTTGTAAAGGAAGATGAACATACGGCATAATGTTGTCATAAGAACTGATGACATCAATCATCGCATCGTTAAAATCCCAAGGATGACTGGTCATAAAACGAATTCTTGGAATACCGGTTTTCGCAACCATCTCTAAAAGCGTTCCCATATCACAAGGATCCTCTAAATCTTTTCCATAGGCATTGACATTTTGACCTAGTAAAGTTACTTCTTGATAACCCTTTTTCACTAAATCTTCTACTTCACTAACGATGAGTTCTGGTTTTCTACTTCTTTGTTTACCACGCGTATAAGGAACGATACAGTACGTACAGAACTTATCACATCCAAACATGATATTGACCCAAGCTTTATATTTAGAGTCTCTTTTAACAGGGATATTCTCCACTACTTCGCCTTCTTTACTGAAGACTTCAATCTCTTGTTCTCGGCGTGCCATCGAACGTTCTAAGATATAAGGAAGACGGTGAATATTATGAGTACCGAAAACGATATCTACCCATTTATACTTTTTCATAAGAGCGTCTACTACGCTTTCCTCTTGCGCCATACATCCACAGATAGCCGTAATAATATGTGGTCTTTCTTCTTTTAAATGCTTTACTCTTCCTAAAAAACCAAACATTTTATTATGGGCATTTTCTCGAATCGCACAAGTGTTCAAAAGGATAAAATCGGCTTGTTCAAAATCTTCTGTCTCTTGAAAAGACATAGACTCTAAAATAGCTTTAATGTTCTCAGAGTCATGAACGTTCATCTGACAACCATACGTCTTAATATAATAGTATTTTCCTTGACCTAGTTTCTTTAAATCCTCACTCAATTCATACTTCTCTTCAATAAAAGGAATCTTATTGCGAGTTCTCTTTTGAGCCTCTTTTAAACTTGGTAAATTCATAGTATCACTTCCACTTCTCCATGATACCATAGATTTTCCCTTTTCACAAGAAAAATGATGGGAAGAAAGAGTTCTTTTATACGATTTCTTAAAACAGAAAAAAAAGATAGATATCTATCTTTTTTTAACTACTTTTGGAAGTTATTCATTCCTAGTTGTTGTTCTCCCATTTTTACTAATCTTTTAGTGATTTCTCCACCAACAGAACCATTAGCTCTTGAAGTAGCATCTGGACCCATAGCAACACCTAACTCTGAAGCTATTTCATATTTCATTTTTTCGATAGCTTGTTTAGCACCTGGTACAACTAATTTATTTGTATTACTATTGTTATTCATTTTTTTCACCTCCTGTACACTAATAGAATGTGTATAAAAGAGGTTTTCATACTTGGTAATTATTGGCTATAGTAATTCATCTTTTTCTTCTTGTCTTAAAGAAATGACTTCTATATTTTCCACACACTCAGAGACAAGCTCTTCATAGTTCCACCGTGATTCATATTCTATACATTTTTCCATATCTGGATTGATAACAGGATGTTTTGGTAAAAAGATGGTACAGCAATCTTCATATGGTAAAATGCTTGTTTCATAGGTTCCAATTTGTTTAGAAAGTTCAATAATTTCTAATTTATCCATGCAAGCAACAGGTCTAATTACCGGAATATTGGTTACACTATTAATAACTCGCATACTATCAAGCGTTTGACTGGCAACTTGACCAATCGATTCGCCATTTAAAATAATTTTTAATCTTCTTTTTTGAACGACTTTTTCGGCAATACGATACATCATTCTTCGCATAATCGTAATGACATAGCTTTCCGGAACATTTTTATATATTTCCTCTTGTAGTTTGGTAAAAGGAACGACTAATACTTTTAAATTGCCAGAATAAGCATTGATGATACTAGCTAGTTTTACCACTTTGTTTTTCGCTTCTAAACTGGTATGCGGAGGAGATTCAAAATACAAGCATTCCAAATCGACGCCTCTTTTTAAAGATAGATAGCCTGCGACAGGAGAGTCTATTCCCCCACTTAGCATGAGAAGACCTCTTCCTTGAATTCCAACAGGATATCCACCAATGCCTTTTATCTCTCTCACATAGAGAAATGTCCCTTCCTTACGAATTTCTACTTTAATCGTAAGTTCTGGTTGATGTACATCTACTTTGCAAGAAAAATTTTTAAGAATAACACCACCTAATCTTCTACTTACTTCCATACTTTCGATAGGAAAATCCTTATCTGCTCTTTTCGTTTCTACTTTAAAAGTTTGAAAAGGAACATCTTGTAAAAGCGTCACTAAAGAAGAAGAAATCTCTTCCATATTAGTATTCACTTGATAACATTCTACTATACTATGAATGCCAAATACTTTTGTTAATTTTTCAGTAATCGTCGAAAGCGATTCTCCTTCGATATACATTCTAACTCGATCATAACGAATTTGATAATTTTCACCCGCTAAAATGGCCTGAATATTTTTCACTAATAATTTAATAAAGGTTTTTCGATTTCCTTTTTTGGTAGTAAGTTCTCCATATTTAATCAACAATAATTTTTTCATAACGACTCCTTGACATGACAAATATCATTTTATCACATTTTTTTCATTCACAAAATAATTTTACGAAAAAAGGACTAGAATATTAGTCCTTCTATGACATTACCTTCGTAAATTCCCCATTGACTGTATTGAATTTATAAGTACTATAAGCATTTTCATCTTCAGCATTTTCCATGATATAAATCGTTACAACGGTTCCATCTAATTCCACTTTAAAAGTAGGAACTTGACTTGTTACTCTTCCTCTAAAACCAGTTACATAGGTTGGAACAACATCTTTTAATTGCGCTTCTTCTTGATAATTTAAGATATTAAACTGTTTATTTTTCGCAATAAAAACAAAGCTCTTAAGAGGAATAATCATATCATAGCTTTCTTGGAATAATTCTTTTCCCATTAAATCTAATAAACGCCAACTTCCCTCTTTTTGAACCGCTACCGCATCATATCCACTATAATAAATATCTTCATATTCAAAAGGAATTAATTCCTGTCCATCATCAAGAGAAATCAGTCCCCATTTTCCTTCTTTATTAGCCGTAATAATCATCTTATCATAGGAGTAGTCAGTAACATCTCCTCCACCAAAAGAATAGGCCATATCTTCATATTCGAAGGGAATAATCTCTTTTCCATCTGTCGAAATAACGCCAAATCCTTCCTCTTTTTCAGCGAGGAACGCAACTGTTTTTCCCTCTTTTACTAAATTTTTTAAACTGAGAAAATCATCTGTTATTTTCTTTTGATGAACATAATCGTAAAGAAAGATATCCTCGCCATCTTGAATCGCAATGACTCCATTTTCATGATATTGATATCTTCCTAAGGAATAGATAGAGCAATTTTTTTTGCATAAATAAGAATCAAAAACTTCCGATCCTTTGAGAAAGTCAATACTATCCTCTTTTTCTTCATAGCTATAGTTGGAATCGACGACTGTCCCCTCTTCCTTTTTCTCTTCCTTAGGTTGTTCATCTTTAGAATAGATTGCAAAATAATAGTAAAGACCTGCTCCCATCAAAAGGAGAAAAAGAAGAAGAATGAAAATCCAAGCTTTACTCTTCTTTTGTGGTAAGAAAAACTCATCATCATCAGAAAAGATTTGCACTTCTTTGACTAAATCGTTTAATGCTTCTGTATGACTACTAGGTTGTGGTTTATTTACTACTGCTTGTTCTTGAGAAACTTCTGGATTCACCGTGTCTTGGTTAATCGGTTCAACAGGCTCTTCTACCTGATTTTCTTCCTCTTGAGAAGAAGCTTCCATAGAACCATGGCGAGGAGGCTCCTCTACCGAATGGGTATCCTCTTCTAAAGCTTCTGGCTCCGCTACTTCTTGATTTAGAGGTTCTGCAGGTTCTTCTATTTTCTCTGCTTCTACCTGATTTTCTTCTATTTCCATAGAGCCGTGACGAGGAGATTCCTCTATCGGATGCGTCTTTATTTCAGAAATTTCTGAAGTTGGCGTTTCTTCATTAACCGGTTCTTCTTGTACACGAGTATGTTGATTTCTTCTTTTTTCTTTCTTATTTTGCCATTTTTTATTTGGCATATTTTCACCTACTTACTTTCACTATTGTATAGATACATCAATTTTTCATAGACGCTTGGTTCTATTTTATTTAAAAGACTAATTGTAAGTTCTAAAGATTTTTGATATTCGCCTTTTAAAAATAGTTGTTCAGAAAGATTGAGCTTATTACTTAATCCTTCATAGCTACTGCGATAACGGTTACTATAAACCAAAGCCGTTTCGGCAAAAGTAGCAGTACGGATTAAATTCTTCGTCTTCGTATATAATTTTAAAACCAAATCTCTTGCTGTATCGACTCTCGTATTCAAAACGCTTATCGTAATTGGTTTCTTATCGAGTTCTCGAACAATTTCCCGAATAGCGCTCATGGCTTCTTTTAGCTCAACATAGTAACTTTGTGGAATATAAGGCAAATTATACTTTCTCATTTGCATCTTAGAGTCTTTCAAAATCACTTTAATTTCATCTAATTGTTGACGAGCTCTAATCTCATCATCACGCATACTACCAATCGCATCTAAGGAGTTATCGAGTTTATCCTCAATTTTCGCAAGCGCTAAAGTAAGACCCTCTAGTTCCTTCAACAATTTAGAATATGCAAAACTGGTATTATTAGAAGTATGATCGATTAAAACCTGATAATTAGATCCTACTTCTTTTAAATCCTCATATAGTTTTTTTAAGACTTCAATGTCTTCCTCAGATAGATTATAAATATTTTTAATATCCTCTAATTGATTAAAGATATTCTCAACAACGGAACTAATCTTCGCTAATTTCGTTCGGAAAGTCGCATTACTATCCTCATAGGTTGCTCGCGCAATTTTCTCTTTCTCAAAATCGTTAAATAAAGAATCAAAGTAATCGAGTAAAACTTTTAGTTCGAATAATCCCTCTTCCAAATTTAAATTTTTAGTACGAACAATAATATCGCCAATCTTTTTATTTGCTTCATCGATATTGTACTCTACATTTAAATAGTCTAGTGGATAACCTGCTTTTACCATTCGATTATATACTTCTTGAACTTCATTAATTCGCTTTGGAAGCACACTATACGCAAGAAGGACAATAGAAGGAACTTCTTCAATCACAATTGCCATATGTTTTAGTAAATCGTTGATGATACGGATGATTTCATTGACCTCTGTATATTCATTGTTATCCATGATCGTTTCAAAGTCTTCAAACCGTTTAGAAATTACTTCAAATTGGGCTTGAATCGCTTCCGCCATTGGTCCATATTCGTTTTTAGTACTTTGAAATTTTTGATGTAATTCCCGGAAACGAACTTTGAATTCCGTAATAATTTCACGGCTTCGCTCTTCACTAGAAGTAATCTCTTGAATCTCTCCTAATAAGAATTCCGAATTCGTTCTAACTTTATAGACTTCCATCTCTAACTTCGCCAATTTACAAAGTGTATTCTTATAACTTTTTTGGGATAGAGAATATTCGGTATCGAGAATCATGTCGGTCAACTTTGGAATTTGTGTATCTTTAATATTTTGAAGTCTACTAGACCATTCTTTATACATCACTTCTAGTTTCTCATTGTTTAAAATGGCTTCTACTTTCGCTAATTCAGGCACAATGGGAGAAGAATCTATTTTATTTTTTTCTATTTCTAGTCTCTCTAAAATTTTCTTAATACGTTTGGTTTTATTGCTACGAAGAAAGCAAATAACACCAATAATTAATAGGATTGTAACAATAACGATAGTAGCTATTACTAATGTTAAATTGTCCTCCATACTATCACCTATTATTAAGTATATCATATTTTTTGTGATTTTTCGATAAATTTCCTAATATTTATCCAGTTATCCCTTATTTTTAGGGGACAAGTCCACTTTTTCCTTGACTTTATGAGGAATCCATACTATAATTATAACTGCGATGAAGAAAGCAGCATGTTTTTTAAAGTTGTTAATGTGTCTATTACCTATAGGGGTTATTTGTAATCTAGCTGCAGGTGAATATATTTAAATAAGACACCCTAATAATGAGAAAAAACGGCTTCATTCATCATTAGAAAGGAGAATGAAGATGTCAAGATACACAAATTCCAGTTACCGTAAATCACGTCGTCTTGGTTTCTCTATTTTGGAAACTGGCGAAGAATTAGGAAGAAAGCCTTATGCTCCAGGACAACATGGTAATAAACGTGGTAAGAAATTATCTGACTACGGTGTTCAGTTACAAGAAAAGCAAAAAGTTAGATTTATGTATGGTCTAAACGAAAAGCAATTCCATAAAACTTTCGTCCTTGCTGGTAAAATGAAAGGTGTTCATGGTGAAAACCTTCTTCGATTATTAGAGAGTCGTTTAGATAACATTTGTTATCGTATGGGTCTTTCTACTACAAGAAAAGGGGCTAGACAACTAGTAAACCATGGTCATGTTACCGTAAATGGAAAGAATGTTAACATTCCTTCTTATTCTTGTAAACCAGGAGATGTCATTGCTCTTAAAGAGAATGCCAAAGAATTAAAAATTGTAAAAGCTTCTCTAGAAGCTCTAACAAGACGTGTAGACTTTGTAACTTTTGATGATAGTAAAATGTCTGGTACTTATGTAAGATATCCAGAAAGAAGCGAACTTAACGCTGATATTAATGAATCATTAATCGTTGAATACTACAACAGATAGAAAAAAAGGAAAGATATACTTTCCTTTTTTTATCGGACTTTTTTCCCCTTCCCTATCATTGTTAAAAGATCAGGCATTAGGTCGCACATCTGATCATAAGTATATTCAGGATGAGCCAAAGCTTCTTGAAAAGAACTTTCATCGGGCATACAATTCCATAAAAGACGAACGTGTTCCGCAGAACGACGTACATCTAATGATTGTCGAATTAACTCCAAAGCATCTGGATTATTCTTAACGGCTACGACATATTGCTTTAATTGATCATCGGTAAAGATACTCAAATCTTCTCCTGGAAACAATCTTGTTGCCTCAATTCGCCATTTCGTATATTCTTCTTTTGTACCATCGAAATGATATCCTTCTTCGACAACCGTTAAACGATAACGTTCTAAAATCATTTTCTGTATCATGGTTGCTCGAAAAGCGTATTCCTGAAAAGTTTTTCTCATTCGATGAAGAGACGATTCTTGATCTAAGGTATTTAAATATTTTTGGAGGATATTTTGAATTCTCATAATTTCATCAAAACTATCCACATGACTCGGATCAGATTTGAATTGATAGTCAGGAATTTGATAGATTTTATTAATAACCGATTGATTATAATCTAAAAAAGCTTTTAAATCAGCTCTTAACGACTCTAGTTCCTCTTTTTCATCGACAACTGGTGTTCTACGTTCTAGTTTCTCTAAAGGCTTTTTTTCCTCTAAAGATATGGGACTAATACGCGTTAATTCTTCCTTTCTCTGTAGAGAGGGAGATTTCCACTTTTCTAGTAATGTTCCAAATAACTTAAGTCCCATAGTATCACCATAACCATTATATCAAACTATCAAAAAAAGCTCAATAATGAGCTTTTATTCCTGTTCAAAAATACCCATATAGTATTTCTTTTTTCCTTTCCGAACAACGAGGACTTTACCATCAATCGCCATACTTTTCTCAATCATCATTGCTTCTTCTGTTACTTTTTCCCCATTGATAGAAATAGAACCAGCTGCTAAAAATTCTCTAGCCTCTCTTCGACTACTCGCAATGCCATTTTCGACTAACATATCAATTAAAGTCATTGGTTTCACTTGAAAGTTTGGCACATCTTTTAACCCATCTTCAATTTCTTCTAAAGACAATTCTTTGATATTTCCACTAAAGAGCACTTCACTAATATGAAGGGCTTTTTCATACTCTTCTTCACCGTGAAGGAACGTGATAACTTCATGCGCAAGAGCTTTTTGAGCAATTCTTTCCTCTGGCTTTTCTTGATGTCTTTTTTCAATCTCTTCAATCTCTTCCTTCGTTAAAAAAGTCAATTTCTTTAAGTAGTCGATAACGCATAAATCACTAGAATTAATTAAGTATTGATAAAGTTCATAACTAGATGTTTTTTCCTTATCTAGCCATAGAGCATTTCCTTCTGTCTTTCCAAATTTAACACCATTAGCATCTAAAACAAGTGGCATCGTCATACCGAAGAGTTCCACATCTTTCATCTTTCTAGCAAGCTCAATACCAGTCGTGATATTTCCCCACTGATCAGAACCAGCCACTTGAAGAGTAACGCCTTTATCCTCATATAGATGGACAAAATCCATTCCCTGCAATAACGTATAGGCAAATTCACAGAACGTAATTCCAGAATCCAATCTTCTACTAATGATATCTTTATCTAACATGTAATTAACGTTAATATATTTTCCGTAATCCCTTAAAAAGTCAAGAATGGTAATATCTTTTGTCCAATCGTAGTTATTCACTACTTCAAAGCCAAAGATTTTTTCGGCTTGTCGAGTAAGTCCTTCCACATTTTTTAAAACCGCTTCTTTGGAAATCATTTGACGCTCTTGACTAGGTTTTGGATCACCAATTAATCCCGTTGCACCTCCAACTAAAAGAATAGGATGGTGTCCATAACGCGCTAACCGAGTCGCGATTAAGAAAGAAGAAAAGTGTCCGATATGCATCGAATCGGCTGTTGGATCTGTTCCAATATAAAAAGTTAATTTTTCTTCATTTAATTTTTTTTCTAACTCTGGCGAACTGATATCTTTAATAAGTCCACGCCATTTTAAATCTTCCACTAATGTCATAATATTCCTCCTAATAATTACTATTTAACCTCGCTAAAGTAATCTCCTGCTTTTTCGAAATCGCTTCTAAGATTTCCTCTTCTTCAAAATGAAATAACTCTCCTAAATAAAGAAGATTTGTCAAAATATCTTTTATTACATCTTCTTTTAATTCTTCTAATAATTCTGTTCCCTTTTGATAGAGATGATTGATAACTTCATAAACATTCTCACTATCGATGCGACGGGAAAGTTCTAATGGCATCTGTAAGAGATGATAGAAAAGTAAGGTCATCGTAATACAATCCGCGAATTCCTCTAATTCTTTTTCTCTATCTGGTGATTTAACCGTCCAGTACTTGAAGCATTTAGTCTCATTTACAAACTCCCCTATTTCCACTAACAGTTCAATAACGTTTTTTTGGTGATAATCGGGGGTTGTTGCATACCTCTTTATAAAAACATCATCTAACGATTGGTTTGTCTCGTAGATAGTCTGCCATTTTTCACGCATCATGAGAACACTCTCCATGGCAATCATCACAGTGACACTCTTCTACTGTCATCAATTTCACACCACTACTCGTTCCTAGTCTCGTAGCCCCTGCTTCAATCATCGCTTCTGCCGTTTCGATATCTCGAATGCCCCCACTGGCTTTAATTTCCAAAACTTCATTTTTATGGTCATGAATGAGTTTTACATCTTCTACTTTGGCTCCCCCATCTCCAAAACCAGTGGAAGTTTTAATGAAATTGACAAATGTCTCATTACAAATTTCTGTCATCTTGACAATTTCCTTATCCGTTAGATAACAAGTCTCGATAATGACTTTTAAAACATGACCATCAATCGCATCACGAATTTCTTCAATCTCTTCTTTGACATAATCATAATCTTTGTTTTTTAAAGCGCTTAAATTGATAACCATATCAATCTCAGTAGCGCCTGCCTCTATCGCATTAATGGCTTCAAAAACTTTCGTATCACGAGTATTCGCTCCCAATGGAAAACCTACTACCGTCCCTACTTCTACATTGCTTCCCTTCAATAGTTCATGGGCAAGAGGAACGTAATAAGGGTGTACACAGACAGAAGCAAAGTGATATTTCTTAGCTTCCTCACATAATGTTTCAATATCTCTCATCGTCGCCGTTGGTTTTAAATTGGTGTGATCAATATAACTATTTAATTCCATAAAATCCTCCTATAATTTTTCTCTTATTTCTTTCCAAGAAAGAATTCTATCGTAGGGTTCTTCCCCGTATTGATTCTTATAATCGTATAAAAGCGTCTTCATTCCTAACTCATGAGCACCCTTCATGTCTATCTCTGGTAAATCCCCTATCATGATGCACTCCATAGGCTCTACATCTTTTACCATACAGCGAAAAGCTTCAACAGATGGCTTAACAGGATTGATATCTCCGCCAATAATCTCTTTAAAATAAGAAGCAATCCCTACTCGTTCCAACCGTTCTTTTTGCTCTTTCGTAAACCAATTCGTTAGAACAAAAAGATCATACTTCTGCGCTAGATAATCTAATGCTTCCCTCAAATCCTCATCGATGGGTTTCACCCATTTGCTAGTAGACTTTATGATGTCGACAACAAATTCTTTGGAATACTTAGGGTCTTTTTGATAGAAATATTGATAGAGTTCATCCATACGAAAGTACGTCGTTATTTTCTCAAAATCACCAATCGTACGATATACTTCCCGAGCACCTTCTTCAGATGCCTCATACCCATACCTTTTTAAGACATCTTGATAAGTTTGTAGGTACATAGGATCATGCATAAGCAATGTGTTATCAACATCAAAGATTACTTTCTTTATCATAGTTCCTCCTAACAAAAAAATATTATGAGATTAGGAACGAGTTTCCCCGCGGTACCATCCTATTTCATAATATTTTATGCTCTTTTATCTTAACGCGATTGACGATTTGACTCCAAATAGGTAATTCATCTTAAAACATTGTTTAGTTTTCATCATCCACTAAATTTCTCTTTACCCGTTTTAAAACTACTAATATTCTTCTCCATCAATTAAACTATCAACATTATACCATAATGATTTGGAAAGTCAACCATTTTAATAGATAACGCCACCCCACTCAACCGCTGTAAATCCTTTTCTTTGGAACGGTTTTAATCTCTGAGGTTTTATCGCTTGATAAGAATCAACCTTCTTGATATGAATAGCCATTCGAAGAAGAGAATCTGGTTGTGGATTGATTTTGATTGGACTATAGGCATTTCTTTCATCCGTCAACTCGAAGTAGACAAGACTTTGTCCATTTTTCTCCAAAATTGGTAACCAATACATAATAAATTCGTTTTGTTCACGACTATTTAGACCAATTATAGAAAGCTTTTCTTCCAAGAAGTCGATGGCATTTTCAGCCGTTACATAGAAACCTTCTTCAAAATCGACATAATGATTTCCTTGCTCTTCCCAATAAAGGGCATAATAAGATTTTTGTTTTTGATCGAATAACGTACCATTAGGGATTGCTAAAACACTCCATTGATTTTGATACTTTGGATACGTAGTTGTTAATCGTTCCGGATACTGGAATGTCACATTAACGACTGTTGGTAACGTTGGATAAAGATAGAGAACTGGTTTAGCATATCCACCAATATAAGTTGGGATTTTACCAGATTCTTTCGTAGATGGAATGTAGTAGTATTCATATCCTAAATCGTATTCTTTTAATTCTTCTAAAGACATATCTGAGTTTTCTCTTTTTACTTCGTCTGGAGTTACTTGATCATCTTGAATGACAAGGTAAACACCATTTTTACCACGACCATCATACCAACCAGACAACATCGTATGAAGAGTATATTGATTGGTATCCCAATTTGAAATAAAGGTATGAATGACATTACCAAGATAATCTACCAATTGTAATTGATTGTTATCTACGACAACGACATAATCATCGATAATCATTAAAACATCATCATAGGTCTTACTCGTATATTGAAGAGTTTGACTAGTATTATAGTACTTAAATTGATTTTGAACATGCGTAATAAAAGCCTTCTTATTGACAAAGAAACCATCTACTTCTTCGCCATTAAACATCGCCTTTCCTTGTTGATTATAAATTTTAACCGTATCTTTTTCTGTCGATACCACTACATAGAGTTTTCCGTTTCCATCTGTCTCATAAGAAGCAATCTTTCCAGGAACAGAAAAGGCTAATTTTCCGGTTTTTACATCAAAGACATTTGACTTGTTCTTTGTTAAGAAAGTCGCATATCCTAAGGATAACGCCTGATAAACGTTGTTATACATCTCATCCCCAAAATATTCTCCTTCAATATTAGAGATTCGTTTTTTTGTGGCTAAACTGTAAAGATAATTCGTATTTTTCTCTGCCACATAAATACCATATAACGTAGAATCAGAAGAAATTGTCTCATACCATTCATAAGAAGCAGGTCCAAAAACAGAAGCATTGTTTTGATAATCATAAATAGAAATTTTTTCATTTTCTTCGATAATGGCGTATTGAGAAAAGGCATACCAACCCGTACACTCTTCCCCTTCACATTCGATTTTTCCCACTTCTGTATTCTTTCCATCTGGATCTTTTTCAAACTGATAGCTTTCTCCATATTGATTTTTTACTTTATAAACCGTCAGTGTTTTTCCCGTAACTTTCTTCTCTTCTTCTTTTTCACCATAGGATCTTTTTTCAGAAGAGCCATCAACGGAACAGTTGCTCAAATAAACTTTCCCCGTTTGATATACAGCAGCTTCTTCACAGGTAACCGTATGGTCCTCCAATTTAATATACGGAACTAATTCCTGATAAGAAGGAACGGCTACGGCTTGAGTGACATAACCACTAGCTAATGTTTCTAACTTTTTAACATATGCCTGAAAAATTTCTTCCTCACTTAGTTCTGTAGTCTCACTATTAGAATCCTCCTCATGAGTATCCCTGTCTTCTTTTTTATCCTTAGAGAAGAATAAAAAGAAAACGATTACAGCCATTATTAAAACGAGGACAACGGCTACTCCTAGAACTATAATCAAACCTTTTTTCTTTGGAGGAGTTAACTCTTGCTCAGGCTCTTTCTCCTCTTTAGGAGGAACTTGTTCTAATTGATCTTCCTTCTCCATATTTTCCATTAATTCTGCTAAAGAAGCTTCTTCTTTCGAATAATCATCAGAAATTGGCGTCTCCTCTTTCGAAGATACTGGTACAAATTCCTTTGTCTTTTCTAAATCCGTTTCTTTTTTTTCAACCTTTTCTTCTTCCATAGTACACCTACCTTACTATTAAAAGTATATCATTGTTAGCAAAAAAAAAGAAGACTATTTTTCTTCTTCTTGTTTAACAACTTCTTTTCCCTTGTATGTTCCACAATTTAAACATACTCTGTGTGGTCTAATATCTGCGCCACATTTTGGACATTTTGTTGTTCCATTTTCGCTAATCTTATAATGTGTTCTTCTTTTTCTTGTTCTAGTATTACTTACTTTTCTAAATGGTACAGCCATCCTATTCACCTCACGATCTTACAATAAATCTTTTAATTTGGATAGTTCCGAATTTTCTTCTTCCTCATCGCCTGTAATGAGCCTCCAACCATCGCCTTTTAACTCGATGTCTTTCGCATCTTCGCTCACGACACGCATTGGAATTTCCATTAATATATTTTCCCATATTATTGGTAAAATATCAAGACTATTTTGATAATTTGTTGCTTTTTCGGTGATTTCCTCTAATAATTCATCTAACGTTCCCTGAATAGGAATCGCAAAGGGATAATCGACTGGTTTTAAGGTAATCGCACAAGGAATAACCATTGTTCCACTTACCTCTAAATCCAAACAAATCTGATCAATCGCATCTAACGTAATTGTCCCCTCCACATGGACATTATCAATGGAAGTTACTCCCGTATGTTCTAAATCCTCTTTTGGAAAAGAATAATATTCATCTACGGTCACATAAGAATCCATTTTATTGCGTAATCTAGTCAAATCTATAATCATCCAAATCACCCGACTAGAACATTATACAGAAAAATTCTTAAAATTGCAAGAAAATATGGTATGATATTGCTGGTGATGAGATGAAATCAGTTGGTATTATCTGTGAATATAATCCCTTTCACAATGGACATTTATATCACATTCAAAAAGTACGAGAGCTTTTTCCGAAAGAGACTCTTATTTTAGTAGTTTCTGGAAATGTTACCCAAAGAGGAGAATTAAGCATTTTATCAAAGTGGGAAAAAACAGAAATTGCCCTTCATTATGGTATCGATTTAGTGGTCGAACTTCCCTATGTGTTTGCCAGTCAATCAGCCGATATCTTCGCTAAAGGAGCCCTTCAAATCTTAAACGATTTACAAGTATCTTATTTGGTTTTCGGTTCTGAGATTGGTTTGATAGAACCCTTCTTGACGTGCGCTAAAACACAGCTTTCTTCTTCCCATTATCAAGAAAAATTAGAAGAATATTTAAAAAGTGGACTCAATTATCCCTCTAGTTTATCAAAAGCTCTAAAGGAAGAAAGTGGGATAGAAATCCTTCATCCCAATGATTTATTAGGTCTCTCTTATGTAAGAGAGATTCTACAAAACCACTATTCGATTACCCCTATCACTTATCCTCGAACCAATGATTATCATAGTCCTTCTCTAACTGGTAAAATGAGTAGTGCGACTAGTATTCGAAACCAGTTAAAACAAAAAAAGTCCATATCGGATACCGTTCCAGAGATGGTTCTTCCTATGTTGACTCATCCTATTTTCTTAAGCGACTTTTTTCCTTATCTCCGCTATAAGATTTTATCAGAAGAAAACTTGTCAAAATATGAGACTGTGGATGAGAGAGTTGCCAATCGCCTAAAAGAAAAAATAATAACTTCCTCTTCTTTAGAAGAATTTTTAGAAAATGTGAAGACCAAATACTATACTTATAACCGTTTGATGAGGATGTGTAGTCATATTCTATTTTCTTTTACCAAAAAAGAAAATGATTTCTATCAAAAAAGAAACTATATCCGTGTTTTAGGATTTAATGAACAAGGAAAGAAAACATTAAACAGTATCAAAAAAGAATTAACACTCCCTCTTCTTACCAATTATTCCAATGATAAAGAAAATCTACTCTTTTTAGAACTTCGATGTGCGAAAATATTAAGTATTGTAAAAGGGAAAGAATTTCTCCAAACGGAAATTCAGAATTCCCCTATTCAAAGAAAAAAGGATTCCTAAAAAATCCTTTTTTTCATGTAGAAATTATATGAGAAATACTTGAACCTAAAAAAGGAAGGAGCTACATTCTCCTTCCTCCACCACCGTGACTAGTACCACTATGGCTGCTTCTCGTAGAACTTCCTCCTACTCTTCCACTGCCACCACTACTAGAGGAACTGCTTCCAATATAGACAGAAGAAGTATTCGTATGCAAAAAGCGATCTTCTTTCCGCGTATAGTTCACAGAACCTTTTTCTAGATAAAGGGAAGCACTCGTAGCTTGCTTTACCATTTTATTTTTAGCCACTAAAATGCCTACGATAACACTAGAGACAATAATCGAAATCAACCCAAAAGGGAACCATGGAAATTTTCGATTATAGGCTAAATCACCGTTCTTGGTTAAATGGGTATCTTTATTACTAGGAGCGACACCTTTCGATGCATAAAAGGAAGAGCTTTCAATGAAGGCATGAAACATTTGATAGTAACCTTCCTCTTTTACTTCGGCAATATCATCCAAAATAGAATCAATACGATTATCATCATAAACTCGAATGGCCTCTCCTGTTGTTAACATATAAACATCATTATATCCTTGCGTTCGATCGATGATAAACAAGACCCCATCTTTATATTGATTTTTACCAAAACCATTCTCATCATAGAAATCTGCTGCATAATCATATGGGTCACTGTAAGGATTTTCACTAGTTGTTAGAAGGACCATATCCATGTCATAGGCATCTATATATTTTTGAACTTCTGATTTTAAGGTTGCTTCTTCCCCATCGGTTAATAAATCAGCATAATCGTATACTTTTAAGGAAGTATCTAAGGCATTGGTGAGTGGGATGGCTAAGAAGAAAAGGAAAATCGCAAAAAAGACGTAAATATTTCTTTTCATAACAACCCTCCAATGAGCCAAATAACCGTAAGAATTCCAAAGAGAAGAAGGGTAATGCCAATCCACCAAATAGCGACCTTTTTCTTATCAATCGGAATATCTCCTATTAGTTTACCCGTTTGTCCATTCATGGCAAACATATAGATTTTTCCTTGATACTGAATGTTTAACATCCATACAGGAAGTAAAACATACTCATTTTTTAAAAGTTCAAGATTGTGATCTGCTTTTAAAACAGAAACGGCATCATACCCATGGATACTTTCCTGTAACATACTAGTAGCTGTATTCTTGGCTCTAACTTCTGCTCCTTTTCGTGCAGCATCACTATCAACATCGTATTTCTCTGCTAGAAAGCCAGAGAGATAAGCATGCGTAAATGTCTGCAAACCTGCATAATCAAAAGGTTCAATAGAATTCATCATATCATCATTAAACCGCGTAGAGCCATCTACAGGAATTTTATGAAAAG
This sequence comes from uncultured Bacilli bacterium, assembly GCA_947626275.1. GTDB lineage: Bacteria > Bacillota_I > Bacilli_A > RF39 > UBA660 > UBA5578. Next base: position 46,050 of record CANQRL010000004.1, read on the forward strand.
TCATATTTCCTTCACGATAAGCTCGGTAAGTATCCGTCTTCGTATAACGATAATTTCCGGAAGTCCAAGAAGAAATTCTCTTCGCATCTGCTTCAAGTGCTCCTGATACGCCAAAATCATACAACCAAAAAGGAATATAAACACCTTTCATATCCTCAATATTTTGTTTGCTACTAAACAATTTTGGCATGAAAGGTCTTCCCTTTCCAATCTTTTTAAAAGCCTCTATCGCATCTTCCTTCGTTTTTTGGAAAGGAATCACATAAGCGGGATTGAATTTTCCTACTAATTTATTTTTCAAAATTGCCGTACTTCGACAATACACACAAAAAGTAGCGGATGTATTTTCATCAGCAACGATTTGAGCTCCACAGTTTGGACAGGAATAAACATCCATTCCCTCCGCATCTTTCTCTAGTTTATCTGCTTCTGTTTCCTCATTTAAAACATGCCCTTTCTTTGCTTCTTGGGCATCTATCTCTTCTCTTGTAAATTTACTTTGACAATATTCACAAACCCAATTCTGACCATGAGGGTTAAATTTTAAAACCGCATCACAATTGGGACATTTATGATCTAACGTTCCACCTGCCATACCATCATTCCTATTCTAGTAACATTATATCATAAAGGTCGCTTTTCGAACACCAAATTGAGCGAAAAACTCTTTTTTTGATATAATAAAAGAAAAGGAGGCATTATGATTGACTTACATACCCATACCATTCACTCAGATGGTAGTTATACAACAGAAGAATTATTAAAAGAAGCAAGTTTGCGAGGATTATCTTTGTTATCCATTACGGATCACAATACAATTCAAGCTCATTTTGACCTTCATAAAAAAGCAATACGGGATCTTTTTCCGAATCCTATCCTTTCTGGAATTGAGATTACTACTACTTATTTAGGAGAAACGATTGAAATATTGGGATATGGCTTTTCCGTTGAAAAAATGCAACCACTCCTAGCAAAACATGTTCTAACTTTCTCGGAAAAGCAACAAAAAGAGTTTGAACTCATCAAAACGCAATACCGAAAAATTGGTGTTCACTTCGATGAAGCAAAGATTTCCTTTGACCCAAATCACGAGTCTTCACGGGTTTCCTTTGTTCAAGAAATCAAACGATATCCAGAAAATTTTCGCTTTTTCCTCCACCAGGAAACGATCACTTCCAATAGCGGATTTACAAGAATGGAAGTCTACAATCCCAAAAGTCCTCTTTACGTAGATGAATCCTCCCTCTTTCCTTCTTTGGAAGAGGCAATTTCGATGATTCATAAGGCAGGAGGCCTTGCCTTTTTAGCGCATCCCTTTGCCTATTCCCCTAATATTCCACAAGCCTTAGAAACGATATTAGACCACTACGAGTTAGATGGGCTGGAATGTTTCTATACCACTTTTACTCAAGAACAAAGCGATTATCTAGTGAATTTAGCGAAGAAAAGAGGTCTATTCATGTGTGGGGGAAGCGACTTTCATGGTTCCAGAAAAATCAATCATCAACTTGGTACAGGAAACGGACATTTACAAGTAAAGGAAGAAATCGTCCTTCCTTGGGTTTCAAACTATGTAGAAGAATTAAAACAGAAGGTGAAGAAATATGAGTCCTAATGAAATGTTAGAAAAAATGGCAACCATTCAATATGGGTTTGTCAATCGGGAAAAAAAAGTTTTTCTAAACGATGAAGATATGATAGAAAATCATTATTGTCTAGAGACCCCAGAAGAGCTCCTAGAATCGAAAGTAGGCGTCTGCTGGGATCAAGTGGAATTAGAAAGGGATTGGTTTACCAAAGCCAAGATTCCTTTTCAAACATTTTGCTTTATCGCCTACCATGATTCTTCCTGTCCTACCCATACCTTTTTAGTATATCAAGAGAAAAATCACTACTTTTGGTTTGAACATTCCTGGGCTATTTTTGCAGGGATTCATGAATACCCTTCTTTAACGGCTTTGTTAAAAGATATAAAAAAACGGTTTTTAGCGACAGAAGTCACAGCGAAAGGAATTGAGGCTGAGGTTATTTTATATCAGTATTCAAAGCCACCTATTCATGCCTCTGTTTCCAATTTTTACGAACACGTAGAAAAAGGGAAAAAAATTTTCTTATAACGAAAAAAGATATTCTTTAGGAATATCTTTATTTTTGCTCTTTTAAAGACTCTACTTCTTTAATCAACTGTTGTTCTAAAACTTTAATCAATTGCTCATTATTGACTTCTTTTGCTTTATCCAAAGCCTTTTTAATTAATTGGATACGGCTTAAATCTACCTTTTTAGTAGCGGTTTCTTCCTTCTTACGAGGGACCTTCTTCTCTGTTGCTTTCGCATCTACTTTCGTCGTTCCCTTTGGTCTTCCTACTGGTCTTTTCGCAGATACTGTCTCTTTTTCGATTGGAATTTCTTCCATGGTTAAATCTCTATCTTCTAGAACAGGGGAAGTATCCATAACACTCTCAACGGTTGGTTCTTCTGTCTTCTCAAGATTTTGAAGTTTTTGATACTGCTCCTCACTAACCGCTAAAGCATTGCTGGTATCTTTCCATCCAATATTGCTTGGATAAGTTTCTTGCGCCAACGCTTCTGCCTTTGTCAAAGGAGAGAATTCCTCTTTCTTCTCTTCTTTTTCTTCTAAAGAAGGCATACTTGGCATAGGAAAATCAAAGTCAAAATTAAATTCGTTCTTCATCTCCAATGGAGATTCTTCTTTTTCTACTTGAACATCAACCTTTGGTTCTTCTTTCGTTTCTGGAACCTCTTCTTTTGGTGTTTCCTCCTCATCGTCAATAATCTCTTCAAACAAATCAAAACCTTTTGGTTCTAAGACTGGTTCTTCTTTGACATATTCTGGAGGGTTTTTCAAAATAGAAAATGGTAAAGAAACCTCTTGTATTTTCCTTACAAACTCCTCTTGCGCAGCTAACTTTCTTCTTTCCTCACCATCTAAGTATTTCGTAGGAATGACAAACATATTAGAAGCAGCAATTTCTTTTATTTCTTTTTCTAACTCTACCCGAATTACTTTATCAGCTTCATCAACCGTTTTTTCGAGCGTTTCAATCGCTTTCATAAGGGCTTGTTCTTGTTCTTCTTGTAATGGACTTTTTTCCATAGAATCATACTTAGCATTCAACACACTGTAATCATCTAAATAACCATTTGCTTTTGAGCAATCTAAAATGGCCTTTAATGCTTTTACAATCTCGTCATACGTTACCATTGGATTACTATAGGTATTCATGAACTACTTACTCACAATCTCGCTCATTAATTTTTTAGCATTCATCCATTCTTCTTCATCTGTTATATTTTCAAGCTCGTACCCTTTTTCACCGACCGTTAACTTCGCGATATATAATACTTTGTTCCCACTTTTTTGCGTTTCCCCTTTAGTATACACTAAATATTTATTCTTTTCTGATTCATCTTGCAAAATAGAAACGAGTTCTACTTCACGTTCCACACCGTCAACGTCAATGATTTTAATCATTTCCTTCTCCATTTTTATCCTCCTACAATACTGAAACCATTATACCATTAAAAGAGGTTATTTGCAATTCCTCTCTAGGTCATTTTTCAATTTTTTCAGGCTTTCCTTTTTTCACTTTTCGAATTAAAAACCACTTACACTCGTAGCTACATAAATCACGAATATAGTCATCTTTGAACTTGATATCATTTCCCTTATTACAAATTTTATTAATCTTTTTACAGAAACCTTTCAAACGCAATTTTCCGTAAGACCAATCTCCTAAAATGTAATCATAAGGTTCAAAATAATCGGTATATCGACTTTTTAAAGCCTCTAAATCAAAGCCATCCTTATATTCTTCTTCCAATTCCCATTCGGTATCTTCTAATTTTATTGTCATACTGCTATTCCTTTCTAAAGGCATCTTGAATCTCTCGATATTTGGAGATACTAGAATGTCCATTCCACGTCATGTACCCTCCTGTCATCTTCTTCTCATAGAGTGCTTGAATTTCTTCTCTTACCTTTTTAGCGTCATAGATAACAGTAGGTTCCTTAGTTGTATTATACGCCTGTATCCAATTTCTGACAATAGCCGGAGTAGGAATCCACGTCTGTTTTTCTTCGACATAGCTTCCCCAACGAAGGAGTAATTCATAAGGATTGGTCCACCCTACTTCCTTCATACCATATTCGTATTTTCCAAAATGATCAGGATAAGGCATTCCACTAATCACATCGACAACATTGGAAATAGCAGGCCAATACTGACCGTAAGCCGTGACATAGTTATGAGCAGATTCTCCAAAAACATCGACGGAAATATAAGCTTCTAAATCATGGATTTCATCCTTAGCATACATGACGAAGGCTTGAATCGCCTCTGCTTTGGACTCCTCATATTCATTCCGATAGTCAACAATTCCTTCGGTCTCTAATGATTTCATCTGATCAGGGAAGCGAACATAATCAAATTGAATCTCCTGAAAACCGATATCTCGAATCGATTCCTTTGCTAGTTCCACATTGAACTCCCATACCTCCCTTTGATAGGCACTAGGCCAATAAGAATTGTTGTGTTTTAAAGGCTCACCCAATTTTTTATTTTGAATGGCATCCTCAGGGTGATCTACCACATAATAAGAGTCCTTGAAAACAGTAATTCGGCCAATGACGTAAAAACCATTGCTCTTTAACTTTTGAATTACTTCACGATATTGCTCCTTCGTATAAAGAGCATGTTCATAGTTGGTTAAAGAATGCTTCTTCATCGCTTCGGCCTGATAGGAAGGAACGGTATTGTCTTTGATATCAACAACAAAGGCATTGATATTACTCTTTTCGGCCAAATCGATATAGTCATCCACATTTGGAAGAACACCCGCTTGTAGATAAAAAGCCCGTACTTCTTTTGGCATCACATTGTTAGGAAAATTTCCTTTCACAACTGGAAAATAATCTAAAGTAGAAGCACTCCCACCACCTAACGAACTTCCCATTTTCAAGTGTTTTTGGTAAGTTCCCTCTTCATCATAATGGGCATTTGCTTCCTCTTTGGTACTGACAAGGTAAAAAGAACGCACATATCCTACCTGATCTTCTTTTTCTACCTGATACTTTAAAACGCTACCGTCTTCTTGAAGGGTATCATATCCTACAATCCGTACTTCATCTCCCTTTTTTAAAAAGCCAACAATTTGGGAACTATTTTCCGCGACTAAAGTAGCGGGTGTTCGTACATAAAGCGTTTTCTCCTGCACAACCTCTTCCTTTCTTTTTACAAGATGAGAAGCAAAAACATAATAGACTTCCCCTTGATACCGAATTTTATCATATGATTGATTTTCTAGTGACACATTTGATTCTAAAAGTTCTACTTTACTTCCTCGGCAAAGTTTTATATCTTGATTATTTTCGTTTTTCACGACAATATCTTTTTGATTACCTGCTAAAAAATAAGTTGGATACTCCTGTGAAGAAAAAAGGTAATAACCAATCATCACGAGAAGAACAATTCCTAAAACATATAGTAGCGTATTTCTTGTCATATCTCTTTCCCTCAATCCCTCTCATCATTAGTATGCCATCATTTTTGAAATTTATTGAATAGGAATGGAGAGAATGGGACTATCTAAACTTCCCGCATAGTATTCTGGGACATTTCCTTGTAATAGCTTCATCGCAATGGGAACGAGAGTATCGACCTCAATATTCTTAGAGACAAAAGGAAGGAGAACTTGAAGATGAGTGATGACATGGATATATACTTCAATCATCGCATTATTAATACCGAAGTTAGTCACTTCTGTTTCGACACTACTAGAAACGGAGCCAACTAAATTTAAAAGAACAGGAATCTTAGGTCCCAATCCTGCCAAAAAAGGATTTTTAAAAGCAATTCCTAAAGGAATTTTATAAAAGACACCTTTTTCCGATTGATCTTTATACTCCAAAGAAATGGCATCTGAAAGTTCTAACTTTTCCATTTTTCCTTCTTCGACATACTTTAAACTGATAACCACCGCATTTGTCGTCGTCGATAAAATCTTATTAACAATAATGGAATTAAAATCAATACTGACAATTTTTCCAGAATCATCCTTTGTTAAAATAAAGAGATTATCTAACGTTAATTCTTCTACCACTTGCTTACTAATCGCATCATTCATCAAGAAGGTCGCTAACTTCTCAGCCTTTTGACTGGCATAAGCCATGAGAACAGGAGAAGCTCTTTTTTGAAGAAGAGAAAAAGATATCACAATCAAAAAAAGAAGAAGAAATAAAACAATGGCAAGTCTTTGTTTCCAATTTCGTCTAATCATACTCTATTCTATTAGTTTTCAAGAATAAAAATGTATAAGCTTTCAAAGTTTAGACATATTATAAATGGTGATTTTATGAAAGTAAAAGAAATTATGACAAAAGATATGGTTGTTGCCTATCCGAATACTACCCTAGAGGCTGCAAGTAGCATGATGAGAAATTATGATATTGGTTTTCTTCCTGTTGAAAAAGAGGATGACTTCGTCGGCGTAATTACTGATCGGGATATCGTCATTCGAGCCTTAGCGCTTGGGAAAAATAGCAAGGACGAAGTAGAGCCTTACATGACCAATTATATCATCAGTATTTCTAGTGAAGCGAGCATCGAAGAAGCCTTAGAACTCATGTCTGAGGAAAGAGTCAAACGATTACTCGTAGAAGAAGATAAAAAGATTATTGGCTTACTTTCTCTTTCCGATATTTTAAATGTGGTAGAAGAACCTTTTGTTCTAGAATATGTGACCAAAATTTTTAAACCGGTGGAAGAAATTATCATCACCAATGAAATTGATGTTCCACAAGCAGAAGTAGATGAATTTGAACTATAATTCATCTATTTTTTTGTACAAAAAAATACGATTGCTCGTATTTTAGATTTTAAGATGTTTGCGAACAGCTCGCCATGAACCAAACATACCAACGACAACTCCGATAAGAATTAAAATACCGGAAACGATATAGATAAATGGTTCTGGTTTAACGAGAGTCACGAACTTTCCAAATAATCGCCCATCAAATTTGGTATAGAGAGTAGAATATCCATAGGCAAGAATGGCAATAGGAATAATAGATCCAAGAACTCCTAAAAGTAATCCTTCAAAAACAAAAGGAATTTTAATATTCGTATTAGAAGCTCCTACTAATCTCATAATATCGATTTCCCGTTTCCGAGAAAAAATGGTAATTTTAATCGTATTCGCAATTAAGAAAGCCGTAACGAGAACAAGGGCGATAACAATCGCATAAGTACCTTTCGTAATGACATCAAAAACACCGATTAACTGATCAACCATATCTTGGGCATCTTTGACAACAGCAACGCCTTCAATCTGCGCAATTTGTTTTGATGTTTTTCCCATCTGCGTAATATCGACAATTTTAATATGATAAGCATCTTTTAATGGGTTATCCTCTCGATCTTCCCAATTTTGCATAATCTGTTCATACGTAGAAGAGGAATCCATCATCTCTTGGCGAATAGACTCTTTGTCATCCAAAATGACAGCTTCTTTTCCCTCTTGAATATTAGGAAGCTTACGAATTTCTTCTTCGATTTCGGCAATTCGCTCTTCTGTAATATCCACATCTAGGAAGGCAACAATCGTAACATCTTCCTCGATTTTTTTCGTCATACTATTTACATTCACTGATAAAGTCATCGAAATCGCAACGACTAATAAAGTAATCGTAATACAACTGATAGAAGCTAAAGAAAGAGAGAAATTTCGAATGATACTTTTAAAAGAGTCACGAATATTTCTAAATAAAATTCTAATCAACTTCATGAACGTATTCCCCCTCTTTATACTCTCTTAAGATTCTACCAGAGTCAAGCTCAATGACACGTTTCTTCATCTTGTTGACAATCTCTGTATCATGGGTAACCATAATAATGGTCGTTCCTAATTTATTAATAGCTTCTAGAACATTCATAATTTCCATACTGGTCTTTTCATCCAAGTTTCCAGTTGGCTCATCACAGATTAAAATTTTAGGTCCATTCACAATCGCTCTCGCAATCGCCACTCTCTGTTGCTCTCCACCAGATAAATGGGTAGGATATTGCTTTGCTTTGTTTTTTAATCCTACAAGTTCCAATACTCGAACTACTTTATTATAAATTTCATCCTTTGGAAGACCAAAAATCTCTAACGCAAAAGCGACATTCTCATATACTGTTAATTTTGGTAACAATTTGAAATCTTGGAAAACAACGCCTAATTTTCGACGAATTTTATAAATTTTTCGGTTTTTAATTTTCGCTACATCAATTCCTCCTACTAAAATCTGTCCAGAAGTAGGTCTTTCCTCGCGATATAGCATCTTAATTAAGGTAGATTTTCCACATCCTGTTGCGCCTATGATAAAGACAAACTCCCCTTTGTCAATGGATAGGTCTAAATCATGAATCGCTGTCACACCATTTTTATATACCTTATGTACGTGCCGCATTCTAATTAATTCCATAGCAAACTCCTTTCATTATGCTCCCCCCGATACCTCATAAGCATCGGTAATCACAAAGAAGGCATCTTTGTCAATCTTCTTAATTCCTTCTTTTAAAGCATAGTACTGACTCGTTGGAATAATACACATGATTACTTTTTTAAAATCACCCGTGTATCCCCCTCTTCCTTCTAACACCGTCACACCATGTGTCATTGAATCCATAATAAACTTTTTCACACTTGTCTCATGTTCGGTAATAATGAAAAAGGCTTTAGACTGAGAAATTCCCAGTACAACTTTATCAGTAATCATACTGATAATGGCTAAATTGATAATAGAATAAATAAATGTCTGAAAGTTAAATACTAAGAAGGAAAAAAGAATAATCAATCCATCGGTAAAAATCATTGCTTTTCCAACATTCATCTTTCCATATTTACTGACAATATGATTTAAAATGTCCGTTCCACCAGTAGTAAATCCCGCTTTGAAAACGAGTCCTAAACCTGTCCCAGCAATAATTGCTCCACAGAAGACTTCTAAAACAGGTTCTATCTCTCCTAAACTAAAAACATTTGGTAAAAACTCCGTCAATTTGACAAAGATAGGATACAATAAAGAACCGATAACGGTATTTTTTGTACTCTCTTTTCCCAAGAGAAGAAAACTCAAAATGAGTAAAAAAACAGAGCTCGTAAGCATAACGATAAAAGGATCTAATCCGAATGTCTTTTTAAAAATGACACCCAATCCTCCTACGCCATACGTAATATTGTTAGGAAGTACGAAATAATTGTAGGCAATAGCGAGCAAAAGAACACCTAAAATGAATTCCCCATAACGAAATAAGGTTTCTCCTCGATGCGTCTTTCTCATTCTTACTGCACTCCTTTCCGCAAATAATCTTCAATAAATAAAGAGATATCTCCATCTAATACTTTCGTAACATTTCCCGTTTCTGTTCCTGTCCGATGATCTTTGACAAGGGAATAAGGATGCATCGTATAAGTTCGAATTTGCGAACCAAAATTGATATCTGAAGATTCCCCTTTAATAGCCTTTAATTCCTGTTCTCTTTTCTCTAGCTCTCGTTGATATATTTTATTTTTTAAGACAGTCATCGCAATTTCTTTATTGCGAATTTGACTTCTCTCATTTTGACAAGTAACAACAATTCCTGTCGGAAAATGAGTAATTCGAACCGCACTATCGGTCGTATTGACCCCTTGACCACCTTTTCCACTACTACGATAAACATCTACCCGAATATCGGTATCCTTTATTTCTACATCGACTGCCTCTTCTTGATAAAGAGGAGTAATGTCAACAGAAGCAAAAGAGGTATGTCTTCTACTATTGGAATCAAATGGGGAAATACGAATCAAACGATGAACGCCCTTTTCCCCTTTCAAATATCCATAACATTTATCGCCATGAACAATTAAAGAAACACTTTTGATACCTGCTTCTTCCCCATCTTGATAATCGATTAATTCTACTTTATAATTGTTTTTTTCAAAATAGCGAGTATACATTCGATATAGCATATTCGCCCAGTCACAAGATTCTGTTCCACCTGCCCCCGGATGAATTTCTAAGATGATATCACAATCATCATAAGGGCCATTCAAAAGTAGTTTAAGATGAATCTGATTGATTTCTTCTTCCAGTTTAGGAAGTTCACTTTCTAGAGAAGCTTCCATTTCTGCATCTCTTTCTTCTTTCAAATAAAGAGCGATTTGTAAATGCGTGTCAATTTTTTCTTTTAGGTTTTTGACTCCTTCGTATTCTTCTTTTAACGAATTACATTTCGTAATCAGCTCGTTGGTGTCGTCTCTACTCCAAAAAGAAGGAGAAGAAATTAATGCTTCTAGTTCTGCAATTTGACTTTCCTTTTTTTCAGGGTCAAAGAGACCTCCATAATTCATCTACTTTTTTTTGATAGGATTGATAAGCACTGATTAATTCGTTAAGTTCCATAATATCTATCCTCCTTTATCATTATAACATGATTTATATCATTTGAAAATAAAAAATAAGTGAAAAAACGCCTTAGAAAGCGTATTTTTCTAAGGCATTTATTTTTGTTTAGAATCCTCTTGCATATATTCTATTTCCATCACGAACTTTTTTAAAGCCGCTACCATCTTTTTAAATCCGGTTTCATTCATGTTTTGTCTCACATACTCATCAAAAGGAACCAGTTGTTTTTCTTCAAACATATGATTCTTACCAAAGTCCCAAACTTGATATTCTTTTTTAAATTGTTCAAAATCCTTTCCTTCAGCCGCACGTAAAAAGTCTTTTGCTGCTGCTAGAAAAGAGCCTCCATTTTGCAATATCCAGTTTTCAATTCCAATGCCACCAAGACCTCCTTGAGACTCATCTTTTCGGTGATTTTTATAGCATCCTGCCTCTTTCATGACTGCTTTGGCCAATTTGATATTCGCAAGAACTTCGGAATACAATTTACTATCCTGTTCCTTAATTTTCTTTAAGCGTTCCGCTAAAGCGACCTCACTAGAATAATCTACTTTATCTGTCTTTTGAATAATAGTAATATCCATTTTGATAGGAGTATCTATTCCGTCTACTAATACCTCTAATCCCCGAAGACCATTCTCTGCTTTTTGGACTTGAAAATGACTTAGAATGGCGGTTTCTAAACTTTTCATCCGTTCCGGATCTTGATAATCTCTCGCATCTACCCGGACAATAAAATCAAAATCGGGATCACCAGGAAGATTCGTTCTTCGAGCAGTAGAGCCAGTGGAAAAGACTTCGACAATTCCTTCTGACAAATCTCCATCTAGCGTTGTTTTCATTGTTCGATGAATGGAAGAAAGTCCTTGCGATATTTCTCTTTCTAATAGAGATTCGATTTTTGCATTTATGGAAGCGTCACTTTCCTCTTGCTCTTTATAGGTTTGAATAGCAGGCGTATCTACGAACTCTTCCGCAAAAAGGTAAGGACCGCCCTCATAGTAATCCAAACCAGAAAGTTTCTTTCTTAAGTCATCGTATTGCTCTGGTGTAAAAATTAGTTTTCCTGTTTGATAATCAACAACTGGTATATAAAATCCGTTTTTCGCAATCTCATAGCCAATAAGAGAGACATCTTCATCTGTAATAATATAGTCTATCTCTGTTGATCCAAATCCCGTTCGAATTCCATAGTGTTGATCAGAACCGGTCGCAAAAGCTTCTAACTTAGATAATTCAGAAGAAGAAAACGAAGTCTGTTCTTCTCCCCCTATTTTCTCTCTAGTAACAGTGAAGCGACCGTCATTCTTTAAAACGAACCAAGTTCTTCCATAAGAAGCAGAGATGGTACCGGAAATCGTTTCCGCTAAAGTAGCTCCTTTTTTTAAAATTCTAGATAAATCCGTGTCATAAGGAGTCGCATCACTTTCCGCGCTACTTCCTAAAAACTCTTTACAATTCGAACCATTTTGGAGAATACTACCAAGATAAGAAAGCGAATTAATTCCCTTAATAAAGTCTCCTTCTTCCAAAGTAAAAGAGGAAAGATTTTGTTGATTTCTTTGGTCGATAAATTGTCTTCTCGTTTCCATATATTTCCGCATCTGTTCAAAAGAAGTAACACCTGCTAGATAACCAAAAGAACGCACAATTCTATCAGATAAGGAATATCTAGAGTTCGTTTTAAATAACTTTGTCAATGTTTTAATGTTTTCAAGAATATCTGCTCCTAAAACGATTTCTTCTTTTTGACCGACTTGTGTGTGTTGATACAAGGTGATTAAATGCTGTTCAAAAATTTTTAAAATTTGTTGTTCTTCTTCCGTTAAGTCATTGAAAGAAAGTCCTTCCTCTTCAATTCTTGAAACAAGAGATTCTCCTCTTTCTATCGACTCTAAATATCCTTTTATGGAGCGATTATTAGAATTCATTGCCGATCGAAGCAAATCAGCAAAGAGAATAGCCTCTCTTTTAGAAGAAGAAAGATGTCTTAAAACAGGGGAAGTAGCTGGTGTTATCGTCGAATCCAAAGTAGATATAAAAGTTCCATCTGGCTGGAAAGTCCCTGTTTTTAAATAAAGCTGAACAAAAGTAGAAAATATTTTTCCTACCATAGGCAAGTTATTTCTAAGGAACACATCCTCAATTTTATCTAATTGGGTAAAAGCATTTTCTCCCAAAGGTAACAATTGGCTAATCAATGCCCCACTGAAATGGCGAACATCACTGGAATTAGAGTAACTTACACGCTCTAGAAGTCTTTTAATGATTGGTAAATTTTCTAAAGTAATATTCTTTTCATATCCTTTTACATATTCTTTAAAAGAATTCGCAACGGCAACTAAAGGAATGGTTTGATAAATTTTAATAATTTGAAAACGAATTTCCCCTAAAGAAGATTTTAATTTCTCTTCCGATTCTTCACTTAAAAGATGGTATTCTCCCAAAACAAACATTTCATTTAAGAACTCATTAGTTGCTCCCTCTTCCGTAAAGTAACGGTCTATTTGTTCTAAAGAAAAGCTAAGTAACTTTTGTTTCTCCTCCACTTTATCAATATAAAGAAGGTATTGCTTTCTGTTAGGCGCTAATTTGGATAATAAATCTGGATATTCCAAAAGATTTTCTCGATAGGTCAAAAAGATTTTTTCTAGAATTTTCTCTTTCGGTCCATACTCATCAAAATAATCTTCCAAATGTCCATAAACATCGACTCCCGAAAGATTCGAAATTGGTAACATTGGATAGTCTTTCGTATAGGAAATATATTGCCATTCCATAGGCGTAAGATGATCTTTAAAATTAGGTTCTAAAGCTTCTAATAATTGATAGAGACATACTGTCTTTCCATCTATTTTATGAATTCCATTCTGGTAAACTGCTTTTTTATAAAATTCTTCTTTGACTCCAGACTCATCAAAAATGGCATCTACAAAATCGGGATGTCCCCCTGTTGCATAACGGAATAATAGTTTTCTTAAAACCTCTTTCTCCTCCTGATTTTCCAATTTCATCCAGGTTAAAATAAGCCCCTTCATAGAACCTTTAAGACGATTTACATTATTGGCAAAAAACTGTACCAGTTGAGAATCATATCCAAAATCACGTCCCTCATAAAAAAATGTTTTCATTTCATTTACCGGAGAGCCAGAAACTTCACTCTGAAAAAAAGCATCGGTTAAGTTTCCATCAGAAGTAAAATAGGGAACATTTTCTTGATAATATTCTTCAAAATCATCTTCTCCAAAAATGTCTCTTTCCCAATCACTAAGATGACTGAACCACTCTTCTCTGACTTCTTTTTTTGTCTTATCCCCAAAAAGATTAGGATGAGACATTTTGGAACAACAAGACATCGCATACCTCATAGCATCCTCGCCTAATAACTGAGATTGCTCCTGCCAATATTTTGCCATAGCAGAAGATGGATTAAGCTGAACATCAATGCCAACACTTTTTTTGGGAGAAAAGGAATGATCCAACAATTGTTTTCTCATGTCAGCAAATTGATAAGCATATAACTCATTTATTGTTTCTTCCTCTACTAGTCCTAATTCGTGAAGTTGTTCCTGTAATTCTGGGTTTCCATATATTTCGGAAATGTCCGCACCATGAAAGGACAGATTTCCTAATGTCTTTAAACTCTCTAAAAAACTTTGACATCTTCTTGAGTCTTCGTCCTCTTTTCCGTTCAAATGACGAAGATTATTTTTTACAAATTGTTTTCCATACTCTTCAATAGGAGAATTTTGAATAATCTCCGTCCTCGCTGCTTCGTCTTTTATCAACTCATCGAAAATCTCGATAGGTAAAGTGTCAGAACGATCTCCACTCATCCAATGACCTCTCAAAGAATAACTGTGGCTGTTCAAGATTTCAATGGCTATAGAAGTAATCCCTGCCTTTATCCAACCTTCCTCCAAAAGTCTTTGAGGAGTAACCCCATTTTCTAACACTGTGCTTAATCTAAAAGAGCTTAAACTTCCATCACCGTTTCTCAAAGTTTCTAAGTAACTATTTAAAATTTCAGGATTTTGAAGATCTAGTTTTCCTTTTCTAATAAGATTATCAAATTTTTGATAATCCCGGTAATTTCCCTTTTTCACCAAAGATTCGGCCTTTCTTTCATCCAATGCTTTTATCCAGCCCATTCTAACACCTCTACTATCTTTGCTATTCTTATTGTATCATAAAAGGCAAAAGAAAAACTATAGAGATACTATAGTTCTACATTGTGATATACATTTTGAACATCATCAACTTCATCTAATAAAGTTAGTAGTCGATTGAATTCTTCTAAGGCTTCTCCCTCTAAAGTAATTCTTTCCTTTGGAAGCAAGGAAATCTCATCAACTGTAAATTCTACGTTTGGTGAGGCATTGGTAATTGCCGTTTTGATTTTAAATAAATCCTGTGGATTTCCATAAATCATGACGGTGTCCCCTTCCACTTCCATATCGACATAGTCAACTTCTTCCATAATAAGCGCTTCTAACACCTGTTCTTCCGTTAACCCTTTAAAACCAACAATGCATAAGTTATCGTACATATAAGCAACACTACCCATAGCGCCCATCTTCACATGACACTTATTGATAACGGCTCTTAGGTCACTAACGCTTCTATTCACGTTATCCGTTAAACACTCTACCATGAGCGTAGAACCACCTGGTCCAAAAATCTCATAAGTAAGTGTTTGATAGTCTTCTCCTACTCCACTACTTACTTTATCGATTGCTCTTTTAATAATATCGGCTGGTACTTGTTCTTTTTTGGCCTTTTCAATCAATCTTTTTAAACTAGGATTGCCTTCTGGAGTAACACCACCTGTCTTGGCTGTTTGATAAATTTCTTTTGCATACATTCCATATAGTTTACCACGTGCAGCTCCTGATTTCGCTTTAGCTGCTGCTATATTAGGAAATCTTCCCATGTTACACTCCCTTTCCGCTACTTATTTTAACATATTCCTTGTCTTTTCTCAACCACTAAATACCATTCTGCGCCTTTTGTAGGGCATCTTTTGCCGCTAACTGCTCTGCTTCCTTCTTACTATGCGCTACTCCCGCTCCATAAGTAATATCGTCGATTTTCACAATCACGCTAAACTCTTTATCATGGGCTGGACCTTTTTCTTCAACGACAACATATTCCAAGCTTTTCTTATCGGTTTGAACAAGTTCTTGCAAAACAGACTTGTAGTCGTTAATAAAGTCAATACTCTTATTCTCAATGAGAGGAATAATGTGAGTATAAATAAACTTTCTTACCTCATCGATTCCACAATCCAAAAATAGAGCGCCTACAAAAGCTTCAAAAATATCCGCTACAATCGCGCGATTATGTTTTCCGTCTCTTTCTAATTCTCCCTTACCTAATAATAACTCCTCATTAAAACCTAATAAGATAGAATATTCATATAAGGCGTTTTCACAGACATAATAGCTTCTCAACTTCGTCATCTTTCCTTCTGGCTCATCTGTATTTTTATATAAATATTCACTCATAATAAGCTCTAAGACGGCATCTCCTAAATACTCTAAGCGCTCATAACTCTCACAACCTGCTTCATGGGCATAAGAAGTATGGGTAAAAGCCTTGCGATAAAGTTTTTCATTGTGATAAGGAATGTCCAATCTCTCTAGTAATTCCACTATTCATCACTTCCTTTCTCTACTCTATTTTTATTATATCAAAAAAAAGGATTTGTGTTTTACTTTTTTTAGGTTTTTTAGTATAATGTTTTTGGTGCTAAATATGAAACATATTCTTATCGGAATGATTAAAATTTATCAAATGATTCCTGGACCATGGCACAATTATTGTAGACATATTCCTACTTGTTCCAATTACGGAATAGAAGCAATTCAAGAATATGGTGCCATAAAAGGTAGCTATTTAACCATAAAAAGAATATGGCGATGTAGTCCATGGGGTACGTACGGTTATGACCCCGTTATAAAAAGGAGATAAAAAAGTGAAGAAACTAAAATATTTCGTATTTATCCTACTATTTTTCGTAACAGGGTGTCTAGAAAGTGATTCCATGGAAGATATCCATATTCGAACCACTGCCTATCCGATTCAATATATCGTGGAAAGAATGTATCAAGATCATAGTACGATTGAAAGTATTTACCCAAATGGAAGTACTTATGAAGATACCGTCAGTGATAAATTGCTAAATGATTTCAGTAAAGATAATCTATTCATTTTTATAGGGCTTGATGAAAAAGAACAAACTTATTTTACCAAAATGAGAAATCATAATAAAAAATTAAAAATCATCGATGCTTCTGCCTCTATTCCAACAACAACGATTGAAGAGCAAAGCATTGAAGCTATTTGGTTAGATCCGATGAATTTGCTGACTGTTGCAAATGATATCAAAAAAGGATTTGAGGAATATACGACTAGTACTTATCTAGTTAACGATATCAATGAAGAGTATCAATCTTTAAAACAAGATTTAATTCAATTAGACGCTGACTATAAAGATATGGCAGGAAGAGCAAATCGTAAGACGATTGTTGTCAGCAATGATGCTTTTCTCTGTTTAGCAAAATATGGAATTACCGTTATTTCCTTAGAAGAAAATGAGAAGTTAAATGACCGTACAATTCGTACCGTAAACGATATGATTAAGAACGGAGATATCCAGTATATTTATACGGTTAAGGGAGAAACCGTTAATCAAACCATTCAAAAAATGCAAGAAGAAAATGATATAGAATTAGTGGAACTCCATACATTATATACCCGTTCAGAAGAAGAATATAATAAAGATGCAGACTATTTAAGCATTATGAGAGACAATTTAGAATCTCTAAAAAAAGAATTGTATAGGTAGGTGTTGTTAGATGTTTATGCATAGTTGGAATGTGAAAGTTTTGGTTGGAGTAGGCCTTATTATTATCCAGGCCATTATCTATATGGTCATCTTAAAGAGAAGTGGAACTGATTTTACCATTGCCACCTTCTTTATCTGCTCTTTACCAGGTCTAATCGGTGCTTTCCTCATTTGGATGGAAAAGGAAAAAGGAAGGTTTTAAAAAAAGCTATTTACGAATAGCTTTTCTTTTTTTCTTTTTCTTTTTTTTGCGATGAATCAAAATAAGAATCAAGAGAAGGAAAAGGATGGCAACCCCCACTAAAATAAAAATATTGGGATACTGTCTTGGCTTTACAATCTTTTCTTCTAATCGAAACGTTTCTTCAGCAAGTACTTCTTCATTACTAAATACCGTATACTTTCCTATTTCACTCCCTACTTCCATATCATAAGTAAGAAGTTCTAATCCGTCATACTTGCTTTTTATCTCTACATTTTTCGGTAGATAAAGCTCAATATCGGAAGTAGCATAATAATCATGGAGTTCCCCATTTTCATCGGCAATCGTCTTTAACTTTTCTCCTTTGGTTAAAACTTTTTGATACGCATAATTTTCAAAAAAATACTGATATAAGGCATTACTATCAATCACTTGATATGGTTTTCCTGCTTTATAATCGGCCCCTAGCGTCACTAATAAGTAGTGATCCTCTCCATCTTCAGCAATACTCGCTAAGCAAAGTCCCGCATCATAAGTATACCCCGTCTTACTTCCTTTGATATAAGAAATATCTAAATCATAAGACGCAACATTTTTTTCTAATGTACTTACAAAGTGATGCCGACCATTACTCGTATCATATTCTCGAGCGGAAAAAATTGTGACAAATTCGGGATTCTTTAAAGCGTCTAACAAAATCGTAGCGACCTCTTCAGCCGTTGAGTAATGCCCTTCCTCATCCAAACCTGTTGTATTTTGAAATTTGGTATGTTCTAACCCTAGTTGAGAAGCCTTCTCATTCATTTTCAAAACAAAGGCTTCTTCACTCCCTACTAAATGATTTGAAAGCGCTAAAGCACACTCCGCTCCACTAGGAAGAAGAAGTCCATATAAAAGATCTCGATAGGTAACGGTTTCCCCTACACGAAATCCGGCCTGTGAAGCATTCGCTTCCCATAATCCCTTAAAGTCTGCATTCTTTAAGGTTACTTTCTCCTCCAAGTTTTCAATTAAATCTAACGCTACAGAGGCTGTCATAATCTTCGTTAGACTAGCAATAGAAACTTCTTTTTGAGCATCTTTCTCATATAATACTTCTCCTTTATCCATTTGATAAAAATAGACATTGGTAGAACTAATAGAAGGAAGAGCATAGACAATAGTACTAGAAAATAGGAGAAGAAAAAAGAAAACGACTTTTCTCATTTTCCTGCCTTCTCTACTAATTTGTCATACTGCTTATACAAATATTGAACACCATTTTCCAAATGAAAATAATGAAGGACATACGGAATTAAAAACAATACTAAAATAATACCAATAAAGACAAACATCGGCTCTAGCGTAGAAATAGCAAAACTAATAATAGCAAATAAGGCATACGCTAACGTAACAAAGAGATGAATCTCCCGTTCATGTTGGAAGAATTCAATCTTAATTAAATGCTTCGTTATGATATCCTCCTCTACTGTATCCTTCTCTAAAAGGGTATCGATTTCTTTTATATAGTCATATAAATACTTCTTCATATCATCACCACTTTAAGTATATCATTCTTTCTAACTTTTTGAAAGACATCAATCTCATTAGCGGAAAAATAGTACCTAAATAGCACCTAAAAACTTAAAAGCAAAAAAAATCCCTTTAAAATAAAGGGATAATAAACATCATGGCGGAGCAGGAGGGATTTGAACCCTCGCGCCAGTTTACCCGACCTACACCCTTAGCAGGGGCGCCTCTTCAGCCTCTTGAGTACTACTCCAAAACAAGCTACATATTGATTTTAACATAAACAGAGGCCTTTTTCAATATTTTTAGGCAACTAATTTATTTTTTAGTTTTTGAATAGCTTTCGTTTCTTTCCTAGAAACTTGAACTTGACTAATCCCTAAAAGCTTAGCCGTTTCGGATTGTGTGCGGTCCTCCATATACCGTCTATTTAAGATTTCTAACTCTTCACTACTCAATTCTTTTAACTCTTCTCTTAAATAGATTTGATTATCAATGTCTTCGGTCACACTGATTGGAATCTCATCAACATCTAAAAGAGCACTACTACTATAAAGAGCTTCGACGATTAGTTCTTCTTCGACTTCTAAGAAATCAGCTATCTCACGAACGGTCGGTTCCCTCATCAATTTTTGGGATAAAAGAATACTTGCTTTTTCAATCTTTAAATGAAGAGAGTGAGTCATTCTACTAACCTTAATTCCCCTATCTTCCCGTACTAGTTTTTTCATCTCCCCCAAAATATAACTATACGCATAGGTGGAAAACTTGGTATGACGATCACTTTTATAATGATAATGTGCTTCTATTAAACCAATACAACCCACTTGAAATAAATCATCTTTATTAGGATAATTCGGAAAATACTTCATAATTGAATAGATTAATTTTTCATGTTCTAAAATGAGAGCCTCGAGCTCTAGTTGTTCCATTTCATCACCTTAATTGCATTTAATTCATCGGATATTTCATAGATGTAATTGAGAATCCGTGATTGTTTTAAACTTTCATTAACGTGATGGTTCATACCACAAATTAAACTATGACCAGACTTATCATGAATCATCTGATAGAGTTCAAAAAAAGTGTGGATACCAGATAAATCGATTTCCTCTAAATCATTGACATTGAAAACAATATTAGATATCCCATTTTGTTTCCAACTTTCGACTTCTCGTTGTAGCGAGGAAACGGTACCCTCTACTAGTTTTCCAAGGAGTCTGACAAACAAAATTCCCTCCCGATATTCTGTTTGAATTTCTAGCACTTTATCACTCTCCATCCCTACTTTAACACCTTTTAGGATTCTCGACTATCGATTCGACAAAACTAGATAAACTTAGCAGTGAGATCTTCTCCTTGTGATATTTCCAAAAAGAATAACCCACTCTCTCCTCTTGCTCACGAAATGTATAATACGAATAAAATTGATTTTCAAGGATCATATCTTCTGCTTGATAAGTCTCTTGATTGTGAGGAAAAAGAGTGGCAACTACATTTTCACGGTAATAGAATTTTATCTGTTTAAATGTTCCTTGAATCGTAAAAGAATCAAGTGCATAATAGTTATTCAAATCAATTCTTTTTGTTCCCTTTTCCATCCAAAGCGTTTCTTGACCAGCTTGAATAGTTACTTGATTTCCTTCTACAACCTCAATATATCTTATGGGTTCCCAAACCCGATATTCATAAAAAGAAACAGGAATTTCTTGCTTGCACAAAAAAAATAATAACATAGTGAGTACATCCATTTCGTTCACCTCTACTATATTATTATTGTTTTTTTACTCATTTCCTTTTATCCATGCTTGATAACGTTCAAAGATGTGCTCTTTTCCAAGAATCGTCATAATGTCATATAAGTCTGGTGTCATAGATTTCGTCGTCAAAACAATTCTTAATACCAAACTAATATCCCCAATATGTCCTTTATAAGCATCTGGATTTTCTTTATATTCTTTTACTTCTCTTGCATATCCAAACTCTTGCGCTAAATCCTTCATATGTTCAAACCACTCTTCTTTACTGTCTTCTTCATGATAGTACTTCTCCATATAAGCAGAAAGAATTTGGGCAATCTCCTTGGAATCGGAAATCGTTTGGAAAGGATACTCCTTCTCATGATTTGCATATAGTTCATCAAACATATACCATGTTTGCTCTTTGATATCAGAATAACAGCTATAATCTTTTCGTGGTTTTTTCTGATCTCTTTCAATATTGAATACTTTTGTTGCATATTCAGGATGATCTTTTAAAACGTTATAGAATTCTGGATCATGAACTTCAGACCAATGAAGAAGTCCCTCATATACTTCCGTTGCCTTTAAACGACTGATATAGTTTTTAGAAATATTGAGTAGTTTCTCTACATCGAAAAGTCCACCACTACTAGACATCTTTTTAAAATCGAATGGAAAATCTGCTAACGTCTTATCTTTATTACAATCATACCACTGTTCAAAATTCGTATTGGCAAGAGTCATTAAATAGATCTTAACGGCCTCTACGGGAATTCCCTTTTCATGATAATAACTGACAGCTGCTTCTGGGTCTTTTCGTTTACTAAGCTTTCTTTTAATGCCATTTTCTTCTTTCATAATAGGAGAAATATGGGCATACTTAGGAGCTTTAAAGCCAAAAGTTTCAAATAATTGAAGATGAAGAGGAAGAGAACTCAACCACTCATCTCCACGAATAACATGTGTTGTTCTCATTAAATGATCGTCTACTAAATGGGCAAAGTGATAAGTTGGAAGTCCATCGGATTTCATAATAACAACATCTAAGTCATTCTCAGGAAACTCTAATGCCCCTTTGATTAAATCATGAGCCTTAATTTTATGTTCAAAATCTCCATGGGATTTCAACCGAATAATAAAGGTTTCACCGTTTTCAACTTTCTCTTTAATCTGTTCTGGTGTCAATCTTCGGCATTTAGCAAACCTTCCATAATATCCTATTCTCTGCTTTTTCTTCTCCTGTAAAAGTCTGGTTTCTTCTATCTCTTCTGCTGAGCAAAAACAAGGATAAGCCTTTCCCTGCTCTAACAAATATTTTACATAAGATTGATAGATATCTTTACGTTTGCTTTGTATATATGGACCGTAAAGTCCTTTCTCCTCTTCCTCGTTAATCATTCCTTCATCGATTTCAATTTCAAAGTTTCTTAAATCATCGACAATTCCTTTAACGCTATTTTCTACTAATCTTTTTTGATCGGTATCTTCTACTCTTAAGAAAAATACCCCATTGGTATCGCTAGCAACCTTTCTGGAAATAAAAGATTGGAACAAAGATCCCATATGAACAAAGCCGGTTGGAGAAGGTGCGAAACGCGTAACTACTGCCTTTTCATCAAGATTTCTTTCTGGATACATTTTTTCATATTTACTAATATCAGAGTCTACACCTGGTAATAATAGATCTGCTAATTCTTTATTGGTCATAAAGACACCTCCAATATATTCATTCTATCATAAATAAGGAAAGAAAGAAAGGGATATCCTTTTTCTTTCCAAGAAAAAAGCTAAAGGAACATCCTTTAGTTTTACATTGTTTTTCCAGCCTCTTCTTGCTTTTCAATCCGAGAAGATAACATAGCTATCTTCACAGATTCATTAAATTTCGTTTGCGTTAAAGCGATACTATCTGGATGCATACTAGGTTCTCCTACTGCCTCCTTTGAATTTGGTAACATCGCTGCAAAATCCTCTATCTCTTCTTCTGAACATTTTCCCTGACGAATCTTTTCTACATAAATAGAAGATAGCAAGTCTAATACATTGACAAAGTTTTCTGAATAAGTCGCACCAGATTCTTTCGATGCTGTGAAGTAGTTTAATTGTTCAAACGCGTCTTGTGTTTTTGTTGTCATTAACCAACCTCCACTTCTAGCATTTTCTTAAAAATAATCTCCGAATCATTGTTAAAATAAGCATTAAATAGTACATCCTGACCAATGATTTGGCTGATTAGATTCGTAGCTAAAAGCTCTTCTTCATAATCACAAGTACCTTCATTTCCTACTAGGAAATTTGCCAACATCTCTGTATATCCAATATTTAAAGCACGCAAACTACCATCTTTATTAAATCCATAGTAATCTTCATAAGAAGATATCATTCCAAGAATTCCCTTCATCATTAGATGATTGGCATCATACTCTTCATGAAGTTTCTTATTACTAAAGCAAATCTCGTTCTTTAATGAATCATATATCACTGGGCCTTTTCTTTCGAAAACCCCTATTTTCCCCAACTTCACATCTTTTATTTTTTCTTTTAATTTCTCTAGACTAACGTCTGGAAATTTTTGATGAAAAAGGACAGTAAGTTCAAACATCTTGTCTTTTATCTCTTCCGTTAGATTAGCGTTGGTAGCTAGATTGTTTCTTATTTCGTCTAAGATATCCATCCTATCACCTTCATCTTAAACTCATTATATCATAAATTTAATTTTTGGCATAGTATTTTGAATTTTTTTTTAGTTTTTTGTCTGGATAGGAAGTTTTTGATAATATTTTTTTAAAAGAGTCGAAATTTGACGGGCTCCATATTCCAAAAAGTTACTTTTTTGAACAATTTCTTGCTTTTCCCTCATCGTTAAAGCCTTATAAGCCCTACCTTTCCTTTCTTTGACCTTCTGATCAATAATTTTATAAAGGGATTCTTCGGTTAACTTTTCAAAGAAGATAACACCTTCTAGCCGATTCATGAAAGGAACACCAAAAGTCTCATTTAGTTCCTCTAGTGGTTGACTTTTCTGTTGAAATCCCAATTCTTTTTTTTGGGATACATTCGTCGTCAAAAGGAGAATAACGTTGTGAAAATCAATTACATTGCCTTTCGAATCCTTTAGCTCACTATTATCTAGAATTTGAAAGAAAAGATTCCATACTTTGGGATGGGCTTTTTCTATTTCATCTAAGATGAGAACACTAAACGGATTCGTTCGAATTTCTTCAAAAGCATGACAGGCATCATCATATCCAACGTATCCAGCTGGCGAACCAATCAACTTACTAATCGAGTGTGCCTCACTATATTCACTCATATCTAACCGGACGACATGATTGGAAAAAAGATGACCGAATTCTTCTGCCAAAAGGGTCTTTCCAACGCCACTACTGCCAGAAAATAATACGCCGTAACACTTGTGCTCTTCCTGATTTTGTAAATAGATATCTAGTAGTTCTGAGATAGCTTTCCTCTGCCCTATTACCTTGCGTTCTAATTGTTTTTGAAGTGTCTTTTTATTTTTAGAAGCATTTGATAATTCATAAATAGGCATATCGATTTTCATTTTTAGGACTTCTTCTAAATCCTTTTTATTCACGGTTCCATATCCTTGATGTGAGATTTCTAGTTCTAATTGATTCATTTCATGGCGAATGCGATTTTCCTTTTCCCGATAATCAATAGCCTTTTGAAAGTCCTGTTCAATAATCGATTCTTTCTTACAGTCAATCATCTCTTTTAATTGGGTGGATAACTCTCGATATTTCTTCACTTTCTTATTTTCTTTTAAATTGGCATGGGCGCATACTTCATCTAAGATATCGATTGTCTTATCGGGATTCTTTCTTTCAGATAAATATTTATCGGTCAAGTAAATGAGTTGATCTAGAATCTCCTCTGACATGGTGACGTGATGAAACTTTTCATAAATTGGCTTTAACCCTAGCAAAATATTTTTTACCGTCTCTAATTTTGGCTCTTCAATGAGAATGGTTTGAAATCTTCGATCAAGAGCTTTATCTGACTCCATATATTTCTTATATTCTAAAGTCGTAGTTGCTCCTATACAATGCATTTTATTACGCGCTAAAGCAGGCTTTAAAATGTTGGAAGCATCAATAGCTCCTTCTGCTCCCCCAGCTCCGATTAGTGTATGAATTTCATCAATAAAAAGAATGAAATCATCACTTTCTTCTATCTCTTTGATTAGCTTATTGATTTTATCTTCAAATTCTCCCCGATACTTTGTTCCCGCTACCAAAGAAGACATATCGATATTGATTACTCTTTTATTTAATAATTTACTAGGTACCTCCCCACTCACAATCCGTCTACTTAATTCCTCTACAATAGCGGTCTTCCCTACTCCGGCATCGCCGATAAGAAGAGGATTATTTTTATTTCTTCGTGTTAGAATCTCCATCATGCGTTTTAATTCTTTTTCCCGTCCAATGACCGGATCAAATTCACCTTTACGAGCTTTCTCTGTAAAATCAACGCCTAGTTCTTCAATGAGTAATTTCTTCTTTTTTCCTTTCTTAGCTGGTTTTAAAATGAAATCGTGATACATCTTATCGATATCAATTCCCATGTTCATGAGAATCCTAATAGCAATGCCTTCTCCTTCTTCTAGCATTCCCATCAAGAGATGTTCCGTTGCCACCTCGCAGTTTAATTCCTTACTAATCTCAATGGCATTTCCAAAGATATTTTTAAGAATCGGAGTATATAAAAACCATTCGCTTTTCTCTTTTCCACATCCTATCGTCTTAATCAGCTCTTCTCGAAAGTTCTCATAGGATAAAGAGTATTCTTTCAGACGAGAGGAAATATTTTCTTTTGATTTCAAAATTGCTAACAAAAGATGTTCGGAACCAACATAAGGGTGTTTTAAAGATTGCATCTCTTGTTTTGCAATGGTAATTGTCTTTCTAGCCTCTTCTGAAAAATTTTGAAACATATCTTTCCTCCTTCTATATTCTATGTTTATAGTGTGCGAAAAAATTTCTTTTTAAACAAAAAAACTATTAGAAATTCTAATAGTTTATTCATACATAATCAAGGCCGAAAAACAATATACTTGTTCCTCTCCAAAAATCGATACTGCCACCTGATATTTGATATCAATTACTTTGACATCTTCAATAAAATCATTAATGGCAGCTTCTAAATCTTTTTCATGACTTTCGTCAAATACTTTCACTTTCATACCATCACCTATTAGATGATAGCAAAAGAATTGTTCTAAGAATGTCGACTAATATTTTCTGGTTCTACTAGTGAAAGATTTTCCTAAAGCAGGAGCATTGACTACATTTCTTGGATTAAAGGTACGAGAACTATATCCACTCCATGATAAATAGTCAATCATATAGTGACCAGTTGCCATCTGTAAATGGACATGTCCTCCTGTTGAACAGTGATCCCATGTCTCAATACTTGGAACACCTCCACTTTTACCAATAACAGTATCGGAAGTGACGACATCCCCTACTTTTACTTTAATAGAAGCAAGGTGCATATAACCGGAGGTATACTTCTTTCCATTAACCGTATGAGCAATGTAGACTTGGTTTCCTCCACAACTTAATTTGTTGTAAATAGCTACTACTCTACCAGCCGCTACCGAATAGACATTCGTATTGTGGGGAACAGCAAAGTCAATTCCTGCATGCCCCTCTGTTCTTTTTACACCATTTAACCAATAAGTTCTCATTCCATAGTTACTAGAAACACGTCCAGAGATAACTGGTCTAAAGAATGCCGTGTCTGGTGGAAGCTGATCAGGATGTTTTGCTAAACAAGCCTGATAATCTTCTGTTTCATCACATTTAAATTCTTTATATGTTTTTTCATAATTTTCTAAGTTTTTACGAATCGTTTTTAGCTCTGTTTCAATATCAACAGCGCCTTCTACCGTTTTACTTAAATCTACTCTTAGACTCGCTAAAGTCTTCTCTAATTCCTTCGTCTTGTTGTTTAACTCGACGACCTTATTGGATAATTGTTCTTTTTTCTCTTCGTTTTCTAAAATTAAATTTTGATATTCTTCAATAAGAGAATCATTATAATCACTTAATTGCTCAGCGATTGCCATTCGATAGATAAAATCGGTAAAATCAGTTGCCGTAAAGACATATTCTAGATAGGCATCTTCTCCTGTTGCGGATAGTTGATAGTAAGCTATAATATCCTTGATTTCCTCATTTTTAGCAGCAATATCCTTATTCGTTTGTTCAATTTCTGCCGTTAAATCCGCAATATCTTTTTCGATTCCCATCTTTTCTTTCGTAAGACGATTAATTTCGGAATTGGCTTTATCAATTTCGGCTTGAGTAGCCTGTTGTTCCTTCTTATTCTCCTCATATTTCTTTTCCATATCTGCGAGTTCTTGACGCAAATCCTTTAACGATTTTGCTTCAATAGACGGAGTAAAATCAGGGAGAACAACTTGGCTTCCCATTAAAACAACAATGAGTAATAGATAACTAAATTTCTTTAACAAACGCATAACACCATCCTTACTCCTTTAACTCTTTTCTTACTTGCTTATAATCGGCACAGTACTTTGCGACTAACTGCCAAAAAGCTTTCGAATGATCAAAGTGAACAATGTGACTAAATTCATGAATAATGACATAGTCTAATTTTTCCAAAGAATACTCAATTAAATGGGTGTTCAACGTAACAGAATGATTCTTTCGATTATAAACGCCCCATCGTGTCTTCATCGAACGCATTTTTAATTGAGGAATTTTTTCTCCTTCTTCGAACCGATCCCATTGACTGAGATAATGCTCTTTAAAAATTGTTTTTATCTGAGAAGTTTTCCACTTTTCTAATTTTTCTATACTAGGAGTATAAATCTTATCTCCTTCTATTTCGATATCATCCATGATAGATACTTCAATTATATCATAAGCCTTTCCTAAATAAAAGAAGCTCTTCTTTTTCTCTAATTGAAAGGATTTTCTATCTATCATTTTTTCTAGTGCTTTCTCGTTTTCCCGAAGCATTCTTTCAATATCTTTTTTGGTGCTCCACCGAGAAGCAGAAACATAAATTTTCATATCATCTTTGACTCTAATATAAGAGTTTTTATTATTCTTCTTTTCAATCACTACTTCGTATTCTTGTCCACGAAGCGTATACGTCATAAAATATCTACGATTATCCTATCAAACCAATAACGGTAAGAGAAACAATGGTAATGACTGCTAAAAGAAGAACGAGTTTCCAAATATAAGATAGCCATTTCTGATAAGGGATGTCTAAATAGCTAAGACCCGCTACCAAGAACAAACTCGTTGGTGCGACTAACTCTACCAAACCATGAACTAGCTGCATCGTTAAAACGGAAAGAGAAATCATCGAAGCATCGAAACTATTAATCAAGTTAGACAATAGTGAAGATACCCCAAAATAATCTCCAATAAAATATCCATAAACGGCAGTTCCTAAAGCCGTAATAGGAATCGCTAATTTTGTAATATGTTCATAAACAAATCCTATGATAGTAAGTAAAAAGCTAGAACCAGACTTCGATAAGATAACCATGGCAAGAGAAGCCGCTATTACCGCTAGAACTGGTTTTACCATTTTCTTCAATCCCTCTTTAGAACATTCTAGAAAATCATCAATAGAAAGAGAGTAAATAAAACTGATGAGGATAGACGCTAACAAAAGCATGCCGCTAATGGTAAATCCTGTCCAATAACCAAATGGCTCCAACATGCCAAACAAATTCATCGCTACTGGATAACCACTAATTGAAACATCCATTAGGGTTTCATAAGCATCGGTCACACTCGTCGTTCCAAAGATGTAATACCAATTGAAACTTCCTATTAAAAGAAGGACAAAGAAGAAAACAAACACCATCACGATTGGACCATAACTTCTTCTCTTATCAACAGTGATTTCCTCTATCTCTTTCTTTTCCATCTGTGGTTCTTTTTTATACAATAAGTAAAGAAGAAAACTGATTAAAAAGAGGAGAAAAAAGATAGCTTTCAAAAGAAGATTACTCTTAATATCTAAAGAATACATAATGTTGTTAATGCCAGTAACATTAGAACCTGTAACGGAAACAACCGTACCTAATAGACAAGGGAAAAAGGTTGCCGCAAAAGTAGAAATACGAGAATGCTTTAATCGCAATAAAATATCGACAAAGAAAGGTATCAAAATAAACGCTAATATTTTAACACCCACTAAAGCAGAAAATAGAAAGAAGAAAATAGAACTACCTATTAAAAAGCCTACTTTTTTAGTATCTAGGCGTTGTACTAAATTCTCTACTAATTTTCCGTAAGCCCCTGTCTTTTTTAAAACTTGATAAAAAACTCCCGTCATCAAAATTACTAGTAAAATTGAGGTATACGTAAATGCTGTTACCGTTGTACCATCTGTCGCAAGTTGTGTTTCAACAAAATCCCAGTTAAAGAATTGGAAAGGCGAAAGAAGAATATCTAAAAGGCCTAATGGTTCATAACCTGTTTGAGAAAACACTCCATCACTAAACATACTCGTTGGTAAGACCCAACTGAGAAAAATCAAAATAACAAGTGAAATCAAAATCACTTTCCATAACTTATTCTTTTTCATACTAACCTCCATTATCATTATAACAAAAAAATAATAGCTTGACCAAACATTATCAAAATTTTCACTATTTTTTTATTTTTCTTAACATGGTATAATAGCGACAGGAGGCCTTATGAATAATCCTTTTCCCTATTCGGATACCAATAAGAGGTATCATACGTTAGACTATTTTTATAAACATAAGTTTCAATCCAAAGTGTTTAAAGTCAGTTTAAATGCGGGTTTTACGTGTCCTAATATTGATGGCAAAGTAGGAACAGGTGGATGTATCTACTGTTCTAACCTAGGAAGTGGAGAATATGCAGGAAAAAAAGAAGATCCCCTTCTCACTCAATTCGAAGAAGTAAAAAATATGATGCTCAAAAAATGGCCTCATAGCAAGTATATTGGATACTTTCAAGCTCACACGAATACTTATGCACCCGTTGTTGTCTTAAAAGAGAAATACGAAACCATTCTATCCCTTCCCGATGTCGTTGGACTTTCCATCGCAACAAGAGCGGATGCCATTTCTGATGAATGCCTAGACTATCTAGAGGAAATCAATAAAAAGACCTATCTTTCAGTTGAATTAGGTCTTCAAACCATTCACGAAGAAACTTCTAAATTTATCAATCGTTGTCATAGTCTTGCCTGTTTTGAGGAGATGGTCAAAAAACTGAGAATGAGAAACATTCCCGTTGTCGTTCATATCATTAATGGTCTACCAAATGAAACCGAAGAAATGATGATAGAAACAGTAAAATATCTAAATACTTTAGATATTCAAGGAATTAAAATTCACATGCTTTCTATTTTAAAAAATACAAAGTTAGGACAAATCTACGAAGAAAATCCCTTTCCACTTTTATCGAGAGAACAGTATATTGAAATTACTGCGAAACAATTAGAATACTTACGCCCTGAAATCGTCATTCATCGTCTTACTGGAGACCCTAAGGTAGAAGATTTAATTGCTCCTACTTGGATTACCAAAAAAGTGACTATTCTAAATGATATCGATAAATACTTAGTCAATCACGATACTTTTCAAGGAAAAAAGGAAAAAGAAGCTTAATCTTTTTCCTTTTTTGGTTCCTGATAAGAATGGCTACAAACTAACTTCAAGTCCTTTAAAATCCAGTGTTCAGAAGATTCCAATAACATGTGATGACAAGCTGGACATACAGTTGGATTTCCTTGTAGTTTTTCGCCACAATAACTACACTTTCTAAACACTTTCTTACGATTATGTCGAATAACCGTTAGAGCGTAACAACTCTCATAACGAACTCGAGCAGACGTTAAACGAAATGGCTCTTCCATCTTTTTCATGTATTTATCTTCCAGAATAGAAAGATTGACGACTGCTTTTTGACAATCTTTTCCTTGTTGGAAAGACATGATTTGAGCCTTTTGAAACTCTATATTCTTACGAACAGATTGCCTTCCCGTTTCCTCCAAATGCTTCATCTGTTTAGAAAACTGCTCATACATTTCAATTCCTAAACGATCCATTAACGTTTCATATTCAAAATTCATAAAGTCATTTTGAATATTACGGTATAATAAGAAGATTGTTTTGACAAAGCTTTGTTCATCAAAATCACTTGGAAAATCTAAGGCTTCTTTGGGAGGTTCTTCCTCCACTTTTTCTTTTTCTTTTTCTATCTCTTCTTTTTGTGGTTCTACAACATCCTCTTTGGGAGGTTCCTCTATCTCTTCTTTATCTTCTACTAATAAAACAATAGAAACAAGTCCTAATAAAATAATCAAAACAGGAATAATCGAAAAATCTAACAGAATCGATATCCATGATAAGGCAATAATTAAAAGTTCTACCATTAAATGGAGTCTTTTTTTATTCATCTATAACCACCTACTTATCATTCTACCATAAAATGAAGAAAAAGGATATTCTTCCAAACCAAAAAAAGAATTAGAAAACTCTAATTCTTTTAATCAACAAATTCTTGTTCTAAGGCTTCCAATGGTTCTTCCTTAAGATTTTCAAGGGTTAAATCGTACTCTGCTTGGCGATATTTTTTAGCTCCTGTTCCTGCAGGAATCAATTTACCAAGAAGGACATTTTCTTTTAATCCTTGTAAGTAGTCTACTTTTCCATGAATAGCCGCATCTGTTAAAATACGCGTTGTCTCTTGGAAAGAAGCCGCTGATAAGAAGGAATCCGTTTCCAAAGAAGCTTTCGTAATACCAAGTAATACTGGTACTCCTTTCGCTGGAATTTTACCTTCCAAAATCAAGCTTTGGTTGGTTTCTGTAAACTTATTATAGTTTACCATCGTTCCAGGTAAGAAATAAGAATCTCCTGAATTGATAATCTTAATCTTAGAAATCATTCGTTTTGCCATAATCTCAACGTGTTTATCAGAGATATCTACACCTTGAGAACGGTATACTTTTTGAATTTCTAATAAAATGTATTGTTGCGTTGTAATTGGGTCGGTTACAGCAAGTAATTCCTTAGGGTTAATAGCTCCAAAAGTAATTCTTTCTCCTGCCTTAATTTCTTGACCCTTTTCAACACATAACTTCGCTCCATAATGGGTTGTATATTTCTTCGTCTCTACATCGTTTTTAACATAGACAACAAAGTTTCCATTTCCTTCTTCAATCTCACTTACAATACCGTTGATTTCAGAAATCGTCGCTTTTCCTTTTGGATTACGAGATTCAAATAACTCTTGTACACGAGGAAGACCTTGTGTAATATCGTCTCCGGCAACTCCACCAGTGTTGAAAGTACGCATCGTTAACTGAGTACCCGGTTCACCGATAGATTGAGCAGCCATAATACCAACAGCTTCTCCTTCTTCTACGATCGTACCAGTCGCAAGATTTCGTCCATAACACATCCGACAAACACCATGATCTTCTTTACAAGTAAGAACCGTACGAATTGGTACTTTGGTAATACCTGCATTGATGATTTTGTCTGCTAAATTTTCTGTAATGTAAGTATTTCTCTCACAAATCGTTTCTTTCGTCTCTGGATGAATAATTTTCTTGCTTGTGTAACGTCCTAAGATACGATCATATAATGACTCGATTACCGTACCATCTTTTTCGTTAATAAATGCTTCTACTAATACGCCGTTATCCGTACCACAATCCTCAGATTTAACAATGATATCTTGCGCTACATCGACTAAACGACGAGTTAAGTATCCAGCATCAGCTGTCTTTAACGCGGTATCAACAGCTCCTTTACGAGCTCCATGGGTTGATAAGAAGAATTCACTAATCGTAACTCCATCACTGAAGGATGAAACTACAGGGATTTCTTCTGATTTACCATTTGGTTTACCGAATAATCCACGCATACCAACTAACTGCGTATAAGAACCCATATCACCACGAGCTTTAGAGGTCATCATGATACAAATTGGGTTTTCGCTATCTTCTTTCACCATTTCTTCCAATTCTTTTTGAACTTTACCTTTTGCTTCGGTCCAAATAGCGATAACTTTTTGATATCTTTCATCTTCCGTAATTAAACCACGTTTGAACTGTTTATTTACGGTATCTACCATTGCTTGTGCTTCTTTTACAATCTCACCTTTTTGACGAGATGGCTTAATATCACTAATAGCGATACTGATACCAGAAATAGTAGAATACTTAAATCCTAAATCTTTTAACTTATCCAACATAATAGAAGTTTCTGTAGTTTGATAACGCTTATAGATTTGGGCAATTAATTTGGTTAAAACACCTTTCGCAAAAGCTGGTACTAATTCCATTTTAGAAATAGCTTCAGGAATATTTGTTCCTTTTTCTAGTAAATATTTAGCAGGAGTAACTTTTTCAATATTCTCCGTTGTACCATCATTGATATATTGGAAAGTATCTGGGAAAATCTCATTAAATAAGATTTTTCCAACTGTCGTTACTAAATATTTATCCATGTAAGAATCTGGGAATAGTTTGTGTTTAAAAGAACGAACTGGTAAAGCAATTCTGGTATGAAGAGTAATCTCTCTTCTCTCATAAGCCATTAATGCTTCATCTGGACTTTTGAACACTCTACCTTCACCAGGAAGACCTGCT
Source organism: uncultured Bacilli bacterium (assembly GCA_947626275.1). GTDB lineage: Bacteria > Bacillota_I > Bacilli_A > RF39 > UBA660 > UBA5578. The sequence goes on from CANQRL010000004.1 coordinate 79,459, forward strand.
TTTTCAATCGTGATATAGTAGTTACCTAATACCATATCCTGTCCTGGAGTAACGATTGGTTTACCATCAGATGGTTTTAAGATGTTGTTAGCACCCAACATAAGAATACGGGCTTCTGCTTGTGCTTCTTCTGTAATAGGTACGTGAACAGCCATCTGGTCTCCATCGAAGTCAGCATTGAACGCTGTACAAACAAGGGGATGAAGACGAATACTTCTACCCTCGATTAATTTTGGTTCAAATGCTTGAATACCAAGACGGTGTAGGGTTGGTGCACGGTTCAACATAACTGGATGTTCTTTGATTTTTTCCTCAACAACATCCCATACTCTTGGGTCTTGATTTTCAATCATCTTTTTCGCAACTTTAATATTGCTTGCAATTTCTTTTTGAACCAAACCATTGATAACATGTGGCTTAAATAGCTCTAGAGCCATCTCTTTTGGAATACCACATTCATACATCTTTAAGCTTGGACCAACAACGATAACAGAACGTCCAGAATAGTCAACACGTTTTCCAAGTAAGTTTTGACGGAAACGTCCTTGCTTACCTTTTAACATACTACTTAAAGATTTTAAAGGACGATTGCCAGCTCCGGTGATATTTCTACCACGACGACCATTATCGAAAAGCGCATCTACCGCTTCTTGTAGCATACGTTTTTCATTTTGAATAATGATACTAGGAGCTCCTAATTCCATCAATTTCTTTAGACGATTATTACGGTTGATAACTCGTCTATATAAATCGTTCAAATCAGAAGTGGCAAATCTACCACCGTCTAATTGAATCATTGGACGTAACTCAGGAGGGATGACTGGAAGAGCATCCAAAATCATCCACTCTGGTTTATTTCCAGACTCTAAGAAGGCATCTAAGATATCTAGTCTCTTAATTAAACGAACACGTTTTTGAGAAGAAGAATCTTTGATTTGGTCAATCTCTGCCTTAATTTCATCTACTTCTTTTTGTAGGTCAACACCCATTAATAATTCTTTAATCGCTTCTGCACCCATACCAACACGGAAACTATTTCCATATTTTTCATAGTATGCGCGATATTCTTTATCACTGATTGTTTGTTTTTTCTCTAAAGGAGCTGGTCCTGGATCTAATACGACGTAAGATACGAAGTACAATACCTCTTCCAAATCTCTTGGGCTCATATCAAGTACAAGACCCATTCGAGAAGGAACTCCTTTAAAGAACCAAATGTGAGAGACAGGAGTAGCAAGTTCAATATGTCCCATCCGTTCACGACGTACTTTTGAACGAGTTACCTCTACTCCGCATCGATCACAAATAATATTTTTATATCTCAATCTCTTGTATTTACCACAAGAACACTCAAAGTCCTTTGTTGGTCCAAAGATTTTTTCACAGAAAAGTCCATCTCTTTCTGGCTTTAAAGTACGATAGTTGATGGTTTCTGCTTTCTTTACTTCACCATAAGACCAAGAACGAATTTTTTCAGGAGAAGCAATACTAATTTTTAATCCTTCAAAACTATTAACATCCATTATTGCTCATCCCCTTCCAAATCTTTGAGTTCCTCTTCTGGAACATCAAAGTCCTCTTCATCCATATCATCTTCGAATTCGTCATCTTCCTCTTCTTCATAGTCAATTTCTTCTTCAATATCTTCGAAATCTTCTTCTGCGAAGTCATCTTGATAATCTTCGAACATCTCTTCTTTGGAATCCTCTGTTACCAAGGTAGATTCTACCTTCTCAGTAGCTTCTTCCTCGCTACCATAGCCATCCTTGTCGCTTTCCTCTAATTCTTTCAAATCAACGAATCGTCCATATTCATTTAAGACATTGATATCAAGTCCTAATGCTTGGAATTCCTTGATTAATACACGGAAGGATTCTGGAATTCCAGATTTTGGAATTGGCGTACCTTTTACCAATGACTCGTAAACTTTAACACGTCCAACAACATCATCAGATTTGATGGTCATCATCTCTTGAAGAACATGAGCAGCACCATAAGCATAAAGTGCCCAAACTTCCATTTCTCCAAATCTCTGTCCACCAAATTGAGCTTTACCTCCTAATGGTTGTTGTGTAACCATAGAATATGGTCCAGTTGAACGAGCGTGAAGTTTATCGTCAACCATGTGGTGTAGCTTAATCATGTACATGATACCTACACTAATACGATGATCAAATGGTTCTCCGGTCCGTCCATCATATAAAACGGTTTTTCCATCTTCGTCTAAGTTTGCTTCTTTTAACGCATCGATAATCTCTTCTCTTGTCGCACCACTAAATACTGGGGTTGCTACATAAATACCTAATTCTTTCGCTGCAATTCCTAAGTGCATCTCTAGAATCTGACCGATATTCATACGAGAAGGTACACCTAATGGATTTAATAAGATATCGATTGGTTCTCCATCAGCTGTATATGGCATATCCTCGCTTGGTAATACTAAGGAAATAACACCTTTGTTACCATGACGTCCAGCCATCTTATCTCCGACAGTAATCTTTCTCTTTTGAGCGATATAAACACGAATAATTTTAGATACTCCTGCTGGAAGTTCATCCGTATCCTCTTTCGTAAAGATCTTAATATCGTGAACAATTCCTCCACCACCATGTGGTACACGAAGGGAGGTATCACGAACTTCACGCGTCTTCTCACCAAAGATAGCATGTAATAATTTTTCCTCAGATGTAAGTTCAGCCATTCCTTTTGGCGTAACTTTACCTACTAAGATATCATCATCGCGTACTTCGGTACCGATGGCAATGATACCATTTTCATCCAAATTCTTACGATTTTCCTCACTAACGTTTGGAATATCTCTGGTAAACTCTTCAGGTCCTAACTTCGTATCACGACACTCAATTTGATAATCTTGAATATGAATAGAAGTATAGACATCATCACGAACTAATCTTTCATTTAAGATAACGGCATCCTCATAGTTATATCCGTTAAAGTTCATGAAAGCAACACGAACGTTTTTACCTAAAGCCATTTCGCCATGGTCTGTACTAGGTCCATCAGCGATGACTTGATCTTTTTTAACTTTGTCCCCTACTCTGACAATTGGAACTTGATGGTAACAAGTACCGGCATTACTACGGTCAAAGCCACTTAGATAATACGTATCGGTTCCACCTTTTGTCTTTACTAAAATCTTTCTAGAGTCGACATAATCAACAATACCATCCGCTTTAGAAATGATAACTGCTCCACTATCTCTTGCAGAAATCGCTTCAATTCCAGTTCCAACAATTGGTGCTTCTGGTTTTAATAGTGGAATAGCCTGACGTTGCATGTTAGATCCCATCAAAGCACGTTTTCCATCATCGTGTTCCAAGAATGGGATACCGGCGGTCGTAATAGATACAACCTGTTGACTAGATACGTCCATGTAATCAACGTCTTTAGAATCAATAATGATATTATCTCCACGATAACGAACAGGAACACGGTCATCTGCAAAGCAATCATCTTTCGTAAGTTTAACAGTAGCCTGAGAAATATGATAATCTAACTCTTCATCAGCTGTCATATAGACAATTTCATCGGTTAATTTTCCGTCAACAACCTTACGATATGGGGTCATAATAAATCCGTATTCGTTGACTTTAGCGTAACTAGCAAGAGCGGTAATAAGTCCAATGTTTGGTCCTTCTGGAGATTCAATTGGACAAAGTCTTCCATAGTGAGATGGGTTAACGTCACGTACTTCCATACCAGCACGATCTCTTGATAAACCACCAGGTCCTAAAGAAGATAATCTTCTCTTATTCGCTAACTCAGCTACTGGGTTCGTTTGATCCATGAACTGAGATAACTGGCTACTACCGAAGAATTCTTTAATAGCAGCAGTAAGTGGTCGAATGTTAATCAAGGTTTTTGGTGTTACTTCAGCGATATCTTGAGTAGACATTCTATCACGAATCACTCTCTCAATACGACTAATTCCTACACGGAATTGATTTTGTAACAACTCTCCTACTTGACGAACACGACGGTTAGATAAGTGGTCAATTTCATCAAAATTACCAATACCATCATGTAAATTTAGGTAATAAGAGATAGAGGCATAAACATCGGAAATCGTTAATCTCTTAAGATCTAAGGTTTGATCATTACCAATAATAGGAACAATCTTCTCTGGATTTTTCTTAGAGTAAACATGAACGATTTGAACCTTGTTATAACTATCTAACTCTTCGTTAATTAAGGCTTCTTTTACGCCATAGCCATCTGCAAACACTGGCTTTAGTTTTTCTAATAATTCTTTATCGATAACAGTTCCCTCTTCAGCAATGACTTCTTTTCCTACTTTTATCGTTTCAGCAAGCTTGCATCCAAGTAATCTTTCTGTTACATTTAATTTTTTGTTAAATTTGTAACGTCCAACACGCGCTAAATCATAGCGGAAAGAATCAAAGAATCGAGAAATCAATTGGTTCTTAGCACTATCCAAAGTAGATGGTTCACCAGGTCTTAACTTAGAATGAATATCAATTAAAGACTCATCGGTGTTCTTATTAGCATCTTTCTCAATGGTACGCATAATGTACTCGTCTTCTCCAAACAAGTCATAAATGTCTGCATCATTAGAAAGTCCTAATGCTCTAAGTAGCGTCGTGATAGGTACTTTACGGGTACGGTCAATACGAACGTAAATGACGTCCCTAGCATCTGTTTCATACTCCAACCAAGTACCACGCGTTGGAATAATTTGCGAAGTGATAATCGCTTTTCCATTTTTCTTATCGACATCTTTTCCATAGTAAGCACTAGGAGAACGAACTAATTGTGAGACGATAACACGCTCTGCTCCATTGATAACAAACGTTCCACTTTCGGTCATGATAGGCATGTCCCCTAGGTAAATCTCTTGTTCCTTTACCTCGCCTGTTTCATGATTGAAAAGTCGTGCTTGAACTTTCAAAGGTGCCGCATAGGTTGCATAGCGATCCTTACAACCTTTAATGGAATATCTTGGCTCTTCAAATGAATAGTCTCCAAACTCCAACGTCAAATTTCCAGTAAAACTTTCTACTGGAAAAATATCTTGGAAGACCTCATTGATTCCCTCTGTCATAAACCAATCATATGACTTTTTCTGAATCTCTAACAAGTTGTTTAATTCAATTGCATTTTTTGTTTTTGCATAACTTCTTCTTTCACGGTAATCCCCGTATTTTTTAACTGTATAAGCCACTTGTTTCACCCCATAAACTAAATTTTCTAGAATGCACGTATTAGGCAAAATAATACATGCCGCCAATTTATAATTCTATCAAACATCCAGCAAATTGTCAATGCGTTTTACAAGCAATTACATAAAAACCTTTGTTTTTTTGCAGAATTTCCACCTGATAATATTCTTCCATATCCCGAAGGACCGATTTTGCTCCCTGGTCTTTATGAATGACAAATATCAGTTGTCCATTCTCTTTTAAATGTTCTTTTGCCCCAATTAAAATTTCATACAACACTTTTTTGCCTACTCGAATAGGTGGATTCGTAATAATGTAATCGTACGAATCCTTCACATTTTCATATAAATTGCTTTCAAAAATAGAGACATGAGCTTGGTTCACAAGAGCATTCTTCTTTGCTAAACGAAGAGCTCTTTCATTGATATCGATCATATCCACTTCCAAGTTATGTCTCCCTAAAAATATACCAATAGGACCATAGCCACAACCGAAGTCTAATACCTTTCCTTTCATATGAGATACATCTATGCTTTCTAAAAGCGTCCTAGTACCAAAATCCAATCCACTTTTAGAAAACACATTGTTATCTGTCCAAAAGGTAAAGAGTTCTTTATGAATCATCGCCTTCGTTACTTTTTCTTCACTTTTGACCGAATCATCATTGATAAAATAATGTGACATAGATCCCCTCCTACCATAGCTTTAAAAAAACGGTGAAAGCCCATGCCGAAAACGGCATAGGCTAAAACCATTTAAAAACCTAACTATTTTAATTCAACAGTAGCGCCAGCTTCTTCGAATTTAGCTTTCATTTCTTCAGCTTCAGCAGCAGGAACTTTTTCTTTAACAACTCCACCGTTATCAGCGATTGCTTTAGATTCTCCTAAACCTAAACCAGTAATTTCCTTAATTAATTTGATAACGTTGATTTTGTTAGGACCAGCACTTGCAAGAACAACATCGTAAGATGAAGGTCCTTCTTCTGCAGCTGCTGGAGCACCAGCAACAGGAGCAGCAACTGCTACTGCTGATGGGTCAACACCAAATTCCTCTTTCATTAAATCTACTACTTCTTTAATCTCTAAAAGTGTCATTTCTTTTAAAGAATCAATAATTTCTTGTGCGCTTAATTTTGCCATTTTAAATCCTCCTTTAATTATATTTTATTTTTATTTTTCTTCTAAATTTTTAGCATGTAGGTCTAAGCAGATTGCAAAATCTCTTGCAATACCCATTAAACCACCAGCAAACATAGTAAGTAATCCCTCTCTTGATGGGATAGTAGCCAATTTCTTCAATGTTGCTAGATCAGTAATTTCGCCATCGACAATTCCAATTTTAACTTCTAGATTTGGATGTTTCTCAGCAAACTTAGAAACCGCTTTGATTGGTTCTACGGCATCGGTACCAAAAGCAACAATCTTTGGTCCGTTTAATTCTGCTGATAAATCGATATTCATAGAAGTTAAAGCACGATTTACTAAAGTATTCTTGTAAATCTTAAGTTCAGAATTACTCTCTTTTAAAGCTCTTCTTAACTCCATTGTTTCAGCAACGGTCAAACCATGATTCTCTAAGAAAATGAAAGAGTTTGAATTCTTAACATTCTCGACAATCTCATCAATGGTCTGTTGTTTTTGATCTAGTATTTTTTGATTAGCCATATTACACCTCCTTATCTTGTGTAATACCGTTAAAAAATCCCCACTTACCGTAGGGACTTTTTGAGTTCTTAATTAAATTAAGTTCCTCGGTAGGATTATTAAAGCTTTCACTCCCTACTGTCTACGGTACTATTTCGCTTTTTCATGTGATATTATAACATACTTTTTATTAGATGTAAACATTAATTTTCAAAGCTGCTTGCATCTACTTTGATACCAGGACCCATCGTTGTAGAAATACTAATATTCTTGATGTATTTTCCTTTTACTGCAGATGGTTTGGTTTTTACGATAAGAGCAACAAATGCTTCAAGGTTACCAAGTAATTTGTCGGCATCAAAAGATGCTTTACCAATAGAAATAGCAACGTTTCCATAACTATCGGTACGGTATTCTACTCGACCTTTCTTAACATCCTCAACGGCTCTTTTCGTATCCATGGTAACGGTTCCAGTTTTAGGGTTTGGCATTAATCCACGAGGTCCTAAAACACGACCAATCTTACCTAATTGTGGCATCATATCTGGAGTAGCAATAATGGTATCAAAATCGAACCAGTTTTCTTTTTCGATTTTTTCAATCATATCAGTATCTCCGACATAATCAGCTCCCGCTTCTTTTGCTTGCGTTGCTTGCTCTCCTTTAGCAAGAACAAGAACTCTTTTTACTTTACCAATTCCATTTGGTAAAACAGTAGCACCTCTTAATTGTTGATCTGCCTTTTTCGTATCAAGGTTTAAACGAAGTACTAATTCTACTGTTTCATCAAACTTAGCAGTACTAGTCTCTTTTACTAGTTTAACAGCTTCTTCTTTTGTATATAATTTTCCTTTTTCTACTTTAGATGAAGCTTCTACATATTTCTTTCCTTTTTTCATTTTTTAACCTCCTTGTGTGGTATTGATGGAAAATGTGGAATGCGGATTTTCCTCCCACATAGGACTCCCTATGCTTTTTGTATTTTACTATTCTTCAATAGAAACGCCCATATTCTTGGCAGTTCCTTCAACAATCTTCATTGCTTCTTCAACGGTATAGCAATTAAGGTCTGGTAATTTAATCTCAGCAATTTCTCTTACTTGTGCTTTTGTTAATTTACCAACAACTTCTGTGTTCCCTTTTGCTGAACCTTTTTTAATGTTTCCAACTTTCTTGATTAAGAATGCGGTTGGTGGAGTTTTAATTACAAAGTCGAATGTTCTATCTTCATAAACAGAAATTTCAACTGGTAAGATATCTCCCATTTTATCTTTAGTTGCATCATTGTATTTTGTACAAAACTCTTGTAAGTTGATTCCGGCAGGTCCTAATACTGTTCCAACTGGTGGAGCAGGTGTAGCTTTTCCCGCAGGAATTTGTAGTTTAATCTTTTTAACTAATTGTGCCACGAAAAACACCTCCTATTATTTTTTCGCCGTGGTTCTAATGAATCCGCTATTAACAAATCTCCCACTAAAAACTATATGAAAATCCATATAGCCCTTTCATAATAACATAAAAAACCCTTTTTGTAAACATTTTTTTAATTTGATTTTTCGATTTCTGTGAATTCTACTTCCACAATGGTCTCTTGTCCGAACAAGTCTAGAGCAACTTCCAATTTTTGGTTAGCTAAATCAATACTCTTAACCTTACCAAACATATTGGCAAATGCTCCCGTAATCACACGGACAGAATCTCCTTCTTTAATCTCATTACCGATGTCGAGTCTGCTCATACCCATATTACCTAAAATCTTATCGACTTCTTGAGGAGTTAATGGGAATGGTTTCGCTCCCTTACCAGAAGATCCAATAAACCCCGTAACGCCTGGAGTATTACGAACGATAAACCAAGCTTCGTCTGTCATAACCATTTCTACTAAGATGTATCCTGGGAACATCTTTGTAACTTTCTCTTTCTCAACGCCGTCTTTTACTTCAATCGTCTTTTGTTCTGGTACAACAACCCGGAAAATATAATCTTCCATCCCCATGGTACTAGCACGCATCTCTAATTTTTCTTTTACCTTATTCTCATGTCCAGAATAGGTGTTAACAACATACCATTCTTTTTCCATTATTAGAACACCTTCACAATAGCCCCTAGAAGTGCATCACTAGCAACGAAGAAAAGTGCAAAAATTAAAATGAACACAATCGTAGCTGTAGAATATTTCACCATTTCTTTTCTATTTGGCCATCTTACCTTTCCCATTTCTTTTTTGACACCAACGATAAACTGTGCAAGCTTTTTCATTTTCTCTACCTTACCCTTCCTGTTTTTATTTCAAAATAAAAACACCTTTTCGTGCTAACAATAATGTACCATAAAGTTCTCTTATTGTCAACAAAATAACATGTTTTCTATATGCTTCCCCTTTTTTCATGGAATATCCTATCAGGAAAAAGAAAAAAAGTCAAAACTAACTTAATTTTGACTTTTGAATTCGATAAATAACTTTTAATTTTAGTTTAAGGGGACTAAACTTAGATAGATAGTACCCACACTTCATTTTCCATCCTGGAATCATGACCAGTTTGCGCTGAAACATTTTCTTAATGGCATAATGAGCAACATACTCGCTACTTAAACTAGGCATCTTAAACTCTACCTTCGCCACTTTATTAAATTCAGTATCTACAGGTCCTGGACAGAGACATCCAACATAGACCTTACTTCCTTCCTTTTTTAATTCTTCATAAATGGCCATCGTCATCGAATATACATAAGCCTTCGTCGAATAGTAAGTAGCCATTAAAGGTCCTGGCTGAAAGGCAGCTGATGATGCCACATTTAAAATATAGCCTTTGTTTTCCTCTTTAAACTTTTTTAAAAACAATTTTGTTAAGGTATGAACGGCTTTAATGTTTAAATCAATCATATCTAATTCTTTATCTAAATTTGTTTCCGTGAACTCGCCTGCTAAACCAAATCCTGCGTTATTAATCACAACGTCGATATCCTGATCTTTTACTTCCTCATAAAGTTTTGCACAATTAAAGGTGCTTCCTAAATCCAGAGGAATAATTTGCACATTTGTGTGCATAGATTTTTTTAAACTTTCTAAGCGAGTCTTCCTTCGTGCTACTAAGATTAAATCATATCCTAAATTACTTAACTCTACTGCCATTTGAGCTCCTATTCCAGAGGAAGCTCCTGTTACTAGCGCTTTCATACCATCACCCTATCTTCATTATATAGAAATTGAAAAAGGATTGCAAGGTATTTTAGCTGTCTTCTTTTAATTGTTCCTTTACTTTTGCCTTAATTCTTTGAATCGCATTATCCACTTGTTTTTTATCCTTATCTAATAATTCGGCAATCTCACGATAACTGAAAGAACCTAGCATCAATTCAAAAACTTGCCACTCAAAATCAGTCAACTTGAGGTGAATTTTTTCGATTAATTTTTCGGTGACTTCCGTATCGATAATGATCTCTTCTGGATTCGCACTGCTATCTTTTAAAATTTTATCAAAAGAGGTATCCTCTTCTTCCACGTCTAATGAAATCGATTCATTGAGTGCGCGATGTTTTAATCTCTTCGCTGAAACGATAACACTAATAATTCTTCTTTCAATACATGTTTTGGCATAGGTGTAAAAAGAACTATCTTTTTGCTCATTAAAATAATCAATGGCATGGTCTAGGCCAATAAACCCCTCTTGCATCAAATCGCTTCTATCTAACCCAATATTCTTACAGGAGGGTAACATACGGGAAACGATAGAACCAATTAACGGTTCATATTTTTTTAGCAAAATATTTCTTGCCTCTTCGGAAGACTCATAGGCATACGAAATCAATTCGTAGTCGTTATAATCTTGATAATCCATTTTACCCCCTTCTAGACTTGATTGCTTCAAAAATGATAATCGCTGTTGCAACAGAAGCATTCAAGCTATTTACTGTTCCTTGCATAGGAATAGTCGCAATAAAATCACAATTTTCTTCCACTAATCGGCTCATGCCTTTTCCTTCGTTACCACAGACAATTACTGTCTTTCCACGGTAATCTAATGTCGTATAATCCGTTCCTTCCATATCAGTACCAAAAATCCAGAATCCTTCTTTTTTTAATTCTTGCAACGTATGGACAAGATTGGTTACTCTAGCAATTTTTACTTTTTCGGTCGTTCCAACACTTGTTTTTACAACCGTTCCATTCACTTCGACACTGCGATCCGTAGGAATAATAATACCGTCAACACCAGCCGCTTCACACGTTCTAATAATAGCTCCAAAATTATGAGGATCTTCAATGTGGTCCAATACTACTAAAAGAGGATTTTCTTTGGTTAACAACTCTTCCAATGTAGCATAGTGATAATCCTCTATTTCTAATATAATTCCTTGATGAAGACCATCTACTTTTCTATCCAATTCTTTCTTAGGAAGAAAATCAATTTTAATTCTTGCATCTTTTAGTTTTTGCAAAAGCGTAGTATCTCGAAACTCTTTCTCCACAAATGCTTTTTTTATCTTGTTTGGATGATTAAGCGTTTCATGGGCTACATTTTTACCAAATACATACATAGAATACCTCCTTTAATTTTATTTCAAAATAAAGTTCATCAATTCCTCTACTCGGTTATTCCGTCCCTCTAGATATAAATAACCAATTAAGGCTTCTAATCCAGTTGCTTGCTTATAAGTTACAATATCCGTATTTTTAGGACTCGCATGACTCTTATGATTGCGAGCGCGATAAACGATTTCAACTTCTTCTTCGGTGAGAATATTTTTTTCCATCATGGCATTTAAATAACTAGCTTGCCCTTTCGCACTAACATATTTTGTCGCTTCCTTTTGGAGTTCTTTTACCTTCTCTATCCCTTGAGCAAACAAAAACTGGCGCACATAGATTTCATACACGCTATCTCCCACATAGGCAAGCGCTAACACATTGCGAAACTTATTATCCATATCTCACCAACTTCCCTTCAATTATAGCATTTCAATTGAAAAAAGAAAACAAAAATCCTTTGTTTTCCCAAAATTAAAAAACGGTATTTTCCATTCGATCAAAAGTGATTTCTGGAATGCTTCCTGACTTGATATCATTCATTACAAGAGCATAAACTTTTTCATAATCAACACAGCCACCACGAACAATACAACCTCTTTTTTGACCAATAGTTGTTAAAACCTCTTCATACGTGTCTTCGGTAATTTTCGTAATTCCATATCGACTCTCTAATTTTTCTGGATAGTATTTTTGCAACGTACTTAAAATGTAATAGACCACTTCATCTAACGGAAGGATTTCTTCTTTAATAGAGGTTAGAGAAGCCAGATTCAAAGCCACTTCTCTTTCTTCCAATTTAGGCCATAGAACACCTGGACTATCTAAAAGCTCTAATGTTTCCCCCACTCGAATCCAATTTAGTTCTTTCGTAACACCCGGCTTATTTCCAACACTTACGACTTTTTTACCCACTAAGTGATTAATGAGGGTACTCTTTCCTACGTTAGGTGCTCCCACTACGAGTACACGAATCTTTCTCTTGTTCATTCCTTTATCTATTCGCTCTTGCATTTTAGCTTGCATAAATTTTTCCGTTAATTCTACTAAATCATTTAGATTTTTCTTTTTCTCTAGATCAACAGGAAAAACAGGATACCCCTTTTCTTCATATCGAGCAATAAATCGATTCGTTTCTTTCTTATCACATAAATCCATCTTCGTCATGATAATAATCCGGGGTTTCCCTTTAATATAGTTATCAATATCTCTTACTTTAGAAGAATAAGGCATTCTCGCATCTACTACTTCGTAGACGACATCAATAAAATTAAGATTTTCTGATATCAATCGTTTTGTTTTAGCCATGTGTCCGGGATACCAGTTGATATTTGTTTTATGTTCGTTATTCATCTCTACCACCTACTTTTTCTTCAATTAATTTTTCATTATCTATATATTTATAGTTTAAAGAGTTATTTTCAGTTACAACTGTTCTACCTAATTCTTTTTCTAGATTATCTCTTGTTATTTTAGCTATATT
>CANQRL010000005.1 GCA_947626275.1 uncultured Bacilli bacterium
AATTGGTAGACGCACAGGACTTAAAATCCTGCGGGAGTCAAATCCCGTGCCGGTTCAAGTCCGGCCTTAGGCACCATTTGTAAAATAACTAGGGAAACCTAGTTTTTTTCGTTTTTTAAAGGACTAGGTACATTGGTTGAAAAAAAGATGCTTTTATAATATAATGAATAATAGTCAATAGGGTGGTATTATGAAGTTCGATTTTCGAAAAACGTTTGTTATATTAAGCATTTTTTTCTTGAGTGGGATGGTTTTGTTTTACGGGTACCGTCTTATTTATTTCTATCAAAAAGAAAACACTAACAAAGAGAGAGTTTATACTATGATAGAATATCTAACTCGGGAAGAATACTTACTAAAAAATAAACTTTTAAAGAAGGAAAATCGATATTATTTTGATAAAACCGCTTCTAATAACTATCTATATTTTAGTGGGATTCTTTATCGTATTTTGTATTTTGATGAGGAAAAGATATATGTAGTGGCAGATGATTGTGTGACCTATTTAAAATATGGAATTGCGGAAACGTATGATACATCAAGCATTCACGAGTGGTTGAACACCGTCTACCTACCTAATTTAAACCAACAGTATCTAGCTACCAAAGAAGTCAACCTTTTGACCAAGGAAATGTTTTCCGAAATGGGCGCTAGTGAGAGCTTTTTAGTAGGGGAAGATTTTTGGCTTTTAGATGATAATCAAGGTTTGATTGTAACTCGGGAGGGAGAACTTTCGAAACCTACCAATTATGAAGTCTTTATCGGTATTAAACCAACAATCGTTCTCAATGGCAAGACAAACTATATTCGCGGTAGAGGAGTAAAGACAGACCCATATGTAATAGAAGATAAAGAGGCTAAGCAATTATCGGATGTATCAGTCGGAGAATATCTTACCTATCAAGATAAGACCTTTAGAGTAGTTGAAAAAAATGACGCTGGTGTTAGAGTCGTCGCAGTTCAGAAACTAGATCAAACTTATGCCTTTTCAGACTCTTCTAATCAATATGCGACGAGTGGATCTTCATTAGGAAATTACCTAAATCATGAGTATCTAGATACGCTAAAAAAAGAAGATTTGGTGGAAACGACTTGGAAAACAGGCGAGTATCATTTTGATTATAAAGAAGTGTCAGAAGATACCGTATCCGCTTATGTAGGACTTTTAACAGTAGGTGACTATTTTATTACTGATAATGTAGATGGTTTCTTATTGACTAAGAGTGGAAATAACATTTATGCGATGAATGATGATAAATTTCTATATGAAGAGAAACCATCTTCCCCATTAAATGTTTATCCATCCTTTACGTTGAAAGGTGACCTAGCCATTCAAAGAGGAATGGGATATCGTGATAATCCTTATGTAGTAGGTGAGTAGATGGAAGAAAAAAAAGAACCAACAAAAAATAGTATGGAAGAGAAATCTGAAGTAGTTGAAGAGAAAGCGGAAGAAAAGAAATCTTCTAAGATGAAGAAAAAAAGAAAGACAAAAAAGAGAACCAGGCTTCGTCTTTGGGTTATCCTTTTCTTCTTAGTATTAGATCTTGGAGCATCCTTTTGTTTAGTACTAGCTTATGGACCCAATAAAAACTTTCGAGATTGGCTAGTAACAACAGCGATGTCAACTATGAATCATAAATATCTAGCTCGCATGATTTATAATGAAGAAACGATTAATCAAGTGTTGAAAGAAAATACGGTTATCGAAATTAACGAAGAAACAGATACCGATGCGATTGTCATTGGTAGTTACGAAACGGATCATTACGAGTCCGAATACGAAGAACAAATTCTCAAAAAGGATGAAGGAAATGACGTCTATAAAATTGTGACGTTTAAAGAAAATGGAAGTACCTATTATATTACGGTTATCTATGATCCTTCGAGAATTCATTTAGCGATAGCGTCCCGTCCTGGCGTGATTGGTGATAGAGTTAAAAAGTTAGCGACGGATAACGATGCGAAGATTGCCATTAACGCGAGTGGTTTTGAAGATGCCGGCGGTGGAGGAAATGGCGCCAATGCAGCTGGTGTAGTGATTCACGATGGCAAAATCGTTTGGCAGGCTCCCGCTAGTAAGTGGGGAAATGGATTAATCGGTTTTAATCAAGAACATAAACTGGTTCTAACAAAAGAAAGTGCTAGTAAAGCCATTCAAAATGGTATGGTCGACGCGGTAACTTTCGGACCTTTTCTCATCGTCAATGGAAAAAGTGCAGAAATTAAGGGATACGGTGGAGGCGTTCATCCTAGAACCATTATCGCTCAGCGAAAAGATGGAATTGTTCTCTTTGTCGTTATTGATGGAAATGGAAACAAAACGGGCTATCGCGGTGGGGTATCTTTAAAAGAGGCGATTGAAGTTCTTGAAAGATACAAAGTTTATAATGCCGCTAACCTAGATGGTGGAGCCTCTTCTATTTTGGTAGAAAATGGAGAAATCGTGAACCATCCCGTTGGTTATTCCGAAACAGGAGAGAGATGGCATCCTAATGCTTGGATTGTACAATAGAGCAAACGAATAAAATCGTTTGCTTTTTTTCTTGAATTCCTGTATAGTAGGAAAAGTCTTTTATGGGAGGAACAAGAATGGAAACAGAGGCATCATTAACAAGAATTTTTCTAACGCAAGTGTGTGGGATTGATGGATTAAGTGCTGTTCAAAAGGGCAAAGGAATGATTTTAATTCCACCTAAAGCTAAATATTTTTACATGCCTAAAATTCAAATTCAAGATAGAGATTGCTTGGAGGTTGCTTTAAGAGAGTATCTTCTTGCGGTTTCTAATACGCCTATTCGCTTTACCAAGATGGATGCGAAACATGATGTTTCCTATTATCTAGGCATTTTAACGAAAAACCTCACGAATGCCGATTATGAACATTTTGAAAGATATGTAGAGATATTTACCCAGTTTATTTTAGATGATACTTTCCAAGAGTATGATGAGAAAACATTAATAGGGGTAATGGATGGAGAATATTCCCTATTCGTTCGTAGGTATTCTGAATTCTACGGTTCTGAAACTCCGTACGCTTTCAAAATGTGGAAGAAAGATAATCACATGGAATATGAATTACCTCTCATTCGATACGGTATTTATCAAAATAAAAGGGGAGAAAAAATTGCTCGCATTTTTATGGTACAAAGGAAGAAATTATATCGAGACAACGCCTTTGTAAGAAGAATGAATAAATCCTTTAGTCCAATTAATTCAGGTGTCAAAGAATATCGAGATATTACTCCGAGTATGGTTGCTTGTATGACGATATTTATTGGAATGCTTCACCAAGAAGGAATTAGAAGGATAGAAGTTGCTGATTTTATACCACGAAGATATATGCATTTTAAGGGAGTGACAACAGAACAACAGCGGGATAATATCCAATTCCATGCAACCGATAAATACTTAAGACTTTTCCTTCGCCTAAATAACCATTTAGAAGGATTGGATATTCTTGCTTATCCCAATGATATCAATTCTTTTATGCATATTCGTATGCAAGATAAAATCACCAGTAGAAGTAAAGGATTAAATCCTTATTTAGAGTTAGGACTTCATAGCAAGGAACTCGCCTGTGAGAAAAAATTGGTAAAATCCTACAATTCTAACTAGTATACACTCATAAAGAATTCTATGAGTGTTTTTTTAGGTTGTATTTTAGAACATTTTTGATAAAATGGTATTAGAAAGAAGGATATGAATGAAAGAAACTTATGAATTTTTAAAAGAATGTGGTATGTATTTTTTAGCCACTACAGATGGTGAACAACCTAGAGTTCGACCATTTGGAACGATTGATTTGTTTGAGGATAAGCTTTATATTCAAACTGGCAAGTCAAAAAATGTTTCTAAGCAAATGCAACGAAATCCTAAAATTGAAATTTGTGCTTTTAAGTATGGTGAGTGGTTGCGAGTAGAAGCAGAAGTAGTAAGAGATGATCGCGTAGAAGCTAAGCGCCATATGCTCGATAATTATCCAGAACTACAAGAAATGTATTCTGCAGAGGATGACAATACAGAGGTACTCTACTTGAAAAATGTAAAAGCTACGATTTCTTCTTTTGAACATGAGCCACAAACCTATGAATTCTAAAAACTGTAAGTATGAATTAATAAACGCTAAAAAGGAACATATTCCAAAAATCAAACAATATAAATTGTCTACTATCTTCGAATATGCAGTTGACATTTCAGAAGAGGAAAAACCACAAATTTATAACTATGTAGATAATAGTATTCCTAAATGGCAGAGCAAATACCAAATGATTGTTGTAAACAATTTGGTTGTCGGAAATGTCTTAGTCACGCCCTATGAAGATGGTAGTTTGTTAGACGAGATTTACATAGAAGAAGGATATCGCAATCAGGGAATTGGAAGTTCCATATTAGAGAATATAGTGAATCAGTATAGCCCACTTTATTTATGGGTTTATAAAGAAAATAAAAAGGCAATTCGTCTCTATGAAAGATTTGGTTTTAAAATTTGGAAGGAAACCGAAACGAGATTTTTAATGAAGAGATAAATGTGAACGTGAATGATTAAGCGGTCAAAATGGTGAAAAGAATGGATTATTCAAAAAATGGAATGTTAAGTTCCGTTTTTTATTGAAAAATTTATTGACTTTCATAAAATAATTGTGATATAATCAACTCGTATCTAAAAAACGGAGAAATACCCAAGTCTGGTTGAAGGGACCGGTCTTGAAAACCGGGAGGTCGGCGACGGCGCGGGGGTTCGAATCCCTCTTTCTCCGCCATTTAGGTTGTTTTATATCGCGGGGTGGAGCAGCTTGGTAGCTCGTCGGGCTCATAACCCGAAGGTCGTAGGTTCAAATCCTTCCTCCGCAACCAATGGTTCCGTGGTGTAGCGGTTATCACGTCTGCCTGTCACGCAGAAGATCGCGAGTTCAATTCTCGTCGGAACCGCCATTCTTGGTTTCATAGCTCAGTCGGTAGAGCAGAGGACTGAAAATCCTCGTGTCGGTAGTTCGATTCTACCTGGAACCACCAGTTTGATAGTAGACCCGGTAAGTCTGGGAAAAATAGAAAACGGCTTGTAAAAAGGTCGTTTTTATGTTATGATGTATCTGTCAAGGAAGCTTGCATAAAATAAAAAAGGGAAGACTTAACTTTGCCAAGTTGAGTACTTACCTAAATTGGGTGAGCACTTAATCTATGCTAGATTGAGTGCTATTTTTTTATACATAGAATCATTACGGAGACTATTAATAAAATGATAATTAGTATTAGAAATGAGATTAATAAATCTTTTTTCTTCATAATATCAAGCCTCCTTTCTAAAAAAGAAAGTTGGCAAGCACTCAACAATTAAGTTTCCCTATAAGAATTATAGCAAACATTTGTTCTTAATACAATCTATTTTTATAAAAATTATGACCAATTAAAAGAGAAAAAGCACTTGCTGCCGGCTATTGCTCGCACCTCGTTCTTTTTTTTGCCTATAAGGAGAGAATTTTTTCAAGAGGAGAGCAAAAATTCCCCTCTTTCGCATAGACTAAAATAGCGCTTTAAAGAATTTTTAAAAATTATTAAGAATAGTTGACTTTCTATTTCAAGATAGTATAATGGAAAATGCTTGATAGTTTCCATAGAAACTATTTATAAGAAGGTGAAGATATGGATATCAATGGTCTAAATGGTCTTCTTTATCTAGTCCATAAAGGGCGGGAAAATTATGATCAGGCATTAAAAAAATGTGCGGCCGAAACTGGTCTTAGTAAACAAGAGGTAGAAGTTCTTTTTGTTTTTTATAATTCCAATAATTGTAAAAGAGCTTGTGATATTGTGTCTTGCCGTGGGTTATCAAAAGCTTACGTTTCAAAAGCTTTGGCGAATTTAACGAAAAAGGGGCTTGTGACCATGGAAATTGAAGAGGATAGGCGATATCAAAAAATTCTTCTGACAGATTCCGCTGATCAGATTGTCTTACAGATTCGTCAAGCCATTGAAGAATCTATTCAGTCTCTAACGGCAGGTATTTCTAAAGAGGATCTACAAATCTTTATGAAAGTCATTCAAAAAATGACGTTCAATGTGCAAGAGAAGGGAAGGTAAATATGTTTAGACTTTTTAAAAAATTAGGGAAAAAAGATGTCTTTTATGCCCTTATATGTGTTTTGTTAATTGTGTTTCAAGTGTGGTTAGACTTAAAACTTCCAGACTACATGAGTACCATTACAGCTCTCGTCCAAACATCAGGAAGCAAAATGGGAGATATTTTAACGCAAGGTGGGTACATGATGCTTTGTGCGTTAGGAAGTTTATTATCCGCAATCGTGGTTGGATATTTTGCTTCCTATATCAGTGCCTCTTTTTCTAGAAAACTTCGCAAGGAAGTCTTTGAAAAAGTGGAATGTTTTGGTATGGAAGAAATCAAAAAATTTTCTACTAGTAGTTTAATCACAAGAACTACGAACGATGTTACCCAAGTCGAAATGTTAATTGGTATGGGTCTACAAATGCTTATTAAAGCGCCTATTATGGCAGTATGGGCTGTTACCAAGATTATCAATAAAAGCATCGAGTGGAGTGCTCTTACCGGAGTAGGAGTCGTTATTCTCCTTGTGACCGTTTTTGGACTTATGCTAATTGTATTGCCAAGATTTAAAATTGTTCAAAAATTGATTGACCGTATTAATGGAGTAACTCGTGAAAACTTAACCGGTATTCGCGTTATTCATGCTTTCAATGCGGAAGAATATCAGAAGAATCGTTTTGAAAAAGTAAACAATACTTTAACAAATACGCAATTATTTAACCAAAGATGCTTTGCTATCTTAAATCCTATTATGAATCTAGTAATGCACTTTTTAACACTCGGTATTTATTTTATTGGAGCTTACTTAATTTCAGAAGCTCATATGCTAGATAAGATTACTTTATTTGGAAATATGGTTGTTTTTTCTAGTTATGGAATGCAGGTTATTATGTCTTTCTTGATGCTTGCGATGATCTTTATGATGTGGCCAAGAGCGCAAGTATCAGCAGCGAGAATTAATGAAGTTTTAGATCAGCAATCCACTATTCAAGACGGAACCAAAAAAGAAGGACTAAAAGGCATGAAAGGGGTAGTAGAATTTAAAAATGTATCTTTTAAATACCCAGATGCTGATGAATATTTACTAAAGAACATTTCATTCACGGTAAATAAAGGAGAAACTATTGCTTTTATAGGATCTACCGGTAGTGGAAAATCAACCCTTATCAATCTTGTTCCTCGTTTTTATGATGTTACCGATGGCGAAATCTTAATAGATGGTGTGAATGTCAAAGACTATACGTTAGAGACTCTTCATAATAAGATTGGTTATGTTCCTCAAAAAGCATTCATGTTTACCGGTAGTGTGCGAGAAAATGTTGCTTATGGGGAAAATGGTCAAGGAGAAATTACGGATAAGAAAATTGAAGAAGCTATAGAAATTGCCCAAGCAACAGATTTTGTCACAAAGATGGAAAATGGTTATGATGGACATATAGCACGTGGAGGCACAAACGTATCTGGAGGTCAAAAACAGCGTCTTGCGATTGCTAGAGCGATAGCTAGAAACCCTGAAATTTATATTTTTGATGATTCTTTTAGTGCCTTAGACTATAAGACAGACGCCACTTTAAGAAAAGCGTTAAAAAATTATACACAAGATGCTACTAGTATGATTGTTGCACAAAGAATTGGAACTATCATGAAAGCAGATAAAATTATAGTATTGGATAAGGGAGAATGCGTCGGTATAGGAACCCATAAGGAGCTTTTAAAGAATTGCCCTGTTTACCAGGAAATAGCCTTATCCCAATTGTCAAAGGAGGAATTAGAAAATGCCTAGAGGTGGAAGAAATTTTGAAAAATCAAAAGACTTTAAAGGCTCTATGATTCGTCTTTTACAAAACTTAAAACCTTGGCGAGTTTTCTTAATACTTGCCTTAACCCTTGCTATGATTAGCGCTATTCTAGCCTTGATAGCACCCCATAAATTATCAGATTTAACCGATACCATTTCATCAGGTCTTACTCCTTCTATTACGGAAGAAACAGTAGGAGAAATCATGATGGATAATTCTATTTCTTTAGAGGATAAGAACAAATTTCAAGAGGTATTACAAACTGCTCAAAAGGATGAGAAAGAATTCCTTGTAAAAATGGATACTCTTCCTCAGACGATTTACGATAAGATTAAACCAGTAATGGATTTAGAAAAAGTAAAAAGTATCGCACTCCTTCTTACTATTTTCTATATTGTCAGTGCGATTTTTAGCTATATCCAATCCTTTATTTTGACGACGATATCCAATAAATTTGCAAAAAATTTACGAAGCCGTATTAGCAATAAGATTAATATTTTACCTCTTCGTTATTTCGATAACCATGAAATGGGAGATGTTGTTTCAAGAATTACGAACGATGTTGATACTATTGCGCAACACTTAAATCAAAGTTTATCGGTATTAGTAACGAGTATTACTTTATTTGTCGGATCTATTATTATGATGTTCATTACCAATTGGATTATGGCTTTAACAGCAATAGCTGCTAGTATTATTGGCTTTGGCCTTATGGGACTTATTTTAGGAAAATCTCAAAAATACTTTATCCAACGTCAAGCAGAGCTCGGAAATTTAAATGGTCATATCGAAGAAATTTATTCTGGACATAATGTCGTTAAAGCTTATAATGGGGAAACAAAGGCATCAGAAGAATTTGATATGCTAAATGAAAAGTTATTTACTTGCAATCGTAAAAGTCAATTTTTATCTGGTCTTATGCAACCAATCATGGGATTTGTAGGAAATTTTGGATATGTTGCTGTTTGCGTTGTCGGTGCGATGTTAACGATGAATGATATCATTTCTTTCGGCGTCATTGTAGCCTTCATGATTTATGTTCGCTTGTTTACCAATCCGCTTTCCCAAATCGCTCAAGCCTTAACTTTCTTACAATCTACTGCTGCTGCTTCTGAACGCGTTTTCGAATTATTAGATGAAGAAGAATTAGCAGACGAACGTAATATTCAAAAAACACTTCAAGCCAATCAGGTTAGAGGGGACATTGAATTTCAACATGTCAAATTTAGTTATGATGGTAAAAAGGAAATTATCAAAGATTTCAATGCGAAAGTTCATGCAGGAGAGAAAATTGCCATTGTTGGACCAACTGGGGCAGGAAAGACAACCATGGTTAATTTGTTAATGAAATTTTATGATATCAAAGAGGGAGATATTCTTATCGACGGAGTATCTACAAAAGAGCTAACAAGGGATAATATTCATAATCTATTTGTTATGGTTTTACAAGATACTTGGCTTTTTGATGGAACCATTCGTGAAAATTTAAAATTCAACAACGAAAGTGTTTCTGATGAAGAAATTTTAGAGGCATGCAAAGTAGTGGGAGTTGATCATTTTATCAAGACGTTGCCAGGCGGTTTTGATGCAACAGTAAGTGATAATGATACCATCAGTCAAGGACAAAAGCAATTACTAACGATTGCTCGTGGTATGCTTGAAAATGCACCTTTCCTAATTTTGGATGAAGCTACCTCTAATGTCGATACTAGAACAGAGGAATTGGTTCAAAAAGCGATGGATAAATTAATGGTTGGCAAAACCTCTTTCATTATCGCACATAGACTCTCTACGATTAAGAATGCCGATTTGATACTAGTGATGAAAGACGGAAATATTGTGGAGCAAGGAAACCATGAATCACTTCTTGCTAAAAAAGGTTTTTATGCGGAGCTATATAATTCGCAATTTGAAAGTTTTAGTGAATAAAAAATATGCACAAATATGTGCATATTTTTGTGTAAGGGTATACTAAAAAAGAAAAATTTATGGTATGATTATAAGTAGAATTATGATAGGAGGAATAAAAAGTGAATAATTGTCCTAAATGCGGCACTCCCCTTATACCGGGAACTGTAACTTGTCCTAATTGTGGAGAGCCGGTAAATAATAATTCCCCTGAACCGATGATGGCTCCTATGGCCCCTGCTCCTACTGTAGCTCAATCTCCAAATCCTGCAATGGCAGTTCCTCCAACTGCTTTAAATCCATACAATGTAGGTGCAGATATGAATGCTCAGACGATGCCACAGGCAGCACAACCAATAGCGCCTACTGCTCCAATGCCTGCAGCAGCACCAAACGGAATGCCTGTGCAGCCAGGTATAGATACTACACAAACAGCAGCAATGGAGATGCCAGGAACGTTACCAACAACACCAGAGGTGCCAACTCCAAGTACGGGAGAAGCCGTTCCTCCAATGTCTGAGGAAGAAAAAAAGGAAAAAAGAGATAAAGTTGCTAATAGAGTAATTTTTATAATTGTTTTGATTGTTTCATTGGTAGCATTAGCAGTTATGTATTTTTTCATGACGAAAATGTTTTCCGGAAAAAATCAAATAGAGGATAAAAAAGAGTTAGAAAATGTCAAAGAGTACCATTATGAAGGCTTTTATTTATACGTCCCTGATGATTTGTATGCTGAGGTATACGATGGTGATTTCTATATAGGGGATAAAGAAAATGCATGGTCAGCGATGATGACACTAGGTGTTGGAACTTACAATATTTTAGTAAGTAATAAATCTCAGTTAGTAAGTTACTTTGCTAATATGGGATATGAGTGTACTGACCCAGTTGAAAAAGAAATTAGTGGAACAGCTTTTGTTATGACGGAAGTAATGATGGGAACTAAAAATGTCTTAGTGGCCTATACAAAAGCCAATGGAACACATGTTTTTGGAATTGTACTAGAAAATGAAAGCGGCGAATATACAGATGAATCTTTAAGACCAATTGGAACAATGATTGCATCTATGACTTTTGAAGGACCAAAATATAAATTGCCTGCAGGCTTTAGACTAGATGAATTTAAGAACACATTTATAGTAGCAGAATAGT
Source organism: uncultured Bacilli bacterium (assembly GCA_947626275.1). GTDB lineage: Bacteria > Bacillota_I > Bacilli_A > RF39 > UBA660 > UBA5578. Next base: position 10,924 of record CANQRL010000005.1, read on the forward strand.
GAGAATATCCTCACTATTTTTATATGTAGGTAAATGCGGTGGGCGTTTAACTCTTTTAGGCGCGCCACTTCATAAATTTAGACTTTGATATTCTTCTTATGATTGGTTTGGGAGAGCAAGGGGTTGCGCAAAGTAACAAAAAAAGACTTCATACGAAGCCTTCAATAACTAAATGGTCGGGAAAACAGGATTTGAACCTGCAACCCCTTGGTCCCAAACCAAGTGCTCTACCAAATTGAGCCATTTCCCGAATATAAAGTGGCGCGCCCAAGAGGAGTTGAACCCCTAACCTTTTGATCCGTAGTCAAACGCTCTATCCAATTGAGCTATGAGCGCATTTCCATGCATTTCTCTCAAATACGTAATTGATTATAACATGTTTATCTAGAAAATACAATACTTTTTTTGTAAATTTCTATCATGCAAGAGCGTTTGACTATTTCATTGTATGCATTTTTTCTTACCATATTCTTTTTTTATTTAAACTATCAAAATTATTGAGACTACGAGATAGTAGAGTACAATTTTTTTATATCTTTTTCATGAATAATGAATTCTGTTCCATGATCATGTAGCTGACCTATGCGTTCTCCTTTTTTAAATATGCCAATGGTGAAATTGATTTGGACGACTCCTTTTTCTATTAACTCAATAAAGACGTCGAAACTTTTTAAAGAAAAGAATTCGATGTTGTGGTATTGATAAAAGACTTTTCCACTTCTTTCTTTTTGATAAGCAGAAACAACCGCTAGGGTTTGCAATTTCCTTGTTAGCTTTTCCTCAATCATTTGGAAGGACCAAGACACCTCTTCTGATTCTTTTTCCAACTGTTGATTTACTACTAGTAATTGTAATTTTTCTTCCTTTCGATTAACAACAATTTTAAATAAATAATGTGTTCCAATCGGAGTAAATTTTTGACTGTTTACTGTCCCTTTAAACACCTTATAATTAGGTAAATCTTTATCAGGATAGCCATATTTTGCGACAATGCTTTGAATAGCGAATAAATAATCTCCATCTGGAGTGGCTGTAAAAAGTTTCATTTTTCCTCTACCAAAAGTAAGATGGGTTTTAATCTCAATATCTTGATAATCTGGAAGTTCAAAATTTTCTTCTTCTTTCCCCAGTAAAGATTCAAAAGTATACCCAACGCCTGTTGTTCCTTGGCGTTTACTTTCTATCCAATCCAAATTTTTTATTTTTTCGAATTCTTGTTTTAATTGTTTTATATATTTTTCCATTTTTTCCTCCTACTATAGTATTATTTTTTTATTGCAAATTTCCTTTTAATTTATTGGAAAAAGTAACTTTTTTTTGAAGCTGATTCCCTTTACAAAATATTGATATTTGTCGCATTTTGTTGTATAATGATTGAGAATAGATTTAGAGTAGAAATGGATAGAAAAATAGAGGCTTTTTCCTTCCCATTTTGTAGTAAGAGGAGTGAATAAATTGAAGAAATTGAAAACTAATCAAAAAGTAGCAGTTGTTAGTCTTTTAGTTGTTTTAATGGCAACTGTCCTCTTCGTTAAAAACGACTTTTTTACAAATTTATTAACTAGCATTGGAGCACCAATTGCAAATAATACATCTACTAGAGCAATTAATGCAAATCCTAATTTTACCATACAGCATTATTTTTATTTTGATGATATTGATGTAGTATCGCAATCAAAAGGAAACTCCTATGTTAAGGTCATCAATACTAACAATGGTGGCCATGGTACTGGAGGAAAATTGCCAAAAAACGGTAATGGAGATTCTGTTTCTTATATAGAGCTGATAAAGAATGGAAGTTCTGATAGGTATGTTCCAAAGACAACGAGAAAGCTAACTCAATTATTTAAAGATGAAAAAACAGATTATAAGAGTAATCCAACTATTAATTATATGAGTCGCCTTTATAATGATACAGATGATTACAATAAGAATTATACATTGACAGAGGTTTGGATACTAAAAGATGGAAAAGAAGCAACTAGTGTTGATGCGAACGACTTTTATGTATATAAAGTTCCTAAGACAAGTGATGGTAGACATAATCCAGAGGCTATTAATTTTACCAATAATCCAAATCACCCAAAACTTACAAAATTGGAAAATGGAGCAGTACCAACTGCGGACAATTATACAATTTTAATATCAGAGAATACAGTAGTACGTCTTGTTTTTGATACAATGACAACGACCGATTATAAAAAAACAGGTGTAGATTTTTATGATTATGATATATCAGATGGGTATATATATTCGTCTGCTTCTACGGCTAACAAAACTAATACATCTCAGCAGTCTTCGAAATTAACGGGTCCATGGTATGCCAATATCTATCTTCAGGGGATAAATAGTAATGGTAATTACGGTAATACTGGATCAAAATATGGCTTTGGAAACGGTTTAGATACTGGAAGAAAAGATGAAACATGGAACAATAATGGAAAGCAAAACAGGATTAATCGTGCCAATAATTCTGTAAATCCAAATACTATGGCGGTATTTGGATTGACCTCTAGCTATGCTTCAGACGGCTCTATTATATGGGCAACAGGTGTAAATGGTCCTAAAATTTTTGGACCCGATGTGGCTACAGGAAAGACTAGTTATAGAAATAACGAGTTTTCACTAGATTTCACTAGAAAAGGTGGCACTTTTGTACTAAGTGGTGTAACTAGAACTAGTGATAATAAAAAGGTTTTATCCAATTTAGATTCATTCATTATGAGAGATTTCTCTACAAAAACTACTACTAAGTGGATTTTTTCAAATGATTTTTGGCCAATGGATTATGCAAACTCCTGGGGTTCAAATAATCACGATTTAAAATTTGGACAAACTGGTGCCAAGTTATATTATCTTAATAGCACAGGCACTAAACAAGGGGGAACTTTAGCAACTTCTGATGACAAACTTATGCATAATGCTTACTTTGGAATGTCTTATGAAGTAGAATTTACTCTTGATCCAGGATATGTAGCTCCTCTTGATTTCTTCTTCTTTGGTGATGATGACTTTTGGCTATTTTTAACAGAACCAAATGGAACGCAAAAATTAATCGCCGATATCGGTGGAATTCACAGTGCACTTGGAGAGTATGTTAATCTATGGGATTACATTACACCAGTTGAATATGAAAAAGATGGACAGACACAAGCTGCTTCTGGAACTTATAAACTTAAATTCTTCTATACAGAACGTGGGGCTTCAGGTTCTACTAACTATATGCGTTTTACCGTTCCACTAGATTCTAAGGCACAGGCATCTCCTGAGACAAAGAATTTAAAGATTGAAAAAGAAGTTGTAGGAACAGAAGAAAAAGAAAATGAAGATTATACATTCAAGGTAGATTTTAAAAACAATATTGAAGATATTTATGATATTTATAATTACAAAGTATATGACCAAGATGGTACAGAGAAATCTTCTGAAAATATGATGAGTGGAGACACTTTAACTCTTAAAAAAGGAGAGTATTTAATTATTGAAGGTGTACCAGATACAGTGACTTATACGATAACAGAACAAACGGACAACATGACAAAAACAGAATATCAAAAAGGTACTATTGGGGGCAGTTTAGCATCTCCTTCTAAAACTTCTTCAAAAACAATTACTGATTCAATAAAAACCAATAATTATGTTAAATTTATTAACTCTTATGCGGGCATTTCTATTAGCAAGGAAGTAAAAGGTCCACTAGGAGATAAGAATAAAGAGTTTACTTTCGCTGTTACATTGGGTGATACAAGTTTTAATGGTACTAGAAATGATGTAAAATTCACAAATGGGGTTGGAACCTTTAAACTAAAGAACGGTGAAACTAAAATTATCTCTGGATTACCAGAAGGAACATACACAGTAACAGAAACCAATAATGATGACTATACTGTTTATAAAACAGGAGATACAGGAACTATTACTGTTGATAAGATACAGGAAGTCAAATTCGTAAACTATAAAACGAAAGATTTAAGAATCGAAAAAGATGTTAGTGGTGATGCATTAAGCGCCAATGAAGAATATACTTTCTCTTTAAAATTAGAAGGTATTAGTGATTCTATCTATCCTACTTCTTATACATATGAGAAATATGATAGTAGTAATCAAAAAGTCACTAATGGTAATGGCACTATTTCTTCTGCCTCACAAACCTTTTCTTTGAAAAAGGGCGAATATATTGTAATCAAAGACCTTCCAGATGAAACCGAATATACCGTTACAGAACAATCAGAAGACGCTAGTAAAATTACTTATTATCAAGGAAATGTAGGTACAGGATTAGAAAACGTTGATGAACAAGAAAGTAACGAAGTAAAAGGTAAGGTATCAGAATTTGATTATGTTAAATTTGTAAATTATTTTGATGATTTAGTAGTTAGAAAAACGGTATTAGGTTCTGGAGATAAAAACAAAGATTTCGCTTTTACAGTAACGTTGAGTGATACAAGTGTTACTGGAACTTATGGACAGATGGAATTTACTAATGGTGTTGCTACTTTCACATTAAAACATAATCAAACCAAGAAGGCTATCGGTCTTCCTGGTGATATTACTTATACAGTTACTGAAAGTGGTAATGAAGGATATAAAGTTTATTCTACTAATGCCACTGGCAAATTAGTAGATGGTAAAAACTCAACCGCAACGTTTACGAACTATATTACTAAGACATTAAAAATCGAAAAAGAAGTCGTAAATGGCAAAGATAACGATACAGAATATGAATTTACTTTAACCTTAGTGAGACCAAATCCAACTATTGATAATGGAACATATACTTATAAAATTTATGACAAAGATAAGCAAGAAGTTTCAAATGGAAATATCACTAGTGGTGGAACATTTAAATTAAAGAATGGTCAATATATCGAAATTCAGGAAATCCCAGATAATGTAACTTATACAGTAGAGGAAACACAACCAGATTATGGAGTGGTTAGTTATCGACAAGGAACAATGCAGTCTTTACCAGAGACCGCTACAAAGTCAAGACAAGTAACGGGAGTATTATCAAACTCTAATTATGTTAAATTCATTAATACTTATGCAAGCTTATCTGTTAGTAAACAAGTAGTAGGTGCTAACGGAGATAAGGAAAAACAATTTACTATTGGTATTGTTCTAGACGATAAGTCAGTAAATGGAAAATACGGAGATATTACTTTTGCAAATGGTATTGCTAATGTTCAATTAAAACATGGCGATACGAAAACAGCGACTGGTCTTCCAGCAACCAAATACACTATCTCAGAGCAAGAACTTACTCCTTATGTAGCAAAAGAGGAAACTCAAACAGGAAATCTTGAAATTGGTAAGAAGAGCGAAGTAACCTTTGTTAACTTCTTAACCAAAGATTTAAAGATTGGTAAGAAAGTAGTATTAGAAGATTCTGCTCTTAAAGAAACATATACTTTCCAAGTTCAATTTGAATATCCTGATCATAATAGCTATAAAGAATCTTATACTTACGAAAAATATGATAGTAAAAATGCAAAAGTAGGAGAAGCTTCTACTATTCAAAATAATGGTACTTTCACATTACAGAATGGAGAATATATCGTTATTAAGGGATTACCTGATACTACACAATATACCGTTACAGAAACTAGCAGTGGTTCAACTAGTAAAACGACTTATAAAACAGGAATTATCGATGCTTCTCTTGATTCTAATGAGACAGAAGGAAAAACGGTCAAAGAATCTATTAAGGACAAAAACTATGTAGAATTTGAAAATGCTTATGCCGCTCTTTCTATTGAAAAAGAAGTATTAGGTCATGGGGATAAACAAAAAGAATTTACATTCACAGTTACTTTAGGAGATAAAACGGTTAATGGAACCCGTGGTGGTGTAGGTTTCACGAATGGTGTTGGAACTTTCAAACTAAAGAACGGTGAAAAGAAAGAATTGCTTGGTTTACCTGCAACAACTTATACAGTAGAAGAAAGTGATAATGAGGGATATACTGTTTATAAGAAAAACAGTACAGGTACTCTTACAGCCGGCACTACAATCAATGTCAAATTTACAAATTATCAAACAAGAGAAATTAGAATTGAGAAAGAAGTTAGTGGAACAGCCGTAACAGGTGTTGATGATTACCACTTTACATTAACTTTCAATAATCTTACTAATGAGGCTTATCCTAAAACATACTCTTATGATAAGTATAATAAAGATGGAATAATCCAAGACAGCTCTTCTACGATTAGTTCAGGGGGAACTATTGTCCTAAAAGATGGTGAATATGCTATCGTTAAAGGAATCCCTGATGAAACAAACTATACAGTGGAAGAAATAGATAGTCGTGCTAGTAAAGTTACGCATTATCATGGTAAAGCATCAGAAGGATTAGATGAAGAAACGGAAATAGAAGGAACCAAGATAACCGAAGATGTTGATAATCATGATTATGTTAAGGTTATCAACTACTATGATGGATTATCCGTTAGAAAAGTTGTATTAGGTTCTGGAGATAAACAAAAAGCATTTACGTTCACCGTTACGTTAAGCGATAAAACAGTAAATGGAACTTATGGACAGATGCAGTTTACAAACGGTGTTGCTACGTTTACTTTAAAACATAATGAGAGAAAAACAGCAACCGGACTCCCTGATGACGTAACTTATACAGTTACCGAAAGTGATAATGAGGGATACCAAGTATATAAGACAAATGATACAGGATCGCTAAAAACAGGAGCTAATATCACATCAACGTTTATAAATTATAAGACCCAAAATCTTAAAATAGAAAAAGAGGTTATGGGAAAGCAAAACGATCAAACAGATTATACTTTTACACTTCACTTAACAAAAACAAATGCAGAAATTGATAACGGTGAATATGACTATAAAAAGTATGACAAAGATAAAAAGGTAACAACTGGAAAAATTAAAGATAAAGGAACCTTTACCTTAAAAGATGGCGAATATATTGTTGTTGAAAATGTTCCAGATGATACTAAATATACTGTTGAAGAAACGGTATCTAATAGACAGGTTGTTGGTTATTATCAAGGTATGGATGGTCAAGAGTCAGAAATCACGATGAAAGGTTCTATAGCAACTGGTACCATCTACACAGCTAACTATGTAAAATTTGTCAACACGTACGCTAGTATCTCTATTAGTAAATCGGTAATAGGACTTACCGGTGATAAGAGTAAGCAATTTAATTTTGTATTAACATTGGATGACGATACAATTAATGAAACTTATGATGGTGTGACTTTCAAGAATGGTGTTGCTGAATTTACTTTAAAACACGGTGATACTAAGACGATTACCGGTTTACCAGAAGTAGGTTATACTGTTACTGAAAAAACATCTGATGGTTACATTATTAAAAGAAATAATGCTAAAGGAACTTTAAAGGCAAGAGAGACTGCTAATGTTCAATTTACGAACTATGTTAGTAAGGTTTTAAAAATAGAGAAGAAAGTAGAAGGAGAGGTACAAAATCCAGAAAAGAATTATACCTTTGCTTTAAAATTAGAACTTCCAAATATTGGTCTTACCATCAATGACTTTACTTATCAAAAATATAATAGTAAAGGGGAAAAAGTAGGAACGGCTTCTACGATTTCATCGAATGATGAATTCACTTTAAAAGCTGGTGAATACATCATTATTGAAGATTTACCAGATGAAATTAAGTATACGATTGAAGAGAAAGATTCACGCGTTAGTAAAATTCGTTACGCATTAGGAACTATCGCAAAGGGTACAGATATCACAAGTGAGGGTAAGACAGTTACGGGAGAATTATATTCTAAAGACTACGTAATTTGTACAAACTCTTATGCAGGAATTGCCATTACAAAATCTGTAATTGGTGAAACTGGTGATAAAGAAAAAGCATTTAACTTTACGATGAGTTTGAGCGATAAGAGTGTTACGGGAACTTATGGTGACTTAACTTTCACAAATGGTGTTTCAGAGTTTACCTTGAAACATGGACAAACTCTAAAAGCATTAGAACTTCCTGATAATATTGATTATGAAATTGTTGAAACAGCTAATGACTATAGGGTAGTAAAAAGAAATACTACTGGAAAGACAGTAGCAGGAACAACGATTCCAGCAAGTTTCATTAACTATATGACGAAGAATTTGATTATTGAAAAAGTAGTTAATGGAGAAGAACCAATTCATTCAACAGATTATTCTTTCCACATTACATTTAAACATTTAGATAATGAAGCTTATGAGCATAGTTACAACTACAAGAAGTATCATACAAATAATGGAACCGAAGTCTTAGAATCTGGCATTCTAACAGAGGATTCTACTTTCACTTTAAAAGATGGAGAATATCTTGTAGTAGAAAATTTACCAGATGAAGTAACTTATAACGTTAAAGAAGAAACCTCTGCTAGTAGAACTACTTACTATAAAGATAGCATGGAAGAAGAAGTTACTGGAAACGAAGTATCAGGAGATATTGTTTCTGATAGCTATGTTCGCTTCACGAATTACTATGCAGGTATTTCTATTAGCAAGGAAGTTATTGGTAAAACGGGAGATAGAAAACGTAACTTTGAATTTACGATGGTTCTATCTGATAAGACAGTCAATGGAACTTATGGAGATTTAACTTTCACGAATGGTGTTTCTACTTTTGCTTTAAAGCATGGAGAAACGAAAAAAGCTTTAGGACTTCCAGACGGTGTAGAATATGAAGTTACCGAAAGTGGTGTAGAAGGCTACTATGCAGAAGCCAATAACCAAATCGGTAAAGTCATCGCTGGAGCAACCGAAGAAGTAACATTTACCAATTATGTCATTCGAAATCTTCGTGTTGAGAAGAGAGTTCATGGCGTTGAGCCAGAACCAAATAAAGACTATCGCTTCACGATTTTGTTCTCTAACATAGAGAATCCTATCTATCCTATTGTTTACACTTATCAAAAATATAATGAAGCTGGTGAAGCAATTGGTGAGATGGATGCCATCGAAAGTGGTGAAAGTTTCACTTTAAAGGATGGAGAATATATCATTATCTATGATATTCCAGATGATATAAATTATCGCATTATCGAGGAAATACCAGAAAAATCTGGTAAGATAACTGTAAAGAAAACAACGAGTGGAATACTTACTGATCATGAAATCTTTGGAGAAGTTGCTTATGATAATACAGTATTATTTATCAATTCTTATGCAAGCATTACAGTAGAGAATCAAGTTACTGGAGATGCATCTGATCCAAATAAAGAATTTACTTTTACCGTTACTTTAGACGATGATACGATTAATGGTCAATATGGAGATATGTTCTTTACCGATGGTGTATCAAGCTTTACTCTAAAAGATGGAGAAAGTAAGACAGCAACAGGACTTCCAGATGGAGTAGGATATACGGTAGAAGAAACGGATAATGAAGGATATACGGTATCTAAAGAAAATGACAAATCCACAACGCAGGCAGGAGAAAATTCTCTTACGAAGTTCAGTAATAATCGTGGAAGGCGACCAAATCCAACGCTTCCAAATACTGGAGATGATTCTCATCCTATTGCTTGGGCAATCATCAGTTTGCTTTCTGTGATTAGTTTATTCTTTGGAATTCGTTTATATCGAAAAAGTTCCGCAAAATAAAACCCTCTAAAAAGAGGGTTTTCCTTTGCAAAAAAAGAAGTACAAAGGTACTTCTATAAATCATCAAGCATTTTATTAATTTTTCGATCTTTTATTTTCCCAACGATAAAAAGGATGAGAAGAAGAAGGAGAAATCCACCAACCCCAATACCAATATAAAGGGGAATAGAAGATTTCTTTTTTTCTTTGGGAACTTCTTTTTCTTCTTCTGGTACTGGGTTTATACTACTATTACTTTCTGCTTCTTTTCGTTTCGTTAGAATAACATAGGTATTTTTTGTCCCCATTGGGGAAGTAACGATAATTTTTACTTGAAAATTATTGGCTTTTAAATCATCCGCTCCGATGATTTCATAAGTCGCTTTAGTATCTTCAGGAGTAGCTTTTATTTCGATACTATTTACCTCGTCGTCTAGATAAATGGTATATCTTTTCGTCTCTTTTTGAAAGTTAATCTCATAACCATCTATTTGTAGTTCTTTTAAATAGGCATTGCTTGAGACTGTAGTTTGATTCGAATTAGAATTAGACGTTTTATTAGAATTTTGGTTAGAATTAGAATTTGACTGTGAATTGGAATTTGACTGGGTATTGCTATTGGAATTGGTATTCGTATTGGAATTGGTATTACTAGAAGGATTAGGGGTAGTTTCTTTTGGCTTGATTGTTATCGAATAACTTTTGTTAACGGCAAATTCTATTTCATCTCCTACTTTTTCTAAAGTAGAGAAAAGTTCTTCGATTGGTTGATCTAGTGATATCTTTCCTTTGATATCAGCATTATTTACCGCTAAAGCAGCCGCTTCTTCTACTTTTAAGGTAGTAGATGTCTTCGTAGTATCATTAATCGTAAATTCGGCATCTAAATAGTAATCCTTACAAGCTGCTCCTTCTAGCTTGTCTAAATCTAGCGAAAAAACTAAATTAGAACCATCCACTGCAAATTCATAAGTACTAAAAGAAGAATAATTTGATTTAGGATTTTTAAGTTTTAAAACATTTTTATCATAGTCTAGTGAAAAACCGATTAGAAAAATATCTGCTTTATTCGTCGCAGTACAATCTAAATCAATAGAAAACCGAAGCGAAATCGTATCGCCAACTTTCCCTTCTTTAGCTCCTTCTATGGACATGCTTTTAATCCCTATCGCATGTGCATTAAAAGGAAAAAAGAATAATATCCCTAGCAATATAGGAATCCAAACCTTCTTCATATTTCACAACCTTCTACTATTTAAACTATATCATATTTATTCTATAAAAGAAATAAAAAGTAGAAAGATATGCTATAATAAATAAGGCGATGTTATGAAAGAAATAGTAGAACCACTTCTCAGGTGGTATCAAGAAAATAAACGGATTCTTCCTTGGCGGTTGGATAAGGATCCTTATCATGTGTGGATTTCTGAAATTATGCTTCAACAGACAAGAATTGAGGCTGTAAAAGAGTACTATAAGCGCTTTATGGAAAGAATCCCAACGATTCAGGATTTGAGTGAGATAGAGGAGGAAGAACTATTGAAACTTTGGGAAGGATTGGGATATTATAGTCGAGCTAGAAACCTAAAAAAGGCAGCTGTTCGCATCGTTCAAGAATATCATGGAATCTTCCCATCGAAATATGAAGATATTTTAACGCTTCCTGGTATTGGCGAATATACGGCAGGAGCGATTAGTTCCATCTGTTTTCAAAAAAAAGAAGTAGCGGTCGATGGAAATGTCATGCGCGTATATACTAGAGTGACCAATCAAGATATCGATGTTACCGATAATAAGAAGAAAAAAGAAGTAGGGGATGCTATCCGTAAAATATTGCCAGATACCCCCGGAGACTTCAATGAAGGTATCATGGAATTAGGGGAAACGATTTGTTTACCTAATGCAACTCCAAAATGTGATATTTGTCCACTTTCTTCTCTTTGCAAAGCCTATCTTCATCATCGAGAAAAAGAAATCCCAAGAAAAATAGTAAAGAAAGAAAAGAAGACGGAAGACTTAACGGTTTTTCTAATCGTGTGTCAACATAAAATTGCTTTAAATAAGCGCTCTACAGGCCTTTTAAAGAATTTATGGGAATTTCCTAATGCACCACATCTTTTGTCCTCTAAAGAGGCTTTAAATTGGTTAGGAGAGGGGATTTCTGTTATTCGTATCCAAAAAGGAATTTCTAATACCCATATCTTTACTCATAAAAAGTGGAATATGCAAAGTTATCTTGTAGAAATTGATTTTCCATTAGAAAATTATGTTTGGGTATCCTTAGAAGATATACAAAAAAATTACGCTCTTCCAACTGCTTTTAAGCCATTTCTTGAATCTCTAATCGAAGAATTTAAAAAAAGCAATTAAAACTATTTTAATTGCTTTTCTTTTTTCAACATTTTTTCCCGAACATATTTGATAGAAGTAACAGGGCCTGTAGTTAAAAGTCCCAGTAATGGTTGTGTAAAACTTTCTATCTTATTTTTTTCTTCAATAGAATGTAACAAAGTGGATTCAGAACTCCTTTTTATTTCTTGTCGTAGATGAGAAGGTAACATGTCTTTTAAACTTTGACATACTCTATCATAAAAAATACAAATACTGCCATCTTCTTTTGTTTGAAAATAGCTTGTATTTCTTCCATAAATCTTTTCAAACAGTGGAAATTCGGCCTCTACAATATTAGAAATTTTATTGGGATTTTCAACAAACAACATTCGAATATCTCCTCGATAGGATAGAGAACAAAGATGGCTATATAACCCCTTTAATGTTTGCTTTTCGGGTGGAAGAGTATAAAGGGCTACTAGGAGCGCTAATTTCCGATTCCAAAAAATCGCCTCATTGATTTCATTGGTAGTTCGAAAAGGTCGAATTGGTTTTTGAAATCTGCCTGGTAGAAAAAAGCTAGACCATGTCTTCATTTGATTTAGAAAAGTGGCTTCACTTGTTACCCCATATTTGAAAAGATATCCTTCAAAAGGAATATGGGTTAAATAAGATACCCCATTTAAGAAAGAAATTCTCTCAATATTAATATTCCCCAATAGAAGTTTTGCGTTGAGAGAATAGTCTTGGGGATTTTTCTTTTTATTTTCTTGGTGCCACTTCTGAGAGGATTGAACGACGAAGATAAGATCAATCATTGACTTCTTCTGAAGAGAATACCCTTTTTGATGAAAGATGCCAGAACCATATCCAAAAGCCCCAATAATAGGGATACTATTTTCACGACTAGCAATGAAATCTTCTACTATTTTTGCTTTCATCATTTAATCCTCCTGACAAAAAGTATATTATAATCGAACTTTTTAAAATATACAAGGTTCTTTCTATGGAAAAAGTGTGATACAATGGTATTAGATGTTCACGTAGCTCAGTTGGATAGAGTGTTGCCCTCCGAAGGCAAAGGTCGCGAGTTCGACTCTCGCCGTGGACACCAGTTGAAAGAAACACACGAAAGTGTGAGAATATAAATTTAGAAAGAGTCAAAATAAAGGAAGTATTCTTAGAATACTTTTTTTGTGGTATAATAGACCATCTAGGAGGAACTATGATTAAAGAACACCCTGTCGAACACTATATACATTCTGTAAAGATTAACGAATCGTTTTTTCAAAAATATTATTTTCATGCTGTACTCGATTTAAATTTAATCAAAGTCGATTCCATTTTAAAAAATGGTATTTTAACGAAAAACGAAATAGAACAACAAAAATTACCATCTATTTATACCCACGATGCGAGAGACTTTGATTCTAAAAATGGAACTCAGTTTGTTTCTTTAACACGGTATCCTGATGAAATTGCCTTTTCTGCTCTTTTTGAATCCTTTACCCTTCATACGCTTTCTAGTCTCTCTTTTATGGTCGATAAAGAGATTCCTATCAGTAAAGTAGGGGAAAGAGAGACATTCTTTGATGATGAGGTTTTTCATAAAGGGGGGATTGCCTCAACAGAACTGAGAGGCATTCTATTACCGGAACATTTAACTTGTAAACCTATTCGTCAAGTTCCATTTCTAGCAAACGATTTATCCTGCTATACTAAGACTTATCTATTAAATCTTATAGATTGTTTAGAAAGATATTTTGGTAAGAAAATCGCAAAAGAAACACTTTTAGAAAGTTATCGACAATTATGGGATATCCTAGAAGAATATGAAAATCCTGATAGATGGATAAGTTCTATTTTAGAAAGTCAACAAAAGAAATATGGAAAGGATATACGAGATATTCTATCCCTTCTTTTAGAAGATTTATGGGCCAATCATATTGGAAAAGCTAATCCTACCTATTTTGATGTTTTAGAAAGTCTTCATCCTAATATCCCTGTTTATGAATTACAAAAAGAGGGAATACAACCAATTCTTGTTAAAAGAAACCATGAATGAAATAAGAAAAGCCCCTAGAAAAAATCTAGGGGTTTACCAGCTTTTGCCAGAATAATATTCGTAGTTATTGAGATTTTCCCAAGTCTGAATATTTTCGTTTCTCGCTTGATTATTTTGAATAATTTCTTCTTTTAATTGTTCTTCAATACTTTTCTCATTAGGAACCTCTGGATCCTCTTCTTCCGGTTTTCCATTTGGATCTGGATTTTCTGGGTTTTCTGTTCCAACTTGAGACTCTAATTCTTTAATTTCTTGTTCCAATTTTTCTGCTTCTTTAGAAGAACCATTCTCATCTTCTTCATGGGCACAATCGTCCTGATAAAGAATCTCTCTTGCTTTTTTTAGATAACTCATATCCTCTTTGACATCCGCTAATTGAAGCGTTGCTAAAGAAAGATTGATACGAATATCACAGACTCTTTTTTTAGGGGGATTTTTAGTAAGCGCTATTTCATATCGATTTATTGCCTTTTCATATTCCTCTTTTTGATAATAGATATTTCCGTGGTTGTAATAGTCGATGTAAGATTGTTGAAAATTTAGAACATATAGAAGGTCAATATAGAAGGAAGAGTCATTTCCTTTTTCGTATTCTGCAATCATTTTTTCATTTAGGAAATAAACACTAAAAAATCGTAAAAAGAGAAGGGAAAAAAGAATTATGAGTCCAATACATACTTTTTTTCTCATACACTTTTCCTCATTTCTAGTAATAATAAGATGAATAGAGGAAGAACAAATAGATAGTAAAGGTCCTCATATCCTTCCTCGCTATCTCCTTCTTCTATTTTCGTTAAACGCTTAATTTGTTCTACTTTCTTTTTGAGATCCTTTGTATCGGTAAGATGGAAATACTCTATTTTCATTTCCTCAGAAATTGCTTTTAAATTCTTTTCTTCGTATTTGGAAATAGCGATATAGTCATCATATCCTTCCCCATAGTAAGGAAGATATTCTTCACCCTCACCGGAATATTTAGCTACTTTCATTTTCGCTCCCTTTTCTGTTCCATATCCAAAAACAGCTCCGTTATCGATATAAGACGCTAAAGAAGAGAAGGATTCCCTCTTTTCTTCATTAGTGATTTCTCCATCACTAAAGTAAAATAAAACTTGGATTCGATCTTTTTCTTTATTTGCGGATTCTAAAGATTTCTGAATGGCTTCTAGAGAAACACTGATATTAGATCCTCTTGCATAAGATCGATCGAGTACTTTTAAACTTTGCGTAGTATCAAAAATCATTTGAGCATCGCGAACATAGGGAATGAGAATCCGTGATTTATTATCAAACGTAACTAATGAAAATCTTGCTCCGTTTAGTTCATCGATGATATATTCTACATCTTCTTTGACGGAATCTAATCTTGTTTTAGCATCTCTTCCATCCAATGCATTCATACTAATGGTTGTGTCAATCGCAAGAAGAACATCTAGGTTATTGGAAGTGGTAGGAATATCATCCGTTCGAATCTGGAATCGCAAGTTTATGAGAAATAAGAAAAGGATAAGAAGAGTTTCTATTATTGGCTTTTTTCTTCCTTTTTTCAACCATAAATAAAGAAGAATGAAAAGAGAAAAAGGAATGATTAACCAAAGAGAAATCATCGGATTTATTCTCATGCCATCACCTTCTTTCTTATAAGAATAAGAAGAAAAAGAGAGATGCTCAATATAAGAAAGGGAATGATAGGAATATCCTTTTTCACAATTTGTGGTTTTGTTTTTATCAAGGATTTACTCGTTTTCTCAATTTCTGAAACAATCTTTTCCGTTGAATCTTTTTCAGAACTATAGAGTTTTCCACCTGTTATGTTCATAGCAGATGCGAATCCTTCATGATCTTTCGAATTAATGTTCTTCGTTTCAATGCCATATACGATGACTTGATTTTTTTTGGCTAAAAGAGCAGCTTCCTCTAATGTTAAAAGGGGAGTACCAGCAAGGGAATTATCAGTTGAAAATAAAATGATTTTGGTACGGTCTTCTTCTAAGTTCGGGAAATGATACATGCAAGATGCAAGACCTTCACCGATAAGAGAACTTCCTCTCGACATATCTCCTTCTACTGTTCCACCTATTAAAAGGGCATTGTAGTCATAATAATTGCCATAGTCGTCTTGATAATCATAGTCTCTTTTATTCGTCAAATCTAAGGCTATCTTTAACCGGTCTAGCATTGTTAAAACGTATTCGTAATCGTCTGTTAGAGGTACTAAGGTACTAGTAGAAGAGTTAAAAGCAGCTATTCCAAATCGCTCTCCTTTTAGAGAAGAAACAGTATTCTTAATAGTATCTACAATCTTATAATTTAATTCATTTACAGAGGCAGAAACATCCATACAGAGAATGATATCACGGTTGTATTGTTCTGGATTATTTTCAGTAATTTTCGTTGGCCTTGTTAGAAGGAAAAGCGCACTTCCTAGAGAAATAAGCGTGAAAAGTTTGATTAATCTTATCATCCATTGGTATTTTTTCCATTGCTTTTGAAAATAAGTAGTCTCTTTGATAAACTCAGTATTCGCAATTTTAATTCCTTGTTCATACTTTTCTTTTTTTCTTTTTGGAAGGAAGAAAGCTCCTAGAATGAGAAAGATACCGATGATGAGAATAATTGGATATTTTAATTCCATTTTTGGATTACCTCACTCGCTTTTTTGATTTCCTCTATGATATTTCCTTCCGACTTTTGCGCAAATTCTGGCCGATAATATCCTTTTACTAATTCATAGAGAATTGGCATATTTAATTGTTTGATTTCCTCTAGTGAATAGTTTTGCACTTTGATATCCGTTAATTCAAAGATGAAATGGCGAATACAAAGACTTAGTTCTTGATATCCTTTACGACTAGAGATTTGTTTGTTTTGTAAAAGAATGGTTAGCTGCTCTAACTTTCGTAAATATTTTTGTTTAATAGCATTTTGATCTTTGATTATAGGAGAAGAAATCTTTTTATTTTTTTTGGAAAGAGAAATAACTAAAAAGACAAGAATGACAATAAGAAGAACGAAAAAGATGACTATCGGATAGATAGAATAGGAAAACATATCTCTTAATTTAACGGTTATTTGCATACTGCTGCCTTTCTAGTAATTCTATCATCTTGAAGGGAATTTCTTTGACACTATCCATCAAGATAACATTTCCTCCATACTTTTGAATTCTTTTTTGATGCTTCTCAAATAGGTTTTTTTTCATCACTTTTTCCATTTCCTCTAACTTCTTATCATTCGAAAAGAAATTAGGAATATAAGTATTTTCCCCAACGTCATAGGCGTTTTTCTCTTTGATAGAAGCATCTGAAATGGTAACGACTAATAAGTCATGAAGCGTACTAATCTCTTGAATCATTCTATCTTCTAATTTATCTAGTCCTTTTAAATCAGTAATGATAAAAACAATCATTCTTTTTTTGATATTTCGACATAGATAGTGAATCGCTTTCTCTAATCCCGTCTGATTGGTCATTCCTGCTTCTTTTTCATATTCTGTTAAATATTGCTCTAAATGGTAGTAATCATATTGAAATGGTTTATAGTGTATTTGTTCTTGACAGTTGTAAATCATTCCAACGTAATCCCCGTTTTTCATAGCGAGATAGCCAATGGTACCCGCACTAAAAAGAGCAACCTCTTTCTTAGGCACTTTTTCCTTAGTATCCGCTTCCATTTTACTACCAGTATCCATCACTAATAGGATATTGTGCTTTTTTTCCGCAATAAATTGTTTTACTAGTAAACTCCCACTTCGTGAAGAAGCTTTCCAGTCAATATCTTTAACATCATCATTGATGGTATATTCCCTTAGATTTTCAAAATTCATACTTTTTCCCTTATAGACGGATTTATAAGTTCCATCTAGGAGGTTATTTGTTTTTTTGTTAGAGGAAATGGTCAGATTAGCTTTAATCTGATTGACATATTTTAACTTCATGGAGTGGGAATTGCTCCTACAATGGCATCGATAATTTGCTCGACAGAAACATTATCTGCTAGGGCAGAAAAATGAAGGGAAATACGGTGACGTAAAATGTTGTATCTTAGATATTTGATATCATCTGGCGTTACATGTGTTCGTCCGTTTATGAGAGCCATCGCTTTAGAACATTCCATAAAAGCAATCGTCGCTCTCGTACTAGCTCCTAAACTGATATAACTTGCTAACTCTTTTCCAATAAATTGTTCTGGATATCTTGTCGCATAAACGATATTAGCAATATACTTTTTAATAGAATCATCAATGTATACTTTTTTCGTCAATTCTTGTAAGAAAGTGATATCTTCTACTTGGAGAATAGAATCTGTTTTCGAAAAAATATCATTCTCGATTCTCTTTAGAATTTCCATCTCTTCTTCTACGGTTGGATAATCCACTTTTTCTTTCATTAAAAAGCGGTCTAACTGAGCTTCTGCTAAAACGTAAGTTCCTTCTTGTTCGATGGGGTTTTGAGTGGCAATGACGATGAAAACTTCAGGAAGTTTGAAATTTTCTCCTCCGATAGTAATCTGTCTTTCTTGCATAGCCTCTAACATGGCACTTTGTGTTTTCGCACTAGAACGGTTAATCTCATCTAACAATAAAAAGTTAGCGTATACAGGCCCAATTTTCGTTTCAAAGGTATTATTACTATAGTTAAATATTTGGGTACCAATAATATCACTAGGTAATAAATCTGGCGTACACTGAATTCTTGAAAAAGTTCCTGCTAAAGCATCGGTCATGACTTTTGCTGCGGTTGTCTTGGCTAGGCCGGGAACGGATTCTAGTAAAATATGTCCATTAGCCATGAGACAAGTAAGAAGAGAAATTCCAAGTCTTTGTTGACCAACGATTCTTTCTCCATAATAGTTCCGTAAACGATTGACAATGTCTACTGCCCGTTGAAGTTCCTTTGGTTGAATATTTTGCTTTTCTTCTTGATTCATACATACCTCTCTATTCTTATCATCTTTATTATATCGAAATTTTATTAAAAGAACAATGAATGTGGTATAATAAAGTTACTTTGATAGGAGGAAATATGAAATTATTAATTGCATCCGATATTCATGGTTCTGGCTACTATATGGAAAAGTTAGAACAAGCCATTCTAAGAGAAAATCCTGATAAAATTGTTCTGCTAGGAGATTTTCTCTATCAAGGTCCACGAAATCCTTTTTCAGAACAGTATAATCCCATGAAAGTGGTAGAAATTTTAAAAAAATATCGAGATAAAATTATAGCTGTAAGGGGAAATTGTGATTCAGAAGTAGATGAAAAAGTATTAGAATTTCCTATTATGGAGGATTATCAAGTATTGGAAGTGGATGGTCATAAATTCTATTTCACACATGGGCATGTCCTAGAAAAAGTTCCTTATCAGGATGGAATCTTGATTCATGGGCATACGCATGTTTATCATTTGGGAAAAGATTATATCAATCCTGGGTCTATTTCTCTTCCTAAAGTCCATGAAGAACATACTTATCTTATCTATCAAAACCATGTTTTTACCCTTTATGATGACGATGGAAATAAATTAGAAGAAATAAGTCTATAAAAATTTTCCCCTTTATTTGACTTTTTTCGTATTTTATGGCATCATAGATACCACGAAAAAAGGGGGAGTTTTTTTATGCAGTACAAAATTCATTTAAATATGCGTAAAATCTCAAAACTGGAAAATCCATTTAAAATGCATCGAGAAAATGTTTTAACCTATGTGGATATGGATCCTGAGCTACTGAAAGAAAAAGATTCTTGGTATTATATTGATGGACGGGTAATGTTTTTTAAGCCAAGAGACGATGTAAGAGTTGCGGGAGAATGTATTTCTCAGGCCTATGCGGAAGCTTTAGGAGAAAAGGCAGCGAAATATTCGGTTGTGAAATTAAACGAAAGATTAGGCCTTATTAGCGAAAATTTTCAAGATTGTGGTCGATATCAATACTATGATTTTTGCCAGCTTTACCAGTTGTTTTCATCTTTCCCTAGACGTTATAACTGCTTTACCTTGAAAGAATTATTAAAAACGGTAGAGTATTATGAACCAGAGGGGGGACTCGATTTACAGCAGGCATTGATTAATCGCTTTATTTTTGATTGGTTTACGCATCAATTAGATAGTAATCCAAGAAATACCAATTTAAGAAGACATAAAAAGACTAGAAAACTAGAGCTAGATCATGTGTTTGACAAGGAACAATCGTTTGGCGTGAATTCCGCTGGAATGTTTGATGAGGAAATGTTAGAGATGTGGATTCCGTCTATTCCTTATGATGAAATTGATTTTAAAGAACATCCTTATCAAGTGGATGGGTTAGATGCGAATGTCTTCGCACTTCTCATTGATTATCCTGATATGACAGCTAAAGCCTTAGAACATGTCTTTTCTATCTCGTACAAAGAAATTTTAGATTCTTTTGTAAGCGGAGAAAATTCTTTCAGTTTACCAGAAGGAACTCTAGCCTATCTAAAAGGAATTGGCGAGAAAAAGGAGCACGAAAAAGAAAAATTATATCAACTAGTATAGAAGAGGTGAAAGAATGACATTTAAATTACAGGTCATGAAAGATAACATTCAAATCGTCGAAAGGGCGAAGAAAATGGACAAGCGAGATGTTTTAAGAAATGTCCAAATTGAACCGGAACATTTAAAAGAAAAAAATAACTGGTATCGTATTTTAAATACCGTTCAATATTTTAAAAAAAGAGATGATTGCCGAGTAATCGGGGAACTTTTATCCTGCGCTATTGCCAATCAATTCTCATTAGAAACAGCTAGTTATGAGATTGCTTTTCTAAAAGGAAGATTAACGCTTCCTGCGTTAGGATTATTATCTCCCAATGTTCAAAGTAAAGAGTTTACTTATTACGATGTAACGACACTGCATCGATTATTTCCAGAACTTCCTAGAAAATATAGTGAATATAGCTTAAAAGAACTTTTAGATTCTTTTCGCTATAATCAAGTTCCTGGATGTGAACAACTTATTAAAGATATTATTACCGTCTATGTCCTAGATTGGTTTACTCATCAGTTAGATAGAAATCCCAAAAACTTGCTTTTTAAAAGGGATCAACAGCAGGTAATCAGCCTTTCTCCATTAATCGATAGTGAAAGTTCTTTTGCTGTCAATCATGAAGGAAATTTTGATGAAGAATATAACCCAATATGGGTTCCAGCCATCCCTTATGACGATTTAGACTTTCGAGATAATCCGTATCAAATAGAGGATTTGGATGCCAATATTGTGTCTCTTATTATGGACTATCCAGAAATTGTTATTCCTGTCTTGAAGCAGTTATCTGATACCAATTTTGATGCTTTAATTACGGAATATCAAAAGACGATGAATAGTAAAGTTTATATTGAAAAGGAAGGAATCGATTTCTTAAAACAATTTGTTTACCGAAAACAAGAGACGAGCCAACGGATGTTGCAATTTTAAAAATCTTAATGTTATTAAGATTTTTTTATTGGAAAGTATGCTATAATGAAGATACTTAAGAGAATAGTTAGTAAGGAAGTTTTTATGGTTTTAGTAATTATTGGTCTTGTAGTTTTGTTTGTTTTAGCTATTTTAATTTGGACAGGGAGTGTTTCCTTTACCCAATTTTTATTAGTTGCTTTTTTGTTCTTATTAGTGGGAGCAATCATACAGATTGTACAGGACTGTCGACAATTTGGTATTCGCAAAGTTTTCCGACTTTCTCCTAAAGAAGCGAAGGAAGCTAATAGAATAGATATTTTGAAAAAAAGTTTAGAATCCCAAAAGGATAGTGTTGTTTTAGAAACAACCAAGTTTCCCAATACCTTGTTTGTTTTGAATGAAACGGGTATCTATTTCCTCTATTTATATCCTGTTGAGGGAGTGGTTAGAGTTTGCCCTAACAACTGGTATTTAAAACAAAAGAATGGTGAAATTCAAACGATTAATGGTTTTCAAGAGATAAAACAAATAGAAGAAATTGTAAAACAAAAAATTACTATTCCTGTGCAAGGACTTCTAGTTTCTAATTTTCACACAGTATTTGATAAAATCAGTGGGGAGTATCCCGTTTTAAATGATGCGAGTATTCCTTTCTATATTCGCAGAACGGATTTAGATAAAATGTTGGGACCTGAAGAAATTACTTCTTTTGCCCAAATAATAAAAGAGAATTGGTGTTAATGTTCTATTTTTCAACAAGAACCAAAAAGAGAACTATTCAACAGTTCTCTTTTTTAAGCGATTTTCTAATTTTCGAAGACTTCTTCTTTGTCCAGATAAGATGATTTCTTTCGCCTCTTCTAATGGAACCCATCGATAGGAATCCATTTCTGGAAATTCTTGAAAATTGCCACTTCCTTTTGGAAATTCCTTTTGAAAAGTATTACTAAAACAATTTTCAGGATTAATTTCTGTCTCCGCACAAAAGAAGGTGACTAGCTTTCTACTTTTTTGTTTTTCTGTGTGGAGATATTCAAGGTTTTGAAAAGTAACCTTTTGTCCACATTCTTCTTCAAATTCTCTAATAGCGGCATTTTCCGCTTTTTCGCCTTTTTTTAACTCTCCCTTTAGAATGGACCACTTATTGGTTCCTTGCCAATAAGGACCACCCATATGAGCTAAAAAGATAAAGATTTCGTTTTTTTCTATTTTATACGCAACAATACCCGCACTTCTTTTCATAACTCACGTCCTTATTATCAATATAATGAGAAAATGAAAAAAAGTAAAGAGATTTTTTTCTTTTGATAGAGAATACAGTTATTGAAAAGTTTTAGATGACTTGGTAGAGGAGAATTTGCTATAATAAGAATATATGGAAAGAAGGTAATAGTATTCGAATTCACGGGTATAAAGCATTTTATGAGGACATGACAAATCGTGCGGGAATGTATTTTGAAGCGGGAAAAACCTATTTTTGTCCAGGTAAGATCTCTTTTGGACCGAATGGTAATGGTTATCATTTTGCAGCACGGTTAGAAGATACCTTACGATACTATCCCACTATTTCTCTTCAAGAAGCTTTACCATCTATTAAAATAGCGGAAGTGATAGGATTTGGAGAAATAGTAGAGGGAAGCGATGAATATAATGGATATTATGATCTATATGCTTCCTCTTATCTATCGGTTCTCCATGTTTTATCGAGAGAAGAAATTCTTGCTTACGCGGCTTCTTTAAGAGATATCCGACTTGTACGGTTTCTTTCTACTTTTCAATTAGAGAAGGAAGAAATTCCTATTTTTCAGGGAAAATCCTTGGAAGCAGATTTGGCAATCGATTATTATCAGCGAGGAGAAGAGGACACCTATGAGAAGTTTTATCAAGGCAAAAAAGTATATCAGATTGGTCGTAAGGGTTAGAAAATAGTTATTATAAAGAATACTAGGAGGAATTATGTATAGGAATACATATGTTAAAATTAAAGAGAAAAATATTGAGCAAAATGCTCGTCTATTAATAGAGAAAAATCCGGGCTATCAGTACTATTTTGGGGTAGTTAAAGCAGATTGTTATGGACATGGAATGGCTGCTGTTTCGGCTTTACTTCGAGCAGGTATCAATTATCTAGCCGTAGCGACGCTATCAGAGGCTTTAGAAATTCGGGATAAACACCCTAATATACCAGTTTTGATATTAGGATATGTCCCTACTGAATATTTAACTTTGTGTGCGGATAAAAACATAACGATTACTGTTCCTTCTTTGGAATATGCGAGAAAAATAGAGGAGAAAAATTTGAAATGTCATATCAAAATCAATACGGGAATGAATCGTTTAGGAATCTCTTCCAAAGAGGAGTATGAAGAAATCTATCAACTACTAGATAAGCAAGTAGAGGGCGTTTATACTCATATTTATAAAGCCAGTGATGAAGCGCTAACGAATCGGCAACTAGATCTTTTTGAACAAATCGTAACCAATCCAAAAGAAATTCCTATTATTCATGTACGGGCTAGCGAAGCGACTATCCGTTACCCTAAAAGAGATTTTGAAAATGGTTGCCGTTTTGGAATTATTCTTTACAATCTGATAGAAAATTCCTATCCCCTAAAAGATACGTTTTCGCTAGTAAGTGAAATTATTCAAATTCAGGAATTAGAAGAGGGAGAAACAATAGGATATGATGGAGTCTATCAAGCTCATGGTAAGGAAAGAATCGCTATTATTCCGATTGGTTATGCCGATGGAATTATTCGCAAAAATGAGGGAAGAAATGTCTATATTCATCAGAAACCTTATCCAATCGTTGGACGTATTTGTATGGATATGCTATTTGTGAAAATTGATGAGGAAGTTTCTCTCCATGACGAAGTAGAAGTCATTAGAGATAGTCGTCATATTTGTGAGATTGCAAAACATTTAGAAACCATTTCTTATGAAGTGATTTGTAGTGTTGGAAAACGAGTCCCTCGTATCGTAGAAGAGTGATATAATAGAAGTGGTGATGATATGAATGAAGTATTTGAAAATATGAATCGACATGATCTTTATTTAGGAACTTATGCTACCCACAATAAAGATGCTATCCGTTTAGTTGATGAAACACCAGATATGCGACCTAGTTTCTTTCGCGATATTGATCGGATTATCTATTGTTTATCTTATACTCGATATATCGATAAGACTCAGGTTTTTAGCAATAGTGAAAATGATAATATTAGTAAACGAATGACCCATGTTCAAATGGTCAGCAAAATAGCGCGGACTTTAGCACGTGCCCTTAACTTAAATGAAGATTTAACAGAAGCGATTGCGTTAGGTCATGATTTAGGTCATGTTCCTTTTGGACACCCAGGAGAAGCAATTTTAAATCGTATTAGTTTAGAAAAGACCGGAAGAATGTTTAATCACAATGTTCATAGTGTCCGGGTTTTAAAAGATATTGAGGAGCATGGCAAAGGAAGTAACATTACCATTCAAGTACTAGATGGTATATTGTGTCATAATGGTGAATTCGTAAGTGATGCGTATTATCCTGAGCCAAAGACAACGGAACAGTTTTTACAGTTATATGAAAGCTGCTACACCGATGCCTCTGTTTTAAAAACATTACATCCGATGACGTTAGAGGGATGTCTCGTTAGAATTAGTGACATCATCGCTTACATTGGAAGAGATATTGAAGATGCGATTCGCCTAGGAGCGCTTTCTATCTCTGAAGTTCCTAAAAATATTATTGAAGTACTAGGTTCTACCAATCGGGAAATTATCAATACGGTCATTCTCGATATTATTGGTAATAGTTTAAATCAACCTTATATTAAAATGAGTGATAAGGTTTATCATGCTATCAAAGATTTAAAGGCTTTTAATTATGAACACATCTATACGAAAGCAAATACGGAAGAAACATTAGGGCAATATGAAAAAATGTTCCGTTTCCTTTTTGATATCTATTTAGAGGATATTCATGAGAAACGAAACGAAGAGGATATCTATCAAGTTTTTTTAGGAAATATGAGCGACCGCTACTTAATTAATACCAGTGATGAGCAAAAGGTTATCGATTTTATCGCTGGTATGACCGATGATTATTTTCAAGCTCAATACGATAAGAGAAAATAAAAAGTTATCATTGATGACTTTTTTTGTTAGAAGACACCTTTTAAATGAAAAAAGCTGAAACCACAGTCTACTATAAAAATAAGAATGATAAGAATGGTTATGAAGGAAGGAATATTCTGAATAAAGGGATCAATCCAAGGTTTCACAATATAGATTAAAAAAATGGATAAAAATCCCCATAGAAAAGAGATTTCTAGTGAAATATAGTGTCCTATGTGAAAAGGAAGCTGACTATAGTCCCAAAAGACAATGCCAAAAATCTTTTCAATGAGTACTCCTCCTAACCATTCTAATAGAGTTAAAACCGCTACTAAAATAAAAAAGACAATGACCGTTTCTCGCCATCTTGGTAAATGTAAATTCATAAAAAAGTAGTGTGAGATGGTAATGATGAGAATCACCCCAATCCCATAAACAGGGGTAATCGGTCCATATAAAATGCCACTATTAAATTTTTGATGAGTGATTACTGCTAGTAGCGTTTCAAAGAGAAAACCGATACAAGAATAGATAAAAAAGCAGTTGATATAATACATAGTATCACCAGTTTTAATATGGAGATAATTCGTCTATTTATGCAAACATCGTGTAACGAATGGTATTTTCCCTTGAAAAATAACATTTTTTTGTGTATAATGACTTTAGAGTAGAGGTGATGTATTTTAGAGGGTGTATATCTAAGATTGACAAAAAGAGCAATAAACTTGTTCTAGGACATTATTGCTATAATGTAATAGACCAATATTATTGCCATGAAAGCTAATAAAAGGCATGGAGTGAAAAACAAATCGCCATGATTAGATATTAACCTAAAAGAAAGAATGTTAAAAATAGGGGTAATCATATTTTAAATTAAGGAGGATGTATTATGGTAGATGTTGTTATTGAAGTACCATTAAATTCAAAATTATCTTATGATGTAGTAAATAATGTACCTTATGTAAAAGAAGTGAGATATTTTCCTCTTCCTTATCCGATAGAAAGAGGATACATTAGTAATACTATTTCAGAAGATGGAAGTCGATTAAGAGCACTTTTATTAAATTCTGAGGAGACCATTGCTGGAGGCGTTGTACCAGCACGTGTAATTGGATATCTAGAAATGACGATTGATGGTATACCTGAAAATATGGTATTTACGGTATCTGATATTAATCCAAAGTATAAAGGTATTGAGAATTTATCTGATGTTTCTCATTTTACTTTAAAAGAAATTACAGATTATTATTCAAACTATGGACGGATACATGATAAAAAGGTAGAAATTTTTAGATATCACTCTAAAGACGAAGCTTTAGAATTGATTAAGCAATGGGAAGATAACATGTAAAAAAAGAAGTTCATCTAGGACTTCTTTTTTAGTTCCAATAATAATAATTGATATTCTCCTTGTAACCGTTGATAACGGTTTAATAACTCATTAGATATTCCAATCGTGCGCATATCTTTTTCCATTAGTAAAAGTTGAACGAGAGTAGATAAAATGGTATGTCCATTCGATGCATGAATCAATTTATCATAGTCAGCAAACAATTCTTTTTCTTGATATTTTTTATCTTGCATGTATTCCCATAAAGCACTGGTATATCCATCCGCTTCCATAAAAGCATCTAGGGGCGTTAAAGTAGTTGCTAAAAAAGCAAAATATTCTAACCGTGAAAGAGGAAGAAGATGGGTATTTTCTTCTTTTTTGGTTTCACTAATAGGAATCAATTCAATTTCAAAATTCATACTATCACCAATTTAATGATAACACAAAATAGATGGAAAAACCATGCATTTTAGTGTATAATGAAAGTAATATTAGGAGGTAAAACATGGTAGATGCAATTATTGAGATACCAGTAGGTACTAGAAATAAATATGAGGTAGATAAAAAAAGAGGAGTGGTTAGACTAGATAGGGTATTATACTCAGCGATGACCTATCCAGCCGAATATGGGTATATTGGAGACACTTTAGCAGGAGATGGGGATCCTTTAGATATCCTAGTTATCAGTACTGAACCATCTTTTCCTGGTTGTGTAGTGCCAGCTAGGGTTATTGGCTATTTAGAGATGTATGATAACGGTAAGGAAGACTATAAAATTATTTCTGTAGTCGATGTTGATCCTCGATATAAGGAAGTAGAATCGTTAAGTGATTTATCCAATTTTACACTACAAGAAATTCAAAACTTTTTTGAAAATTATAAAGTATTACAAGGAATTGATGTTACCGTAAAAGGATATCACGGAAAAGAAGATGCTCTCGCAGTCATTGAGGAGAGTAAAAGAAACTACCAAGAAAAAAGCCAACACTAAGTTGGTTTTTATTTGTATAAAAATTGGATACTGCCACCATTTTCCTGAAAAGAAAGAATTCCATATCCTCCGTTAATAATTGTCATTCTAGGAGGAATATGACCAAAATCCATATCATAGATGACAGGTACTCCTAAGTCCTTTAGACTATCTTCTAACGTTTCGTGAAAACTAATGTCATAGAAACTAGAATCCGTCGCACTTCTTCCTAACAGAATGGCTTTGGTATGACGGAACCATCCACAAACCTTAAACTTCCAAAAAACACGGACTAAATCTTCGTTTGTTAGATCACAGTTATCAAAGAACCAAATAATCCCTTCGTCTTTGTATTTTTCAATAAAGTTAGCGGTATAGTCAAAAGGTGTACCAGCAAGTTCTGCTAGAAGGTCAATACATCCTCCGATAAATCTTCCTTCTATTGTTGCCTTTTTAGTACCTAAGCTTTTCCATTCTACTGGGGTATCTAAGTGATAACCCTCTAGTCCAGTAACCGTTTCTAATTCTTCTTTTTCATATTGCGAAAAGGAATTTTGAACAATTTCTTTTCCCTTTAAAATATCAATATTATCTTGAATAGAAGAATGCCATGGTTCCATTCCAAAGGCAGCTACGTTATGACTATAAATGGTCGCGATATCTAATTTCGTCGTTATGACAAATAGGATTCCAGTAGGATCAGAATACCCTTGAATCCATTTCGGATGTTTTGCTATTTTCGAAAAATCGATGTAGGGAAGCGTTTCCAAAAGAAAATCTCCTCCAGCGGCGATGATGATGGCATCTATCTTTTCATCTTCTACTAGCTGATGAAATTCTTCGGCTCTTCTTTTCGCATGACTACTTCTTCCTTTTTGACCCGTACGAACATTTTCTGTCTCTACTAAAGAAAATCCCACTTCTTCTAATTTTTTATGAGCATTATCTAATCTGTTTTGTTTATAGGAATCGATAATTCCATCGGATAGAGCAGTTGTTCCAATGGTATTGGTTTCTTTTAAAAATTTTGGATATTTCACATTCTCACCATGCTCATTATATCACACAAAAAGAAAAGGACAAAGTCCTTTTCAAGAGTAGTTAAGTGTTGTAGAATAAGTAAGGTTTATTTATCATTTATCTTTTCATAAATGATATAAGTGATAAAGAGGAGTATACTTAATCACTTACACCTTCATTATATAGGTTAAATATAAAATATTTTTGTAAAAATTATTAAAAATTATTAAATTAGGCAACAGAAATTTCATTGGCTAATCTTGAAATTTCTCTTACAGTTAAAACTTTTCCTTCACTTACTAATTGGTCGTTAATTAAAAGGCCAGGAATATTCTTAATTTGGTAAGCATCAATATCTTTTTTATCATCTAATACTTTTATATCAATATCAGCGAAATCGTCGGCAAACCGCGCTACCATCTTTTTAAGTTTTATACCATTGCTACAATTAGAACCAATTATTTTTATAACCATCCCATCACCTCTCTTTCTAGTTTCCATTATAGGGAACAAATATTAAAAGATGATGTAAAAAATATTAAAAATAATTAAAAGTCTATTTGCGAATGGTAAAGATAACATCTAATCCTTTCTCTTTGTTGTTTCTAGCGTAGATATATCCTCCATGCGTTTCAACGATTTCCTTGCAAATGGAAAGTCCTAAACCCGATATTTTGCGTGATGGATCAGATGTGAATAATGGCTCAAAAATTTTATTTAAATCTTTTTCTGGTACCCCTTTTCCATTATCACTAATCGTAAATTCAAAATATTTGTCGATTTGTTTAACATGAATCACAATTTTTCCCTTTTTATCGAGAAAACGAACACTATTAGAGATAATATTACTAAACACTCTTTTTAGTTTTAAAATGTCTACTTCCATGATTTCGTCTTTGACTTCATTTTCAAAAACGAGCTTAATATTCTTTTCTCCTAATTCTTCTTTGTAGTCCTTACTTATTTGATTTAAAAATTCCCCAATTTCGATTTTTTCTCGTTTTAACGTGTCTTTGAGATTACAACTTAAGTAGTCATCAAATTCTTCTGTCAATTCTTTTAAGACGAGTGACTTATTATTAATCTTTTCGATGTAATCTTGCTTTTTCTCCTCGCTAATATTGGCTTTCAACAGTCTATCGGAATATCCCATAATCGCCGTAAGAGGAGTTTTAATGTTATGAGAAATAGAAGCAATAATTCGATTCTGTTTTTCCTTTTCTTCTTCTAGGGCATCTACTAAGTCCACAAAGTTATTTTGAATGACATCGATTTCTGTCTTCCCATTTGTCCTACTCGGTTTAATTCCAAATTTGTAGTTTTTAATAGAACGTTGAACTTTTTCAATCGGAGAAATAATCCGTTGATTGGTCGATTCAAAAACAATTAAGATAATGATTAGGATAACAATAATCTCAAAGAGAATAAAGTTATTTAAAGCCGGAATATCGGCGGTATCGGTGTCTCGAAAAATCTTGACGAGATAGATCTGATTATCCCGTTGTAAGAAGGTCGTGACATAATAAATAGACTTATATTTCCAAATATCAGGATTATTGTTAAAGATAACCTCCCCATTTGTATTTTCTAAGTAGATGGATAGATTTCTTTCTTTGGCAAATTGTTCAGAAGTTTGATACAAGTCTTTTTGACGATAGTTTTGAATTAACTCATCCATGTCCTTATTGAGTCTTTCATTATTATTTTCAATAGCGCTAGAAAGTTGTGGGATCAAGAAATAACGAAAGTATCCACCAATTAAGATAAAATTTAAAAAGAATACAAAAATGACGAGTAGGAGAGTGGCGTTTTTCATTTTCATGTTATTCGACCACCTTGATAAATTTATAGCCTAATCCCCAAATCGTTTTAATATATTTTTCTTCAGGGTCTATTTTTTTTCGAATGCTTTTAATGTGAACAGCAACAGTTCCTATTTCTCCATAATTACTTCCCCAAACGGCATCAAAAATTTGATCTTTGGATAAAGCAATACCCGCGTTGCTCATGAGGTAGGAGAGAAGTTCAAATTCTCTAGTTGAAAGTTCAACTCTCGTATCATTTTTAAAAACCTCAAAACTTTCTTTATTAATTTTAATTTCGCCAATACAAATGATATTTTTGTCGTTAGTACCAATTCTATTTTCTCTTCGAATGTGGGCTTTTACTCGCGCTACCAATTCTTCAATCGTAAATGGTTTCGTAATATAGTCGTCCGCCCCAATTTCAAATCCTAATAATTTATCAAGCAACTGATTTTTCGCTGTGACAAAGATGATGGGACAAGAAACTTTATCGCGAATTTGATTGCATACTTCTGTTCCATTCATCTCTGGCATCATGATATCTAAAATGATGAGATCAAAGGAATCTCGCAAAGCAATTTCGACAGCTTCTTTGCCATTACTCTTGATAACGGTTTCCATTCCTTCATCCGTTAAGACATCTGAGATGAGTTCGGCAATATCTTTTTCATCATCAACAATTAATATTTTTGGCATAGTATCCCTTCCTTAATTCTATTTTACCAAATCTGAATACGAGACTCAATCAACACTTTCTTATGCCTTTATTATTTCACAGTTTTTTTAAAGATGTATATAAAAAATATTAAAAATTATTAAAAAAGAAAGAAACCAGTTTTTCCTTCTTTAATAATCTATTTAAGTAATAAATTTAAAAAATAATCAATAGAATGTCAAGCCTTTTTAAGCAATAAAACGGAGGTAACTTCGGTCGTCAAAAGAGAGTAGCCCTTCTTGTAGACCCTTCATGGTTTTAAATGTTTTGTAGCAAAGGGGGTCTTCCTTTAAAACTTGTTTTAGGGCTGCTTCTGATTCTTCTAGAGTTTCCTTTAAAAAAGGGTAG
Source organism: uncultured Bacilli bacterium (assembly GCA_947626275.1). GTDB lineage: Bacteria > Bacillota_I > Bacilli_A > RF39 > UBA660 > UBA5578. Next base: position 42,616 of record CANQRL010000005.1, read on the forward strand.
CCATCTGATGCAAGGACGACTTCGTCTCCTTCTTGGATGGGAATTTCTTTGATTCTAGAAAAGTCTATATTACCGCCATTTAATAGGATATATCCGTAAGGAGATGTGTAATTATTATCTAAGACGTTTTGCCATCTCAAAAGGATATTAATATACTCTCTAGAATAGTCTTTTTTTAAGAGATCTTCTTCTGTAAACCCTTTTTCTTTCAATAGTTCAATAAAAAGAGCACGGGTTTCAGAGACGACTTGATCGACTTTTTTGGAATTGTCGTAGTAGATGCCATTCACCATACAAGCACAATCCCCACAGACCCACAGTTGATGATAGTGATTACTATAAAGGAGAATAGAAGCTCCTGGAATATCTTCTTTTTTACTACCTTCCTCTATCTGTTCTCGAATTGCTTTGTTTAATATGGTAAAGCATTCTTCTTTCGTCATTGTAGGCTTTAAAGTCGGTAGTGCCTCTAATAGGATATCTCTTGCGACTCTTCCCGTTTTTCTTCCATTATAAAGCTTAGTCCCTTTAGCGGTTACCCCATCTATGACAGCGATGAAATGGTCATTATAAAAAATGGCATCTTCATTGGTTTCTTCGCTCTGTTTTCCCTGACAAAATTCTTCTATGATTTTCATAACTTCACCGTATCTATTATACCAAAGAAAAAAAGCTACTGCTAGCTTTTTTGTTTTCGTTTTGGAATGAAATATTTGACACTGGAGTCTTTTCCCAAGGAATAGAAGTATCCAAACAAGGAGAAAAAGAATGCCCCAATAAAGTTGACGAATAAGTCTTCCATGGTATCATTAAGACCAATATCAATATATCCACCATATAGCTTTTTCCAGTCTTGCCCATTTACCGTTAAGGATTCAATTGGCACGGAGACAACCTCATTTTTTCCCTTCTCGTTTAAAGTTACGCTATGGATTTCTTGAATGATGGTATCTTTCTGCATATCTTTTCCAAGAAGCCTGTCGGCGCCGTATTCAAAGAATTCCCAAAATACGCCAATGGTCATAGAAAAGCATAGAGAAACAATCGCGATGTAAAGAGGAGAAAGGGACACTTTAGTACTGTTTCGATTTAAAATTTCAACGAGGGAAAATCCAATCCCTGCCATAATAAACCCATTAGTGGTATGAAGAATGAGATCCCAATCTTTAAAGTGGATATAGAATTCGTTAATCTCTCCTAAAATTTCGGCTGCAAAAACGAAGAGAAGAATCACAATTTCTAAAGGATCGGGTAATTCAATATTTAATTTATCTTCAATGAAAGCTGGAATCGTAAATAAAATTAAGGTGAGTACGCAGAGGATGGCATTCGATAGATTGCCTTGCTCTACTTGTCGCATCATACAAAGAATAACGAGAATTCGTAGGATAATGTAAACCCAAGCCTTAAAACTAACTTTTCTTTTTAAATTTTTCCATTTCATATATTTACTCCTATCGACATTATATCACAGAAGAAGTGTAAACTCCTAGTTTTTTCTGGCGTAGATTGAAGTGAATGGAAAAAAAGCATGGTATAATGATGCTAGAAAGGGGTATTCATGAATACGGAAAAATTAGAGGAACTAGCGATGGCCAAAACGTATAATCCAGAAACACCTGATGAATTAGTAGAAGAAAAAAAAGAAGAGAATCCTACAATCAATCCTTTAGAAGGGGTTTCGGAAATTTTATCTCGTCATAAAAGAGATAAAAAATGGGAAAATATCTGTGAAAACGATTTCTCTTATTTGAAGGTAAAAGATGATTCTTGGTCATGGCATCTCATTAAATTATTTAATGGTGCCTATGGAATGGTACTAGATTCAGAGTACATTTTAGAATATTCTTCCTCATTAGAAAATACAATCTTGTCTGGACAAGTTTCATTCCGCAAGGAAAAAGATTTTTTGCTAGAATATCGTTTCGCATCTTTCGAAGAATTTCAAAATCAAATGCGTGATTTAGATGTTGTCTTTCATTTGGTAGAGCAATTCGAAACAGAACGGGGACAGTTATTTTATGAATATGAGGAAGATGCTATTTACTGCTATCAAGAAGGATATATCTTTCGGCTTAGTGGCTACTCCCGAAATATCATAACGGAATATTTTCAAATGTATAGTCTCTTAATGAGTTTTACCAAACTTGTTCATTTCGAATATCAAGACAATAGTGTACTGAAATATGTTTATCTTCTTCAAAAACATGGGTTAGAATATCTCTATAAAGGCATTGACTTACGAAAAGAAGCTATTTTGTCATTGACGGAGAAGTACAAAGATTTTTTAGATGTCGTTATCTTTTCTCTCGATAGTGGTCGTTATTTTGAAATATTGGATGCGGATTATTATATTGCTAAACGTAAAAAGACTTATCAAAAAGAAGAATATTCACCGCTTTCTATTGAACATTCATCCAACTGGTGTTTTAAAGGAATGTTTCATTTAGGGTTACTGGGAATATATCAAGAAGGGGAACTAGAACAATATAATGAAATCTTTGAAAGTGAAGAATTAAGTGAGGTGGAAAAAAGAGAACTCTTGTTAAAAATAGTGGAGGAAAAAGAGCAAGAATGCTTAGAAAAGAAAGACTATTTGACGAATCAATTTCTCATTTTTTACTTTCAAGAAACACTTTTAAATCCTATGGAAAGTTTTTATCGTGATCGGTGGATGGATTTCTTAAAAGTAGAGAAATTACCTTTACAAGAGTTATCGATGGCATCTTTAGAACATTGGATACAAGAAAAAGCTTCCCAACTCACTCTCATTCCGAAAGAAAATTGGTTAGATAGTGAGGAATGGCACGAATTTTTTGAATATATTGATGTTCTTGCTTTACAGAGTAAAATCCATTCGGAATATCTGACGATTACTCCTTCTTTCCTTCTGTTAGAGCTTTGCTTCTTTGAAAAGGAAAAGACATATATCATTACGGAAGACTATAGTATGATGGAGTGGATTTCCGTAAATTTTTAGACTAAAGTCCGTTTTTTGACGGATTTTTTTCTTTGCTAGATTTAATGCCGTTTTTAGAAGATAAAACGGAAATAAGGTTGATAAAAGTAAGAGAAAAGATAAGCAAATTGTTAAATTTTTCCACGGCGAAAATAACAGACCAATGTCCGTTTTTTAAACTTATTGCCGTTTTTTTGTTTCTATGCGGAATTTTATTTTTTTAGTAACAAATAAAGATGAACTTTATTTGTTTAACTATTATAAAATAGTATTATGTTGTCAATGATTAAAATGAACTCACTTACGTTCGTCATTGACAACATCAAATATTTTGAAGAATAAATCTTCACCATAAACAGTCTTAAAAGCTTCTTTAGGAGTAAAACCATCTAAAGATTTAATTGGTGTATTAAGTAAAGTTATATTTTTATTTAAAACATCTTGTTTGGACAAATAATCAACTGATTTCCCTTTTGGAAAAAATTTTCTTATTTGTTTATTGATATTTTCCACATTTGGTTTTTGATTAGATACATAAGGATCACAAAAGAATAATTTACATCTTTCTTCTCCTGTAATTTTAGAAAAACAAATGCCCTCAATATCAGTAAAACAAGGATCTCTATCTATTAATATAATCGGTATTAATTCCATAAAATTTTCAGTTCCAATTTTTTTCTCTAATTCATCAAAAAACTCAGCAACTTTATGAGAATTAGGGTTTGTTATTATATCTAATAGGGTGAAGTGGACTTCTGGTAAGATAAATGATAAAATATTTTTACTATCTGTTTTGATGGCTCCTAGGAAATCTAGTTGCCACACGTTTACATTGGGATTTTTATGAACGTATGACAGATAGTCTAGATAGGTATGACCAGTTCTATCAATTTCATTGTTAGAATAGTCATACTTTTTATTATGTTTTCTCTTCTTGTATTTAACTGCATAAGGTAAATCAATTCTTTTAGTAGTAAGATATCCCTTATTGATATATCTATAAAGAGTAGTAATAGATTTATCAATTTTATCGTTATTTTCAATTTTTATTTGATAGATAGATTTTTTATAATCCATTCCCTTTTTAATAATAGAATCTAGTTGATTAAACTCTTCAGAATCAATATCAATTCCTTTTCTAGAATTAATCAAATTAGCATCAGCTTTATTTTGCGCTTGTTGGGCATCATATTTAAACTTAATATAATGGCAATTATTAGAATATCGTAATTTACATTTGGTACAAACTAAGGGCCATCTATCAAGTTTAGGACACTCAGGTTTAGTATCTAAAGAATAATCAACTGGTATTCTATTTCTCCTAACTTCTCTTGATATACTTCTAGGATCAAGAGAAAGTCTTTCACTAATTTCAATTAATTTGTCATTATGAGCAATACCTGATGAAATAACTTTCCTTTGCTCTAAATTTATATGTTTCCATGTTTTCATTTAAAATCCCTCCTACACCTGCATAGAAACATAATATATTATACTATAATCAGACTTAATGCCGTTATTTTATTAAAAACGGACTTCCAAATGAAAATTAGCAGATAATCACAGATTTCCTAAACGATTATTGTCAATTTTAGTCGTATATGATATAATGAATGTGTAGTAGTAACTACTATTTTTGATAGAATGGGAGGACAATTATGGAATTAAAAGGATCAAAAACAGAACAAAATTTAATGACTGCTTTTGCAGGGGAAAGTCAAGCTAGAAATAAATATACTTACTATGCTTCTAAGGCCAAAAAAGAAGGATATGAGCAAATAGCAGCTATTTTTGAAGAGACCGCTAATAATGAAAAAGAACATGCTAAAATGTGGTTTAAACTATTACATGATGGAGATGTTCCTACTACGGCTGAAAATTTAGAGGATGCGGCTAATGGGGAAAACTATGAGTGGACAGATATGTATGCTGAATTTGCCAAAGTAGCTCGTGAAGAAGGATTCGAAAGAATTGCGTTCTTATTTGAAGGAGTAGCTGCCATTGAAAAACAACATGAAGAAAGATATCGCAAGCTCCTTAATAATGTAGAACAAAAAATTGTATTCTCAAGTGATGGGGATGCTATTTGGGTATGTCGCAACTGTGGACATGTACATGTTGGAAAAGAAGCTCCAAAGGTATGTCCAATTTGTGGTCATCCACAATCTTATTTTGAAAGAAAAAGTGAAAACTATTAAGAGTTTTCACTTTTTTTGAGGAAAAGGAGTCATGTTTTTGGCTTCTTTTTCTTTTACTTTAGCGGTTACTTTATGAACTGTTGCTTCATAGTTGATTCCTTGATCTTCGATGGATACTTTTTTAACAGATTGTTCTTCAATCTCTAATTCTTCTCGGAAGAAGACCAATTCTTGCTGAAAGTTTTTATTTCTTCTTGCTATTTTAAAAGTTGTCTTAGGAATGTGATTTAATAAGCATTCTAGAGGACTTTGATCCTTATCATAAGTCATTAAAAGGGAATAGGGAGTAACCAGTACACTTGCTCCTTTTTCTACCTGAATTTCATAGATATGGGAGTATTTATTCCAAAAGAGGAAAAATTCCGTATCTTCAATTTGTAGACCAGTTGATAGATACTTTCCAAAAGCAATATCAGAAAGTTCGTCTTGTTCAACGCTTATCCCTCGATATACCGTTAACGTATCAGGAAGTGTAATTTTCCCACGCGCTTGATCTAATAAGATGGATATTTTTTTGAGACTACGGAGACAAGTATAGATGTCGGTAAAGTCAATAGAGGAAAAAACACTGTAATAGATACTGTAATTTTTAGGCATTTTGACGATTCTTTTTAAGTTTTGAAACTCTTTTAGAAGTTTTTCTTTGGGAAGGCGTTCTAGAAGCTCTTCTTCGCTCATTTCTAAGTAGTTTGGAATCCTGGTCATGGGATTTAAAAATAGATACAACTGCGATTTATAGATAAGAATTGCATTTTTCTCTTCTAATGAGAGTTTTTCATATTGAAGAAGTAAATCTGCATAAATTTCTTCGGATGTCATAATATCACCATCCTCATTATATCAAAAAAAGAGGCATTTGCCTCTTATTTAATGTCAATAATTTTTTTGTGTTCTTTTTCTGGAAGTTTTGGTATACATAGTTTTAAAATTCCATCGGTAAATTCAGCTTCGACATTGTCGTCATCTAAGTTTCCGATATAAAATTTACGTTGTAATGTCTTAGAAGTTCTTTCCCTTCTAAGATAATTTACATCGTTATTTTCCTCCTCTTGATTTTTGCTAGCAGTAATGGTTAGGTATCCGTCTTCCACTTCTACTGAAATTTCATTTTTTGAAAAGCCTGGGATATCAGCCTCTACATAACAGTTACCATCTTTTTCATAGATGTCACATTGCATACCACTATTTACTCCTTCTCCAAAGAAATCTTCTAAATCACTTCCAAAAGGAAATCTTCTTGGCATCAAACTCATCATATTACATTCCTCCTAACATTATCCATATTACCACTATTTTTGGCACTTGTCAATAATGAGTGCTAAAAAATGACAAAAAAAGAAAAAAGAAGACAAATTTCTTCTTTTCTATTACTTCATCATATCAGATAGCTCTTCTTTAGAGCATAAACCAACTTTTTTATGGAGCTCTTTTCCCTCTCGAAAGACGATAATAGTAGGAATACTCATGATTCCAAACTTTGCCGCTAGGCTAGGCGAATCATCTACATTCACTTTTAAAATTTTTCCTTCTCCTCGATCATTATCTAGTTCTTCTAAAATAGGAGCCATTGCTCGACAAGGACCACACCAATCTGCATAAAAATCGACTAAAACCGTCTCACTACTTTGTACTTCTTTTTGAAATGTTTCATCATTTACATGAATAATTGCCATATGATTCCTCCTAGGTTCATTATATAGGGAATAGGGAAAAAATGCAATGGATAGGGGAGTAAGACCTCATTTTTTTCATATACTATAAGTGGTGATAAAATGGATATGGATTCTTTCTCTTTAAAATATGATTATCCAACAACAGGAAACAAAAAGATGGATCAAGAAATCAAAATGGAAATCGATGACGATATCGAGGCCTTCTTGCAGGAGATGCTTTTTCAAGAGGGAAATATCTATCGATTAGAAATATCTTATGACAAGAAAGAGTGGAAGCAAAATCTTAGTTATATTCTTTTTAAAACGTTGGATTTGGGAGGTGCTCATCCTAGTACAACTATCGAAACAATAAACTTTCAAGGGGAAAGACGTGTCTACATTGAAGATTTCCTTTCTTTGGAAAAGCTAAAAGAAGTCTCTCAATATGTACGAGGTATCCTATTAAAAAGAAAGGGAGCAATACCAGAAATGATTGAAGCGGGAACAACCGCTGAATATACCAACTTCCGCAATTTTTATTGGACGAAAGAGGGGATTGTTTTTCTATTTGAGGCTTATCAGGTAGCTCCTTATAGTGCGGGGATAGTAGAAGTAACTGTTCCTTATTCATTATTAGGACTTACTGAGTCATAAGCTCTTTTATTTTGTCAACTTTATCTAACTTTTCCCAAGGTAAGTCTTTTCCAAAATGACCATAACAGGTTGTCTTTTGAAAAATAGGTTGACATAACGATAGTTCATCCATCATATTTTGGGGAGAAAAATCAAATAGTTGATGGATGATTTTTAAAATTTTTTCTTCCGGAATGGTATTGGTTTGATGGGTATCGATAAAGATAGAAAGTGGTTTTTCATAGCCGATAGCATAGGATACTTGAATTTCTATCTGTTTGGCTAGATGGGCTGCGACAATATTTTTAGCGACATATCTTGCATAATATGCGCCGCTTCTATCAACTTTGGTCGCATCTTTTCCAGAAAAGGCTCCACCACCATGTCTACTATAACTTCCATAAGTATCTACCATGATTTTCCTTCCCGTCAATCCCGTATCAGAACTAGGTCCACCAAGAATAAATCGACCTGTCTGATTGATATAGTAATGAGTCTTCTCATCGAGTAGATGGGAAGGAATAATTGGCTTGATTACTTTCTCTTTAATATCTTTTTGAAGCGTGGCAAGGTCAATCTCTGGTTCGTGTTGCGCCGCAATCACGATAGAATCGATTCGTTTTGGAAGGTGATTTTCATATTCTACGGTGACCTGGGTCTTTCCGTCTGGTCTTAAGTAAGAGAGAACTTTTGTTTTCCGTACGGTTTCTAGTTGTCTTGCTAATTTGTGAGCATAGTCAATAGCAGTAGGCATATAACTTTCTGTTTCGTCTGTTGCATACCCAAAAACCATTCCTTGATCTCCTGCCCCTAGAACCTTTCTATTGACTCCTAAAGCAATATCTTCCGATTGCTTTTGAAGATCGATTCTAATGGGAATAGTATTTCCATTAAATTGTAATTCCTCTCGGTCATAACCAATATCGATAATCGTTTTTCTAGCAATTTTCTCAATATCTACGGTAGCCTTGCTAGTAATTTCACCCATAATTACTACTTCCTTTTGATTGGCGCATACTTCACAAGCTACGCGGGCATCCTTATCTTTTGCAAGATAAGCATCTAATATGGCATCACTAATTTGATCACATATTTTGTCTGGGTGACCTGAGGTCACTGATTCTGATGTAAATAAAATTTTCATATTATTCCTCCTTACCCCTTAGAAGAAAAAAAGTAGAGAATACTCTCTACTTAAGACTATTCCTCATCTTCCGACAACGTCGCAGGATTTAGCACCTAACTAAATAGGTTGCTGGACTTCATAGGGCCTGTCCCTCCGTCTCTCTTCATAAGGTTTTTTATTTACATGTTCATTGTATCGATTTTTATCTCATTTGTCAATGAAATTTGACAAATAATAGAAAGCAGCTTATTACGAAGCCTAAAAGTAACAAATTTATAAGATAATATCAAGAGATTGTAAAAGAGAATCGTGTGATTCTCTTTATGAACAAGTGTGTGTATAACTATTTTTGGATTTTTTTCATAACTTCAATATAGCGGTCTTTGTAGCCACTGCTGTGGTAAAAGTCTTTAGCGTGTTCATTGTACCCAAAGACCCCTAAAAGAACTGCTTTACAACCAATACTTTGAAAGTATTCTTCCATATGAGCAAGTAGTTTTTTGCCAATTCCTTTACGCCTAGCTTCCCTTGTTACTACCAATTCTGTTACTCGTCCACGTTTAGGAGATTGAAAATCTAGCGTCTTTTCTTCTTCGTTGTTAATTACTCCAGCGATTAAACCAACAATCTTATTAGAATCCTTTGCTAAAAAAATTTTTCCATGATATTTCTTGACTTCTTGCATGGTCTTGGCAAAGTATTTTTCGCGGTATTTATCGGTTAGAATGTTGTAGTGATCTTTATCAATAGAAACGATATATTCCTGCAATTCCACTAGCAAATCTTTAACATTCTCTTCATATTTTTTATCATAGTTTATAATTTCTATCATTTTTCCCTCTTCTTTTTCAAGTAGTTTACTTTCCATCATTATAGCATAAGTTTTTCTGGAAAAAAAGAGAGGCGTATGAAGAAACGTCAAGTATCCATTTCTTTTTTATTGGTTTCTTGACTTATAGGAGACAAGATGATAACATGTAATAGAGAATAAGTAGGTGGTAATAAGTGATATTGGATGTAAGTTACGGAGATGGAAGCGCCGAAGGATTGTTGGCATCGATGAGTCTTATAATGGGAATTGCAGGTGTGATTTCCCTCATTTCGATTGTCGCACAGTGGAAATTATTTAAAAAAGCTGGAAAGTCTGGTTGGCTATCTATTATCCCTATTGTAAATATATTTGTGTTGATGGATATTGCGAAAATTCCAAAATGGAAGTTTATTCTTTTATTTGTTCCTATCGCCCAAATTTATATTATGTTTAAACTTTATATTGAACTTGCACATCAATTTGGAAAGTCAACGGGCTTTGGGGTAGGAATGGTTTTCTTACCAATTATTTTCCTTCCAATGTTAGCCTTCGGAAGTGCCACTTATCTTGGATCGGTTGCGGATGCTCCTATGATGAACTATACGTATAGTGTATCTTCTACTCCAAACCCTTCCTCTATGGGAGGTATGCAACCAATGAATAATGGAATGGCTCCTATGATGGCTCAACAACCGATGAATCAAGGTATGCAGCCAATGAATAATGGAATGGCCCCAATGATGGGACAACAACCGATGAATCAAGGTATGCAGCCAATGAATAACGGAATGGCCCCAATGATGGCTCAACAACCGATGAATCAGGGTATGCAGCCAATGAATAATGGAATGGCCCCAATGATGGCTCAACAACCGATGAATCAGGGTATGCAGCCAATGAATAATGGAATGGCTCCTATGATGGGACAACAACCGATGAATCAGGGTATGCAGCCAATGGGATATGGCCAAGTGCCACAACAAAATTATGCACCAGTTGCTCCTCCAGGAAAGAAAATATGTCCTGCTTGTGGAAATCAAGTAGCGCAAGATGCCCCAACGTGCTTCTTATGTGGACATAAATTTTCCTCTTTGGAAACCAATAATTCTAGTATTTAAAAAAGTTCATATTGATATGAACTTTTTATTTTAGCTTTCTTAAAAAATCTAAACTTTTAATCTTTGGAAAATCCTCTTCGCGTTCCTCTTCACAAAATAGGATTGATTTTCCTCCGGCTTCTTGCCATTCCATTACATTTTTTAAGCGATCGTCTACTAATACGACATTTCCGTGATAAAAAGATGGGGGAACAATATCTGATTTTTTCAAGGTAGGGGGAACAGAAATGATAGGAATAAGAATTCCTTTTTTTCTTAGAAAGTGAATTTTAGCAGTTTCTTCTATTTCATTATTATTTTGGGTTAGCAAATGGATTCTTTTTAAGTGAGTTTGTACTTCTTTTAAAATGTCAATACTACCATTTACTTGCTCAGAAGAAAAGATATGTTTTTCCCAGTCTATTGTTTGAAGCGCTTTTTTCCAACCAATTTCTGCCGCAATTTTGGCAATTCTTTGTTCCGTATTAATAATAACCCCATCTATGTCAATCATAAAAACGGTTTCGTCGTCGATGAGTGCTTGAATATCTAATGCATCCATGTTCTATCTCTTATTATCTTTAGAAATGTCAATTGCTTCATAGCCACAGTGAGGACATTTTTGTAGGTGTGTAAGTAGTTGATCGTTACTTTCTTTTGTACCTAAGGAATAATTAACGCTAAAGACAAGAAGTTGACTACTTTCTTTCCCACATTTTGCACATTTTAAGGTTTGTTTTAATACTTTTGTCATTCTTTTTCCCTTCCTTTTTCGCCCTTATTATATTCAATTCTCTAGGAAAAGAAAAGAGAACAAATGTATTTAAAACCTTTATAAACTTAGTATTTTCTATTTTTTGGAAGAAAATAAAAAAGACTTTTTAAGGTGGACACAAATCGTTCACATCAAAGAAGTCTTTTTTTACACTCTAATTATTGAATAGGTACGTATCCCGCTTCCGTTGCTACTTTTTGACCACGACTTGATAACATCGCCTCTTTCAATTTCATAACATTTTCATTTGTTTCATCCTTACGAGTTACGATATAGTAAGCTGTTAAAATCGGATAGGTTCCATTTTGAATGGTGTCGTATTCTGGCTTAATACCGTTAATTGCTAGATATTTCAAATGGTCATTTTTATACATAGAGTTCGCATAATAGTAGTAAGAATATCCGATAGAATCAATACCATTATCATAATCTGCTACGACATCAATGATTCCAATCATTGTCTCAACTTGTTCGGTTGTTGTAGGAACTTTTACTGGTTTTCCCTTCATGACAAGACTGAGTAATCCTGTTTGACTACCGGAATTGGTAGGTCGTTGAAAAGCAATAATATTCGCATCTTTTCCACCTAACTCTTTCCAATTGGTAATCTCTCCGGTATAGATTTTTTGTGCTTCTTCAAACGTAATACTATCAACGGGATTTTCTTTATTGACAAAGAAGATGAATCCTTCGTTTACTACTTTAGTAACTTCTAATTCTACTCCCTTTTCTTTTGCGAGGGCTAGTTCTTCTTCGCTTGGTTCTGTTACCACGATTAAGTCAGTTTCATGATTGATTAGTTTTACATAGCCAGGGTGAGTATTCGTGTATTCTATACCTATTTCTTTCGTTGTTTTGCCAGTAAAATTTTCAATAAAGGCATCGACTAGAGGTTGGGTTGCTAAAGAGGCATCTATTCTTGGTAGTGTCTCTTTCGTAAATAGGATAGATCCTTCTTTTTGCCCATTTCGAATGAAGATATAAAAACTAATACAACTAGCAATCATCAAAATTACTACTCCTCCATAGAGAAGAAATTTTTTTCTATTTTTATTTTTCATTTTTTCCTCCTAAAAGCTTAAATTTTCTTTGCCAAAATTCTCAAAAGAAACGAATGTTGAATAGTCACCAGATATGGCCCGTATGCCTGTCTCGTTAAACTCGTATGTTACGTTTTTCATCAGTTCTTTTGCTAATTCAACGTTTCCTTCTGTTTCTCTATAGAAACTATTTAAAATAACCGTTTCATAATCATATCCTTTTTGAAAGATGTCTTCTACTTGATCGATTCTTCGACCATCTGTGGTTATTAAGATTCCTTTTTCCTCTTTTTTGGTACAACGGATATTTTTATCCTCGTCGTAATAGGTTAGGAAGTTTAGGCCATCAACGTTATCAAGATTTTGCTGGTAGCGAACTTTTTTTGCTTCCTTTTCAAAATATTGTTTGTCCATACTACAAATTTGCGTATTCAAGTAACCTAAGTAATATGTAGAAAAATCTGTGTTCTTTGAGACTTCTCCCGTCACATTAAAGTATTGAAATTGGTTAGTATCTACTTGCTTTAAGAATTCCTTCTGAATGTCTTCAAATTGAAAAAGTTGATTTATTTTTTGTTTCTCTTCCCATTCCATTTCACTTCCATCTGTTGTAAAAATAGTGTCGACGAAGAGATTATCGTTTTGATATCCTACTTGATAGTATAGAAGAGGATTTGCCTGTGTTACATACGAAATATTCTTAAAGCCAATGTCTTCTATATAAAGGGAATCTTTTGAACGATATTTAGTAGGATAGGCAAAATATTCTCCATATTTGTCGATGGGCAAGTGCACATCATAACTGCCAATCTCTAACAAAATTCCTTTTGTATCGAAGAAGAATGAAATATTTTTTTTATCTAGATTTTGAATAAGTTTCCAAACCTCGTCTTCGATATTCACTTTTTCTTTTTCATCACTGTGTTGTTGATTTCCTTCCTCATCATAGTAAATGGAATTCTCTTCTTCTTGAAGGGAAATGGTATAGGTAAGAGCCTGTGTTAATAGACTGTTAATTACTGTTTTGTCGGTGAATAAATCTTCAAAGGAAATCTCTTTTCCGTCTTTTAGAGAGATATTAAAATAGCGATAATGGTCAAAAATGGGTTCTCCATATTCGTCGTAGCAGGAACCATAGGATTGAATGGATAAAACATCGTTAAAATTTGCTTCTTCCCGTGAGAATAGGAAACACTCTTCTGGATTTTTTTGCTTTTCTACGAGTGCTTTAGTTTCTTCATAGAAAGCTTTGAGTTGGGCATTGATATTATTTTCTATTTCCTTATTTTTTAACCCTGAAATTTGTAAGTAGTTCATGTTTTCGTTTATTTCTATTTTTTGAATTCTTAAACCGTTTTGATTGTAGGTATCATACATCGTAACTCCCGTTCCCATTTTCTCTAAAGGGGGGTCTTTTTCCTTTTGAGAGGTCATTGGACGAGTTGCGAAAAAGTATGTGATAGTGAGCGCTAAAACCCAAATAAAAGCAATGCAAATGCCAATAATAACTCTTTTTTTCATTTTCTACCAACTCCTATTTTATATTGTATCACAAAGAACTTTTAAACCACAAAAAAACAATCTTATCTAAATTTTTTCTCATCCAAGATTGTTTGTAAGCATATTTAAAAAGTCCTTAACAGATACGAGTTCTTTATCTATTTTTTTATATAGATCAACAATTCTTTTTTTATATTCTTGAATTTCTAGGTTTTGTTGTTCCTTTTTTTTAGGTAAGAGGGGAGCATCTTCTTTTAAAAATTTTAAATGTTCTTCATAGGAATGAATCATAATGCTATACATCCGAATAAAAAATCGTGCATCTTGGATAGCTTGGGATATTTCTAATACTAAAGATAATGCAGCTTCTCTTTCATCCCTCATAGAACCTCTTCCTTTCATCAAAAAAATTATAACATAGAATAGCAAAAAATATAACTTATAATAGCAATTTAACAACCATTCTTTCAATTAATGGGAAAATGAAATAAAAGGTGGTAGTATGTTAAATTTCTCTAGGTTAAAGGACATAAGGGAAGATAACGATATGACACAGGAAGAAATGGCAAAAGTTTTAAAAGTTAATCGCTCTACATATTCTTTATGGGAACTATCAATCAATATTATTCCGCTTCCAAAATTATGTGAATTTGCGGATTATTTTTTAGTATCTATTGACTATGTTTTAGGATTGACAAATGAACGTCGAAGAAAAGCGGCAAAAGGAAAGTTTAATGTTCAAAAACTAGGAAATCATATGCAAAAGATTCGCAAAGAAAAACAGTTATCACAAGAAGATGTAGCGCGGATGTTAGGAGTAACACAGGCATGTATTAGTAAGTGTGAGAAGGGTAAATCCTGTATCTCAACTTTAAATCTATACACCTTCTGTAAAGAGTTTCAAATATCGATGGATAGTCTTTGCTATGAAGAGAAAGAGATTTATAGTTATTCTTAAGAACGAAAAAGCAACTTCATTTTAAAAGTTGCTCTTTTCTTTATTTGATACTTACTATTATTCTTTATAGTAATCACCTTACTATTTAGATAATAAAAACATCTGAAAACAACAATTGTTGATTTCAGATGCAATCCAACAAGGGATAACATCTGATTCACACAATCAAATGTATCCTTTTTTATTTTATGCAAGTTTCCTTGACACATTCATCATAACATAAAAACGACTCTTCTGCAAGTCGTCTTTTGTTATACTCGAAAAGTTCGAGTTAATTATCAATCTGGTGGAGGATAAGGGATTCGAACCCTTGACCCCCTGCGTGCAGGGCAGGTGCTCTAGCCAGCTGAGCTAATCCCCCAAAATGGGTCATAAACGTGACTACTGCTTCATTATATCGGAAAAAGGGTTTGTTGTCAATAGATAATTGTTAAAATTACACGCTTTTGACCTTCTGATAAGGTTTTAAAGTTTGAAGAAGGTAGTTAACTACCCGATCAATACTTTTTGTACTAACTTTTCTCGTTCCAATTTGATAACTAGTAATAAATAAATTTGCTTCTCTAGGTTCACAATGCATATAAATATCTAGGCTTGCAATAAAGGAAAGAACGTATCCCATCTCTTTATCTAGAGACTTTTCTAATAGTTCGTAGAGATATTCCGTATCAAAAAGGGCAGAAAAGTTTTCAAAATGATTGGTCGCTCCTCGTAAATATCCTGATTGCTGTTTGAGCTGCATTAGGAGTAGGAGGGCGTGATACAGTCTAATTGCTCGAACTAGATAGTGATTTAAAGATAAAACTCTTTGCTTTTCTACCTCTTCTATGGAATCGTAATTGCGGAATATATCAAAGCCATAATGCTCTCTTGTCATTGGTGTTAATTCGGCGTAATAGATAGATGGGTTAAACCCGTACTTGAGATAATTTTCTACATGACTAGCTTCGTGTAAAAGAGTAATGGCATCTTGGACAGTATTGATACAATTAATCAAAATATAATACTCATCCCTATGCAAAAAGTAATTTTTTCCTAAAAAAATAGATGGATTCGCAAGATAGCGAAATTGGATTCTTTCTCCTTTTCCAGTAATTTTTCGAAAATAGTTATAATCGTTTGGTTCTTTTCTTCGCATATAAGTTTTTGCTAAATCTACTGCTGCAGCTTCTCCATAGGAAGAAAGGTTGGGAATAGGAAGTTCGAGCTCTAATTGATGGAGTTGTGCTCCAAAGTAGAGAATGGCATCAATTTCTTCTTTGCGAGTGGCTGGCTGAAAATGATTAATTGCTTTTTTGAATTGATAGGAGTTAATAGCAGGGGTATCTTCTTGTAAGATATCACTTACATCAGCTAACATCTCATCATAGACAAAAACGGCAGCTTGACTTTCTGCACTTCGTGAATTGATACAAAAGTTTCTTTTTTCTTCTATGTCTTCTAATTGCCAACCGTACCGCATAACTTCCTCCAAGTGCTTATTTTATCATCAACAATAGGGAAAGTCAATTAATGAATAGTATTACAAATTCCTTCAATAGGCTCGTAAAAACAATGGCTTTTGTACTGCCCTGCTAGAGGTTGATCATACCATTTTGGTAAGCAAGCATTCGTTCCTGGAGCATAAAACCATAAAGCATTGGTAGCAGGGTGGTAATATTCGCCTTTTATGACTCTATCTGCAAGGTTTCTTTCTTTCGTCGTAGGGGACCCATAAAAGAGAGTACTAGAAGTACTACTGTATCCTCCTGGATTTTGGTTGATGACTTGCGTAAGCGTTGTTAGGTTCTTAAAGGTATAACAGTCGGCAAGAACTCTATTGACGGTAACATTTCCAACCATAAGCATTCCAAGGGCACCCTCCCCAAGCGCTTCTGCTCTCATGAGTCTAGCTAAAAGATCTCTTTCTGCATTTGTATATTTAATAACCATCTTATCACCAGTATATTATATGTTTTTATGCTTGAATAATTTAGGTGATTATGCTATAATGGACATTGTCAACCGGGAAAAATTCTTAGGGGTGTAGTTAAATGGTATAATAACGGTCTCCAAAACCGCTGTTGGGAGTTCGATTCTCTCCACCCCTGCCATTTAAGAAGAATAAGTAGTAGTAATGCTACTTTTTTTATTTAATTTATTACTATAAAATTGTTTCAGGGTATTCTTATCAACGTTTTTATTTTTTTATTGCTATTCTCCAAGACCCTTCAAAATGTGTCAAAGTTTCTAAATAATAACCTGTTTTATCATCCTATTCATCTAATACTTTTTAATTTTATGAGTACTTAATTTGCTAGAACATCTATAAAAAATCGAACAAAAAAGCGAGAATATTTCTCGCTTTTAACATTTCTGTTCGAAATTAATGATACAAAAATATGTCTCATGTATTTCTTCCCTAAGTAATGTAGTAATTACAATGATTCGTAATAGTTCTTTATATAAGCAGCCATTAATTTACGTCTCTGCTTCAAAAATTTATTATAATTTGTATATGTATAATTCAATATACTTTCTGGAATACAATTAGAAGATAGATTTTCATCAAATTCTTTTTTGTTTTTAACCAAACCCAACTTATTATCTTTAGTGCATTTATTTAATACATCATTAAAATAAACTTTTGGGGCTGTATCCGATATACCGATGTTGTCTGTTGTATCTATCCATGCATAATTACATACTTGATTATATTTTTCTTTATCGGTAATTCCATTTTCAATTAGATAATTTTTTGGAAAAATATGGTGAATATTACCTGTAATCTTTATTAATGCTTCAATTTCTTTGGATGATGCAAATAAAGAGTGTGCTTTATTCTTAATTTGAGCAGCACAATATATTAAATATGCTGGTGATAAACTATTGCTTGTTTCTAAATCATGAATTAATATAGAATTCCAAAAATCATTATTCAATTGTGTTGATTCAATTTCATTAAAATAATTAACAAAGCCTTTTTCTTTTATTCTTTTTAAATCTTGATCAATTATTGTTTCACTCGAACCAGAATATCTTCTTAATAATAATGACATAATATACCATCTTTGAATATAATTACTAATTTGAGTTTTGGGCATTATGTTTTCTTGTTTTAATAATAAATACATTGTATAGGCGCTATTAATGGTAGATTGAGAATTAACGAGTTTTTTATACTTTATACCAGTTCCCTCGATGTAAACATTAAACTCTTTGAAGTTATAAGCATTAACAAAATTAAGGATACCTTGTTTTAATGTCTTAAAAGTTTCATCTGCAACTTCTGGATCAAAAGATTTCGTTTTAAAATTTCTTCCTGATAATAATTCAGATAATCTTTTTAATAAGCCATCGTTAAATATATGTGCATAACTAACTCTTAAAACATCATTATATGTGGGAGCATAAATAATCTTGTCCGTAACTTTTCCTAACCATTTAATTGCTTCATAGTACTCTGTTTTGGCAAACTCTGGATCTTTTGATGGAATATCTAAAATATGTCTATTATCTTGTATTCCTCTACAAAAATAATCAATCGTCTTCCATAAATATTGACCTTCATGTGTTTCGTCTGTATTTATTTTGGCCATTATGTAATCCTCTTGTCCAAGTTTTGTCCCTTTACTGTTCATCAAATTAAAAATGTTTGATGCTTCACTCATAGTTAATGTTGAGTGAAGATTTATTCTGCCTATTTCTCTCGAAACTATATTTTCAACTTTCTGTATTCTGGCTAATAAATCGTTTTTTGTCATGTCCGGATTCTTTTCAACATACTCATCAATAAAATTAATTAATTCAATTCTTGGATCTTTAAAGAAAATTGATATATCTTTAATCCATTTTGAATTTTTATCATGAGTTGGATTATAAGTTTCAAATTTTTCGGTAAATGGATTATACGAAACGATAAACCTTCTATAACTATAATCTTTATAAATAACTTCTTCTCCAAGAAGGGCTGTTCTTAATGCCGTTATTCTTTGCTGCCCATCTATTATTATTTTTCTCCCAGCACTAGGTCTGCCATCTTTTATTCTTGCATTATCATTTGTCCAAATAACAATAAAACCTGTTGGCAAACCATTATATAAGGAGTCAATTAAATCAGTTATTTTTTTGGGTTCCCATACAAACGGTCTTTGCAATTCAGGAATAGCAACATCTCCACTAGAAATGTATCCTAGAATGTTTTTGACTGTATCAGATGTAACATTATACTTTTCAAAATTCATTATTGAGCCTCCTTATTATTAGAAATCCAATCATATGAATTAATTGCCATGTCGATGAAGGGCATTAATGACATAATAATATTTTCAAATAGCGGCTTATCATAGCTTTCTAGCAAATTTTGATCTGAAGATCCTGCAATTGCATGTTTAATTTTCAACATCTTACTACCTCCCCTAGTAACTATATTATAGCATAATATAAGATTAATAATTTAACTATTTTATGATGTATAATTTCGGCCTAGATGCCATGTATTTATCTACTAATTGGTGTAAATATTTCACATAATTCATTTGTGTAGGATTTGATAGAGGAAAGGACTCTGTTAATGTAGGTAGACGTGCTGATATAAAAAGTATTGAAATGACTGCACCTGATGCCAGAAAAGGTTATAAGTTTGTAGGATAGAAACCTATTGAACCTACGGTTTATAGCTATGGTGATGATATAAAAATTACGGTTCCAGCATTTGAAACTTTATATGAATCAAATATAGATTCAAAAATAGAAAAAAGAAACACAAAATAGTGTTTTTTTTAAAATCTACTTTTAAGGGGTGTCAATATGCTAGTAAAAGGTTTAATATATAAGAAGAGGTGGTAATATGGATAATTTAGATAGATTCATAACGGCTCAAAGACTGGATTATGATAAAGCTTTTAATGAAATTAAAAATGGTAAAAAGTTGACTCATTGGTCATGGTATATATTTCCACAATTGAAAGGGTTAGGCTCCAGTGCAATGGCCGAATATTATGGAATTGAAGATTTAAAAGAAGCTAAATTATATTTGACTAATGAATATTTAAAAAATAATTTAATTCAGATATCCCAAGCACTGTTACATTTAAGGACGAATAATCCAACAGAAGTGTTGGGATATCCTGATGATTTAAAAGTGAAATCCTGTATGACGCTATTTTATTGTGCTGATTCTAGTATTACCGTCTTTAAAAAAGTGATAGATAAATTTTATGGTGGAGAATTGGACAATAAAACTATTTTATTGTTAGATCAACGAAAATAACGAGGTGAGGGGATATGATGTATAAAGAATTAAATGAGGGAGCAAAAAAATACCTTGGTAAAGAACTAAAAATAAAGTTTTTTAAAAAATTTGACTCTGAAGAATTATTTAAAAGATGTGAAAAAGAAATGGACATCCTTTGTGAGAGAGATTTACTTTTTGTTATTGAACATTTATATCGATTTAAAAAAGAAAATAAAAATGTTAAGTATCATTTTAGAGGTACTATCAATAATTTGTTACTTTTATATATACTAGATATAAGTTATGTTAATCCCTTAGAATATAACTTACCCTATGAGTTATTTAGTGATAAAACGATTAATGTTGATATAATTAATGAGCCTAGTATTCTTTTTATCAATTATTTAAATAGACAAGCAGAGAATTTTAAAATAGTTCATGGTTTTTTTGTAAAAGAAGATATAAGAGAAGTTAATAAACTTTTAGAAAACCATTATTTATTATTGCCATGTGGTTACCTAGATAATCATATGTTATTAAGATTTAATGATTTAGATACATTAGAAACGATTAATGACTATAGAGATTATAAAGATCAATATGTAACTATCAGAATCGATGAAAAAGATGTTATAAGAAATGACAAGATATGTCTTGATAATATATTTACGAATGATTTCGAAAGAGAAATAGCTAAAATTTTAAAACCTAAAACTGTAAATGATTATATAAAAATTAAAAGTATTGCTCATGGTACGGATGTATGGTTAAATAATCAAAATCAATTAGTGAAAGAAAAAAAGATAAATTTAAAGAATTTAATCGCAACACGAGAAGATATATTTGAATACCTATTAGACCATAAATTAGAATGGGATATGGCTTTAGAAATTACAAATTTTATTCGAAAAGGTAGAGCCTTAAGGTCACCTAATAAATGGGATGAATATGTTAAAGCAATGAAAGAATACCATTGTGAAGATATGGTTATAGATATATTTTCAAAGATATTATTTATTTTTGGAAGAGGCCAAGCAGTAAGTGAATGCTTATATGCTTTAGATAAAAATAATTATGTAGATATGGATTAGGGAAATTAAAATGTTTTTATGTTCCAAATAAACTGCAACAATTATTTTGTTGAGCTGACCATTATAGAAGCCTTCGATTTATTATACGCGATGTAAAAATATGATATAATGAGGGGGATATAATGTTTAGTAATTTTTAGGCATAAGGGTGAAAGAAATGAAAATAAATACTAGTGAACAATTAAAGAAATTAAAGGATAACTATTTTTATGGGGAACTTCCTACCATGAAAGATTCCACAATAGAATTCAATGGCAAGAACAATATATTCGTTTGTGAAGAAGGCGTTGTTCTTGAAAATTCTAGAATAGCTTTTAATAGTGATAACTCCATTATTTATCTATCTAAAAATAATCATACTTATAAGTTAAACGTGACAACATTTTATAATAGTGTTCTTTTTATAGGCCGTAACAATTACATAAACAATACTGTGACGATGGTTTTGTCAGAAGAAAAAAATATCATTATCGGCAATGATGGTATGATGTCTTTAAATGTTTGGTTTAGAACTTCGGATGTGCATTTGCTTTATAACATAGATGATGAGAAAAGAATCAATAAGAGTAAAAGTATATATGTAGGGGACCATGTTTGGCTTGGACAAAATTGTTTTTTACTAAAAGGAACAATGATTGGTTCTGGTTCTATGATAGGTGCTAATGCACTATTATCCAATAAGAAAATTCCATCTAATGTTGTCGCAACTCAACAAGGAGTATTAAAAACGGATACCTTTTGGGATCCTAGTTCATCCCATAATTGGAATAAGAAAAAGACAAAAGAATGGGAGCACTATCCAAAAAATGCTAAAAATTATATTTTTGAATCGGATAAAAAGAATATTTCTTTTGAAACAATTGAAGATAATTTACAAAATATCGATAATGTTCAAGAGAAATACCAATACCTATTAGATACTTTAGTTCCTGCTAATAAAAACCGGTTTTATATAGAGAATACACAACAACAAATGACAGATGCTTCTGTACCTAATAGACTTTATACAGTGAAGAAAAAGAATAAATTTACCAAAATGTGGCAAAAGATCAAGTTAAAAATTACTAAAATATTGCAAAAAATAAAAAGAAAAATGAAAAGAATATTATTAAAATGAAGTCCCTTTTTCTATAAAATCCCATATCTTTAAGAGTAATCTTGTTCAAATGGTTAATGGGTTGATTTCTAAAGGAGAGGATTGCTAATGATAATTAATACAGGAATGAGAACCGATATTCCAGCTTTTTATTCTGAATGGTTATTGAATAGAATAAAAGAGGGATATGTGTATGTTAGAAATCCTTATTATCGGCATCAAGTGACGAAATATCGTTTAAATCCTAGTGTTGTTGATTGTTTAGCGTTCTGTACGAAAAATCCTCATCCATTAATCGATTATTTAAATGAATTAGACCAGTATAAGCAATTTTGGTTTGTAACGATTACTCCTTATGGTAGAGATATAGAGCCAAATGTTCCCGATAAAAAGCAAGTGATAAGTGACTTTAAAAAACTATCGGAACATTTAGGGAAAAAAGCGGTTGCTCTTCGCTATGATCCTATATTTATTAGTGATAAGTTTGATGTTGATATGCATATTAAGTGTTTTGCTAAATTATTGAGTGAACTAAAAGGATATACAGGGGATTGTACCATTAGTTTTATAGATATGTATGAGAAGGTAAAAAGAAATGCACCTGATTTAAGACCACCAACGGAGAAGGAACAAATAGAAATTGCTAAAGCGTTTTCTAAAATAGGAAAGCAAAATAATATCACTGTCCATGCTTGTTGTGAAAAAGAATTTTTGAAAGATTATGGATTGGATATAACAGGATGCATGAGTCAAGAAATCGTGGAAAAGGCAATCGGTAATAAATTGAATGCTCCTAAAAATAACAGTAAGAGAATGCAATGTCATTGCTTAATGGGAAATGATATCGGAGCCTATAATACCTGTATGCACTTATGTAAGTACTGCTATGCGAATGCCAATCCAGAACTGGTAAGAGAAAATAGAAAAAAACATAATCCTAATTCGCCTTTTTTAATCGGTGAATTAGAAAAAGAAGATAAAGTAACGGAAGCGAAACAACAAAGTTGGGTTAGCAAGCAAATCAGCTTTTTCTTTTAAAATGCATTTGTCTTTCTAAGAGCCTATTGCATTTCTCTAAAATTGAGGTGTCATTATGCCTCAAATACTGCTATAATAAAGCTATTGATGGAGTTGATTGTATGTCTTTAGATTTTGAGAAACAAGTTCAATTATTCATGATTTTTGATGTTTTAGGGGATACCGAAAGAACAGGACCACTCCTTTGGTGTATTTCAAGAAAACGATTAGAGGATGTCAAAAACCATATTTTAGATTTAATTCTTATCGCTAGAATTCTAAGAAATCACTTACCTTCTTATATTGATTTTGATAAATTGACGGATTATATTATCTGCCATGATTTACCAGAGGCGATTACTGGGGATATTACCAAATTTGAGGGAGTGAGTGAGGAAGAAATCAATCGAGTGACACAGATAGCCGTTCAATTTTTGCAGAATCATTTTGGGCATATTATGGATTTTGAAAAAAATATCAGAGCTTTTGAGACTGGGGAAGATATTGAAGCTAAGATTGCTAAAATGATTGATAAGATTCATTCTTCTACTACTTTTATCAAGTATCAAAGCGAAGCGAATGTCGATATGAATAATCCTAATGTTTTACCAAAATTGCGAAATCATCCTTTTGTCGTTCAAAAAATGGCGGAAGGAAAGGATTTAGCAGACACCTTTTTTGAATTTCATATTCGTTCCGTTCAAATAACTGATGAGGAATGCGAAAAATATGGAATTTCTAAAATAGAGGGAGAACATATTGTGGAAGTTTTAAAGTCTTTTGCAGAGGAGTTTTATAAACAGAAATGTGAGAAAACACTATTTGATATTTATCAATCTTTTCCTAAAGAAGCTATGAAATATAACCGAAATCAAAAGAAAGAAAATGACCCAAAAGAATAGTTAAAAGCACAAATAAAATAAGATAGAAAAGGAAAAATCTTGTTGTTAAATTCGACAATGGGATTTTTTTATTCTTTTTTATGATATAATGGATATGGTGATGATATGTATAAGATTTTGAAGAATGAACCGATTGGAGAAAAAATCTTCTTATTAGAAGTAGAAGCTCCTTTGGTTGTTAAAAATTGTCTTCCTGGTCAATTTGTCATTGTCATGGCAAAAGAAGACAGTGAAAGAATTCCCTTAACTATTTATGATTATGATAGAGAAACCTCTATTCTTAGTATGATTTATCAGGTCGTTGGAGCCTCTACTTTAGAACTAAGTAAGACGGAAAATGAACTATTTAGTGTGGCTGGTCCATTAGGAAAACCTAGTGAAGTGGTTACTGATATAGAAAAGTATCGGGGTAAGAGAATTGTTATGATTGGGGGAGGAGTAGGAATTGCTCCTGTTTATCCTCAAGCAAAATATTTTACAGCTCATGGCTTAGAGGTAGATATTATTTATGGAGCGAAAAATAAGGAGCTATTAATCATTTTAGATAAACTTAAGAGTGTATGTCAAAATTTAACCGTTGTAACCGATGATGGTTCTTCTGGAAAACAGGGTTTAGTAACAGATGCCTTAAAAGAAAAACATGACTATGACTTATGTATTGTCATGGGATCTACGGTGATGATGAAGTTTGTATGTGCTTTAACGAAGGAATTAAACATCAAGACCATTGCTAGTATGAACCCTATTATGGTAGATGGTACTGGTATGTGTGGTGCCTGTCGACTTCTTGTTAATAACGAAGTAAAATTTGCTTGTGTCGATGGACCAGAATTTGACGGTCATTTAGTAGATTTTGATGCTGCTATGAAACGAATGAATTTATATAAGGATGAAGAGGGTAGAAGATACTTAAAAGCATTAGAAGGGGATACTCACTCTGGTCATTGTGGGAATTGTGGTGATGAATAATGGATGAGAAAATAGAAATGCGTAATTTGGATCCGGAAAGACGGTCCCATACTTTTGAAGAGGTAGCATTAGGATATAATGAAGAAGAAGCTTTAAAAGAGGCCAATAGGTGTCTACAATGTCAAAATCCTCGTTGTGTGAAAGGATGCCCTGTCAACATTGAAATTCCTAGGTTCATTAAAGCAATTCGTGAACATAACCTAGAGGAAGCTTATCAAATCATTCTCGAATCTTCTAGTTTACCTGCGATTTGTGGACGGGTTTGTCCGCAAGAAAAACAATGTGAAAAGATGTGTATTAAAGGATTTAAAGGCGATGCCATTGCGATTGGTTCTCTAGAGAGATATGTAGCAGACTATGCTTTTGATCATGAATTAAATGCCGCTCAGCAAAAACCAAAAACGGGAAAGAGAGTTGCGATTGTTGGATCTGGTCCAAGTGGGCTTACTTGTGCGGGAGAATTATTGAAAGAGGGCGTAGATGTTACCATCTATGAATCTCTACATAAAGCAGGAGGAGTATTAACCTATGGTATTCCTGAATTCCGATTACCAAAGAAGATTGTGGAAAGCGAAGTAAATCACCTAAAAAAAATGGGTGCGAATATTCTTCTAAATGCCGTTATTGGAAAAACGATAACGTTAGAGGAGTTAGAAAATACCTATGATGCGGTTTACTTAGCGACGGGTGCTGGTTTACCAAAATTTTTGGGAATTCCAAATGAAAATGCGAACGGGGTCTTTTCTGCGAATGAAGTACTTACCCGAATCAATTTAATGGGGTCTTATGAAGAAGATGCCAAAACACCAATTAAAAAAGGCAAGAAAGCACTAGTAGTTGGTGGAGGAAATGTAGCAATGGATGCTGCTCGTAGTTTAAAGAGAATCGGTTATGATGTATCAATTGTCTATCGTCGTACGATGGAAGAATTACCAGCTAGAAAAATGGAAATTGAACATGCGAAAGAGGAAGGAATCATCTTTGATTTACTAAAGAATCCAAAAGAGGTAATCATTGATGACAATTATAATGTTAAGGGATTAAAAGTTGCCTTAATGGAATTAACGGATGTGGATGAAAGCGGTAGAAGAGGGGTTAAAGAAATCCCTGGTCAAACGGAAGACATTGATTGTGATACCATCGTTGTAGCGTTAGGTACTATGCCAAATCCAATTGCAACAGAAAATAGTGACATCGTAACAGATGAGAAAGGATTAATTACGGCTCCAGAAAGTGTAACGAATAACCCTCATGTCTATGCCGGAGGAGATGCTGTAACGGGTGCTGCCACCGTCATTTTAGCGATGGAAGCTGGAAAGAAAGCTGCTAGTCACATTTTAAGTGATTTAGGATTGAGTTAATAAGAAACTACACGAATACCGTGTAGTTTTTCATATCCTTCTTTGAACAAATCCACATTCGTGTGCATAAAATTCTTATGAAAAAGCTTTACTCCCATTTCTTTTCATGTTACGATATTCTTAAGAACGATTGAAAAAAGGAGGATAACATAATGGAGTTTAAGGAATTTTCGAATCCTGAAGGAAAGGACTATGACATTTTAAGTAGTAGGGAAACCAAAGAGGAGAAAGAAGTAGATTATTCTTTAGAATTGGCTAATCTAATTGGTATTCTAGAAGATGTCTCTGAGGCAGATTTAAAGGCTCAGTATGGAATTACGCTAGAGGAATATTATCATCCAACTCCTGTAGTCATTGCTAAAGTAAAAATGGCGCTTGAAAATGTAAATGATGTAGAGGATATCAAACAAAAGTAACAAATAAAACCCATAGAATACTATGGGTTTTGTTATTTTTTAAGCTACTTTTTGGCTTCTTTCTTGTAGGACTTTTTGAACTAACATCTCTACATATTGTTCTGAAAGAAGAGTGATTTCCTCATCAGAACAGTTTTCTTGAGGTGGAAATTTTAATTCTTTGCGCATGAGGTCAATTGCTTGCTGTGAGGAAAGAAAGCTAATCACATCTTTTCTAGCATCGTTTCTTCTTGTAAAGCTATTATATTGACCAGATGTTAGAAATCTTGCTAGGGAAAGCTTGATAAATTCTTCTCCAGAAACACTTGATAATCCTTGCTGAAAGCCTTCTTCTTTGGATAGATAAGTTTCGATAACGGCTTTTTCTAATGCCTCTTTTTGATAAAATTCCATTTTTCCTTGGTTAATGAGATTGCTGGCATAGTCATTGAAAGAAAGTCCTTTTTGTTCTAATTGAGTAAGCAGTTGGTTTCGAAAATCGGATTGAACAATTTCTTCGCGCAAGCCGTAATCCCTTGTTAAATAATTTGCTTTAGCGGTTTCAATGTAGAGCTTTAAAGCATTTACTGCAGAGATTAGATTATAGTTTCTTTCCATAATACTAATAATTCGCATTGTCGTTTTCTCTAGAGAAGTATCTTCTTTTTCTTGTAAAACGAGAGGAGTAGGCTCTTCTTCTACCGTTTCTTTTTCTTCTTCTAAAACGAGAGAAGCAGGTTCTTCTTCTGTTTCTTTTTCCACTTCTTTCACGGTTGGATCAATACTTTCTATATATTTTCGAAGAGATACTTTTTCTTCTGCTAGAAGGCGAAGAATGGAATCTCTAAAATTGACACTAGTAAGAAGATCCCGTAACCCATTTTCACGGGTAAGGAAGGAAGGGTCATTTCTTCTAATATACTCACGGATATTTTGAACCGCTATTGTTCTTCCATATTTATTAGTCATTGTACGAAGCGCTTGAAGTAAGAAGGTTCTTACTTGCTTTACTTCCTCTTGAGTTAGTTTTTTGGGACTAGGGTCTCTTAACATAGCAAGGGTAGAAATCTTCTTCTCCTGAATGACATCATTTTGACAATCCGCTACGTGTTTTAAATAATCTTCATAAGTAAATTCTTCGTCGCTTGCTTGTAAGATTAGTTTGGTAATATTTTGATAACCGACAATGGTTTCATTTGTGTTTCTAGGGTATCTTCCATCAATGGCAAAGTCTTGTATTAGTCTATCGGTATCATCAAAATTTTCTAATACTTCTTCATAATAAGATTGGATAAATTGATAGAAATCCTCTACACAAATGTCTTCTACGGTATTCGTCTTTTGTTTTTCCGATAGATAAAGTCGAATGTAATTGGAAATTGTCCTTAAAAAGGATAAGGTTCCGTCATTGACATAAGCAACTCCGTTTCGTTGAAAAGCAAAAGGATTGGCTTCTAACATTCCTTCTTGGATGTGTTCATTGTTTTGAATAAATCGATTCAATAAGTCGGCATCTTCTGGATAGAGTAGATGAATGACGATATCATCATTTAGAATTCGAGAAGCCACGTTGGTAATGTGAGGAATGTGGTATTCTTCTAAGAATTGAAGAATGTCATTGACACTTTCTTCAATATGGTCTAAATCTTGCGGTAGATAGATTTTAATAGAATCCCTAGTGGTATGAAACTGACTTTCAAAACTAGTAAACTGGCAGAAATACTGATTTCTATCTACTTCACCTAGATGAAAATCTGGAAATTGATTAATCCAGTTAGGAAAAAAATAGGATATTTTAGCTTCTTTTTCTTCCTCTTTAACCCCTAGATGAGTTAGTTGATGGTAGATGATATCTTCGGTATTAGGATGAGAAAAATCAATCTCAGGATTTTCTTCTATAATATCTTGAAAGAATGCTAGGAATTGTGTAATTTTCTCTCTTTTATTCATTTGGTACATTCTCCTTATTTACCTCTTTTTGACCCTCTTGAATGCGAAGAACGTCTTCTTGGGTAAATTCAATAGTATCTTCATTGGGATAGGAAAGAACATCTAATTTTTGCTCTCCTACTTCTAATTCCGTTTCTAATTCGATTCTTTCTCCGTGATATAAAACTTCCATACAATCACTCCTAGTATCTCTAGTTTAAGTATACCATAGTTCGAACGAAATAAGAAGATTTTTCTTTTCTTTTCTAGGAAAAGCATTTATGGTATACTAAGAAAAAGGAAGCACGGAAATGAAAAGAGAATTAATGGAAAGAATCTTAAAAGAATTGCATGAGGGAAATAAATTAGAGTCTATTTTGAAAGCGTGTTATCAAGAAGAAATTCCTCTTTCCTTTGATTGTTTTCAAGAAAAAGTTATCGAAAAATTAGGAATAGATCAAGAAAGTTATGAGACTGGGAAACCTTCTCAAAAGTTAAGAGCTTATACCATCGCTTTGGAAGAAGAATTTTTACGACAACGTTCTAAAGAGGTAGAAAAGGGAGAAATGATTGATGAGGATCTTCAAAAGCTAGAAAAATACTGCCAGGAACATGAGGTATTTGCGATGGCTGCCGTTCAAATTGGTATCCCGAAACGAATCATTTATCTCAAGAATACGACCTTAGAAAATGTAGAGGAAGAAGGATATGATGAGCATAGAGTTCTCATCAATCCCGTTATTTTAAAAAGAGAAGGACTTACGAAGTACTGGGAAGCCTGTGCGAGTTGTCTAGACTATACGGGTTTAGTGGCTAGACCTTACCGAATCGTTGTAGAGTATCAAACGATATCAGGAGAAAAGCAAAAAGAAACGTTTGAGGGCTTTGAATCTACGGTTTTATCCCATGAGTATGACCATCTAAATGGTATTCTTCATCCCGATGTTGCTTTGGAGTTAAAATGGATGGATAAAGAAGAGAGAAAAGCATTCCGGGAAATTCATGGATATGAGATTTTATGGAAAGAGGGAGATTATGAAAAACTTTTAGAACAAGTAAAAGCGTAATCTCTTTCTTCGACGAATTTTCAAGTATCCTATGGTATAATGAAATAGGTGATAACATGAAAGAAAATTTACGAAAGTATGCGCAATTATTATTAATTCGTTGTTTAAACTTGAAGGAAGATGTTCGACCTCTTTTAATTTCTGCTCCTGTTCGAGCCGTTGACTTTATTGAAATTTTAACGCATGAGGCATATGAACTAGGAGTAACTGATATTCATTTTGATTTCGAAGATGAAGGCCTAAAGCATGAACAACTTATGTACTTAGGGGATGAAGATTTGTTAGAAAGCCCTTTTTGGAATAAGCAAATATTTGATGAATATGCGAAAAAGAAAGCGGCCTTTTTGATGCTTTATTCCGATGATATTGAGTTGATGAAAGATGTAGCTCCAGAGAAAATTTCTCTAACGAGTCATCAATTTCGTGCCTCTCGACCTCTTTATAAAAAATTACAAAGTACGGATGAGGTTCCTTGGTGTATCGCGATTGTGGCAACAGAGGGGTATGCGAAAAAGGTATTTCCAAAAGAAGAATATCCTGTTCAAGCGATGTGGGATGCGATTTTCCATTGTACGCTAGTGGATAGGGAAGATCCTATTGCGGCTTGGGAAAAGAAAACATCTCTCATTCAAAAGAAGGCAACACTTCTCAATTACTACCATTTTCGGACTCTTCATTATGAAAATGCTCTAGGAACAGATTTAACGATAGAGCTTCCTAAAAAGCATTTATGGAAGGGAGCTGGGGATGGACCTTATATTGTGAATATGCCAACAGAAGAAGTATTTACTTCTCCTCTTAGAACCGGAATAAATGGAATTGTCTATAGTGCCAAACCACTTGTCTATGGAAGTACTTTAATCGAAGATTTTTCTTTGCGTGTCGAAGATGGCAAAATCGTGGAGATCAAAGCTGCTAAGGGACAAGAAATACTAGAAAAAATGATTCAAAATGATAGTAATGCTTGCTATTTTGGAGAAGTGGCTCTTGTGGATTATGATTCTCCTATTTCCAATACAGGTCTTATTTTTTATGAAACCTTATACGATGAAAATGCTTCTTGTCATTTAGCGATAGGAGATGGATTTCCTACGTGTTATGAAGATGGGGAGCGGATGACTAGAGAAGAACTTTTAGAATGTGGTGTCAACCATTCCGTTGTCCATACCGATTTTATGGTAGGAACCAAAGATTTAAAAATCACTGGAATGACTTGGGATAATCAAGAGTATACTATTTTTGAGAACGGAAATTTTGTTTTAAAGGAAAGATAATATCTTTCTTTTTTTACTTTCTAGAATTGGCAATTTCATCATGTTATGTTATAATAGTTTATGCTAGTAGTTAGTTATGGAGGGATAAAATGACTTTAACGACAGTCGTAGAGATGGTACGAAAGCTAGTAGATATCTTACTCGTTTGGTTAGTACTATACTACGTATTAAAAAGTTTACGAAAGAATGTTAAAATGATACTCCTTTTCAAGGGAATTATTTTTATTTTGTTATTGGTATGGATTAGTGATGTTTTCAATCTAACGACGATTGGCTATATTCTAGACTACGTTTTGGAATGGGGATTTTTAGCGGTTATTGTTATCTTTCAACCGGAAATTCGAAACGTTTTAGAACAGTTAGGACGTAGTCAACTTTTAGGACGTCATAAAGTCTTAACAGTAGATGAAAGAGAAAGAGTTGTCTATGAAATTGTAACGGCAATGGAAGCTATGAAGAAGACGAGAACTGGTGCTTTAATTGTCATTGAAAGAGATAATAGTTTAAATGATTACATTGAAAAATCAAAGAAAATTTATGCGGATATCTCTTCTGAATTATTAGTAACGCTATTTTTCCCTAATAACCCATTACATGATGGTGGTGTTATTATTCAAGGAGACAAAATTACCAGTGCGAGAGCGGTTTTTCCAACAAGTGATAACCTAAAGATTAGTAAACGTTTGGGAACGAGACATAGAGCAGCGCTTGGTATTTCAGAACTTACTGATTGTATTTCTCTAATTGTTTCTGAAGAAACCGGAAGACTTTCTGTTGCTATTGGAGGAGAGCTACACTACAATCTTTCTGCTGATGAAGTGAAACTCTTATTGTTAGAAGGATTAAGACCAAAACAGAGTGCGACAATAGATGAGGAAGAAGAGGAGGAAGAGGAAAATGTTGAAGAAGATAAGTAATCTTGGTAAGAAAATCGCAAAAACATTTGACCGTCATATCGTTACTCCTATTACTCGTCTTGTTCTTAAAATTACCAGTGGTTTTGATAAATCTAGCCACAAACTAGAAAGTATTTTATCGAAACAGACGACCCTTTTATTTTTATCACTCGCTTTATCCATTGTCTTATTTATTTTTATCGATCAGAAAATTTTACATTTGACAACGAATAGTGCGAAAGTATTAAAGGATCAAACAGCCGAAGTTTTATACAATGATGAGCGTTTTGTTATTACGGGTGTTCCTGATACGTTTGATATTACTTTAATTGGTAGTAAGGCTGATTTATATATCGCGGAACAATCCAAAAATCACAGTTTAAAGTTGGATTTAAGAGATATTACGGAACCAGGAACTTATAAGAAAGATGTAGAATACGAAGTAGGAAATACATCGATTGATTATAGTGTCAATCCATCACAGGTAACGGTTGTCGTATATTTGAAGGAATCTCGGAATCAAACATTATCTTATAATGTCATTAATCGGGATCATTTAGATAGTACCTTAGAAGTAAGTAACGTTGAATTAAATGTTGATCAGGTTGTTATCAGTGGTGCTGATTTTCAACTAGAGAAGGTAGCGACCGTTGATGCTTTAATCGATGTCGATAAGTTGACAAGTTTAGAGGCAGGAACACAAACCTTAAAAGATATCACGTTACGGGCTTATGATAAAGATGGAAATGTTGTGGATGTCGAGATTAACGTAAAAGAAGATATTGTTGCTAATGTAACTATTACTTCTTCTTCTCGGGAGGTACCACTTAATTTCGTTCCCGTAAATTCTGTTCCATTTGGAAATGCTATCAGTTCTTATGCCTTTAGCCAAAATACTGTTACGGTTTATGGAACAACGGAAGTATTAGATCAGTTAGAACAAAATGGTATTGATATTGAGGTAGATGTCAGTCATTTAACAAGTGATTATACAACTGAAGTGGAAATTCCAAAACCGGCGGGAGTAAAACAGTTGTCGGCCAATAAGGTGACCGTTGAAATTAAAGTTACGCGTAGTAGTGAACCAGTCACGAAGACGTTAAAGGTAATTGCTGTGAATATTCCAACAGGCTTGACAGCGGGGGCTTATTCAGCGGACGATGCCGAAATATTAGTAGATATTATTGGTGCTTCGAATGTCATTGCTAATTTACAGGATAGTGAAATTCAAGTCTATGTCGATTTGAGTGGCTATACGGCTTCTAGTAAGCCTTATGATGTACCAATTCAAATTCGTGCGAATTCCTCTAATGCTCGTTTGGCAACCTATGTTCCAAAGAAAGAAACGGTAAAGATTGTCATTACTAAGAAATAAGATCTAGAAAAAATCTAGGTCTTTTTTTGAAATGCGTTTCATATTCCTCTTTCCAGTTCATATAATTAAATGAAAAGAGAGGTAAATATGAAGAAAATTATATTTGTAATACTGTGTTTATTGGTTGTAGGATGTGGAAAATCAAGTGAGAAAGATGCTTATCAGGATTTAGCAGATCGAATTGGTGGGTTAACCTCTTATGAGGCTAAGGGAGAATTATTAATCTATCGAGGAGAAGATTCATATTCCTATGATGTGGAAGTAGCCTACCAAAAAGAAGATAACTATCGTGTTAGTTTAACGAACAAGATCAACAATCATGAGCAGATCATTTTACGTAATCAAGAGGGAATCTATGTTTTAACACCATCTCTCAATAAAAGCTTTAAATTTCAAAGCGATTGGCCATATAACAATTCCCAAATCTATTTATTGGGAAGAATTATGGATGATCTAAAGAATGATGATAAGAGAACGCTTGCCAAAGAAAAAGATGGATATGTATTTACAAGTACCGTAAATTACTCTAATAATGAAGATTTAAAAACTCAAAAGGTCTATGTAGATAACAAGTTAGCTATTACCAAAGTAGAAGTATTAAACGATGAAAATACAGTAGAAATGAGTATGACTTTTACATCTATTGATGAAAAGAAAAATTTTGATGAAGACTATTTTACATTAGAAAAGAATATGGAAGGAAAGGAAACGGAGACAACGATGAGTGAGTTAGATTCGATTGTTTATCCAATGTATATTCCTAATAACACCTATCTTACGAGTCAAGATAAGGTCAAATTAGATGAAGGAGAAAGAATTATTCTTACCTTTGAGGGAGAAAATCCTTTTATGCTAGTACAAGAAACAGCGACCGTTTCCTCTGATCTTGAAACCGATATGGTTTATGGCGATCCGTATTTGATTTCTGATACGATTGGGGCCGTTACAGACTATTCTGTTTCATGGATTAGTAATGGGATTGAATATTCTTTAGTCTCTGAGAATTTAAGTACGGAAGAAATGTTAAATGTAGCCAAGTCTGTAGGCGTAAATGCAATTTCAAAATAATATTGTCATAAAAAACAAAGTTATGTTATAATAGCTTTGGTGATTCAGATGAAAAAGGCAAAAATAACAAAGAAAAAAGAAAAAAAGGAACCCATTCCAGAGAGTACTTTGTCTATCAAAACAGTTGCTATTACATTTCTTTCTATCGCGATTGTTTTTGTGGCAACGTACTTCTTAACGGATTTTTTACTATCAAGGAGATCGAAGTCTACCGATAGCTCTAGTAACAGTGCTACGCAACAGACAAATACCATTGTGTTTTCTAATCTCTTAAGTCAATCAGCAGAGAAGTATTATGTTCTTGCAATGGTGGATGAGAAGAGTGAAGCCTATGAAAGATACTTATCTTGGATGAGTAAAACCTATTATATCGTTGATATGTCTAACAAAGTAAATCAAGTATATCTTGGAAAAGAAGAAGTGATTGGAGACTCTATTAAAGATATTCGTATTACCGATTCTACTTTATTTGTGGTAGAAGATGGTAAGATAACGAATCATGCAACAGGAAAAGAAAACATTTTAAAATACTTAGAAGAAGAATTAAAGGAAGCAGCTGCCGATAGTAACTCCTAAAAGTCTATAGTAATATAGGCTTTTTTTGTGTATAATAACAATAGAAAGTAGGGGAGCTATGGAACTTTTCTTATTATGTATTAAAATATTTTTTGTTCGTATTATGGATGTTTCTTTGGGAACCATTCGAGCAGTAATGACTGTTAAAGAAAAAAATTTAACAGCGACACTAATCGGCTTCTTTGAGGTAACGATTTGGTTTTTAGTCGTAAAAGATGCTTTAAATAGCGATTCTAACAGTTTATGGATTGTTTTTTCCTATGCAGGTGGCTTTGCTACAGGAACCTATATTGGGGGAATCATTGCGAAAAAATTTATTCGTGGAAAGTTAGGCATACAAATTATCATTCATGAAGAAGGAGTAGCGTTAATCGATGCCTTACGGGAGAACCAGTATGCGGTTTCTGTTCTAAATGCGAAAGGGTCTAGTGGAGATAATAAGCTACTACTCTTTCTAGAGATTGATAGTAATCATTTAGAAGAACTTCAAAAATTAGTGCGAAGTTATGATGAAAAAGCATTTGTGGTAGTGAATGAGACAAAACTGGTTCAGAATGGATACTTTAGAGGAGTTGCCAAATAAGGCAGCTCTTTTTCGTTCTAAAAATGAATCTTTGGCATAAGATGAATCAGGTGAACTATGAAACTATTCTTAAAAGGGTGTCTGATTGGAATTGGAAAAGTCTTGCCAGGAATTAGTGGAAGTATTTTAGCGATTCGATTGGGGGTTTACGAAAAAGTCGTAGAATCTATTACCCAATTTCGAAAACAAATGAAAGATAACATGACGTATTTAGGAATTCTCGGAAGCGGTTTTGTTTTAGCGACTGTTTTAGGAAGTAAAGTGTTATTGGAAATTTTCCTTCGCTATGAGATTCTTTTAAAAGCACTCTTCTTTCTATTTATTCTAACGGGTCTCCCTTCTCTTATCAAAAAGAGCAATTCCTATAAAATTGCTCTCATTACTTTCTTATTGGGCAGTTTATTTTTCTTTTTACCTTCTCAAGAAACCACTCATTTTTCTTTTTTTACCTATTTCGTGATGGGAGCAATCGAGGCATTATCTACGATTATTCCCGGTCTTAGTGGAACTGCCATCTATTTATCTTTAGGATGGTATGAGGAGGTTTTAAGACTCTTTGGAGATTTGTTAACTTTTCCCATTGGAAAGTTAGTTCCCTTTAGTATTGGTTTGATAGCGATGGCTTCTTTGCTTCTTCGTCTCATTCATTATTGCTTAACAAACTATTCCAAAGAGACATATAGTGCGATTACAGGATTTTTCCTTTCTAGTCTCTTTTTCATCTTTTAAAAAAAGAAGATTACTTTTGATCTTCTTCTTTTTCCTTTTCTTTTTTTCGGTCACCGTTAATCCAAGCTAAAAAGACAATTCCAATTAGGATGGTTCCAATTCCGGCAAATACGAAAGCGATATCATGTTGAAATAAAATTCCAATTATGATTGCTATTCCAATGAGTAAGATGCCGAGGAATAGACCTTTTTTACATTTATCATTCATGATAAACCACTCCTAACAGACTATTGGTTATTTTTCGTTTCCCCTTTTAGATTGAGATGGGCAGTATGTTTCGGTACTCTTTTTTCGATAGGTAGGGTTTCTACCCATCTTTCACCATCCCATTTTTTTAAACAATTTGGACCATACCACTGTTTCAATATTTTTTCTATATTATTATAGGAATAATACTTTCTTCCTTCAAATTCATAAAGTTTAAAAGGCAAAATATCCTTTTTTAAAAAGACTGGTTCATGTAGAAATTTCTCCCATGGAACAGAGATAGGTTGAGACATCAACGGACTATCCTCGTGCTTTCTAGCGTATCGGTTAGAGAACCAGCGAACAAATTTCTTTAGAAAGGTATGAGGAATATGTAGATTGTCTAGTAAAACTAAAAAAGGTACCGTAAGCTTAATAACGGTTCTAGCAACCTCATCTTTCCATTTTTTCTCCGCAATATTATCATAGATAACTACATCGACAAAAATGCCGTTTCCGGTTTTACACCGGTTTTTTAGTAACCAGTTTACCTCTTCGATGTACGTTCCTCTTTTGCGAATTTTCATTTGTGGACCATTGATAACATTAAACCGTTTGTCATTCTCAAAACATTGGAAGTAATATTTCTTATCCAAGTCTTTTTCTAGAGCTTTTAAGAAACGATCCCAATCTTTTTTTAATACACAGATATCGATGTCATCATCCCAAGGAATAAATCCTTTGTAATTGACACATCCCAAAGCGGAACCAGCGATAAGACCATATTCAATCTTATTTTTCACACATATTCTATGAATTTCATCCATGATATCTAAAATCTCTAGTTGTAGTTCACGAACGGTAATGGTGCTTCCATCTTGATTGGTTTGAATGATATAATTTTCCCTCTCTTGAATACAATCTTTTGCCATAGAATTATCCTCTCTAATGTTCATTTTACTAGAAAATCATAAAATAATCAATAGCGATAACGGGTCAAAAAAGAACTATCGGTAAAATAGTTCATAGATTTTGAAAATTAGGTTTTTTATTCACACTCTTTTGGGGTAGGAGAATATGCTATAGCAGAAGGGGTGGATTATATATGTGTAACAATACAGATACAGAATCTTGTAGATGTATCGCTGAAATCTTAGCAATTATCAATGTTCTACAGCAAAATGCAACAACGGCAGAGACTTGTTTAGATACCTGTGATAGGGGATTTTTAGGTAGTGGAACGAATTCTTTAACTTGCAATACGAGACCCGTTATGTTATATCTATCAAACGGTGTACCATTAAGTATGCCTACAACGAAAGATAATACGGTTTGTAGTGATGCAGGAGCTACTTGTTCTAACGTTTTCCGGGTAGAAAAGTTAGATGGCTGCTGCTGTACTTTACGTGTTTTAGCAGCTAATCCCGATACGACTAGCGAATTCCCATACGTATCAACAAATTCATTCTTTACCATGAACTTAAATTGTGTTTGTTGTCTAAGATGTCTTTCTGATACTTATGTAGAGTGTTTATAATAACTCTAATTTGACAATATCAGAAATCGCAATAATCTCATTATCGAACGTAATGAGATTATTTTCTGTTCGTCCAATAATTGTCTTTTCTATCGTTTTATCTTTTAACGTTAGTCTCACTTTTGTTCGATAGATTTGATTGGTTTTAAAGGTGTCAAAAAGAGATATCTCTTCGCCCCTTTCGCCCTTTCCATAAAAGAAAGCCTCATTGTTTTTAAGTGGCTTATTAATTTGAGTTCGAAAAACTTTTGGTAGATCTTTTTTCATATATCTTTCCTTTCACCATATTCTATGCGAAAACATATAATAAAATGAGGTGAAATATGTATAAAGTTTATCAAGTATCTAGTCAGGATACCTGGAGAGATATTGCTCGCCAATTTCATACTACTGAAGAGATTTTAAAAAATTTAAATGGAACAACTATGTTAATTCCTGGTTCGATGATTGTTGTCCCAACCGTAGAGGAAGGGGAATTTTTTACGGTTTATACAGTCAAGAGAGGGGATAGCCTCTATGAAATTGCTAGAAAAAATAATACCACAGTAGACGTATTATTGAGTACGAATGGTCTTGAGAAGGACGATTATCTTTATCCAGGTCAAGAGCTTTTAATTCCTAAAGAGGGATTTCAAATGGTCATTACAAGGGAGAAAGATACGTTAAGAGGGGTAGCGAATCGTTTGAATACTAGTGCACAAAATATATGGGAAACCAATGAAAACATCTATTTATTACCTGACCAATTATTAGTTGTCAAAAAATAGGAAATTTTGGAAAAGAACTTTCCTTTTTTTGCGCACTAGGGTATAATCAAGATAGGTGATATCATGGAAAATAATGGACAAATAATGGAAACAGGGCAGCCGGAAGAACGTACTCTTTACGATTATACGGGCTTGAGCATTTTAAAAATGTATGGAGAAGATCTAACGGCGAAAGAATATATTACCAACCCTGCTATTAAAAGGGAAGAAGAAATCGGTAAAATGACGATGATTCTTTTGACACCGGAAAAGTCAGCTCTTTTAGTCGGTAAAGCTGGTATTGGTAAAACCTCTATTGTTGAGGGACTTGCTTACCGCATTATTAATGGAACGGTGCCAGAACGATTAAAAGGTTATCGAGTAATTAAGGTTAATTCAGCTGCGCTAGTAGGAAAAGTTCAGTATCAAGGAAAAGAAGAGATGGTTATTTCTCTTTTAGTAGAGGAATTAAAACGAATGGATAAAATTATTCTTTTCATTGATGAAATCCATACCCTTATTGGAAGCAAAGATGGGGGACCAATGGACCTTGCCAACATTTTAAAGCCTGCTATCGATAGAGGAATGGTAAAGATTATCGGTGCCACAACGGATATTGAATACAATACCTATATCGTAAGAGATAGGGCATTTTTAAGACGTTTTGATAGAGTCGATGTCATCGAACAAGATATTCCAACAACGGTAGAAGTTTTAGTGCAAACGTTACCAAAAATTGAAAAACAAACGGGAATTAAGTTTAAATATAATGAGTATGTTACGCGTCTATTAGTAGAATCTATTGTGGAAGCAACTAGTGAATTTAAGCGTGTCTATGGATTGGGAGCGATGTATCCAGATATCTCTTTTTCTGTTTTAACAGCGGCTTTCTCTCAAGCTTTATACCAAGATCGGCATGAAGTAACGTTAATAGATGTCTATAACGCGATTAAAAATAGTAAGCGAATATATCCTGACTCTCGTGTTAAAGAGTTAGAAGCATTTCGCGAGAAGTTTAAAGATATGGCAGCTGAAGAACAGGTAGAACTTCCTATTGTTACGGTTCAGGATTTGGATGATCCAGAACAATTCTAGGAAACTTTTCAAAAAACAAGATTTATAGTATAATGATAATATGAGGTGAGAATATGAGAAAGGTTCCAGCAAAAAATTATGTCTTTTGTATTTTGTTAGTAGGAATAACAGTAGTTCTTACCTACTACTTATGTAGTACTTTTAATCATCAACAAAGCAAGGTATATACTTCTACGATGTATCAATTTCTAACGGAAATCAAAGAGGATGATATCGAGGATTACCTAGTAGAAAATGCGACGGTTGTCTTATATATTGGTGACAAAACAGATTCCACGTTAGAGGAGAAAGAAGAAGATTTAAAAAATTTCTTATCTTCTAAAAATCTTCAACAATACTTTGTCTATCTTGATGTTTCCGAGAATAAGGAAACGGGATTAAAAAACTTTCAGGAAAAGCATGAAATTTCCCTAAACTATGATCAGTTGCCAATATTCATTGCGGTTATTGACGGTGAAATTAAGGAAATCTATGCAGATGCTGAGAGTACAAGTGACGTTGAGAAATTCTTGATTCGAAATGAGGTCATCGACAATGATTAATATTGTGTTATACGAACCAGAAATTCCTCAAAATACGGGGAATATTATGCGTACCTGTGCCGGTACTTATGCCAAGCTTCATTTGATTAAACCGCTTGGCTTTTCTTTGGATGAAAAACAGATTAAACGAAGTGGTGTGAATTATATCGAACACTGTGATTATACTGTTTATGAAAATTGGGAGGACTTTAAAAGTAAAAATACGGGTGATTATTATTTTTTAACCCGTTATGGGAAACGTCCTCACACAGATTGTGACTTTCGGGATACTACCCGTAATATCTACTTGATTTTTGGGAAAGAGAGCACAGGAGTTCCTAAAGAAATCTTGAAAAATTATTTAGACAAGTGTTTTCGTATCCCAACGAATGCGAATATTCGAGCTTTAAATCTTTCTAATTGTGTAGCGCTCGTTCTCTACGAAGTATTACGGCAACAAGATTACCCAAATCTGCTTCGAACAGAGCCATTTAAGGGAGAAAACTATCTATCTGAATAAAAAGATTGTAAAAAAATGAGATTAATGATAAACTATTGTATAGAATAAGGAGTGAGTGTATGGCAGATTTTATTAGCGGAAATGAAGTGTGGCTTATTGTATATGCCATCTTGATTGTCATGGCTATTATTGGCTATATTGCCGATAAAGATAGAAAAAAGGATAAAAAAGCTTCTAAGAAAAAGGAAGAAAAAGAAAAAACAGTTGAAGTAGTGGAAGAGAAAAAGGCAAAAGAGGTTGTCGAAGAGAAAAAAGCAGAACCAGAAGCTGTTGTGGATAAAAAAGCTTCTGTGGTTGATGCTCAAGAAGAAACGGTTTCAGCAGTAGAGGAACCAAAAGAAAAAATAGAAGAGCCTGCTACTAAGGAGGAGATTCCTTCCCAACCAGTAGATGTTTTACCAGAGACTCTTGAAGTTTCTAGCATCCAAGAAGAGGTAGTACCTTCTCTTTCTGTAGAGAAAGAATTGTCAACGCCAATGACAGTGGAGGAGATCACTAGCCAACCAACAGTAGAGAGTACTCCAGAAACGGATTTACATGAATCTGTTGAAGAAATAAAGGATACAACATTTTCTATTCCAACCATTGAAGAAAGTTTAAATTCAACCAATTCTTTTTATGACACGAGCATGTTTACACAAATGCCATCTTCTAGTGAGTCAGTTTCTTCCTACGAGAAAGAGCTTAGCACTCCAACGACGGATGATATTGATTTATCTAGTTTAGTACCAAAAGAAGAGGAAGTTGCCGTTCCATCAACGATTACGGAAACAGGCGAAGATTTAACCGTTCCATTAGGGGGAACTACCATCGATAGTTCTTTTTCAAGCATGCCAGCTTCTAATAAAGAATACCAAGATATGGATGAAAGTTTAGGAATGAGCGACTTATCAGCTTTTCAAATAGGTGATAAAATTGATCAGTCTATTACTTCTGATAATAGTGAAAGGAACTTTTAATAGTTTCTTTTTTCTTGCAAAAAATGGTTCTTTATAATATAATAAATTTAGGATAGGAGAGGACTTATGGAAAAGGGATTTACATTAGTAGAATTGATTGCAACAATTGTTGTTATTGGCTTAATTGCCGCTTTTGCGCTTCCTCAAGTGCTAAATCAATTTAACAATCATCAAGATGAATTATCTAAACAGCAAGAAGAACTAATCCTGGAAAGTGCTCGTTCCTATGTTCTAGAAAATACTTCTAAATTTCCAAATACTGGGGAAGGAACAACTTACTGTATTTCTCTTTCAGAAATGGTTACAGCGGAAGCACTAGAAGAAAGCATTGCCAAAAGCCTTTTTGGAGAATCTTATGCAACGGCTAAACACTTCATCGCTAGTTACCAGGGAAGCTCTATTCATGTATCCTTAGCAGATGGTGCATGTCATTAAATTATCCAATAAAAAAATCTATACAGATAAAGACGTATAGATTTTTTGTATGTAAATATTGAAAAAATAGTAATTTTTTTGAAAATTTATTCTTTCTGACAAGAAAGGGCAATGATAGCTTCCATATTGTCATCATTGGCGATGATATTTTTATGGGTTTCTTGACACTTTTCACAGGTGTAGACAATTTTGTAGGTATCTTTAAACTTTTCTAAGTCAACGGGACGTAATAGACCTTGACAAGGATTGGCGCGATCTCCAGGATTGATATCGACATGCTTCGAGTAAAGACAATAAGGACAGTGATCACGAGCCGTATAGTTTAGCTTCTGTACTTCGCGCCCACAGTTTTCACAGCGAAAGTTCTCATCTACCATATGAAATTTTTTCATAGTCTCACCAGAAAAATTATATCATGTATTGGCAAATTATGATACAATAAATTTGGTGAAACGGAATGGAAAAAAAGTTTGATGTGGTAATTATCGGTGCAGGTCCTGCTGGCTTATTTGCGGCTTATGAGTTGATTACCAAAAAAGAAAATTTAAAAGTAGCTATTCTAGAGAAGGGAAGAAAAGTATCCAAACGAGTATGCCCAATGAATAAAAAAGGTGTTGCTTGTCAAAACTGTAACCCTTGTGCCATTCTATCTGGCTATGGTGGAGCGGGTACGTTTTCCGATGGAAAGTTAAACTTCATTCCTACTTTAGGAAAAAGTGATTTAACGAAGTACATGAGTGAAAGTGAAGCTTACCAATTAATCGATGAGACAGAGGAGATTTTCAATCAATTTAAAATGGATGCGGAGGTTTACCCTAGCAATTTAGAAGAAGCTTCTGAGATTCGTAAAAAAGTGGCAATAGCGGGCGCTAAATTACTTCTCATTAAGCAAAAACATTTGGGAAGTGACCACTTGCCAGA
This sequence comes from uncultured Bacilli bacterium, assembly GCA_947626275.1. Taxonomy (GTDB): domain Bacteria; phylum Bacillota_I; class Bacilli_A; order RF39; family UBA660; genus UBA5578. Next base: position 85,829 of record CANQRL010000005.1, read on the forward strand.
ATATATTGCAGGAATGTGCCAATATTTGGAAAAAGCGGGAGTTACTCTCATCGATGAAGCAAACGTTTTGGATATTCAGACCAAAACGCCTACTTCTCACAAGGTGACCTATGAGAATCCTAAAGAGAAGGTAACGCTAGAAGCTACGAATGTCATTGTAGCACCTGGAAGAACGGGCGCTAAATGGATTCAAGAACTTGCCGATAAGTATAAAATACCGTATTTATCACAAAGTATAGAAATAGGAGTTCGTGTAGAAGTTCGTAAAGATATTATGGAAGAGATTACCAATGTTATTTATGATCCTACTATCTTTATTAAAACGAAAACCTATGGCGATGAAATTAGAACTTTCTGTACCAATCCTTGTGGATTTGTAGCCAAGGAAAACTATTATGGATATATTTGTGTCAATGGGCATGCCTTAAAAGATACGAAGAGCAATAATACGAATTTTGCCTTTATTTCTAAAGTACATTTAACGCAACCAGTAACCAATACGAGACTTTATGGAGAATCGATTGCTCGGATTGCCAATGTATTAGGGGATGGAAAACCAATCATTCAGTCCCTCAAAGATCTACGAAGTGGAAGAAGAAGTGAATGGCATCGTATCAATAAAGGATTTATCGAACCAACTTTAAAAGATTGTGTAGCGGGAGATTTGGCTTTAGTATTGCCACACCGTATCATTACGAATATTTTAGAGGGATTAGAAACACTAGACCGTATTATTCCGGGGGTTGCAAATGATGATACGTTGCTTTATGGTCCAGAAATTAAATTCTTTAGTAATGAAATAGAAACAGATAATCATTTTAAACTTCAAAATGATCAAATTTATTTTATAGGTGATGGAGCTGGAAAAGCTGGAAATATTGTTGTTGCGGCTGCAACCGGATTAGTAGCTGCTAGGGATATACTTGATTCTCAAAAATAGACAATTTTATAGGAGTATGCTATGATGAATAGGGGATGATAACATGAATGAACAACCAAAAATAGAGATTAGGCAAATTCCAAATAGAAGTAGAGACTTCAAGAGTAAAGAAGTCATCATTTTAGTCGTAATCACCTGCCTTTTTAGTTTCTTTGCAGGGAATGCTTTCGCAAGGATGGAAGGACATGCAGAGGTGCCAACCCAACCTTTGCAATTGAGCGACGAGTTAATGGCTTTTATAGAAAACTATCAATATATTGTAGATAATTATTATGAAGATGTCGATGAAGAGGCCTTATTGGATGCCGCTTTAAAAGGTGTTATGAGTGAAATGGAAGATCCTTATACGATGTATATGGACGAAGAGGAGTATGGAAATGTCAATCTAACACTACAAGGAAGTTATAACGGATTAGGAGTCTCTATATATAAGGATACCCAAAAAAAGTATATGGTCGTATCTACTGTCTTTAAGGATTCAGCAGCTGATAAAGCAGGTCTTCAAGTAGGGGATATTATTCTCTCTGTCAATGGAAAGTCGACGTCAGAGATGGAAACTTCCGATTTTAGCAAAGCTGTTTTAGGGGGAACAACCGATTCTTTTGAACTAGAAATCTCTCGTAATGATGAGACAAAAAAAATTACGGTGAAAAAGGCTAGCGTTGTCATTCCTTCTGTCGAATCGAAAACATTCGAGAAGAATAATAAAAAAATTGGCTATATCTATATATCTATCTTTGCCAATAATACGTATAAACAATTTCGTGAAAATTTAAAAAAATTGGAAAAGGAAAAGATTGATGCCCTTATTATTGATGTTAGGGATAATACTGGGGGGCATTTAACTGCTGTATCTAATATTATTAGTCTTTTTGTAGACTCCTCTCATGTTGCCTACCAGTTAGAACAAGATGGAACGAAGAGAAAAATCCATTCCGACGGAGAAGAAACTAAGAAGTATCCTATTGTTTTCCTTGCTAATCAATATAGTGCGTCTGCTTCCGAGGTTCTCATTGGAAGTTTGAAGGATAATTTAAACGCTATTATTATTGGGGAAAAGACCTATGGAAAAGGCACTGTCCAGGGACTTGTTACCTTATCCAGTGGGGATAAATATAAAGTAACCACGAAAAAATGGCTTACTCCAAAAGGAACTTGGGTAAACGATACAAAAGGATTCGTACCAGATATAGAGGTGTCTTTACAAGAAGAATATTATGCGAATCCATCGGATGAAACGGATAATCAATTACAAAAAGCATTAGAAGAACTCACTAAATAGTTTGTTTCACACCAAATTCTGTGATATAATGGTCTTAGGTGGTTGCATGAAACAAATGTGTGTAGGAGACCGCTATCAAATACAATGCTATAAGCACAACGGAAAGATTCATCGCGCTTGGGATGAAGCGATAGTCTTAGATATCAAGAAGAACTATATTGTATTTGGAAATAATAAAACAAGGGTGACGGAGTCAGAAGGAACGACTTGGCGTACGAAAGAACCAGCCATTATCTACTTCTTTAAGGATCGATGGTTTAATATTATTTCGCAGATGAAGAAAGATGGCATCTATTACTATTGTAATATAGCGACTCCTTATATTATTGAGGAAGGAACGGTTAAGTACATTGATTATGATTTAGATTTACGAATTTTTCCAAAAGGGGAATATAAAATTTTGGATAAGCTAGAATATCAATATCATAAAAAGAAAATGGAATACTCAGATGATTTAGATTTGGTCATCAATCATGCTATGAAAGAGTTGATAGAACTTTATCATAGTCATGCCTCTATGTTTGATCAAAAACAAAATGAGGATTATTTGAAACTCTATTTGGAGTTAAAGAAGGAATCTGAGAACGAAAACTTTACCTCTTAAAAAGCATGAAAAAGAAAATGCTTTTTTTTTTGATTTTTTGCTTGACAAAGAAATTGTTTATTGATATATTAAATGCGTTTTGTTGAAAGGCGAATATCAAAATTTTATTTTTGTAGAAAAAAAGTGAAAAAAAATAAAAAAACGGATTGACTTCTAAAATGAAATTTGCTATATTATAGGAGCTTTCAACGAAAAGCCGAGAATTTTTAAAATAAATTTTCGAAAAAGTTACCTTTCAATTCCAAATAGGGTAACAAAAAAGAATATGTCAAATGAAAAGATTTTGAAAAAAAGTTAAAAAAGTGCTTGACAATCAATCTTGAGTTTGATATATTATTGAATGTTGAGCAAAGAGCTCAATTTAAATTTGTAAATTGTGTCAAATCCTTTAAAAAAACAATAAAGAGTGCTTGACATTCCTATTGAGGTTTGATACAATGAGTTTACCTTTCCCAGAAATGGGAAAGAGAATGATCTTTGAAAACTGAGCAAAATGTCAATTCACTATTAGCTAGGGTGAAACAATTAATTTCAAAAAATAATTTTTTTGGAGAGTTTGATCCTGGCTCAGGATGAACGCTGGCGGCATGCCTAAGACATGCAAGTCGAACGAGGTGG